>CAKUGQ010000005.1 GCA_934654755.1 uncultured Oscillospiraceae bacterium | reverse complement strand
TCGCGACAGCTTGCACATAATACCACACCCCTCTCCCTTTGTCAACCCCCTTTTTTACTTTTTTTTCGCTTTTTGGGAGATTACCTCCCGCGGAGCCTTCTCCCGTGAATTTCCAGCGGAAAAAGCTTGCATTTTTTGTCGAAAGCGGGTATCATGGACTCAAAGGAATTCAAGCTGAATCTCTGACGGAAAGTGAGGCTGTTACCATTGAAAAAGCGCCATCTCTCCCTGTTTCTGGTATTTGCAATGCTCCTTGCAGCCGTTCCCACGGTCGGCGCTGCGCGATTTCGCGATATTGACGGCCATTGGGCCGCCGCCTATATTGAAGAGGTAACGCGTCTCGGCTTTTTTAACGGTACTTCTGAGACAACGTTCTCCCCTGAGGTCCCCATGACACGAGCCATGTTTATCACTGCACTTGGACGTCTTGCCGGTATCGATACGGTCCTCTGGACGGACGCTGCGGCTTCCGACCTGTTTTCCGATGTCGGCGGAGGGCAATTCTATACGCCTTATGCCGTCTGGGCCGGCGGAACGCGCCTTGTGCGCGGCTCGAGCTTCCGCCCCGACGCTCCGATCACACGTCAGGAAGCGGCCCGTATCGTCGTCCGCCTCGGAACGCTTCACGGCTATGAGTATCGTCCTGACGACGGCGTTCGGGATACACCCTCGGCTTTCACGGATCTCAACTCCGCCGACGAAGAATATATTGAATACATAGAAATTTTCAGCAGGCTCGGACTTTTCTTCGGTGCGGACAGTGAGGCGGATGTCTCCGTTTTCCGTCCCGCACAAACGGTGACACGCGCAGAGGCGGCGGCACTCATCAGCCGCATCTACCATAGTCTCCACATCGATAGCGATCTGATCCTTCCGGCTTCCCTCACACTCTCTGCCGCTTCGGTGCAGCTTCGCGCAGGCGACGTCTATACGCTCGGCTACGATATCTCGCCGGTCGAAGCGCTCATTGCTACCTCCGTCTACTGGTACTCCACCGACAAAGCCGTCGTTACCGTCAATCAGCGCGGCATTGTAACGGCTCACGGAAAAGGCAATGCCTCTGTTGTTGCCTATGCCGAAAATGGTATTACGGCCGTTTGTGAATTCCGCGTAACCGCAGGCGATCTGGCAAACGAGAACGAGAGCTACAGTGAAAAGTGTATGCGCGTTTTCGGTGAGGTCGTAGACGATCCGAGAATGTACTACTACCGTAACGGCGCTCACGACTATAACGCCGCCTTGCAGGATATGGTGCGCGTGACGGTTTTAGCGTGGGATTTCGGCTCGAACGGTAGCAAGATCACCAAGACGTGGAATGTTTATGTCCACAAAAACATGGCCGAAACCGTCGCGGCAATCTTCGACGAGATTTATCACGGTGCGGAAAAATTCCCGATTCATTACCTCGGCGGTTTCAGCCGCGGCGGCCGCTCGGAGCACACCATCGGTACGGCAATCGACATTAATCCCAACGAGAACTACTACTGTGACCCGGATGGAAATGCCATTGTCGGCAGCTACTGGAAACCGGGGGAGGATCCGTATTCCATCCCGCCGGACGGCGACGTCGTACGCGCTTTCCGAAAATACGGTTACACGCAGGGAATTTACTGGCGCAGCGGTTACAAGGACTATATGCACTTCAGTTATTTCGCAACATAGGCGAGACATAGCAAAATGCGGGCGCAGAGAACTCTGCGTCCGCATTTTGTTTGCGCTTCGTTTATTCCTCCTTGGGGGAATCAGGAATCAACCTGTGAATGTCCCGCTCGGAGAGATAGGGCAGGTATGGGCGCAGCGCCTCGGCGCCGCCTCGCTTCAGCGCCCGCGCAGCGGCCGGAAGCAACGCGTCCGCTGCCGCAAACGCGAGAAGCTCGCCAACCCCGTCCCCCTTTTTCTCGTATTCCTCCGCAAGCCGCGCAATCGCCTGCGGTGAAGCATAGGGCAGATAGACAGAAACGTCGCCTCCCTCGGCATAGCGGCGCAACATCAGTTCATCAAGCTTTTCCGTCTCAAGATAGGGCAGGAATATTTCCGGCCCGACCGACGCGGCATATTGCTCCGCAAGTTTCCCGACGGCTCCCGCACTTAAATAGGGCAGAATACCCGCAAGCGCATTCGGGGCAACCTCCTGCGCATAGGTCTCGACCTCATGCGGCCGGGAGAGGAGCGCCAGCTCCGCAAGCTGTTCGCCGTCCGCGCCGCGAAGATCGAACCATTCACCCGCTGCAGCGCGCAGTATAAGCGGATTGCCCTGACCGATCAGTGCATCGACGGTCGTGCCGAGCAGCTCGGCAAGCTCCGGCAGCCTGGAAATATCCGGCATGGAATTGCCGCGTTCCCAGTTGGAGACCGCCTGAAAGCTGATGCCCATCGCATCTGCCAGCGCCAGCTGCGTCATATTCTTCTGCTTGCGAAGCTCCGCGATCCGTTTCCCGATCCGTACCATATCAAACATTGGTTTTTATTCCTTTCTGCCGTGCCGGTTTTCCACGGCGGCGCATCGATCGTACCGTAAACTGCACAAATTCGCCAGCAAGCAATGCTTGAACCGTCGAAAAAGCAGCTCAAGGGGTGATTGAATCATTTGTTTCCCCGCGTCAAAGGCACGCAGGATGTTAAAAAGCCGCGCTCCGGGCTACGGGGCGCGGCTTTGAAATACGATCAAACCGGCAGTGCCGGCTTATCCTCGAACTGGAGCTGATAAAGCCGATAATAACGACCCTTCCGCGCCAGGAGCTCGAAATGAGTCCCCTGTTCGACAATCTTGCCGTGCGACAGGACGATGATATTGTCCGCGTGCTGGATCGTAGACAGGCGGTGTGCAACAATCAGCATCGTACCGATGTTCATCATACGGTTGAGCGAGTCCTGGATCAGCAGCTCCGTCTCCGTGTCGATATTTGCCGTAGCCTCGTCGAGGATCATGACATCCGGCTTGTGCAGAATGGTGCGGGCAAACGACAGGAGCTGGCGTTGGCCGGCAGAGAAGTTGTTGCCGCGCTCCCGCACCTCCTCATCGAGCCCGTTGTGGAGCTTGTTGATGAAGTGGTCAGCATTGACATAGCGGCAGGCAGCCATAACTTCCTCGTCGCTGACATTCTCCTCGCGCAGGACGATGTTGCTGCGAATGGTACCCGAAAACAGGAACACATCCTGAAGCATCTGGCCGAAACGACGGCGCAGTGAGGCGATCCTGATGCGGCGAATATCGATACCGTCGATCAGAATCTGTCCCTGCTGAATGTCGTAATTGCGGCAGATAAGTGAGAGAATTGTGGTCTTGCCGGAACCGGTCGCGCCGACGAAGGCGACGGTCTGCCCGGCCTTGACGGTAAACGACACATCCTTCAGCACCCACTCACCGGGAACATAAGCAAACCAGACGTTACGGAACTCGATGTTGCCCTCGATATGGTCGATGTCGACGGCATCGGGAGCGTCCACCAGATCGGGCCGAATATCAAGAATGGAGAAAATCTTCTCTGCCGAGGCCATAGCGGATTGCAGGCGGTTGAACTGCTCGGCAAGGTTTTGCAGCGGGTTAAAGAACTTCGACAGGAACATATAGAATGTGACGACCGTGCCGCCGGTGATAATTTGTCCCATAAAGGTCGTGTTGCGAATATAGCCGCGGCCGCCGAGATAAAGCAGGCAGAGCACGGAGCTGGCATAAAGCATATACACCAGCGGGCGGAAGATGCCGAACACAAAGATCTGATCGCGCTTGGCACGTCCGAGTCTGGCATTTTTACCGTTAAACTCTGCGAGCTTGCGCTCCTCACGGTTAAAAATCTGGATGACCTTCATACCGGAGAGGTTTTCCGACAGAAAGGTGTTGATATCCGTTGTTCCGTCCTTGACCCTACGGTGTGCCTTTCGGGAAAACTTGCGGAAAATCACGGTAAACAGCAGGATAAACGGTGCAAAGCACAGTACCATCAACGCAAGCGCATAATTCCTAATGAGCATTGCAACCGTTACGCCCAGCAGCACAAAGGTGTTCTGCACAAGCGTAACAATGATGTTTGTAAACAGCAGCGAGATGGCATTCGTGTCATTTGTCAGGCGTGTAACGAGCTTGCCGACCGGCATACTGTGAATCTGCGCATGGGAAAGGCTCTCTATATGGATAAACAGATCCTCGCGCAGCTCGGAAATAATTCGCTGACCGGTCTTTTGCAGCAGGATGGCCTGGAAATAGCCGCAGATCAGAGAAACGATCAAAAAGCCCGCATAAACGGCCACACCGCGCCAGAGCTGCGACAGTTCAAATCTGTCCTTAATCATCTCCTCGATACCACCGATCAGCAGCGGCGAAGCAATGCTGTAGGAGATGGAGAAAAGCATCAGAATCAGCACGACAAGGAAGCGCTTCCAGTATCGCTTTGCATAGGGCAGCAGACGGCGCAGCAGCTCGGAGTCCTTCATATTGCGCTCAAAGCCGATGGCCTTTTTATCGTCCCTGATGGTAGAATAGGCAATGATGCAGATGATCGATATCACGCCGATTACGGCGCCGACGATCAAAAGCGGCAAATACTCACGCACGGTCGTTCACCTCCGCAGCTTTTTTCTCCTCGTCGAGCTTTTGCAGCTCGACCATTTCGTGGTATTCCGGGCAGGTGCGGTACAGTTCCTCATGTGTGCCGACGGCGACCAACCGTCCGTCGTCGAGGAAAACGATCTTGCTCATCTGCTCGACGGTGGAAATACGGTGCGCAATGAGGATCGTGGTTTTTCCCCTGCGCTGCTCACGCAGATTATTCAGAATCACGCGCTCGGTATCCACATCCACCGCGGAAACGGAATCGTCCAGGATCAGGATGGGCGCGTTCTTCATCAGCGCACGGGCAATGGAGATACGCTGCTTCTGTCCGCCGGAAACGGTTACGCCGCGTTCGCCGAGGACGGTGTCGTAGGCAAGCGCAAAGCCCGTGATATTGTCGTGGACGTCCGCCATCTTTGCCGCGCCCTGCACGGCGTCGGAGTCGCCGGAATCCGACGCAAAGGCGATGTTGTTTGCGATGGTATCGCTGAACAGGAAGTTGTCCTGCGGCACATAGGCGGCGTACTGCCGCACGGTATGGATGGGAATGGTGTTGATGTCCCTCCCGTCGAGATAGAGCGTGCCGTCCGGTACATTATAGGTGCGCAGGATCAGGTCGACCAGCGTCGTCTTGCCGGAGCCGGTCTTGCCGATGAGCCCCACGCTCTCCCCCGCGGCAATGTGGAAGGAGACGTTTTGCAGAACGTCAAACTCGCCGCCGGGATAGCGGAAGGTCAGGTTACGGAATTCAATATCGCCGTTGATCCGCTCGACCGGCTCTATATTTTCCCGGTCGCACACATCCGGCTGCGCGTCGAGCAGCTCGCCGATTCGCTGCAGGGAGGCCTTACCGCGTGAGCGCATTTCGATCAGCTCCGACACGGCCATGACCGGCCAGACCGTCGCGGTGAAATAGCCGATAAACTCCACAAGCTGGCCGGCATCAAACGTGCCCTTCCAGACAAGATAACCGCCGTAGCCCAGAATCACACAGATCACGGATTCCACAAAGAGCTGCACCAGAATATTCAGCATCATGGATGCCTTTGTGTAGCGGACGTTTGCCTCCTCGTTCTCCACATTAAGCTTGCGGAAAAACATCAGTTCCTTCGTCTCCTTGACGAAAGCCTTGATTACGGAAATGCCCGAGATGTTCTCCTGAGAGAAGTCGGAAAGCTCGGAATAGCGTTCCTGACGGATGCGCCACTTGTCCTGAAGGTATTTGCCGACGATCGTGCTCACCGCCAGCAGGAGCGCCATCGGGATCAGGCACAAAAGCGACAGCAGAATGTTCATGCGCAGCATTTTCGATACCGCAAGGATCAGCAAAAACAGCGCGTCGCAGAACATCATCAGTCCGGAGCCGAAACACTCCTGCACGGTATCCAGGTCGTTGGTAAAAAAGGACATGAGATTGCCGATCTTGTTGACCTGATAATACTGCTGCGACAGCGACTCGCAGCGGGCAAACATCCGACTGCGCAGATCCGTCTCCACCTTGATGGCGCTGCCGAAAAAACAGATACGCCACAAAAAGCGCCCGAGAATCAAAAGAAGGATAACGACGAGCATCGGGCGGCAGATCTGTTCGAGCAGAAAGTCCATATCGAACGGGACACGGACGCCATCCACCAGCACGGAGCCGTCGTTGATGCCGTTGACGACCATGCGGTACAGCTCCGGGATCACAAGCTGAACGTAATCCACCAGAATCAGCGACGCAAGGCCGAGCAGCAGCGCAGGCAGGTACCTGAAATAGTAGCGATTGATATGCTTACCGAAAAGCACCGGACCACCTCATTCCTGAAAAGTTCAAAATTAGTTAGATTGCCTAAGTATTCTAGCAGAACGCAACGTAAAAATCAAGTCCTTTTTTATTTTTCTTTTCGACGTTTACGGAAAAAATATCTTGTGTTCCACCGGGCGGCATGGTACAATATCATGTGGAATTGAGGAGGTCAGATACATGAAGATCGGTTTTGACAATGAAAAGTATTTCTCGCTGCAAACGCAGCGTATTCTCGAGCGCGTCGAGTCCTTCGGCGGCAAGCTCTATCTGGAATTCGGCGGTAAGCTGTTCGACGATTTCCATGCCTCACGCGTACTTCCCGGCTTCCAGCCGGACAGCAAAATGCAGATGCTGCTGAAAATGAAGGACGACGCGGAGATCATTATTGCCATCAATGCCAACGATATTGAAAAAAGCAAGGTACGCGGAGATCTCGGCATCACCTACGATCTTGACGTCATGCGCCTGATCGACGCTTTCCGCGGTTACGGGCTGTATGTCGGCAGCGTCGTTCTGACGCAGTTTGCGGGACAGCATACGGCGGAACAATTTGAGCACAAGCTGCAAAATCTCGGCGTGCGGACCTACCGCCACTATCCCATTGCCGACTACCCGACCAATCTGCCGCTGATCGTCTCGGACGACGGCTTCGGCAGAAACGATTTTATTGAAACGACACGCAAGCTCGTTGTCGTCACCGCTCCGGGTCCCGGCAGCGGCAAGATGGCCACCTGTCTGAGCCAGCTCTACCATGAACACCGCCGCGGCGTCGCCGCGGGTTATGCCAAATTCGAGACCTTCCCCGTCTGGAATCTGCCGCTCAAGCATCCGATCAATCTGGCCTACGAAGCGGCGACAGTCGACCTGTCCGACGTCAATATGATCGACCCCTTCCACCTGGAGGCCTACGGCGAAACAACCGTCAACTATAACCGCGATATTGAGATCTTCCCCGTACTGGACATGATTTTCCGCCGTATTTACGGCAGAAGCCCCTACCGCAGCCCGACGGATATGGGTGTAAATATGATCGCTTATGCCATTACGGATGACGAAGTCTGCCGAGAAGCCTCGCTGCAGGAAATTGTTCGGCGTTACTACGCCGCCCGCTGCGGCGTTCGCAAGGGCACGGCGGACAGCGTACAGGTACATAAGCTGGAAATGCTGATGAACTCCTGCGGGCTGGAGCCATCGATTCGCGCCTGTGTCGCACCGGCCGTCGCGCTCGCCGAAAAAACGGGTGCGCCCGCTACGGCAATCGAGCTTGCCGACGGTTCGATCGTCACCGGAAAGACCTCTTCTCTGCTCGGCGCTTCCTCTGCGGCGCTGATCAATGCTCTGAAGCGTCTGGCACACATTGACGACTCCATCCAACTCATTTCTCCCGCCGTGCTCGAGCCGATCCAGGCGCTCAAGACGGGACATCTGGGCAACCACAATCCACGCCTGCACACCGACGAGGTGCTGATTGCCCTCGCTATCAGCGCGGTAACAAATCCCACGGCGGCGCTGGCACTGAACAAGCTCAGCGAACTCAAGGGCTGTCAGATTCACTCCTCCGTCATTCTCTCGCAGGTGGACGAAAATGTTCTCAACAAGCTCGGCATGAACCTCACGGCGGAACCGGTCTATCAGACCAAGAAGCTATACCACAGGTAAGGAAAACGAAATACACGGGGCTGCGCCAATCGGCGCAGCCCCGCTGCTTTCTCCGTATTCATTTTCCGGAAACCGTATCCAGCGTACTGTAAACCCCCAGGAAGATGGCACAACCGGCAGTCCGTTCAATCTTTCGTTCCGCCAGAACGTCACCGAGCAGCCACCCTTCCCTGCAAACCGTATAGGCGTATGGCGTGCCGCTGCCGCCCGGACAGGCAGGCAAAATACGCAGCGTACCGTCAAAGGCCGCGATGGGCTGCGAGTACAGCGCGGAGGCCGCGGTCGGCGACGAACCGTCGGTCGTATAGAACGCACCCGCGCCCTCCCGGAAAGAGAGCACGATACATCCCTCCGAAACACGCACGACGGGTTTCGGCGCGGTTACGGCCTCGCCCGTGGAAACACGCGTTGCCTCGCTGCGCCCGCCGTTCAGGCGGAAGGCGGCGTAGGCAGTGACCGTATGCCCGCCCTCCAGTATCACCGGTTCCATGTACTCATAAAATGTCTCGTCCTCGTCAAGCCGATAATACAGCCTTGCCCCCTGCGCGGAAGCAAGCGTCAGGCAGTAGCCGCCGAGCACCTGCTCCACGGACGCGTCGGGCGGCTCCACGCCGCCGAGGTCGCTCTCGTCAAGCTTGCAGGAATTGTAGCGAACGCCGTTTTCCATCGTCACACCGCGGCGGCGGTACAGCTCGCTGACGGTAACAAACTCATAGCCTCGTGCAAGCAGGATGTCAACGGCTGCCAGCGCACCGTCCACGGTCGTCGAATGAATATCGTGACACAGAACGATTGCCCCGTTGTAGGCCCCCCTGACGATCTCGTTGCAGACATGCGTCGCATCGCGGTATTTCCAGTCAAGCGTATCGACCGACCAGATAATTGCCGGCGCACCCAGCAGTCCGAGCACCCGCTCGTTCGTCGCTCCATAGGGCGGGCGGATCAGGTAGTCCAGATCCATACCAAGAATCTCATCAAGCGTAGCGTCCGTGCGCTCAACCTCCTCACGGACCACCGCATCATCCTTTGCGGTGAGCTGATAGTGCTTATAAGTATGCGAAGCAATCTCATGCCCCTCTTCAAAGGCGCGGCGCACCGTTTTCGGCGCATTGGCAGCGCACTGGCCGAGCATAAAAAATGTTACGCGCACCCCACGTTCCGCCAGACCGTCAAGCAGTCGCGGTGTCGGGCCGCCCGGCCCATCGTCAAAGGTCAGAGCAATCAGTTTTTTCGTCTGTGCTGCCGAAGCCGTCGCCGGCAGCAGGGTCATCAGGCAGCCCAGTGCCAAAATCAGGCACAGCATCCGTTTCATTTTCGTTTCCTCCGTCTGTATCTCTCAGGAGAACATCTCCGTTTGTACTCAGCGGCAGCGCCGCCATATCACGGCCGCACAGGTGCAGAGGCTCTGCCTGCCCCGCCCATGCCGGGAAAGACAGCATCGTCTCCGGCGGCAGCGCAAGCGTCATGCCCTCTGCCGTGTGCAGCAGCATTGCGTCCGTGAGCATCACGCCGTCAAGCGCTCCGCACCACGGCACCCACTGTCCTCGGGGCTGCACGGAGGCTGCCGCACCGCTCACACCCGCAGGCAGATGTGCCGACGGAATCTGCGCGTGCAGAATACCGTCCGGGCCGGGAATACCCAGGTACTCCGCCTCCCACCCGGAAAGGGCGAAAACGCGGCGAAGCCGTTCCGGCTGCTGCGTGATCCTGCAGAAAAAGTGCAAAAACAGTCCGTCCTGCTCGGCGGTCAGCGTGCCGATCGTCTCGCCCTGCTCATAAATGTTCCATTCCATGTCGATCCCTCCCGCACACTCTATGCGCCGTGGGAACGAAATATGTATCCGCACGAAAAATCGTGCGGAGTTTTCAGTTCTGCGGCAGACCGAAGCTGACGGCGATGGCCGTATCGATACGGTTCATCATGCTCTCGTCCAGTCTTCCCATATGCTCTCGCAGGCGGCGCTTGTCGATCGTCCGGATCTGCTCAAGCAGGACAACGGAGTCCTTCGTCAGGCCGACGGCTTTTCCGCAAAGCTCGATATGCGTCGGCAGCTTGGCCTTATTGGTCTGGCTGGTGATCGCCGCGGCAATCACCGTCGGGGAATATTTGTTGCCGGTATCGTTCTGCACGATAAGCACCGGGCGTGTGCCGCCCTGCTCGCTGCCGACCACCGGACTGAGGTCTGCATAGAAAATATCGCCTCGTTTCACGCTCGTATCCATAGGTTTCACGCTCCGTGCGTCAGACTCCGCGCCACACAAGGCTTATGTAGCGGCGGTAGTCCTATTCTCCCACGCGCGGGCCGGATTTATTCAGCGGAAGCTCCGATTCATTCTATGCCGGATCATACGATATATTGCAGCACCTCGGTCTGATTTTCTCCGTCGAGAAAAATGCGCGGGATGCGCTTGTTGATACCGCACAGAAGCTCATAGGGAATGGTATCGAGCTTCTGCGTCAGCTCATCAAGGCCGATATGCGCGTCGCCGTCGTCGCCAAACACGGTCACAACGTCACCCGGCTTCGTGTCCGGCACGGAACTGACATCCACCATACACATATCCATGCAAATTCTGCCAACCTGCGGAACCCGTTTCCCGTGCAGCAGGAACTCCACCCCGCCGGACAGTCTTCGGTACAGTCCGTCGGCATAGCCAATGCCGACAACGGCAATGCGTTCCGGCGCAGGCGTCGTATAGGCACGGCCATAGCTGACGCCGATCCCGGCATCATAGTCGCGAACCTGAAAGACCGTGCTGCGAAGCTGCATCACCGGCCGCAGATCCAATCGCCCCGCCAGCTCCGGCGCAGGCGGGATACCGTAAGTGGCAATACCGGGACGGATCATATCCAGCGCGTACTCCGGATAAAGGATGCTCGCGCCGCTGTTGCAGCAGTGGCGGATCTCCGGCTCAATGCCCACGCCCTTCATTGCCTCAAGCATTCGCATGAAGCGTTCGAACTGCAGGCGCGTAAATGCAGCGTCCTCCGGAGCGGTCGAGTCGGCCGTCGGGAAGTGGGTGAACACTCCCTCAATACGCAGATGCTCCAGCTGCGCCACCTGCCGCAGCTCATCGAGCGTCTGCTCGTGGTCGTAGGCAAAAAAACCGAGGCGGGACATTCCGGTATCAAGCTTAATGTGTATGCGCAAACGGCGGTGCGTCCCGCTCAGGCGCTCATTGAGCGCCTGAGCGTAATCCAGACTGTGGACCTCCTGAATGAGGTTCATTGCCGCCAGATCCGTCGTATAAAAAGGCGGCGTGTAGCCAAGCAGCAGGATCGGCCCGCGGATACCGCCGCGCCGAAGCTGCACAGCCTCCTCAATATTCGATACGGCGAGATACTCCGCTCCCAGCTCGCACAGGTGCCGGCTGATCGGGACGGCACCGTGACCGTAGGCATCCGCCTTGACAACACCCAAAAAGCGGCAGCCTCGGGGCAGCTTCTCACGCAATGCAAGATAATTATGATTGAGATGGTCGAGCGAGACCTCGGCCCATGTTCTTTTGAGATAATTCATAAGCCACTTCCTTCAATGCAATTTGAAGTCCGAAAGGTTCATTCGCATAATTCGATGACTATTATAGCACAGCTCGGCACAAAATGGTACGCCGTTTTTCATCCATGTGTCAATTAATATTTCCTTCTCGTCATAATTTTTCAGATACAAGGTATGGTAATACTCACCGTCCGCGCCTGCCGTCGAGATAAACGCCTCCATCCAGCCCGCCGCAACCAACGCGGGTGCAGCAACGGGACTGATATTGCCGTTGGCCAGCAGACCGAAATCCAACGCAAGGCCGTCGTATTCCAGCTTTCCGCCGCTCTCGGTCACAGTGGCGCAGATGCCCGCGATCGTCTCCGGTGAGACGACACACAGCCGCGCCGTCCCGTCACTGCGGACATCACAGTCAAGCACAAAGTCCTGCACGAAGCTGCCAAAATCCGCCCGCACCTCCGCTCGGAACGTGCATCCGCCCGCAGAGATCAGACCCGCACGAAAATCCACGGCAGGCTGAAGCGGACTTTCCCCCCGTACACAGGCCGTAAGCAACAGGCAAAGGAGTAGCAGACAGGCAAGCGATTTTTTCAAAGCAATCACAACCTTTCCGGATGTCGCGGACAGGCCGCGCACAAAATCCTATGCTCCGCACGGGGGGAATATGTACTTTATCTCTTGCAAAACAGGAAAAAGTGTGTTAGAATAGGTCGCAATTGAAGCGGCGGCACCGCATCGTCTGCGGCGTCTCCGGCAAACAGGCTATGACCGGGCTGCCGCCCCGTTATCCCACGGCTCCAGAGAGGACGGGGCGCTGCAATCCGTCCGCCGTGAACGCTGTCGGCTTTCTCCCGTGAGCTTCCCCGCTCAAAGCATTGCAAGTAGGCGGGGACGGGTCGCTCCGTTACAGGTCAGAGTGCGCGGTATCGGCCGCGAATTGCGGGTGGTACCGCGGAAGGCTTCGTCTTTCGTCCCGGTGTGGGGCGGAGGGCGTTTTTTATTCCGTAAATTCTTCCAAAGGAGACCGATATGAGAGAACAACTCGAACAGATCAAATCGCAGGCATTGGAGCAGATCCATACTGCGATCGACAGCACATCGCTCGACGCGGTGCGCGTGCGCGTGTTGGGCAAAAAGGGCGAGCTGACCGCTCTGCTCAAGCAGATGGGCAAGCTCTCCGCCGAGGAGCGCCCCATAATGGGACAGCTTGCCAACAACGTCCGCGCCGCCCTGGAGCAAACCCTGGAGCAGCGCCGTCGGGAGCTGGAGACCGCTGCGCTGGAACGCCGTCTGGCTGCCGAGGCGCTCGACGTGACCGCACCTGGCAGACAAATTGAGCTGGGGCATCAGCATCCCATGAATCGGGTTTTGCAGGAGGTCAAGGAGATCTTCATCGGCATGGGCTACCGGATCGTTGACGGCCCGGAGGTTGAGGAGGCCGCCTACAACTTTACAAAGCTCAACATTGAGGAGGGGCACCCCTCCCGCGACCGCTCAGACACCTTCTACTTTGACGACGAGGACAGCGTCCTCCTGCGCACACAGACCAGTCCCATGCAGGTGCGCGTAATGGAAAGCCAGAAGCCCCCCATCCGTATTCTCGCTCCCGGCCGCGTGTTCCGTAAGGATGAGGCCGACGCGACACACTCGCCGATGTTCCACCAGATTGAAGGGCTGGTCATCGACGAGGGCATTACAATGGGCGACCTGAAGGGTGCGCTGGAAACACTCATCAAACGACTCTACGGTGAAGACGCCGTCGTGCGCTTCCGTCCGCATCACTTCCCCTTTACGGAACCGAGCTGCGAAGTCGATATGCAGTGCTTCAAGTGCCGCGGTACGGGCGAGACGGGCGGCCAGGTCTGCTCCACCTGCCACGGCGAGGGCTGGATCGAACTGCTCGGCGCCGGCATGGTGCACCCGAAGGTGCTTGCGGGCTGCGGCATTGACCCGGACAAATACTCCGGTTTTGCCTTCGGCATCGGCCTTGAGCGCATGGCAATGGGCCGCCTGCGGCTCAACGATCTGCGGCTCATCTTTGATAACGATATCCGGTTCCTGTCCCAATTCTAAGGAGGTACGGTATTATGAAACTGAACAGAAAATGGCTCAATGAAGAATTCGTCGACCTCCGGGATATTTCCGACAAGGAATTCGTCGAAACGATGACCGTCGCCGGCCAGAAGGTCGAAACCTATGAGCGACTTGACGCAGAGATCGAAAACGTGGTCGTCGGCCGCGTGGAATCCGTCGTGCGTCACCCCGATTCGGATCATATGTGGATCTGTCAGGTCGATGTCGGTGCGGGAGAACCGATACAGATCGTCACCGGCGCGCAGAATGTGCATCAGGGCGACCTTGTCCCCGCCGCGCTTGACGGCGCGAAGCTGCCCGGCGGCGTGCAGATTCGCAGCGGCGTGCTGCGCGGAGAACGCTCGGACGGAATGCTTTGCTCACTCAGAGAGCTGGACCTGACGCGCAACGATTTCCCCTATGCCATCGAGGACGGCATTTTCATCCTTGAGGAGGACTGCAAGCCCGGCGACAACATCAATGCCGTCATTGGCAACGACGATACCGTTGTTGACTTTGAGATCACCAACAACCGCCCGGACTGCTACAGCATCATCGGCCTTGCCCGCGAAGCTGCCGCCGCTTTTGACCGTCCGATGAAGCACCACGAGCCGTTCGTACGCGGCGGCGGTAAAGGCGAACTGGAGGAGCTTCTGGACGTAGAGGTTCCGGCGGAAGCGCTGTGCAACCGCTACACCGCGCGCATGGTACGCAACGTAAAGATTGCACCCTCGCCCAAATGGTTGCGGCAGCGGCTGCGTGCCAACGGTGTGCGCCCCATCAACAACATCGTGGATATTACGAACTACGTCATGCTGGAATACGGACAACCGCTGCACGCTTTCGACTACCGCTATATCGGCTCGAAGAAGATCGTTGTGCGCGAAAGTGTCGCAGGCGAAACACTGACGACACTCGACGGCACCCCCAGAGCGCTTACCCCGGGAATGCTGGTCATCGCCGACGGCGAAAAGCCCATCGGCCTTGCCGGCATCATGGGCGGTGAAAACAGCGAGATCGTCGGCGACACCGCAGACGTCGTGTTTGAATCCGCCAATTTCAACGGCACCTCCATTCGCCAGACGGCGCTCGCGCTCGGAATGCGCACGGAGGCCTCCGGCAAGTTTGAAAAGAACATCGACCCGCTGCTGACGCTCCCCGCCGTCAACCGCGCCTGCGAGCTTGTGGAGCTGCTCGGCGCCGGCGAAGTGCTCGACGGAATGATCGACGTGCTGAACTATGTCCCCGAAGCGCGCACGCTCCCGCTGGAGCCGGAGCGCATCAACCGTCTGCTCGGCACAAATATCTCCGAAGCGGAGATGGTCGAATATCTGCGCCGCCTGGAGGTTCCTGTCGAAAACGGACGGGTTCTTGTTCCGTCCTGGCGGCCGGATCTGGTGCAGTGTGCAGACATCGCCGAGGAGGTCGGTCGTCTGTTCGGCTATGACAACATTCCCACCACCGCCTTCCGCAGCGCAACCGCCGAGGGCGGCTACACCGGAACAATGGTCTTCGAGAATCGGGCGGGAAGCCTCTGCCGCAGCCTCGGTTACAGCGAAATTCTCACATACTCCTTCGTTTCGCCGTCGGTCTTTGACCTGATCTGTCTGCCGCAGGACAGCCCGCTGCGCAAAGCACTGCGTATTCAGAACCCGCTCGGTGAGGATGCGTCGATCATGCGTACCGTCGCGCTGCCGTCCATGCTTGCCATTCTCGCGCGAAACTACAACTATCACAACGACGCAGTGAAGCTTTATGAGCTGGCCAAGGTCTACCTGCCGCACGAGGGGCGCACTCTGCCCGACGAACCGAAGCATCTGGTACTGGGCACCTACGGCGAGGGGGAGGACTTCTTCTCGCTCAAGGGCGAGATCGAAACTCTGCTCGACAAGCTGAATCTCCCCGCAGGCGAATATGTTGCCGAGACCGGCAATCCCGCCTTCCACCCCGGCCGCTGCGCGCGCCTGTTCGTTTCCGGCATCGATCTGGGCTGCTTCGGACAAATCCACCCGCTTGTTGCCGGGAATTACGGTATCGACGCGGACATCTATGCCGCGGAGCTGGACTTCACGACGCTTGCCAAGCTGGAAAAGCCCGAAAGAACCTATCAGCCGCTTCCGAGGTACCCCGCCGTTACGCGTGATCTGGCTCTTGTCTGCGACGAAGCCAAAACCGTCGCGGAGCTGGAAAAGGCTATCGGAGAAGCGGGCGGTCCGCTGCTGCGTTCAATCCGTCTGTTTGATATCTATCGCGGCAGGGGCATCCCGGAGGGCAAAAAGAGTCTTGCCTTCCGTCTGACGCTCCGTTCCGATGAGCGCACGCTCACCGACGCCGACTCCGATGCCGTGATCTCTGCGGTTTTGGCGCGCATGGAGGCGCTGGGCGCGTCACTTCGGTAAACTTTTTATAAAATCTGCACGATTCCTCTTTACTTTGGCGCATAATTCGGCTATATTATGCGTAGAGAAAGACAAAGGAGGCGGGGCAAATTGGAGCACAACACCATCAAGTTTTCCGTGCCGGACGACAGCCAGGAGGAAATGAAGCAGATCCTCACGGAGGTCTATCGTTCTCTGACGGAAAAGGGTTACAATCCGATCAACCAGATCGTCGGATATCTTCTCTCCGAAGACCCGACTTACATTACCAATCATAACGGGGCGCGCAGTCTGATCTGCAAGCTCGACCGGGACGAGCTCCTTCAGGAGCTTGTACGGCACTATCTGTTCGACTGAAAAACGAAGGGGGAGCGTGCCGGCTCCCCCTTTGTGCAGGATCTCCCATAACATCCAACATCCCAATTCTATCAAACCCGAAAAAACTTATTGACAAACCGGTTGCTATGTGTTACAATTCGGTTACAGCGTCTGGAGGTATCTATGTCCGATACACAAAACGTCCTGATGTATAAGGGTCGACCCCTGCTGCGAAAGGACAATCAGCTCTATTACGGTTCAATGGCTGACGAGTACATCGTCATGCTGCAAATTCTGGAAACCAAACAGCTCGAGGATCTTGAGTTGGCAACAAAGGTCAGCGTGCAGCTTCAGCGCACCGATCCGAACGCCAAGCTGCGCGACCGCGTGGTAAAGAAAACCGAGAAGGATGGGCTTTACGCCGCTTTGGATGTTGGCTGCGTTTGGCTCGAGCGTGCCCTCAGCGCAAAATAATCTGGAACCACGGGAGGTTCTGCCATGAAACGGCAAATCAGGGTGCTCTGTGCCCTTTTGCTTATCGTCGCCGCACTTGCGGCATTCCTGCTCGTCCCCGGCGCGGCTTCGCCGGTCATGATTGTCCCCGCAGCCACCCGCTCTCTGGCACAGCGTGCCGCCTCCGCCGTCGCGCGGCTGACAAACTGGATGCCTGTGGATTACGCCGCAAAGAACGACTCGATGCATATTGAGCTTCTGCGCCTGGCTACCGAGGGCGGTATTGATCTTGCGCATGATCCGGGTAACAGGGTCGTCTCCGTTGAGAGCGGCTCACCGGAGTCCGTTGACGTTCCCTGCCGCGCCGCTTTTGACGAAGATGCCTCACTGGAGTATGACGTCGCAGATACGCGCGTCGTCACCTCCGTCTCCCCGCTGGCACAGCTTGCGGGCCATGTGTACGAGTCTCAGCTCGGCAGGCTCATTTGTGAATTTGCCCAGCGCTTCGTCGGTTATCGGTATATCTACGGTGCGCAGAATCCGAGCTACGGCTTTGATTGCTCCGGTTTGATGTACTATGTCTACGGTCAATTCGGTTACTCGATTAACCGTGGCGCTACCGGCCAGCTCGCCAACGGTCGTTACATACGCTATAGCGAGCTTCAGCCCGGCGATCTGGTGTTCTTTGGCAGCGGCAGCGTTGCTTTCCATGTTGGGATGTATATCGGCGGTGGGCGTTTTGTTCATGCCGCAAATTCACGGCAGGGCGTAATCATCTCCAGTCTCTCGGAATCCTATTATGCGAGGAACTATATGACCGCCCGCCGCATCGTCAATTGATCGATAAACTCCGCCCACGCTTCTACTCGGAAGTGTGGGCGTTTTTATGCAGAAAAGGGTTGTTTTCTGCACTTCCCCGTGCTATAATAGGCGGGAAATGATGAAATGCGCCGTATTGCGGCGATTTCGGAAGGTAGGGAGATCACATGGCCGTTCCGATGGGACAATTCCGCAGCGCTCTGCACGGCTTTAATCGCAGCGACGTAGCGCAGTTTATTCAGGCGCTTACCTCCGAGCACGAACGTAAGATGCGTATGCTACGTGAGGAGAACCTGCGTCTGCAGGAGCAAATCGCCGCGTTGGAGGAGGCGGCCCAAAACGCGAAGCCGAACGAAGCACAACCGCAGTCGTCCGAAAAGCCCGCCGAGCCGGAAACGCTCCATGCACAGGAACTTGCTGCATATCGCCGGGCGGAACAGTCCGAACGGAAAGCACAGGAGCGCGCTGCGCGCAGCGCAGAGCAGATGAAGCAGATTTACGCACAGGCCGAGCGGAAATTGCAGCGCGCAACGCAGGACATCGGAGCCGTCACCGCTACCATTGGTACCTCTTTTGCCGAGCTTCAGACACTTTTGCTCGCTGCGCGCGCCACGGTTGACGGGACCTCAGAGGAGTTGGCCGCCGCCTGTACGCTTGCACAAATGGAATAATCACCTTACGGCACTTCCCACGTGGAGGTGCTGTTTTCATTTGTCAAGCATTATTTTTGTTTACCATAATCCGGCCTATCGGCAGATTTTCCAATAGTTATACACACGATGCACAGCTTTCTGCACAGGAATCCTGCACAGAAAGCTCCAAATAGGCCGATTTTTCATCTGTTTTTTCGCCATTCCGAATATTCTGAATATTTGTCGGCTAAATGCGATTGACATAATTTTATGACGTCCAAAAAATTTGTGCAGTTTTTCGACAAAATTCGCCCCTTTCGCAAACACAAGCGCCCGGCCGGCAAGTGCACGGTCGGGCCTTTTGATGTCATTTTACAATTGTTCGCCCTCCATGGATTTTGTGGCATAGGCATTAAGCGTCTGGTCGGCAAGATTTCCTGCAAGATATTCGTAGTAGGCCTGCGCACCGATCATCGCACCGTTATCGCCGCACAGCCGCAGCGGCGGCATACACAGTCGAACGCCCAGACGCGTTGTCTCGCGCTCCAGCGCAGCTCGAATACGGCTGTTGGCCGCCACCCCTCCGGCCACGGCAAGTGTTTTTCGTCCGGTCTGCTCCAACGCCAGCAACGTGCGCGGTACAAGCATAGTACACACTGCCGAAGAGAAGCTCGCGCACAGTCCCGCTATATCAATCGGCTCGTTTTTCTGCTGCATATTATGGATCAGATTGACCGCCGCCGTTTTCAGGCCGGAGAACGACAGATCGAGCGGATTTCCGGACAGCTTTGGCTGCGGCAGCGCATAACGCCCTTCGTCGCCGCCCTGCGCCGCGCGGTCAAGCGCCGCCCCGCCGGGATACGGCATTCCCAAAAGCCGCGCGACCTTATCAAAGCACTCCCCTGCCGCGTCGTCGCGTGTGCCGCCAAGAATACAAAGGTCGGTATAATCGCGCACGTCGACCAGCAGTGTGTGACCGCCGGAGACGACCAGACAAAGAAACGGCGGCTGCAAATCGGGATAGGCCAGGTAATTCGCCGCGATATGCCCGCGGATATGGTGAACGGGAATCAGCGGCACATCCAGCGCCAGCGCAGCGGCTTTGGCGAAATTCACGCCGACCAGCAGCGCGCCGATCAGTCCGGGCGCATAGGTCACCGCTACGGCGTCGATGTCGCTGCGCGATACGCCTGCCTGCAAGAGTGCCTGCCCGGCGAGCGCAGAGATTGCTTCCACATGCTTGCGTGAAGCAATCTCCGGTACAACACCGCCGTATTCCCGATGCAGCGCAACCTGGGAGGAAATGCAGTCGGTCAGCACCGTCCGCCCGTCGCGCACCAGCGCGACGGCAGTCTCGTCGCAGGAGGATTCAATGGCAAGAATCAGCATCGCTAAGCTCCTTTCTGAGAATGAGAGCATCCTCTTTCGGTTCAAGATAATAGTTTTTCCTCCGTCCGATCTCGGCAAAGCCGAAGGCGGCATACAATGCGCGCGCCGCTGCGTTGGACACACGCACCTCCAGCGTCAACGAACGGATGCCCTGCACGGCAAGCCGGGCAGCAAGCGCGCTCAACAGCGCGGAAGCGATGCCCTGCCGCCGAAATTCCGGTGCAACGGCGACATTCATTACATCTGCCTCCGGCGGGACGCTTTGTGAACCGATATAGCCGGCAACAACACCCTCCCGCTCCTCAACAAGCCACAGGCCGAGTGGGTTTTCCAGCTCCGAGGCGACAGAAGCCTCACTCCACGGGTCGGTAAAGCAGCGTTTTTCCAGCGCTGCAATTTGCGGCACATGGCCGACATTCATCGCAACAATCATTTCGCATCAAACCAGCTTTCCCCCATCTTCGCCTCCGCGACCAGCGGCACGCGCAGCTCGGCAGCGTGCTCCATCTCGCGCGTGACCAGGGCCGCAACATCCGCTGCTTCCTCACGCGGGCACTCGACAATCAGCTCATCGTGCACCTGTAAAAGGAGCCGCGCGCGCATCCCCTCACGGCGCAGCGCCTCGTCCACACGCAGCATTGCCAGCTTGATGATATCCGCCGCCGTGCCCTGCACGGGCGTGTTGAGCGCGATGCGCTCTGCCCCGGAACGGATATTGAAATTCGTACTGCGGATCTCCGGAATCGGCCGCACACGACCGTAGAGCGTCCGCACGAAGCAGTTTTCCCGCGCAAAGGCAACAATTCGTTTCATATACTCTCGAACGCCGGAGTATTCGCTGAGGTAGTGTTCGATATAGTCCTTCGCCTCACGGCGGGAAACACCGATATCCTGCGCCAGAGAGAACTCGGAAATTCCGTAGACAATACCGAAATTCACAGCCTTGGCGTGACGGCGCATCAGCGGCGTGACGGACTCCAGCGGGACGCCGAACACCTGCGAGGCAGTCACGGCATGGAAGTCCTCGCCGGAGCGAAACGCCTCCTGCATACGCGTATCATCCGCGATGTGCGCCAGCACGCGCAGCTCGATCTGACTGTAGTCCGCATCGACAAACACACAACCGGGTTGTGGGACAAACATTTTACGAATCTCACTGCCCAGCTCCGTCCGCACGGGGATATTCTGCAAATTCGGATCCGTGGAGGACAGACGGCCGGTGGCAGTAACCGTATTCTGGAATGTTGTATGAATGCGCCCATCCGGCTCGATGACCTTCTGCAGGCCGTCGGCATAGGTGGATTTCAGCTTTGTAAGCATACGGTAATCCATGATGGCCTGCACGGCCGGATGCCGGTCGCGGAGATTTTCAAGTACCTCGGCATTCGTGGAATAGCCGTTCTTCGTCTTCTTCACGGGCGGCAGGCCGAGCGTTTCAAACAGGAACGTACCGAGTTGGCGCGTGGAATTGAGGTTGAACGTCTCTCCGGCATAGCCGAAGATCAGGTTCTCGCAAGCGTCGATGCGCTCGGAGAGCATCTCACCGAAATCGTGCAGAGCCCTTGCATCGACGAGGATGCCGTCATGCTCCATATGTGCCAGCACCGGACACAGCGGCAGCTCGATGTTCTTGAACAGCGGCTGCATACCCTGCTCGCGCAGACGCTTGCCGAGTTCCTCCGTCAGACCGTCGATACAGGCCGTCCGGACGGCAAGGATGCTTTCCGGCGGGAGCGAGGCCTCGTCCGCAGGCGGGATGTGCAGACAGTCCTGCGCCAGCTGCGGCAAAGCGTAGGCGCCGCGCGTCGCATCGAGCAGATAGGCCGCTACGGCCGTGTCGAACACGACCCCGGCAGGCTCCACACCGAGCGCCAGCAGCGCGCGCAGCAGCGGCTTGCCGTCGTGCACGGTCTTCGGCACGTCCGCCGCGAACAGGCGTTGCAGCAGCGGCACAAAGTCCGTCCCGAGCGTCTCGCGGCGCAGCACATAAGCCGTCTGGTTCGGGCCGTCCATACGCGGCGCAGCCACCAGCAGGGAGAGGTCTTCTGCTGCGGCAACACTGAGCATCGCACCGGAAAACAGCGGCCGCGCCTGCCCCGGCTCCAGCACGTCCAGGAGCGTGCAGCTGCCGGTCACGGTCTGGGCAGGTTCCTCCGACGCATCCTGCTCCAGCGCGGCGCCGCGCAGACCATAGCGGTCGATCAGACGCTGAAACTCCAGCCGCGTAAACAGCTCGTATAGCGCGCGTCGCCTAGGTGGTTGACATAAATTCCCCTCCGGGGCAAAGGCAATTGGCGCGTTGCATCGTATCGTTGCAAGATCATAGGATAAATACGCCATCTCGCGGCCGTTTTGCAGCTTTTCAAAAAGCTTTCCCTTCATATTCTGCGGAGACAGGTTTTCATAAACACCGTCGAGCGTCCCGAAGCGGTGCAGCAGATCCGCAGCCGTTTTCGGCCCGACGCCCGCAACGCCCGGAATATTGTCCGAGCTGTCACCCATCAGCGCTTTCAGGTCGATCAGCCGGCACGGTTCCATACCGTATTCCGCGCGGAACACCTGCGGCGTATAGTCTACCGCGGCGGTCTGCCCACCCTGCGTGCGCACAAGCTTCACGGTAACACGTTCATTGACAAGCTGAAGGCTGTCGCGATCGCCCGTCAGGATCACACAATCCCAGCCGCTTTCGGCACAGCGCAGCGCAACGGTACCGATTACATCGTCGGCCTCCCAGCCCTGGCACTCATAGATCGGGATATTCATCGCCGCCAGCACCTGCTTCATGACCGGCATCTGCACCGCCAGCTCCTCCGGCATGGCGTGCCGGGTAGCCTTATAACCGTCGTATTTCAGATGCCGGAATGTCGGGCCGTGCAGATCAAAGGCAACGCACAGCGCCTCGGGGGCTTCCTCCGCACGGACACGCTCAAGGATATTCAGAAAGCCAAAAATGGCATTGGTGAACAGCCCGTCACGCGTCGTCAGCGGTCGTACACCGTAAAAGGCACGGTTAATGACGCTGTTGCCGTCAAGGATCATCAGCTTCATACGCCGGCCCTCAGACGCGCTTCCATTTTGCACCCTGCGGAGTATCGATGATCTCAATACCGCGCTGCCTGAGTCGGTCGCGAATCTCATCGGCACGCGCCCAGTTCTTCTCTTTTTTCGCCTGTGCACGTTCCGCAACGAGTGCATCGATCTCCGGATCGCACTCCTCGGCAGGCTCAGCCGCCTTCAGCTTCTCCGCTGCCTTCAGAAGATCCAAGCCCAACACGCGGTCAAAATCCGCCAGCGCGGCGCGTTTTGTCGCATCGTTCGTATCGGCCTTGAGCACATCATACACGGCCGTCACCGCCAGAGAAGTATTCAGGTCGGCACTGAGCGCATTGCGAAACTTCTCGCGCAGGGTCTCCAACGCGGCCTCGTCTGCCGTTCCGTCCGTCCCGAGCGCCGCGACGCGCGCGGCAATCTTCCGGTAGGTCACGGCAGCATTGTCAAGATTCTCCCATGAAAACACAAGATTTCGGCGGTAGTGACTCTGCAGGCAGAACAGACGATAGACCAGCGGATCGTAGCCCTTTTGTTCGAGCAGAGAAACAGTCAGGAATTCGCCCTTGGATTTGGACATCTTGCCGTTTTCGGTGTTCAGATGATGCACATGGAACCAGTAATTGCACCATTTATGGCCCAGATACGCCTCCGATTGTGCGATTTCATTCGTATGATGCGGAAAAGCGTTATCGATGCCTCCGCAGTGCAGGTCAAGCCGTTCGCCGAGATGCTTGACGGCAATGGCGGAGCACTCAATATGCCAACCCGGATAACCAACGCCCCACGGAGAATCCCACTTCAGTGCCTGATCCTCAAACTTGGATTTTGTAAACCACAGCACAAAATCGTTCTTATTGCGTTTATTGGTATCCTCCTCGACGCCCTCGCGCACACCGACAGCAAGGTCTTCCTCATCGTGGTCGTTAAACACATAATACTGCTCCAGCCTGGAGGTGTCGAAATAGATGTTGCCTCCGGCCGGATAGGCAAAGCCCTTGTCCAGAAGTGTCTGAACCATGTGGATGAACTCCGGGATGCAGTGCGTCGCCGGTTCGACAATCTCGGGCCGCTTGATATTGAGCTTTTCGCAGTCCGCAAAGAAAGCGTCGGTGTAAAACTTCGCGATCTCCATGACCGTCTTATGCTCGCGGCGCGCGCCCTTGAGCATCTTGTCCTCGCCGGTATCGGCATCGGAAGCCAGATGACCGACATCGGTAATGTTCATCACGCGTTTGACGGGATAGCCCAAGTAGCACAGGCTCTTCTCCAGCACATCCTCCATGATGTAGCTGCGCAGATTGCCGATATGGGCATAGTGATAAACCGTCGGGCCGCAGGTATACATTTTGACCAGGCTCGGATCATTCGGAACGAACAATTCCTTCTTATGACTTAGCGAATTGTAAAGATACATAAAAACTCCTCCGTTTTCTTTGCGCGAAAAGCCGCCTCCGGGTGCAATCCAGAGGCGGCATCACCGCGGTTCCACTCTGATTTCTCGCTTCTGCCTTAACGCGGCAAACGGGGGACTCTCCCCCGCGCTCGCGGGCGCACTTCCCGCTCCTGCCCGCCGCATCTGCTTTCAGCCTGGGCAGACGCTCTCTGCTACGGGGCGACGGGAGCGGTACTCTTCCCGGTCAACGCGCGAAACATACTCATATAAGTGTATCATTCCGGCTTCTGTCTGTCAAGCAGGCAACGCCAGTTTTTTACGAAGTACTCCACGCCGGAATATAGCGTGGTCAGGGTGATGACCCATACAACCAGTGTGTTCAGGGTCAGGCTGAAGGAGTAGCCGCGCCAGAACACGAGCATAAAGCACAGGCCAATCATGGTCGCAGCAGTCTTGATCTTTCCCGACCAGCCGGCCGCAATGACGACACCGTTTCCCACGGCAATCAGCCGCAGACCGGTCACGGCGAATTCCCGCGCCAGAACAAGCATCAGCGCCCACGCCGGAAAGACCTCCCACTGGCAGAACATGACCATTGCAGAAATGACCAGCAGCTTATCCGCCAGCGGATCAAGGAATTTTCCCAAAACCGTAACCTGATGACAACGGCGGGCGATCTGTCCATCCGCAAAATCCGACAGGCTGGCGATCAGAAACACCGCAAAGGCAACATACTGCGCCCAGTGCGCAGACTGGCTGGCATACATCATCACCATAAACACAGGGATCAGCGCCAGGCGGACCAACGTGATCTTCGTCGCGGTTGTCATAACTCCACCTCCGTACCGATCAGATCGCCGTCCTGCGCACCGTCAATGTGTACGGTAACAAAGCTGCCTACCGGGACATCCCGGTTGCTTGCAAAGAGCACACGTCCGTCAATGTCCGGCGAATCGGCGTAGGTTCGGCCGAAGAACCGCTCCGATTCCTCGTCATACCCCTCACAGAGCACCTCCATATCCTGCCCGAAGCGCGAGGTGTTATACTCGTCCATTACGTCGGATTGCAGCTCTCCGAGTATCTCGGCGCGGCGCTGTGCCGTCTGCTCATCCGGATGCTCCATTGCCGCTGCGGGAGTTCCCTCCTCCGGAGAGAAAGCAAATGCGCCGGCACGTTCGAGCTTCTGCTCGCGCAGCCATTGGCAAAGCTCATCGAATTCCGCTTCCCCCTCTCCGGGCAGACCGGCAATCAGGCTCGTGCGCAGCACCAGTCCGGGGATCTCACGGCGGAGCTTGGCAAAGAGCGCGTCGAGCTCCTGCCGCGTACCGCGGCGATTCATTCGCTTGAGAATGGCTGCATTGACGTGCTGGATGGGAATATCCAGATATTTGACAATCTTCGGCTCGGAGGCAATCGTATCGATCAGCTCCTGTGTGATCTCGTCGGGATACAGGTAATGCACGCGAATCCAGTGCAGCTTTTCGATCTTGCAAAGCTCGCGCAGCAGCTCCGCCAGGCGGCGTTTATGATACAGATCCGCCCCGTAGCGGCTGGTATCCTGCGCAACGACAATCAGCTCCTTTACCCCGTCATCGGCAAGGCGGCGGGCCTCATAAAGGCAGTCCTCCATTGTTCGGCTGCGGTAACGGCCGCGCAGAGAGGGAATGACGCAATAGGCGCAGCGGTTGTCGCAGCCTTCGGCAATCTTCAGGTAGGCGTAGTGCTCCGGTGTTGTCAGCACACGGTCGACCTCATCGATGGGCGCATTGATGTCTCCGAACTCGGAAACGGTCTCGCCGTCAAGCAGGTGGCCGACCGCCTCGACGACGGAGCCGTAGCTTCCTGTGCCGAGCACGCCGTCCACCTCCGGCAGCTCCTGCCGGATCTCGTCCTGATAACGCTGCGACAGGCATCCGGTGACCAGAATCTTTCCGATGATTCCCTCACTTTTCAGCGCCGCCATTGCCAGAATATTGTCAATGGCCTCGCTCTTGGCCGAATCAATAAAGCCGCAGGTATTGATAATTACAACATCCGCATTTTCTACGGACGGAAGGATCTCATAGCCCGCTTCCCGCAGCAGATAAAGCATCTGCTCCGCATTCACCTGATTTTTTGCACAGCCCAGCGAGATCATACCTACACGCTTTCCCATGCACAGCACCTTCTTTCGTTTATTCCTCCGGCATAACTCCGTAGCGCTCCAACGCATTTTGGATGTCCTGCCAGCGATGGCCGCGGCGCAGCAGCGCGTCCGTCGCGCGTCTGCACTCGGCCCGATCAGGGGCCTTGCCCCGAAACCGTTTGCTTAAAAATTCATCGATCGCGCCGGACTGGTCCGGCATCTGAGCAAGCGCTTCCTCCCAAAACTCGCGCGGAATCCGCTTGGCATAGAGAAGCTGCCGCACGCGCGCCTCGCCATAGCCCTTGGCGGCGGCGCTGCGCACAAGCTGCGCAGCAAGTGCCCGGTCGTCGAGCAGGCGCAGGGAATCCAGCCATTCGGCCGCCTGTGCCGCGTGCTCGGGCGACTCGCCCTTCTGCACCAGCCGATGCTCCAGCTCATTCTTCGACACCGCGGCAGCAGAGAGAATCCGCACGGCACGGTTTTTCGCGGAGGCGGCGGCGTTCTGCTCGCGCAGGCTGTCCATTCCGGCCTCCGGCACGTCCAGTCCGGCGTAAAGCCCCAGCTCTGTGATTACGGCGGGCAGCACGAGCATCGACTCGCCGCCCTCAAAACGCAGGCGCAGCTTTCCCTGCGGGGAGCGCGTCTGCTCGATGGATTCAATCCGCATCGAAGTCGTCCGCCGAAACATCGACGGCCTTTGCGGCAGGCTTCGCGGCAGGCTTGCCCGCGCGGGCGTTTGCCAGCTCGCTCAGATGGGCGCGTACCTTGGTCTCCAGCTCATCGGAAATCTCCGGATGGTCGATCAGATACTGCTTGGCGTTATCGCGGCCCTGGCCGATACGCTCCTCTCCGATGGAGAACCAGCTTCCGCTCTTATTGACCAACTCCATATCCACGGCGATATCCAGCAGCTCACCGTATTTCGAGATACCTTCGCCGTACATGATATCAAAGACCGCCTCACGAAACGGAGGCGCAACCTTGTTCTTGATGACCTTTACGCGGGTGCGGTTACCCACGACGGTGCTGCCGTCCTTGATGGCCTCGATCTTTCGGACATCCAGACGGACGGAGGAATAGAATTTCAGCGCATTGCCGCCGGTGGTTGTCTCAGGGTTGCCGTACATCACGCCGATTTTCATACGAAGCTGGTTGATAAAAATAGCGATACAGTTCGTTTTGGCGACGGTACCCGCAAGCTTACGCAGCGCCTGACTCATCAGGCGAGCCTGAAGGCCGACAAAGGCATCGCCCATCTCACCCTCAATCTCAGCGCGGGGCGTCAGTGCAGCCACAGAGTCAACGACGACGACATCGATGGCACCGGAGCGCACAAGCGCCTCGGTAATATCCAGCGCCTGCTCTCCGGTATCCGGCTGGGACACCAGCATGGAGTCGATATCCACGCCGATTGCGGCAGCATAGGTGGGGTCAAGCGCATGCTCGGCATCCACAAAAGCGACTTCGCCGCCGCGCTTCTGCGCTTCAGCCAGAACGTGCAGCGCAAGAGTCGTTTTGCCGGAGGATTCCGGCCCATAGATTTCAATGATTCTGCCGCGGGGCAGACCGCCGATGCCCAGCGCGGAGTCCAGCGCCAGAGAACCGGTGGGAATGGCGTCGATGCTCATCTCCGGATGGTCGCCCAGACGCATCACGGCACCCTTGCCATAGCTCTTTTCAATCTGCTGCAATGCGGTCGCAAGCGCCTTTTTCTTATCCTCGGCAGGCGTCGGCGCTTCGTAAGCCGTTTTCTTCTGTGCCATACTCAATTCTCCTCTCTTTTCTGTGCAAGGACAGCACGAATGATCTCTGCCGAGTCCCTGCGAAGCTCAACAATCTCATAACCGCCGTCGCGCAGAATCGCGCAGACGGCATTTTCCTGCCCCATCCCGAACTCCATGCACAGCCAGCCGCCGGGGTGGAGAGCAGCGGTAAAGTTGCGCACAATGGCGCGGTAAAAATCGAGCCCGTCGGCACCGCCGTCGAGCGCCATGCGCGGCTCAAAATCGCGCACGGACGGATCAAGCGTTTCCCATTCGGCCGTGGGAATATAAGGGGGATTGGAAACGATCAGATCGAACTTTCCCAAAAATTCCTGTGCAGGCTGCATTGCATCTGCCTGAAGGCACATAACGCGCGCCGAAAGCTTCTGAAGCTGGACGTTGCGTTTTGCCACGCGCAGCGCGTCCGGAGAGAGATCCGCCAGGGTCACACGCGCGTCCTTAACGCGGCGGGCAATGGCCAGACCGATACAGCCGGAGCCGGTGCAAAGATCCAGAATCCTCGGATTCTGCTCCAGAAACAGAGCCTTCTTCACGGCCAGCTCCGTCACAACGTTCGTATCGTCGCGCGGAATCAGTACGTCCGGCGTAACGCAAAGCGTCATATCGTAAAAATCCCACTGCCCCAGAATGTAAGGCATCGGCTCGCCGTTCAGGCAACGGCGGACATACGCTTCGGCACGTTCACAGACCTCCTCGGAGGCATAGAGCTCACGGTCGGAGATCAACTGCTCGGCGGACTTTCCGGAAGCGGCGCACACCAGCTCGCGGGCAATATTCGCCGCAAACTGTCCCTCTTTTGCCAAAAGGGCACGACGGGCATCGAGATACAGCTCGGAATACTTCTTCACCATCGGTCGCTGCCCTCCTGCTCCGGCAGCACCTCGGTCAGAGCGGCGATGCCAACCTCCATCATGCCCTCGTCCGGCTCACGTGTGGTCAGGTATTGCAGCCACATGCCGGGTCTGGACAACGCGCGGGTCAGCCAGTTATCGTAACGGCCGACAAGGCGGTTGAACTCGTAGCTGATGCCCACGACCAGCGGCAGAAGCAGCAGCTTCATCGCCACACGGATCAGCGCGTTCAGAAAGCCGTTCGACACATCCGGAAAAATCGGCCGCAGGATAGGGTTCGCCAGGGAAAAGACCAGAATCGACACGATCATAACGACAAACAGGAAGCTCGTACCGCAGCGCGGGTGCAGCCGCGTCTGCTTTCTGACGTTCTCCACGGTCAGGGGCAGTCCGGCCTCATAGCAGCGGATGGTCTTATGCTCCGCGCCGTGGTAGGAAAACACGCGCTTCATGTCATTCATACGCGAAACAAGGAAAAGGTACGCCAGGAAAATGAAAATGCGCACCACGCCCTCGATGAGTGTTACGGCAAACTCGTTCTGCGTGATCCACGCGCGCACCGCCGAGCCGAGCAGCGACGGCAGCACGAAAAACAGCGCCACGGAGAACAGCAGTCCCAGGCAGACCGAGAAGGTCACAAGCGCGCCCTTCGCTTTTTCCGAGGCGAGCTTCTTTTCCAGCCACGCATCCAGACGCGACTGCTTGACCGGCTCGGCATCCTCCTCATCCGAAAACAGGTCGGCGGAGTACATCAGCGCCTCCACACCCGTTTTCATGGATCTAAAAAAATTCACCACACCGCGAATCAACGGCCAACGGGTGACCGAGTGCTTCTTCGGCAGCCTGCGCGGCTCGGTGCGGATCTTCAACTCGCCCCCGCTGCGCACGACGACGCTGGACTTATCTGGTCCGAGCATCAGGATTCCTTCGATCAGTGCCTGACCGCCGATCATTGTTTTAAATTTCTCGCTTGTCTCTTTTTTTGCCATCGGAATTCCTTTCTATTGCTGCACGGCGGGCAAACGGACGGTTACAAGCGTGCCGCCGCCCTCGGCGTTTTCCAGCGTGAGCGTACCGCCGTGCATCTCCACGATTTCCTCACATACGGCCAAACCGATGCCGCTGCCGCGCGCCTTGGAGCTTCCCTTATAGAATTTCTTCTTGACCAGCGGAAGCTCCTCCGGCGGAATGCCGGGACCGAAGTCACGGATGCAGAAGCAGACCCAGTCTCCTTCGCGGCGGATCTGCGCGGTAATGCGGCCGCCCTCTCCGCCGTGCTTTGCGGCGTTATCGAGGATATTCAAAAACACCTGTTTCATCCGCGCGGCGTCACACAGAAGCTCCGGAATCTCATCGTCGTTTTCCAGGTATTCCAGCACAATACCCTCCTGCTTCAGACGGGAGCCGTACATGAAAACGGTATCCTCAAACTCCGCGCGCAAGTCATTCCGCGAAACATTCAGGGTGAACCTGCCGTCCTGTAAACGCGTAAAATCCAGAAGCTCCTCAACCATCGATGTCAGACGGCGCGATTCGCGAAGGATAATACCCAGTCCGCGCCGCGCCATATCGTTATCGACCGCACCGCCCGCGTCAAGCAGCGTCTCGCTCCAGCCGCTGATCGCAGTCAGAGGTGTACGCAGCTCATGAGAGACGGAGGAAACAAACTCGGTCTGCATCTGCTCGGAACGGCCGATTTTGATGGACATATCATTGATGGTATCGGCAAGCTCGCCGATCTCATCATCAAACTTGCGCTGGATCTGCACGCCGTAGCTGCCGGCAGAAATGCGCTTGGCCACATCCGTAAGCTCCTGCACGGGCACAAGAATGGAGCGAAGGTAATACCGTCCGCTGATATAGACAATCAGCAGGATGAACAGGCCGACCGCCGCCACGAGCAGGCTGAACAAAATCACCTGCCGGTCAACAAGCCGGAGGCTGGTTACATAACGCAAAACGCCGATGACCTCGCCGTTGGAGTAAACCAGCGGACTGGACACGGCCATAATACGCTCGCCGGTGCTGGGATTGATTCCCGTATAGGATTGGATGGCGCGGGTGGAGATGGCTGCATCGATGTCCGGTGTCTCAGCCGCGCGGGTTGCCAGTTGAACGTAAGAAGAGGCAACAATACGCTTCCCTGTATTGACGAACTGAAGCTCCATCATTTCCTTCGACTCGAAGCTCTGCGCAAATTTCACGCAGGACTGATAGAATTCCAGATAACTCTGTCCGACGTAGTTTTCAAAAAAACTGGTACTCGCGCGTGCCTTGGATTCCATCCCTGCGCGCATATTGGAGTAGTAATAGTCGGAAACGGTAATGGAAAGTGCCACCACGCACAACAGTACGAGCGCCAGTACGATACTCAGCGTATTGCGCAGCCAGCGCCACTGAAGGCCCTTTTTTCGCTTCATGCACTTGCCTCCCGGCTCTTACAGCCCCCACTTATAGCCAAAGCCCCAAACCGTCGTGATGTAGGTCGGGTTGGCGGTATTATCCTCAATCTTAATACGCAGGCGGCGAATGTTGACATCCACAATCTTCAGTTCTCCGTCGTAGCCCTTTCCCCAGACGGCATTGAGAATGTCTTCCCGCGACAGAGCCCTCTCCGGATTCTGCATAAAAAGCTGTATAATCGCATGCTCAACCTGCGTGAGCTTGATACGGCGGCCGTCCTTCTCCAGCGTGCGGTTTCGGACATTAAGCGTAAACGGCGGGCGGCTGATAATCCCCGGATCGCTCTCCGCATTGTCCGCGACACGTCGGTACAGCGCGTCGATACGCGCGGTCAGCTCCGCCGGAGAAAAGGGCTTGGTCACATAGTCGTCCGCACCGGTCATCAGGCCTGTGATCTTGTCCATTTCCTGCGTGCGTGCGGTAAGCATAATGATTCCGATGGTCTTGTTTGTCGCGCGGATGGTGCGGCAGACCTCAAAGCCGTCGGTATCCGGCAGCATAATATCCAGAATAGCCACGCCGATGTCCGGGTTGTCGCGCAAACGCTCCAACGCCTCGGCACCGGTACCGGCCTCAATTGCCTCATAGCCCGCACGCTTCAGGTTGATGACCACAAAGCTGCGGATGTTGACCTCATCCTCCAGAATCAGAACCTTCTTCATGCAAATTCCTCCCTTAATGCGTTTCTCCCGTCCGCCACGAGGTACGGATCAGGCGAAACATGGTGCGAACCGTATCCAAACTGACCGCCTGCGCTGCCGCACCGCTTTCCAGCCGACAGACATAGACGATCTCACCCTTCTGCTCAAGAACGGTCCAGCCCTCGGCCACGGCGACCTGCGCCGCATTTTCCGAACTGACGGCCGCGACGGAAAACATCTCCTGTGTGCCGAAATCGGCAGACCAGACGAAGCGGAAGCCCATGGCATTTCCGACCAGCCCGTCCCGTTTGACCGACAGGTGCTCCTGCCAGCCCTCCGGCAGCGTCAGATACCAGCCGCCGGAGTAGTTGTGGTAAGTATACTGCTTGACTTCCTCCCGCCCGTTGACAGTCAGGTTGTACCAGCAGATTACGGACTGATCCTTTGAGGTTTCCTCATTTTCAAGACTCTGCATCGGAATGAGTCTCGGCAGCTCGATCAGACCGTCGGAATCAATGTCCTCGCTGTATACATAATACTCCCGCACGGTCTGGACACTCGTGTCCGTCCCGGAGGACTGCGTGAGATTGCGGAAGGTCCGATCGCGGTAAATAAAAATATCCGTAATAATACTCGTCTCCGCATAAGTGGAGGCTACAAATAGCGCGGGAATGTTGCGCGACAGCTTTCCTGTCAGAATGCGCTTGATATTGGCGGCGGGCGCGGACAATGCCGTCTCGCGCTCACGCACAAGCTGCCCCGACGACCAGTGGTAAAACTCTGCGGTTGCGTTCTGCGTTGCACCGTTGTCGCGCAGCAAAATCATATCCTGTAGGCCGTCCGCATCCAGATCCGTCGTAACCAGCTCGGAATAGGAGCCGCTGGCAAGCTCGACCAGTGCGCCGTCGCGCAGGGCATAGACATTGACAAGCTGCATAAGCTGATCGCTTAAACGGCGTCCGACAACAATCTCGCTCCCGTCCAGCCCGTCAAGCTGCGCATACTGCACGCGATCAAAGGCAGCGCCCGCACCGTCAAGGCGGGCGACAAACTGATACTGCCCGTCGATCTTATCGAAAATACACAGTGACAACGGCGTATCGGTCTGGGTTGTCCGGAAGAAAACGACCGCCTCATCGACCAGATCGCCGTCAAGATCGACAAGCTGCACCGCCTGCTGGTTTTCGCCCGCAGAAGGCGGACTGTAAACCGCGCCGTCCGGCATGGCCGCACGGACGACCTCCTGCAGCGCCTGAATGTCGGCAGGCATCTGCGGCACATCGTACAGGTTCTCCACCGGTTCGAGCAGGCAGCCCGTCAGGACCGGCAGCAGCAGTGCGAGGCAAAGAAGCAGACACAGCTTTTTCATTTGAATCGCACCTCTTTCTCATAAACTCGATCGGCGTATATTATAGCATATACCCGTTCAAAAGTGTAGTGCCGTGTTAAAAAAACGTGAAATTATTTAAAAACAACGCAGCCCGGTCCCAACACGCGCTCCAGCTCGGCAAGCATATCCTCGCGCGGCATACACAGCGTCCCGCGTCGCACGCCCGTATCGGCATAATACAGTACTGCTTGAAGCCCTCCGGGGAACATGGACAGGATCGCGCGCGTCCTTCGGTCGGCGTCGCCGCCCTCGCAGGGCAGCTTCAGATAGAGCTTCTGCGGCACAGGAGCGGTCTGCGGCAGCGGCGTTTCGTCAATGGGACGCAAACGATTCACCACGAGCTGCGGCGCCTTTTCGTCGCGTACGGACAGGCGGCCTTCGACGATCACGGGCGTGTTTTCCTTCAAAAGCTCACCGCTCTGCGTGATCGTTCGGGCAAATACCAGCAACTCCATCGATCCGGTGTCGTCCTCCAGCGTAACATAGGCCATCGTAGAATTGTTGCGCGTGGTCTTCAGCCGCACCGCCTCGACAATGCCGGCAAGTTTGACCTCCTGCTCATCACAGAACACGCCGTCACTCTCCTCAAACGAGCGCAGGATGCGCCCCAGAGTGAAAATGTCGCGCTCACGCAGCAGCTTACGGTATTCGTCCATCGGGTGGCCGGATAGGTACAGCCCAATGGTCTCTTTTTCCATTGCCATCCGCTCCCGCTTCGGCAGCTCCGGCAGTTCCGGCACGGGTGTTGCGGGCTGCTCGTGCTCCGGCAGCATATCGAACAGCGCAAGCTGCCCGGAGAGCGTCCTGCGCCTGCGGTCGGCCGCACCGTCGAGCACACCTTCGTAGATGAACAGAAGCTGCGCACGGTTCAATCCGAAGCAGTCCATCGCGCCGCATTTGATCAGGTTCTCAACGGCACGTTTGTTCAGGTCCGTTTCCTGCATTCGCTCGGCGAAATTCTCTAAAGACGAGAACGCGCCGTTTCTTTCGCGCTCTTCAACCATCTGGCGAACGAGGCCGATACCGATATTCTTCACTGCGCCGAGTCCAAAGCGGATCCCCTCCGTCTCCACGGTAAAGCGATCCTCGGACGCATTGACGTCCGGATGCAGCAGTGCGATGCCCATTTCTTTGCAGTCGGCGATGTATTCCGCCGCCTTGTCCGTACGGTTGAGAACGGAGCTGAGAAGCGCCGCCATATATTCCTTCGGATAGTGGCATTTGAGATAGGCCGTATCGTATGTAACCTTCGCGTAGCATACCGCATGCGCCTTGTTGAAGGCATAGTTTGCAAAATCCAGAATCTCCTTGTAGATCTGCTGTGCCGCCGCTTCACTCACACCGTTGGCAATGGCGCCGGGAATGCCCCGCTCCGGGTCGCCATAGACAAAGGTCTGCCGCTCGGCGGCAATGACCTTCTCCTTTTTCTTGGAAATCGCACGGCGCATATTATCCGCCTGCCCGAGACTGTAGCCGCCAAGCTTTCGGAATATCTCGATGACCTGTTCCTGATAAACCATGCAGCTGTAGGTCACGGCCAGGATCGGCTCAAGCTGCGGCGTCAGATAGCGGATATGATCCGGATGCAGCTTGCTGTCGATAAAGCGCGGAATCGCCTCCATCGGACCGGGGCGGTAGAGCGCCACGATAGCCGTCAGGTCTTCGATGGACTGCGGGTGCATATTGACGCACACGCCTGTAATCCCCGCCGATTCAAGCTGGAACACACCCGATGTTTTCCCCTCAGACAGCATCTGAAAGGTCTGCGCATCGTCATCCGGAACATTCTTCACCGAAAACTCCGGCGTATGGCGGCGGATAATCTGTTCCGCCTCTTCAATCACCGTCAGGTTCCGCAGTCCGAGGAAATCCATTTTGAGCAGTCCCAGCTCCTCAATGGTGGTCATAGTGAACTGGGTCACGATCGTCTCATCGTTTCTCGCCAGCGGCACATAGTCGCTGACGGCGTTTTTTGTAATGACCACGCCCGCAGCATGGGTAGAGGTATTGCGCGGCATTCCCTCCAGCGCACGCGCCGTATCGATCAGCTTGCGCACGCGCTCATCGGCATCATAGGCCTCCCTGAGCTGCGGAGAAACGCGCAGCGCCTCCTCAAGCGTCATATGGAGTGTCTTGGGGATCAGTTTGGCAACGGCGTCCGTTTCGGCGAAGGTAAAATTCAACGCCCGTCCGACATCGCGAATGGCCGCACGCGCCGCCATTGTGCCGAATGTGACGATCTGTGCCACATGATCCTTGCCGTATTTTTGCATCACATAGTCAATGACTTCACCGCGGCGCTCCTGACAAAAATCGGTATCAAAATCAGGCATACTGACACGTTCAGGATTCAGGAAGCGCTCGAAAATAAGTGCGTATTTCATCGGATCCATTTCCGTGATGTGCATACAATAAGCCGCAATGGATGCCGCGCCGGAGCCGCGCCCCGGTCCGACGGGAATGCCCTCGTTTTTCGCCCACCGGATAAAATCCCAGACAATCAGATAGTACTCCACATAGCCCATACGCTCAATGACACCCATTTCATACTCCAGCCGGTCGCGGTAGCTCTGCGGCGCATCGGGGTAGCGTTCGGCAAAGCCCTCGCCGCAAAGCTTGCGGAAATACTGCACAGGTGCCGAACCGTCCGGCGGCAAATACTCCGGCAGGTGGTACTTGCCGAAGGTGAACTCCACGTTGCAGCGTTCGGCAATGCGCTGTGTATTCTCGATTGCCTCCGGCAGGTTGGGAAACAGATCGCGCATCTGCTGCTCGGATTTGATGTAGAACTCCTGCGTTTCGAAGCGCATCCGTTCAGGATCCTCGACAGTCTTTCCGGTCTGAATGCACAGGAGCACATCCTGAATATAGCTGTCCTCACGGGTCAGATAGTGCGCATCGTTTGTAGCGACAAGCGGCAGTCCCGTTTCCCCGGACAGGCGAATCAGTCCGCGATTGACCTCCGCCTGCTCCGGAATGCCATGATCCTGAAGCTCCAGGTAGAAGTTGTCCGGCCCGAAAATATCCGAAAGCTCCAGTGCATAGGCCTTTGCGCCCTCATAGTCGTTGGCGCGCAGCAGCCGGGGAATGGCGCCGGCAAGGCAGGCAGACAAAGCGATCAGCCCCTCGGAATGCTGCCGCAGCAGCGCAAGGTCAATGCGAGGCTTGCCGTAGAATCCCTCCAGAAAGCCCATGGACACGAGATAACTCAGGTTTTTATAGCCTGTTTCGTCTTTGCATAGCAGCACAAGGTGTCGTGCTTCTCCGTCCACGCCGTGGACGCGGTCAGCCATGGTACGAGGCGCGACATAGACCTCGCAGCCGATGATCGGTTTAATGCCCGCCGCCTTCGCGGCGCGATAAAAATCGATCACGCCATACATAACGCCGTGGTCGGTGATGGCCAGTGCACTCTGCCCTAGCTCGGCGGCCCGCTGTACGAGCTTTCCGATTCGACAGGCACCGTCGAGCAGACTGTATTCGGTATGCACATGAAGATGGACAAACGGCATATTACTCTTCCTCCTGCGAAGCGAGCGAAAGCAGCTTGCGCATCCGATGGTTGATGGCAGACTTGCTCAGGGGCGGCTGATGCAGCTCGGCCAGCTCGCTGAGCGTCGCCTCCGGATGCACACGGCGCAGGCGCGCCGTTTCGCGCAGCTTTTCCGGCAAACTCTCAAGGCATCCCGCCTGCTCCAGCCGCCGCAGTGCGGCAAGCTGCTCCTGCGCAGCGGAGACGGTCTTATCCACGTTGGCCGAGTCGCAGTTTGTTTTTCGGTTGGCATCGTTGCGCCAGTCCTTTTCAATCTTCGCCTGCATGACGGTCATTGCGCTGACGGGCGCGCCGATTGCGGTCAGAAAATCTTCGATCGCGTCGCTCTGCTTGAAATACAGCACGCTGCTGCCCTTTCGCTCGGTCAGCTTGGCAGGCAGCCGCAGCTCCTCCAACAGTGTCCCCGTTTCGCGGCTGGCCATCCGATGCGTCGTGGAAAGCTCCAGATGGTAACGCTTTTCAGGGTCGGTCACGGAGCCGCCCGCCAGGAATGCCCCACGCAAAAACGCTTTCTGACAGCATTCGCGCTCCAGCAGCGCCAGGTTCACATGGAGCGAGACGCTGCTTTCGGCGGAAAAGCCGCAGTTGCTGAAAATCTCACGAATTTTTCCCGGATCGGAAACAATATAGCTTCGTTTCCCGGGTTGCTCATCGGGCAAAGAATCAAACCGCAGGCCTGCGCCATGGTACAGCAGGCGCGGCAGTCGGGCGCCGAAATCGCGGCTTTCGGTAACGATACGGATCCCGTCACGGCTGAAGGTGTTGGCATAGAGAAGCACGCCCAGAAGCTCTGCACGGGCACAGCAGCCCCTTGTGACCTCAACGCGGCAAAGCTCGCTCTTTACGTTTGCGGAAAAGGACATGGCACTTCCTCCTGTCAGTCCGTCCAGAGGCGGATCTCAGGCTCCAGAGAGATTCCGCTCGTTTCATATACACGGCGCTGCACCAGAGCGATGAGCGCCAGAACATCGGCAGCGGTCGCACCGCCGCGATTGACAATAAAGCCTGCGTGCTTCTCAGACACGGCCGCGCCGCCGACGGCGGCGCCCTTCAGTCCCGCCTGATCGATCAGTGCAGCGGCATACCCGCCCTGCGGCCGCTTGAAGGCGCTTCCTGCCGAAGGCAGCTCCAACGGCTGTGCGGCGCGGCGCTTCTGCGCCAACTCGCGCATTCGGGCAAAGATTTCCCGCTCGTCGCCCGGTGTCAGAGCAAACTCCGCCGAAATAATCGCGCCGTCCATTGAAGCAAAGGCGCTCGTGCGGTAACCGAAGCCGAGCGCTTCACCGCAAAACATCTCCGCGTGGCCGTCGAAGTGCAAAAAGCAAATCGATTCCACGCACTGCCGCAGCTCTCCTCCATAGGCGCCCGCATTCATGTATACACCGCCGCCGACCGTTCCGGGAATACCGTGGGCAAACTCCAACCCGCTCAGGCGATTGCGCGCGGCAAACATCGCCGTCTGTGCCAGTGACGTGCCCGAAAAAGCGCGGAAATGTGTCGCGTCGAGCCGCTCCAGGCCGGTCAGCGCATCACGCGTAACGATGACCACACCGCGTACGCCCTCGTCCGGCGCCAGAACATTGGTTCCCGCACCGAGAAGTCGCGGACGGAGGTCCGCCGCCGCCGCCGCCGAGAACACAAGCGCCAATTCCTGAGCCGAACGCGGCAGCACCAGCCGTTCGGCAGGGCCGCCGATTCGGAAGGAGGTATAATATACCAGCGGTTCCTCCTTCAGAAGCACCGTCTCCGGCAGCAGCGCAGCAAGCGCGCGGTCAAATGCATCGATATTCCGCATAACTTTCCCTCCGTCGGCTACATTACTCTTATTATAGTATAGCACAGCTCCGCCCCCCGGCGCAAGGAAAAATACGGCGAAAGAAAAAAGGACCTTCCCTGCCGGGAAGGTCACAATTCCTCCGTCGTCGCGGAAAGCGTCCGTTTTTGTCTCCGTCCGGAGTAAAGCCCCCTGACTGGCGCTGTGCCGGGCGAAGCGATGCGGATCAGAAGCTCTTTCCGTTCCCGCTCGCGTCAAAATGGCGGTTAATCTGCTCCGTGAACTCCACGGCGGCGTTATAGCCCATCATCTTTTGGCGGTTGTTCATCGCCGCGATCTCCAGAATGATCGCAAGATTGCGTCCCGGTTTGATGGGAATCGTCAGCGTTGGCACTTTTACGCCCAGAAGATCAAGATATTGCTCGTCGAGTCCCAACCGGTCATACACACGGTCGTCGCTCCACGGGACGATATTCACCACCATGTTGATCGTCGTTTCGTTTTTGATTGCGCCCATACCGAAGAGCTTGGCCACATTGATGACGCCGATACCGCGGATCTCAATATAGTTGCGAATCAGCTCCGGAGAGGAGCCGATCAGGCTGTTGTCCGCAATTTTGCGAATTTCCACGGCATCATCCGCAATCAACCGGTGTCCGCGCTTCAACAGCTCCGCTGCCGCCTCGCTTTTACCGATGCCGCTCTCGCCCATCAGCAGCAGACCTTCGCCATAGACCTCCACCAACACACCATGGCGCGTGATACGCGGCGCAAGTGCATTTTTCAGATAGGCGATCAGTCCGGAAACGACATAGCTCGTTGCCTCTGCGCTGCAAAGAATCGTGACATCATGCCTGCGAGCCATTTCCAAGCACTCAGGCAGCGGCTCAATGTTCCGCGCAAACAGCAGCGCCGGAATTTTATAGGAGAACAGGCGGTCGAAGATCTCCAGCCGCCGCTCATGGCTGAGCGTATTAAGATAGGTCGATTCGGCATTGCCGACGATCTGGATGCGCAGCGGTTCAAAATGTGTAAAAAAACCGCTGAAAGCCAGTCCGGGGCGCATGACCTCCTCGACCGTAACGCGAACGGTCGCATAATCCGTCGAAGCATAGCGTACCGTTAACCGGAACGCCTCTGCCACCTGTGCCAGTGCCACGCTGTAAGTATCCATATTTCCGCCTCCGCGTGTAAACGCTTTTCTTTCATTATAGCGGATACGCCGCGATTTGGCAAGCATCCGCCCGCTTTCCGCAGGAAAAAACTTTCCCCGCTGCGCGCCGCCGGAACAGGCGATGCACGACGGGGAACAGTCTTTTTTCTCACCCTTGCAGGATTTGTGTTTACTTCTTTCTGTTTGCCGAGCAGTTGCAGAGCCAAAGCCCCTTTTCGTAGGACAGGTAACGGCAGTTTGAGCATTCCAGTCCGATTCCGCAGACGCTGCAGCCGGGCATTCCCATGCGATCCAACCACTTACCGTCATCCTTCTTGCAGCGCCAGTGTCTACACTTGTGGCAGACGGTCGTAACCATCCTGCCGTCCTTTCTGTAGCAGGCGCCGCCCGATACGTTGTCCAGCTCCTCGTCGCTCAGCTCGCCCGGCTTGGGGTTGAGCTGAGCAAATTGTGCTTTGGATTCGTCCTCGGTCATCGCAACGCCGCTTTCCTTTGCAAAAGCCATCAGCTCTTCGGGAGTTTTGGCCGACTTTGCCTTTTCAATAAGCTCGGGACTGATTTTGTTTTCCATGACAGTGTCTCCTTGTACGGGTCAAAGGTCCGACCGGATTTATTTCATCCGTTTGGGGTTATTGCAAAGCCACAGACCCTTTTCGTAAGTGCACCATTTACAATTGCGGCATTGATCGGGTTGCCCGCAGCCTGAGCATCCATCGTCACGCGTCTGGTGTCCTCCACACTTTTTGCAGCAAAAGCACCTTTCATAATTCAACGCAGAGACGACCATTCTGCCGTCCTTCGCGTAGCAGGCGCCGCCCGACACATTGTCCAGTTCTTCGTCGTTCAGCTCGCCCGTTTTGGGATTGAGCTGTGCAAAGTAAGCCTTTGCTTCTTCCGCGGTCAGTTCCTCGCCGTTTTCTTTTGCAAGAGCCATCAGCTCATCCGGAGTTTTCGCCGTCCTTGCCTTCGCAAGCACTTCCTGTGTCATTTCCATCGTTTTCCCCTCCGATTATTGTTGTCCGTTCGAATCGCCATTGCATAGCCACAGCCCTTTTTCATAGGTACAGTACGCGCAGGAGCGGCAAAACGCCCTGGTGTTACAGGTTTTGCAGTATCCGCTAAAGCCGTCAAAATAGTCCTGCGACCCATCCTTTTTGCAGCGCCAGCCGTCGCACCAATGCAGCGCGGATACAACCAGTCTTCCGTCTCTCGTATGACATCCGCCGCCCGACACATTACCCAGCTCCTCGTCGGAAACCGCGCCTGTCTGTGGATGCAGCAGCTCAAAATACGCTTTCGCGCTTTCTTCCGTCATTTCTTCGCCGTTTTCCTTGGCAAGGATCAAAAGCTCTTCGGGCGATTTCGCTGCTCTTGCCTTTGCAAGTGCTTCCTGTGTCATTTCCATCGTTTTTCCCTCCGATTATTTTTTCCTGTTCGTATCGTCATTGCATAGCCACAGGCCTTTTTCATAAGTACAGTGTGCACAGGAGCAACAAAACGCGCCGGTGTTACAGGTATTGCAATACACTCCAAAGCCGTCGGAAAAGCACTGCGATCCATCCTTTTTGCAGCGCCAACCGTGGCACACATGCAGCGCGGAGACAACCAGTCTTCCGTCCCCTGCATGACATCCGCCGCCCGATACGTTATCCAGCTCCTCATCGGAAACCTCGCCCGTCTGCGGATGCAGCAGCTCAAAATATGCCTTTGCGCTTTCTTCCGTCATTTCCTCGCCGTTTCCCTTGGCCAGCTTCAAAAGCTCTTCGGGCGATTTCGCTGCTCTTGCCTTTGCAAGCATTTCTTGTGTCATTTCCATTTCAATCGTCCTCCAATGTTTTCAGGTTTCGGTTGCCGATGTCCGATTTGTCAGTTCCTGTTGCTATCTTTGTTGCAAAGCCAGAGGCCTTTTTCGTAAGAGCACCAGTAGCAGTTATTGCAGTTTGAATGCTTCCCGCATACATTGCACTCATAAAAGCCGGGGCCTTTTCTGGTCGGTCCGGTTCCGCAGCTCTTGCATTCCCAGCCGGTGCACGAATGGCCGACGGTAACGATCAGCCTGCCGTCGCCCTTGTGGCAGCCGCCGCCCGATACATTACCAAGCTCTTCGTCGGTCACTTCGCCTGCCTTGGGATGCAGAAGCTCGAAATACGCCCTTGCGCTCTCTTCGGTCATTTCCGCGCCGTTTTCTCTCGCCAGCTCGAGCAGTTCCTCTGCCGTTTGCGCCGCCCTTGCCTTCGCAAAAAGCTCCTGATTGTTTTCCATAATAATCTCCTTATTTCATATTTTCTCTGCGCGTATTACACGGATTAAGCCTTTAATATATGTACCTCGCTCATCTTTTGCTCTCCGTCGGGCGTTTTCAGCAGATAATACCATCCGTCGCCTTCATAGCTTCTCTTCAGGACCTTAGCGTGACAGGTTATTCTGTTTCCGTGCAAGTAGCTGTGAATGTAAAGCACCGTTTCGCCCACGGCAAATCGGGGCTTCGGTTTGTCGGAATCATATCTGCCCCCGCAGCCGCCGGACACATTGCCCAGCTCGTCATCGGAAAGCTCTTCCGAGGCCGGATGGAGCTTTGAAAAATACGCCTTTGCTTCCTCTTCGGTCAGCGCAAAGCCGTTTTCTGCGGCAAGATTCATCAGCTCTTCGGGCGTTTTTGCAGACCTTGCCTTTTCGATCAGTTCTGTTGTAAGTTTGTTTTCCATAGTAAAATCCCCTTTCCTGCGGATCCGGTTTACAGCCGCCGCGACCAGTCCAGTTTCCCGTCGTCGGCCTGACAGCCGCCGCCTGCCACGTTGTTCAGCTCATCATCGGAAAGCCCGCCCGTTTTGGGGTTGAGACGCTCAAAATACGTATTTGCGGTTTCTTCGGTCAGCTCGATGCCGTTTTCCTTTGCAAGAGCCATCAGCTCCTCGGGGGTCTTCGCCGTTTTTGCCGTTTCCATCAGTTCCTTGTTCAGTTCCATGACTGTTCTCCTTTTATTTCTCTGATTTATAATTATCTCCGGTTCGCCGGATGGTAGCACTCGCGAGGCTCCATCGCCTTCGCCGCCCTTATGATCGCTTCCAACACGGTCGCCCAAAGGCCGGCGGTAATCGCATTGGGATCGACGCCCCAATATCTGCATCTGCAGCAGGTACCCTCTACACCAAAGGTTGATTGGCCTTCTTGATAATGCTTGCATCGATAACCGCAGGTCGTCTTGAGGCGCCCGTCGCCCGAGTAGCACCTGCCGCCTGCCACGTTGTTCAGCTCGTCGTCGGAAAGCTCGCCCGTCACGGGATGGAGCCGGTCAAAACACGCCTTCGCGTCTTCCCCGGTCAGCTCGACGCCGTTTGCCTTTGCAAGAGCCGTAAGCTCCTCGACCGTTTCGGCCTCTTTTGCTTTTGCGAGTAATTCATTGGTCAGTTCCATTCTGACAATCCTCCCAATCCGGTCGTCTCAGCGGCGATCGTCTCTTCTGTGGCTGGGGGTGTATTTATCCTCTGCATGTTGTCCCCGCTGCACCTGATCGGTATCGTGCTGTCCGGCGTTCTCTTTTACGCCGCCGGTCACGGCATTCAAAGTCTCCTCGGGCAACTCGACGCCGTTTTCTTTTTTGATTTCTTTGTTCATTTCCATTGTAATCCTCCTGCAATATGTCAAATAATTATTTTCGAACAAGTTTACTCGGGCATGGCGACCAAATATTTAATGTCACCCTCATGAATCGCGTCTTTGTCTGCGTCAATCCAGTAGAACCAGAAGCCTTCTACATACTTCCTTGCCGTGATCTGACCCTCGGACAGGACTCCGTACCGGTATGCGCCAACAATGGAGCCGATTTTGTATCGCGGAGCCGGGCGGGGCTCACTGCTGCCGCCGCAGCCGCTGCCGGTAACATTTTCAAGCTCCTCGTCGGATACCGCGCCGTCCCGCGGTCGAAGCAGGTTAAAGTATTCATTCGCTTCCGCTTCGGAGATTTCAACACCGTTTTCCTTTGCAAGCTGCAGCAGCGCTTTGGGCGAGTCTGCGGCTTTTGCCTTTTCCATCATTTCGTTTGTCAGTTTCATTTTCGATTCACCTCAGCTTCCATAGGTACAGAGCCAAAGACCCTTTTCGTACTTGTTAAAAATGCACTGGCTGCATACGGCAAGCTCACCGCATTTGCTGCACCACTTTCCAATGGCGCTCTTGCGATATTTTTCACCGCAGGACCAGCAGCGCCACTTCGAGCAGGAATGGAGCGCCGAGACTACGGTCTCATCGCCCTTCTTACACCCGCCGCCGGAAACATTGTTCAGCTCCTCCTCGCTGAGCTCGTCCGTCTCGGGGTGCAAAAGGTCCAGATACGCATTGGCGCTTTCCTCGGTCATTTCTACGCCGTTTTCCTTCGCAAGCGCCATCAGCTCTTCCGCCGATTTTGCCTCCTTTGCTTTTACAAGCAGCTTTTTGTTCATTTCCATCAGATATCCCCCTTTCGTTCTACTGTTTTGGGTGGTCGCAGAGCCAGGTGCTCTTGAAATTCAAGCCGTATTTACAGGTCTTGCAGACCGCAACTCTGTTGCAGATCGGGCAAACCGGGACAAAACCGGGGTCAAGGCAAAAGCGGGTGCCATGATCCTTGCAGACCCACAGGTCGCAGCTGTGCGTCGGGTTGACAACGAGCCGCCCGTCGCGCATATGACAGCCGCCGCTTACATTGCCCAGTTCATTGTCCGAAAGCTCGCCCATTCTCGGGTGGAGCTGTGCGAAATACACTTGCGCCTGCTCCGGCGTCATTTCGTAGCCGGCCTGCTGCGCAAGAGCTGCGAGCTCCTCTGCACTCCGGGCACGAAGGGCCTTTTCGATCAGTTCACCGGGGAAATTCATGGGTTCTCTCATCTCTCCTTCTTCACGCAGCGGCAAGAATCAATCCGCTGTTTTGCGGAACAATTGGTACGTGTACCAAGTATACACCATATCTTCGGAAATTGCAAGCCATTTTTTGCAAAAAAATCGAAATATTTTTCGCTCCCATACCGGCGGTGCGGAAGCGCGAAAAAAATAAAAATTTTCCGATTTTTCTCTTGCTTTTTCGAAAGAACTTTGCTATTATATAGGTCGTCTGCGTGGAACTGCCACGCATCGGTGATTTTTGTAACGATTGGAGGTGCAGTAATTGGCAAAGTGCGATTTTTGCGGTAAGGGTGTCACGTTCGGCATTAAGGTCTCCCACTCCCACCGTCGCTCCAACAGAGCTTGGAAGCCCAACGTAAAGCGTGTTAAGGCGATCGTTGACGGCTCCCCCCGCCATGTGTACGTCTGTACCAGATGCCTCCGTTCCAACAAGGTTGAGCGCGCAATCTGATTCGCGTCATACGGAAAAAACAAACAGGACGGTCTCCCGTCCTGTTTTTCTTTTTGCCCGCACAGGCGGGCAAGCTCGTCAATTTTTCCTTTTTCGCGGCGCCTTCTCGCGCAGCGCGGCCAAATACTGCTCCAGCTCGGTCCTCAGCGAACCGGGGGTATGAAGCGGCAGCAGGAAGTGATGCTTCAGGCGGTTTTCCTGCGCACGCCGCTGCACGGACAGCTTAAACTGCTCATAGCGGATCTGCAATTTATGTTCCCCGGCAAATTCGCGGATCTTCGCGGCCACGCGGAACGAATCAAACACATCCACGAGAAACAAGCCGATAAAGATTCCGGTGAAAAAATGCAGCAGCGGGTGCTCACCCAACCATGCGACAAGCGCCGTGAGCTTCGGATGCAGCAAAAGCGCATAAGCCGCGCCCGCCAATGCCCAGATCAGGCTGAACAGCGGGCAAATGATCCCGTCGATGTTCCCGGGGCGGGTACTGTAATCCCAGAGACGGACATGGAAATATCGCGTAAATATCACGCCAGTGACATACTCGATTGCGGTCATTGCCACCGCAATCAGTCCGATGCGCACAAGAAGCTGCGCAGCCTGCGAGTGCAGGAAGGGCAGTTCGATGCTGCATAACCCGTAAAGCGCGAGGACACCGAAGCCGTAGAGGGGCAGGCACGGGCCGTTCAGAAAACCGGGGTTGACCCACTTGCCGTGCACGGCACGGCGAAAAAAGAACTCCGTCACCCAGCCCAGCCCGCCGCCGAGCAGGAACAGTGCAGACAGCGCCGTGACAAGACTCATTCGTCTACGTCCTCATACCATTCGGCATCGATCACCTTGCGGGGCATCTGCTTCATCAGGCGGGAGATCGTCCAAAGCGCACTCAGATTCATAATCCCCTCGCACAGTAGGGTCACGCCGAGATAGATCATCAGGAAGCTGCTGCCGAGATACGGATGCAGGAGCAGCAGCACGCCGCAAACCGCCGACGCGAGCGACATCAGCAGCAGCACCCACCACTGGCGCAGACCGTAACGGTGCGCGTCAAGGCTGATCTGGAGCTTGAAGATACCGTCAACAATGATATAAGCGCCCAGTACAATGGTCAGGAAGGTCATAACGCTCGACGGAAACATCAGGACGAGCACGCCCAGCAAAACCAGCAGGATCCCCATCGACAGGTCGTAGCGAAACAGCAACCCCCAGCCGCCGCGGGTGAAATAAGCCGTCAGGCGGGCACAGCCGTAGGCAATGAGCAGAACGCCGAACACGATACCCAGCACACGCGCGGATATCTCCGGGAGCGCCAGCAGCACAATGCCCAGAGCGCACAGAGCAAAGGAAATAAACAGATACGACAGCTTCGCCGCGCGAAGCGGGGAATTGGAACGTTTGGCCATGGATAACACTCCTTTTGTTCTTTTTTATCAGTATAGCGCCGCTTTTCCGGCAAGACAATAGGCAAAACGCCCCGTTTGTAAAATTTTTTACAAACGGGGACATTTTATTCGCGGCTGTCAATACTGCCGCGAAATACCACGGAACGATCGTAAAGAAACTCCAGAACAAAATTCAGGACCATATTGATCGTCGTGGCAAGGTATGCATTCCAGTGCAGGCCGTTCGTCAGAAATGCCTCCAGCCAGGTAGACGCCGGAGTGAAAACCGCATAGAAAGCCGCAACCTTCAGCATGGCTGCGGGAATGTTGTTTACCGACCGGAAGGTGAAGCGGCGGTTGAGCGTGAAATTCCACACCACCGACAGAACCAGCGCAATCAGATAGCTCAGCCATTCGTAAAGGTGCAGCAACTCAAACAACAGTGTAAACGCACCAAGCTGAATGATGCCCGCAGAAACGGAAAACAGCAGAAATTTAACGGAGCGCAGCAGCTCCTTCTTTCGGTTTGTCTGATTCATCTTGCCCACTCCGCATCTTCAATTTCGCAGGCCTTCTGGCGCAGCATCAGCGCATCAAGCGCCTCGTGCGGTCGGCCGCCCTCGTACAGGAGTTGATAGGCGGCACGGGTGATCGGCATGGTTACGCCGTAGCGCCCGGCAAGCTCGGCGGTCGACGCCGTTGCATAGTAACCCTCAACAACTGCGCCGACCTGGCGCATCGCCTCGTCCACAGGCATACCCTGCCCTATGAGAATCCCCGCGCGGCGGTTGCGCGAGTGCATGGAGGTACAGGTGACGATCAGGTCGCCCACACCCGCCAGCCCCGCCAGCGTCTCGCGCTTCGCACCCATCGCCATCCCGAGACGGGCGACCTCGGACAGCCCGCGCGTCATCAGGAGCGCTTTGGCATTGTCGCCGTAACCCATACCGTCACAGATGCCTGCGCAGAGTGCGATGACATTCTTAAACGCCGCACCCAATTCTACACCCACAATATCCGGACTGGTATAAACACGAAGGCGCTCGCTCATAAATGCGCTCTGTACCGCCTCGGCCAGCGTGCGGTCCGGACAGGCAGCCACGATACCGGTAGGGTTTCCCCGACTGACCTCCTCGGCGTGCGAAGGGCCGGACAGCGCAACGACGGTTTTTCCGGTTTCCTGCCCGATGATCTGGCTCATGCGCAGGCCGGAATGCGCTTCAATGCCCTTTGTCACGGAGACGGGCACGGCCGATTCCGAGATGTATGGCGCAAACTTCCGCGCCGTCTCACGCACGGCAAACGAAGGCGTTGCAAACACGAGCAGCTCCGACCCCCGTGCGTCACAGACGCGGTCGGTAAAGCGCAGCGCGTCCGGCAGCGTCACTCCCGGGAGATAGGGATTCTGCCGCGTCTGTACAAGCCGGCGGCAGCTCTCGGTGCTGTGTGACCAAAGGGTCACGGTATGGCCGTTCTTCAGCAATACCAACGCCAGCGCCGTGCCCCATGCACCGCTTCCGGCAACAAATGCATTCATTTTCGCTGTCCCTCCTTCGGTTTACGCAGGCGGGTCTTAGTCTCCCTGCCGGTCAGCAGGCGCGCAATGTTCTTACGGTGCATAAAGATCGCCAACGCCGCCATGGCAAAGGCGATCAGCCAGACCTGCGGCTGCTCGGGGAAGAAAAAATAGTAGGCGATTCCGTAACCGACTGCGGCAAGGACGGAGCCGAGCGAAACGAAGCCCGTCGTCAGGTATGCCAGCAGGAAAACCCCAAACAGAATGGCAAAGATCCTCCAGTCCATCATGAGCGCCAGTCCCGCGGCACACATAATCCCTTTTCCGCCGCGGAAACCGTAAGGCGCCGGGAATACATGACCGATCTGTGCGGCAAGTCCCGCGAGCATCTTGGCCAGCTCCGGCTGTTCCGGCAGCAGCGGCACGGCAATCAGGCAAGCCAGGGCGGTCTTTCCCAGATCGACCAGTGCGACAAGCACCGTCGCCCAACCGCCGTAGCTGCGCAAAAAGTTCGTCAATCCTGCGTTTCCGCTGCCGTGCGTGCGCACGTCCTCCTTCTTGCCCAGATGCGAGATGACGATCGCACCGTTAACACAGCCGAGCACATAGCCGACTGCAAGCACGGCCAGAATGCGAATGACCACGGCTTACTCCTCCTTGTCGCCCTTCTGGCGAACGGTAATGCGGACAGGCGTTCCCTCCAATCCGAATACGGCGCGAATCTGGTTTTCCAGATAGCGCTGGTAGGAAAAGTGGAACAGGCGCGCATCGTTGCAGAAAAACACGAAATGCGGCGGCTTGACGCCCACCTGCGTAATATAGTAGATCTTAAGTCTGCGGCCCTTATCCGTGGGCGGCTGAACACGCGCCGTAGCATCCTCCAAAATATTATTCAACATTCCGGTGGTAATGCGCATGGCGCTCTGATTTGCCACATAGGTAATCATTTCAAAGAGCTTATTCACACGCTGGCCAGTCAATGCGGAGATGAACAACAGCGGTGCGTAACTCATATAGCCAAGATCCTGCCGAATCTTAGCGGTCATTTCGTTCATCGTTCCGGTTTCCTTATCAATCATATCCCACTTGTTGACAACAATGATACAGGCCTTGCCTGCCTCATGGATCAAACCGGCAATCTTCGTGTCCTGCTCGGTAACGCCCTCATTGGCATCGATCAGGAGCAGACATACATCCGCGCGGTCTATCGCGGAAATGGAACGCAGATTGGAGTATTTTTCGATGGCGTCATCCACCTTCGATTTGCGGCGCATACCTGCCGTATCGATAAAGCGGTACTTGCCAAACTCGTTTTCAAACTCGCTGTCGATGGCATCGCGGGTTGTACCGGCCACATCCGAAACGATAACGCGCTGCTCGCCCAGGATGCGATTGAGCAGGCTGGACTTACCGACATTCGGCTTTCCGACGATGGCGACGGAGATGATCTCACCCTCATCCTCCTGTTCGACAGGCTCCGGAAACTGCTCGACGCACCAGTCGAGCAACTCGTCCGTGCCGTGGCCGTGGACGGCGGAAACCTCAAAGCAGTCTCCGATACCCAATGAATAAAACTCATAGAACGCCGGATCGGTCATGCCGACGGAATCGCACTTATTGACCGCAAGGCATACAGGCTTGCAGCTGCGCAGCAGCATCGTCGCCACATCCTGATCGGCTGCGGTCACACCCACACGCACATCGGCAACCATAACGATGACATCGGCCGTTGCGATGGCAATCTCCGCCTGACGGCGCATAAACTGCAGCATTTCACTATCGGTATTCGGCTCGATGCCGCCGGTGTCTACCAGATCAAAATCACGACCGTTCCAGTCGCAGCTTCCGTAGATCCGGTCGCGCGTTACGCCGGGAGTATCCTCAACAATGGCCATTCGTTTGCCGGTAAGCTTATTAAAAAGCATGGATTTACCCACATTCGGGCGACCGACAATGGCAACCAGGGGCTTCGGCATCAAAATGCCTCCTTTCAAAAAGCGCCTAGGCGCAGGAATTTCAAAAATCTCTGTCTATTATGCCACAGCCGCAGGAAAAATGCAACAAAAATCGCATCCGCTCCGTATCAGCGCCCGGAACGGCGGCCGATCCCGGCGCTTCGCCGAACGGCAAAAGAAAAGAGGAGCGCTTTCGCGTTCCTCATTTCCTCATTCAGTTCTGAATCAGTTCGCTTCCGCAGCAGGGAGAACCTCGCGGCCATTGTAGGTACCGCAGTTCTTGCACGCTCTGTGGGGCAGGCGCGGCTCGCCGCACTTCGGGCAGGCAACAACGCCGGGGATGGAGAGCTTCCAATGCGAGCTGCGTCTCTTATCCCGTCTCGCCTTGGAAACCTTACACTTCGGAACAGCCATGAATGACACCTCCTTGGTCAGAGTGAAAATTACTTATCCTTCAAAAGCTGTCCCAAGACAGCCAAACGGGGATCGGGTTCGGGGCGGCACCGACAGGGGCCGTCGTTCAGATCCGCGCCGCAGTGGAAGCACAGGCCCTTGCAGTCCGGCTTGCACAGCAGCTTGGAATCCATATTGAGCACGAAGGCGGTAGTGAGGATCTCGTCAAGATCAGCCGCTTCGGGGTCTACCACAAAAACCCATTCGTCGGCCTCGTCCTCATTTTCCAGCGCAGTGACGAGCACCGCACGCACCGGATAGGACACTTCCCGCGTAAACTCGGACGCACAGCGGTCGCAGACGGCATGAAGCCGGGTGGAAAGCTGCGCCGTGAGCACCAGAACGCCCGCAGTGTTGCGAACCTCGCCGCGGCAGACAACCGGCTCCGAGACCGGGCGACAGCTCCCGAAGGTCATACCGCTCAAATCCAGCTCCGTCCGAAACGGAAGCGCAGCATCCGGTGTACGGAGGAGCCTTGTGAGGCTGAAAAGCATAGAAACCCTCCGTTCCATAGTCGTGCGTTTGCTATTATACCGCGTCAATACCCGTTTGTCAAATCATTTTTCATCTTTTTTCGGAATTTCTCTTGACTTTCCCGCCTTCGTGCCGAATAATATTCCGGAAGGGAGAAATGCCCCGTGAAAGAGCTGACAATCGGAAAAAATGACGCAGGGCAGCGTCTCGACCGCTATCTGGCCAAGGCCGTCCCGCTGCTCCCGGCCTCTCTGGCGCAGAAATACCTGCGCCTCAAGCGCATCAAGTGCAACGGCTCCCGCGCCGCGCGTGACACGCGCCTATGTGAGGGCGATATACTCCAACTGTATATCAACGATGAGTTTTTTGACCGTCCCTCGGAGCAGAACGCCTATTTGACCGTCTCCGCGCCGAAACTGAACATCGTCTATGAGGACGAGAACCTGCTGCTCGTAGATAAGCGGCCGGGGTTAGCTGTCCACCCGCACGACGGCGCAGAATACGGCAAAACGCTCATTGACCACATCCTGGCCTATCTCTATGCCAAAGGCGACTGGCGTCCGCGCGAGGAGCGCGCCTTCACGCCGGCACTGTGCAACCGCATCGACCGCAATACCGGCGGTATCGTCATCGCGGCAAAAAACGCCGAGGCGCTGCGCATTTTGAACCAGAAGATCCGTGACCGCGAGCTGGATAAACGTTATCTCGCCGTCGTCGAGGGCTCGCCGAAACCCCGCGAGGGTACATTGAAGGGCTATCTGTTCAAGGATGCGGTAAAAAACCGGGTATTTGTTACGGACGCACCGCAAAGGGGCTCGAAAAGCTGCGAAACGCGCTACCGTGTACTGCAAAGCCGCGGCGGATTGTCGCTTGTGGAATGCGAACTCGTCACCGGCCGGACGCACCAGATCCGCGCACAGTTCGCCCATGCGGGACACCCGCTGCTCGGCGACGGAAAATACGGCAAGCTCGACAAGCGCTTTGATCGAAATTACCAGGCGCTCTATTCCTACCGTCTGGAATTTCGCTTCACGACCGATGCCGGCAGTCTGGCCTACCTGAACGGCCGCACGTTTCAGGTAAAAGAGGTCGATTTTGTCCGTGAGTATTTTCCGAGCAATGAATAGGCACGCAAAGCCGCCCCGTCGTCCGACGGGGCGGCAGTTTTTACACGTTTTCCTCCAGCCAGCGCCGCATTGCTTCCCTGCCCTCCTCGGACATGGGGAAGGTTTGTTCCAGCTCAATGGCGCTCAGCTCATAGCACAGCTCGCCGTGCCAAAGCTCACAACGGATAGAACTGGCCGCCGCATCGATTTCCTTGGCCTTCGGGTCGGACTTGACGACCTCCGGCCGAATCCGGAAACGCAATGCACCGCAGCTCCCGGTAAAGATATTGTCGTTTTCAAACGTGTGCAGCGTCGGCAGATAGATCTCCGGCATGGGATCAGTCCTTCATCAGTTCATCCATCTCGTCGATGAGCTCGCCGAACAGCGCGAGCGCCTCCTCAACGGGCTTGGTGGTGCTCATATCCACACCGGCGCCCTTGAGCAGATCGATGGGGCTCTTGGAGCAGCCGCCGGAGAGGAAGCCGAGGTAGTCCTTTACGGCGCCTTCACCCTCGCGCAGAATACGGCGCGACAGCGCAATGGCCGCGGCGTAGCCGGTGGCATACTGGAACACATAATAGTTGTAGTAGAAATGCGGGATACGCATCCATTCCAGATCGATCTCGTCGTCAAGCACAACGTTCTCGCCGAAATACAGGCGGTTCAGCTTACGATACTCGGAATTCAGCACCTCCGGTGTCAGCGTCACGCCGTCCTGTGCCAGCTTGCCGATAATCATTTCGAACTCCGCGAACATGGTTTGCCGGTAAAGCGTCGAACGGAACTGCTCAAGGAAGTGGTTGATCAGGTAGGCGCGCTCCTTTTTGTCCGTGGTACGGGCGAGCAGATACTCCATCAGCAGCGCCTCGTTGCAGGTCGAAGCAACCTCTGCAACAAAGATCACATAGTCCGAATCCAGCGGATTCTGCGTATGGTTCGACAGATAAGAGTGCATTGCATGGCCCATTTCATGGGCAAGGGTGAACTGGCTGTCCAGCGTACCGGAATAGTTGAGCAGGACGAAGGGATGCACCTTCGCGCCGGCGGAATAGGCGCCGGAGCGCTTGCCGACATTCTGGTAGACATCGATCCAGCGGTTCTCAAAGCCCTGCTTCAGGACCTTGCGATAGTCCTCGCCGAGCGGTGCGAGCGCATCATAAACGAGCTTCTTTGCGTCCTCGATGTCCGCCTTCTTGTCCAGACCGGCGACCAGCGGTGTGTAAAGATCATACATATGCAGCTCATCGAGTCCCAGCAGCTTCTTACGCAGATCAACATAGCGATGCAGCTTGTCGGCATTCTTGTGAACGGCATCAATCAGATTCGTATAGACCTCGACCGGAACGTTCGTGTGCGAGAGCGAAGCCTCCAGCGCGGAATTGTACTTGCGTGCCTGCGCAAAGAACTTGAGCTGTTTGACGTGACCCGCCAGCGTCGCGGCGATGGTGTTTCTGAATTTCCCGTAGCCGTGGTAGAGATTTTCAAACGCACTCTTGCGCAGGGCGCGATCCTCGCTCTCCATATAGCCGATGTAGGTACCGGCGGAAAGCGGATATTTGTTGCCCTCGGCATCCACGGCGTCTTCGAAGGTGATGTCCGCATTATTGAACATGCCGTAGATATTGCGCGGGGTCTGACCCAACTCACCGGCGGCAGCCAGCAGCTTCTCTTCCGCGGGGCTGAGAACATGCTCACGCAGACGGCGCGCGTCCGTCAGATAACGGCGATAGCGCTCCAGCTCGGGGCACTCCGCGTAGAATTTCTCCAGCGTCTCCTCCGAAATGGCCATCAGCTCCGGCGTAGCGAAGCTGGTGGCGGCGTTCAGCTCAACAAACACACTCATCATACTGCCGGACATCGCCTGATACTTCGCGTCGCGGGTGTCTTCATCGGCGCGGCGCATGGCATAGTTGCCAATGGCATCGGACAGAAGCTCAAGCTCCTCCTCCAGGCGCAAAAAAGCCAGAAGTGCTTCGGCGGATTGACCGAGCTTTCCCGCAAAGGCGGCGAATTTCGGCTCCATTGCCTTGACCTTCTCCAGGTCCTGCTGCCATAGCTCGTCCGTTGCATAAAGATCGGCGACCGCCCACTTGTCCTGCTCGCGGATTTCGGAACGTTCGGGAATCTTCTTCATTTCAGCCATAGGTTACCTCCAAATAAATTCATTCATTCCGTATAAAAAGCCGGAGAAGGAACACCTCTCCGGCAAAATACGCGCGTTATTCGGTGATCTCAAGAACCTCCATCGGGCAGGACTTGACGCAAATGCCGCAGGCGATACACTTCGAGGCATTGGCCATCTCCGGCTCAAAGACAATGACGCCGAAGGGGCAGGCTTCCTTACACTTGCCGCAGCCAACGCAGAGCTTCTTGTTGATCATGTAGACGCCGGTCTTGGGGTTCTGCGTGATGGCGCCATGCTCACAGGCCGCAGCGCATTTGCCGCACTGCACGCAGGTCATGGGACGCACCTTGCCGCTGCGCTCAACGATCTGAACGCAGGATTTGGCCGGGTCGAATTCCTTGTAAAACGCGGTGGAGCAGGCACGGACGCACTCCAGGCAGGCCATGCACTGCACGTCCTTTTTGACGGTCAGTTTTTTCATATTGATTTAATCCCCTTTGCTTCGGCACGCCGTTCCAAGAGCACGCCGAATGGTTTGTAAACGTAATTATATATCATTTTTCGACGGATTGCAACGTATTTTTTACATTTTTAAAAAAATCACACCGCCGCGCATACATTTTTCCGCACGGCAAATACTATGCAGGCAACAAAGCAAGTATGATTGGAGGATCACCATGAAACGATTTGCGACCCTGACGCTGGCGATACTGCTCATCGCCGCGCTCTTTACCGGCTGCACGGACGACAGTACCATGACCACCGTCCCCATGACAACGATACCGATGACCACCGTACCGCCTACCACCGTGCCGCCCACTACGGTCCCGCCGACCACCGTACCGTCTACTACGGACCCGGACACAACGGACACGGGTAATGAAACGGAGCAGCCCGGCACGACGGATGTCTCCGAGCCGACCGACAACTCGGCCGCACGCGGCAGACGCGGCATGTAACGGCAAAACGCAGCCCTCCGATACCGGAGGACTGCGTTTTATGCATCAGTAGCACCGTAGAAAACGCGCCTTATCGCGCAGCGACATCAAATCGGCAAAGGCCTCCGGGCGCTTTGCCGCATCGCGCAGCAGTGCCGCCGGATGGTACATCGCCATATAAAATACGCCGTCGCGTTCAAACCATTGTCCGTGCTCGCGCGTAATACGAAAATCCGGTCGGATCAGACGCATCGCCGCAATACGCCCGAGGCAGACGATCAGCTTCGGCTGGAGGATCCCGAGCTGCTCGGACAAATAGCCGATGCAGGCATCCTGCTCCGTCTCCAACGGATCGCGGTTTTGCGGCGGGCGGCATTTTACGATGTTTGTGATATAACAATTTGTCCTGTCAATATCAATGATGTGCAGCATCTCGTCGAGCAACTTGCCCGCCGCACCGACAAACGGCTCTCCCTGCAAATCCTCCTGCGCTCCCGGCCCTTCGCCGACAAAAACGATGGGCGACGGCACCTGCCCGACACCGAACACGAGCTTTGTACGGGTTTTGCCCAGCTCGCAGCGCATACAGCCTTCGCAACGGGCGCGCAGCGCGTTCATGGCTTCGCTCATCTGTGCTTGCCTCCGCTCTTCCCGCCGCCGTACCTGAGCTTGTTCCACTGACGCATGGCCACGATCACCAGCACGGGGATCAGGAGCGCCAGAAGAACCATCAGGACAACATAGCGCATCCGGCCGCTCTCTGTGCCGCCGACTTGCGTCGGCTCGGTCGGTACGGAAGGCGCATTTGTCGGCTCGACGGAATCGGAAGGAACCTCGGACTGTGACGGCGCCGGCTTATCCCCCGCATTGGGGTCACGGCGCACCGCCGTCAGCGTCACGAGATCGGCCGTTGCCAAAACGAGATCGCCGCACACCGCACTGACCGTACCGACCCGCTCTCCTTCGGCCAGCGGCGCCTCGGCACGTTCGGTATCATACTGCACGCGCAGCTCGATTTTCGTCAGATCCACACTGTCCGGCAGCAGGACGCTGACGTCTGCGGCGGGATGTACGACGACACTGCTGCGGCCGTCGGCGTAAAGCACATCCATCTGTCCGCTCATTACAAGCCTGGAAAGCACCTGCACGCGGGAGTAATGCTCCACGCCGTATTGCAGCATCCGCTTCGACTCGACAAAGCGCATGTCGGTATAGCTCCCGTCCTCATTGGCTACGGTTTTGCCGCCGCAGAAAATGCTCATAAAGCTGACATTCCCCTGCGTCGCCGTAGAGATCAGGCAGCCGCCTGCGGGCGTGGTAAAGCCGGTTTTCAGCCCCTCCGCTTTGTCGTAGTAATAGCGGTCGGTCACGCGGGTGCTGGTAAGGTAATTCGTCGTTTTGAGATTACGCTCACCGGACAGATTCGTTGCCGGAACGGTATGGTAAGTCGTAGTACAGAATTCGCGGAACTGCTCATTCTGCCATGCCCAGCGCGCCAGCGTGGAAAGATCACGCACGGTGGTAACATGGCGGCTATCGTGCAGCCCGTGCGGGTTGCAGTAGTTCGTATCCTGCATTCCAAGCTCCACCGCCTGCTTGTTCATCATCTCCACAAACGTCTCGACGCTGCCGCCGAGGTGCTCGGCAATCACATTGCACGCCTCATTGACGGAGGCGACCATTGTGCAATACAGCAGCTCACGCAGCGTAAGCTGTTCACCTGCAATCAACGTACAGCCAAGGTCAAAGCGTTTCTGATCTGCCAGCGCCTCCTCCGAAACCGTCAGCACATCGTCCATATTGCCGTAGCGAATCGCCAACATACAGGTCATGATTTTGGTCAGGCTCGCCGGATAAAGCACCTGGTCGATATTCTGCGCAAACAGGAGCGTGCCGGTATTCAGCTCAATGAGCGCGGCGGCTTTCCCGTCCACGGAAAGATCCGCCGGAAGCTGCGCGTCGGTCAGCGCCTTCGGCGCAGGAAAATTCGGATCATAAGGATCCGCCGTCTGCTCCGCCAGTGCCGGCGTCAGGCAGCACAGCAGGATGCAGAGCAGCAACAGCAGGCTCAGTACACGATTTTTTTTCATAATACCTCCAAAAATCACGGCGAAACGATTGCCGCGCACGGAACACTTGTGCTATAATTTGAGGAGAAAGTCCCCGGATGCGCCGTTTGTTATTATATTCCGAAAACGATGCGCTGTCAATCATTCGCCGGGGAGATCGGAGGCTTTCCATGAAAATTCTGGTTGTGGACGACGAAGATCTGCTCGTCAAAGGGATCCGCTTCAATCTTCAAAACGACGGCTACGAAGTCGTCACCGGCACAAACGGACTGCAGGCCGTAGAGCTGGCGCGTGACCCGCAGGTGCGGCTGATCGTGCTCGACGTAATGATGCCGGAGATGGACGGACTGGAGGCCTGCCGCCGCATCCGTGAATTCTCGGATGTACCGGTCATCATGCTTACCGCCCGCACGGAGGATATGGACAAGCTCATCGGCTTTGACCATGGTGCGGACGACTATCTGACCAAACCGTTTAACATTCTTGAGCTTAAGGCTCGCATTCGTGCGCTGCTGCGCCGCACGGGTGGCAGCGAAGCAAAGAAGGATCGCCTCACCATCGGTCCGTTTACGCTTGACCGCGGCGAACGAAACGTCTATCGCGACGGCCGCGCCGTAGACCTGACCGCCCGCGAGTTCGATCTGGTAGAGCTGCTGATGAGTCATCCGAATCGCGTCTACTCGCGTGAAAATCTGCTTGATCTGCTCTGGGGCTACGACGAATACCGCAGCGACATCCGGACGGTAGACGTTCACATCCGCCGCATCCGCGAAAAACTCGAGCAGGTCCCCGCCGAGCCGCAATACATTCTGACAAAGTGGGGAGTTGGGTACTATTTCAAAGCATAAATTCAGAGGGCCGCTGCTGAGAAACAGCTCGCAGCTTCGCTTTGCGCTGGCCTATATTCTTATCACTGCGGCAGCGCTGCTGTTCCTGAACTTCTACGCCTCGGCGAGTATGCAGGACATGGTGTTCCGCTCACAGGAAAAATCACAGGCAGACAAGGCACAGCTTCTGACTGCTGCGCTCTTACAGCTCGATACGCTTTCGGTCGAACGAACGGCGCAGGCGGTGGAGTCGCTGGAAGAGCTGCTGACCACCCGCACGATCGTGACAGATGCCTCCGGCCGTGCCGTTTACGATTCGCTGCGTACCGGCAGTGCCGTCGGCCGCCTCGTACTGTTCCCCGAGCTTGCCGACGCACTTGCCGGGAACGACGTATTTTACGGCCGCTATGATTCCGGCGCCTTTGAGTGCCGCACCGCCGTCCCTCTCGTGCGCGGTGGCGAAGTGCTCGGCGCCGTTTACCTGATGGAATACGACTCCGTTCAGGGTGCGCTCATCTTTTCTCTGCAGCGGAACATCCTCACCATTTCCGTCATTCTGGAGCTGGCCGTCGTGCTGATCTCGCTCATTTTCTCCTCCACCTTTTCCCGCAAGCTGCGGAAAATCGTCTACTCCGTGCGGCAAATGCTTTCCGGAGACTATTCCTCACGCATAGAACTGCGCGGGCACAGCGAGATCGATCAGCTAAGCCGGGAATTCAATCATCTTGCCGACCGGTTGAACGAGTCGGAGCAGAGACGCAGACAGTTTGTTTCCGATGCGTCGCACGAGCTGAAAACGCCGCTGGCCTCCATCAAGCTGTTGTCGGACTCCATCCTGCAAAACGAAATGGACACCGCTACGGAACACGAATTCATCGCCGATATCGGCCGCGAGGCCGACCGGTTGGGCAGGCTGTCGCAGAAGCTGCTGACACTGACCCGTCTCGACAGCGGTGTGGTTGACGAGCGCTCCATTCTGGATGCCGCGCCGACCGTATGCAAGGTCGTCCGGATGCTTCGGCCGCAGGCGGCGCTGCGCAGCGTCCGCTTGTCCGTACAGGCCGATCCCGGCTGTCTTGTTTTAATGATGGAAGACGATCTTTCGCAAATCGTATTTAATCTGGCGGAAAACGCCATCAAGTATAATCGCGAGGGCGGTGAGGCACACGTGCGGCTGAGCCGTCTGAACAAGGACGTAGAGCTGAGCGTGGAGGATAACGGTCCGGGAATCCCCGCCGAGGCGCGCGAACACATTTTTGAGCGCTTCTACCGCGTAGACAAAGCGCGTTCCCGCGCAGCCGGCGGCGCGGGACTCGGTCTGTCGATCGTCTACGACATGGTCCGGCGCAACGACGGCACCATCGCCGTGGACGACGCGCCGCAGGGCGGCACGGTATTTACCGTACGCTTCCCGCTGTTTGACCCGCAGGAGGTGGAGCAATGAAACGCTGTTTTCCCGTTTTTCTGGCACTGTGCATTCTGCTGAGCGCCTGCTCCGCTGTCCCCGAACAGGAGGAGGGCTTCGTTTTCTGGCTGCGCGGCACGGACAGCACCGCCGTGCTGGTCGCGCAGCCCAGCTCGGTCGATCCGAACGCCCTGTCGCCGGAGGCGCTTATCACCCGCTATCTGGCCTGTATTCCGCAGGCGGGCGCCCGGTCGCCCTTCCCGCAGGGCTGGACGCTCGCCTCTGCCGAGATCGAAGGCGGAACGGCCGTCGTGCTGTTCTCCGGCAGTTCCGATACGGCCGACGCATACGGCCGTTCGATCGCCTATGCCTGTCTGACAAAGACGCTTTTACAGCGCAACGACGTGCTTCGCGTGCGCATCGTCTCCCCGGGCGATGAGGAGGGTATGACGCTTACCGACCGCGATCTGCTGCTGACGGACACCGGAATGCTTCCTCAACAGGAGGAGCTTGTGCTGTATTACCCGGACCGCAGCCACCGTTACCTTGTTGCCGTCCGGCAGACGGTTGACGCCATGGACGCTTCGATGCTGCCGGAATACGCCCTGCAGCAGCTTCTCTCCGCCGCCGAGCGCGGCGAAGCCGGCTGCATCCCCGCCGGGACATTTTTGCTCGGCATTCAGGTGCAGGGCGGGCTGTGTACGGTCAATCTTTCGTCTGCCTTCCGTACGGGTGATTACGCCGGTTACAACGAGCGGCGTCTCGCCGTCTACAGCATTGTCAACACCCTGACGCTGCTTTCCGGCATCAGCGCCGTCTCCATTCAGGTCTCCGGCGAAGCGCTCTCGTCACTGGGTCTGATGCGGCTGAACGGCGCGCTGACCTTTGACGCCTCGCTGCAGGCTCCCGTCTCGGGCACACCCTGCACCGATGTCGATCTTTACTATCCCGCCGAGGCGGCGGGCGGAAGACTCGTCGCCGTCCCCTGCGCGTCAGAGGCCGAGGAGGAAGCGCTTCCGGAGGCCGTATTGCGGGCTCTGATTGCGTATCGCCCCGGCAACGGCCTGAAAAATTATATTCCGGAAGAAACGCGCATCCTCTCCGTCCGACTGGCGGAGGGCGTTTGCCTGATCGATCTGACTGCGGACTTTCTTTCGCACAACGCGCGTGCGGAATCACAGCAGACCATGCTGCGTTCCGTTATCGCCACGCTCTGTGCGCTCCCCGGTATCGACTCCGTGGAGTTTCTTGTCGAAGGTCTGCCGCCGCACTTCATCCGCAGCAGTCTTTCCGAGATTCATCGCCCGGAAGCGGGCTGGTTTGCGGAATAATTGCGTTCGCGTGCCGGTTTCGACACGAGCCGCAGAAAACTTATCGTATAATAAGCGCACATACCGTGATGCGGTGTGTGCGCTTGATTTTTTTTGGGGGTGGAGGAACCTATGAGATTTACAAGCTATGTCCAGGATCGTCGGCTGACCGTCGCGCTGCGCGGTGAGATTGACCATCACTGCGCCCGCGAGATTATGCAGGAGCTGGCGGAAAAGCTCGACCTGTACCTGCCGTTGTTCTGCGTCCTTGATTTTCGCGACGTGACGTTCATGGATTCCAGCGGTATCGCCGTCGTCATTTCAACGCTGCGGCGCATGAAGGCTCTCGGCGGAAAGCTGCAGCTTCAGAACCTGCCCCCGCAGCCGGCCAAGGTACTGCAGGCCGCCGGAATCGAACGGATTGCAGAGATCAGAGAGGAGTGCATCAAATGAAAAACGAAAACTACATGACGCTCGAATTCCCGAGCAGGTCGTCCAACGAAGCCTTTGCGCGCTCCGCCGTGGCATGCTTCGCCGCACAGCTCGACCCTACGCTGGACGAGCTTGGCGACATTAAAACCGCCGTATCCGAGGCGGTAACGAACTGCATCGTCCATGCCTACCCGGATTCGATCGGGACAATTGTTCTGAAAGCAAAAATCCTGCCGGGAAACGTGCTTGACATCACGGTGAAGGATCGCGGCTGCGGCATCGCCGACGTAGAGCAGGCGCGCACGCCGATGTTCACTACCGGCGGCGAGGAGCGCTCCGGTATGGGCATCACAATCATGGAAAGCTTTATGACCAGTCTGCGCATCCGTTCCGTGCCCGGTAAAGGCACGACCGTACATATGCGCCGCAGGCTTGTCGCGCGCGGGGGCAAAGCGTGAGTGCGGAGCTGGAGGGACTTCTGCGCCTTGCAAAAGCCGGCGACCGCGAGGCTGCCGAACGCCTGATTACGGAAAACTCCGGTCTGGTCTGGTCCATCGCGCGGCGCTACTTTGGCCGTGGTGTTGATCCGGACGACCTGTACCAACTCGGCTGTCTCGGTTTTCTGAAGGCAGTCGAAGGCTTTGATGCCGAGTTCGGAACACAGTTTTCCACCTATGCGGTGCCGAAAATCGCAGGCGAGATTCGCCGCTTTCTGCGTGACGACGGGACGGTAAAGGTCAGCCGCGGACTGAAGGAACGTGCAATCGCAATCAAGGCCGCGCGGCAAAAGCTCGCCGCGCAGTATGGCCGTGAACCGACGCTCGGCGAATTGAGCGCGCAAACCGGGCTGGCACCGGAGGAGATTGCCTCTTCCGAAGGCGCAACGGGCACAGCCGAGTCCATTTCACGCAAGCTCACCGAAGACGGTTTTTCACTGGAGGACATCCTGACCGACGGCAACATGGAGGAGGATATTCTGGAGCGTATCGCCCTGCGCGAGGCGATTTCCTCTCTTTCCGAGCGGGAACAGACGGTCATTCGTCTGCGTTTTTTCCATGGCTTGACGCAGGACAAAACCTCAAAGCTTCTCGGTGTGTCGCAGGTGCAGGTCTCGCGCATCGAAAAAAAGGCACTCGAGGCGCTGCGCCGCTGCATTTCATCCGAAAAAGCGTGAAAAAACTCTTGACAAGCCCAATCCGAATCGGTATAATAACTCGTGCCGCTGCAGGAGCAGCGGAAATGCTACTGTGGCTCAGTCGGTAGAGCAGCTGATTCGTAATCAGCAGGTCGCCGGTTCAAGTCCGGCCAGTAGCTCCAAGGCTCCCCTCAAGTGTGTGCGATGCCCTAAGGGAATCGTGCAAACCAAAGGGGATAAGAAAGCAAAAGCGACAGCCTCACTTTTCGGAAGCGGCTGTCGCTTTTGCTTTCTGCACAAATCGTTACTGCAGGCACACGATTGCCGCTGAAATGCGCTCGCCAAGCCTCGATACCAATCCGTATGGCGGGCGCATACAGTTGACAAATGTGTCTCCTCGGAGTACAATAAACACATACCCCTAGCAGTATGGAGGACTTGGTCATGAAACAATGTATGGATGCGGAAAATCTGCACCGTCGTTTGAAAAAGATTATCGGGCAGGTACAGGCCATTGACCGGATGGTGGATGAGGACGTCCCCTGCGAGGACATTCTGGCGCAGATCAACGCCGCAAAATCCGCCCTGAACGGCTGCGGAAAAGTGGTACTGGAAGGACACATTCAGCACTGCGTCCGCGACGGCATCGAGCACGGCGACGCAGACAAAACCATCGAGAGCTTCACAAAGGCCGTGGAGCGTTTTGCCAATATGCAGTAATATTTCCAAAAGCCGATCTTATGGATCGGCTTTTTTTCTTTGTCCTCTTGATAACCCATACCCCTATATGTATAATATACCTATACCCCATTGGGTATTGAAAGGAGCCTCGTTTATGAAGCGAGTGATGGAGCGGCTGGAACACCTCCTGGAACTTGGAGGCATCAAGAAAGATATTACATTGCTTGTGATCTCCGGTATCGCCGTTGTTTGAAGCCTACTGAAATTTCAGCCGTTCCCCTTTGACATGGCATGGTTTGCGATCGTGCTGTGCGGTCTGCCTATCATTCTGGAGGCAGTGATCGGGCTGGTCACGGCCTTTGACATCAAAGCGGACGTGCTGGTGTCTCTGGCGCTGATCGCTTCCGTCTGCATCGGAGAGACCTTTGCCGCCGGTGAGGTTGCATTTATCATGCAGTTCGGTGCATTGCTTGAGGAACTGACCGTGGCGCGCGCCCGCGCCGGGATTGAAAAGCTGGTGCATCTGACGCCGCAGACGGCACGGGTGCTGCGAAACGGCAAAGAGGAGATCATCCCGGCCGAGCAAGTCAAGGTCGGCGATCATATCCGCGTGCTTCCGGGTGAAGGCGTTCCTGTGGACGGTGTGATTCTTTCCGGATAAACCTCCATCAATCAGGCGGTTATGACCGGCGAATCCCTCCCTGTGGACAAGGCCGTGGGCGATACGGTGTCCAGCGGTACGGTCAATCAGTTTGGCGCGTTTGAAATGGAAGCAACGAAAGTCGGCGAGGACAGTTCCATTCAGCGGATGATCCGCCTTGTGCAGTCTGCGGATGCAGGCAAGGCAAAGATCGTCGGACTTGCCGACAGATGGGCTACTTGGATCGTGGTGATCGCGCTTTCTGCCGCTGGGCTTACCTGGCTCATTACGGGACAAATCATCCGTGCGGTCACGATTCTCGTTGTGTTCTGCCCGTGCGCGCTGGTACATAATGCAGACTCTGTACTTGTAATTGTGAATTCGGCATTCTTATTGAAATGGAGGAAAAAATAATGGCAATCAAAATCATCGGTCTCATCATCGGCATTCTCGTTCTCGGTGCGGGTCTCTACTACCTTGCCAAGGAGAAGCACGATTCGGAATCGAAGAAGATTTACACCATTGTCAGCATAATCGGCGGTATCGTTGCTGCCGTGTGCGCCATGCTGTTGTTCATTTGACCGTCCGGGCACAGATGCAAAACGAAAAGGCCGTATTCCGTCCTCGGACAAACGTCCGACTGGGGATACGGCCTTTTTAATTATTCATGTCCCGCGACGCTCGGGATCTCCTGCAATTCAAAACGGTACTCCTGCCGCGCATCCGGATACTTTTCACGGTCGACGCGCTCAAGAAACATTGCCGCAGGGCGCACCCACAGGCCGCCGTCGCCATAAAGCTTTCGATAAACAACACATGACTCTCCTGTTTCGGAGTCGCTCGCAATCGCCTCGACCAGATACCGGTCGCCCTTGAAATGACGGTAGACCCGCCCAATCTGAATTTCCCGCATTGTCCCGCCTCCCGCTCATCGGTTCATTTTTTCAAGCGCCGGATATGGATCCTCAAAACCAAGCCGTTTGGAAAACCGCGCCGCCCCCTGACATACCAGCGCCGTCAGCCGCTCCACACCGCGCTTTTCCAGCCGGAACGTCGGAGCGGAGATGCTCATTGCTGCCACTGAAATTCCGGCGGCATTGAATACCGGCGCGGCGATGCACAGGACGCCCGGCTCGCGCTCCTCACGGTCAAAGCCATAGCCGCGCTCGCGGATGGCATCCAGCTCGCGCAGAAGCCCTGCGCGGTCGGAGATCGTATGCTGCGTAAAGGGAATATAGTGCGTCTCTCTGGCATAAGCGTCACGCACCTGCTCCGGCTGGAAAGCAAGAATGACCTTTCCGCCGCCCGTACAATAATAGGGGACGCGTGCCCCGATCTGCGTAAACATCTTGACAAGATGGTTGCTCTCGCTCTGCGCAACGTAAACCGCTTCCTTATCCTGAAGGATAATCAGGTTGCTCGTTTCGTCGCAGTTCTGGCTCAACGCATCCAGAAAGGGCTGCGCGATTCCGGCCAGCGTATTCTGCCGCTGTGCAAGCGCATACAGACGGAACACACCCAGCCCGATGCTGTATCGCTTGCTCTGCGGGTCCTGCTGAAGCATGTCACATCGACGAAGCGTATTGAGCAAATGGAACGCGGCGCTCACGCCGCTGTCAAGCTCACGACTAAGCTCCGTCACGGTCATGCCGTTTTCGCTGCGCGCAACAATGTCAAGCACGCGCATTGCCTTCTCCACGGAGGCAATCGTTTTGGTCGTCATCTGATCGGATGCCATTGGTTTTCTCTCCCTCGTTTTTTACCTATATTAAATCATCTTGACTCTTTTGTCAAGTTTTTCTGTTTTTTTCAAAAAACCCTCGCCACGGGTCTTGACTTGCAGCGATTCTTATTTTAAGGTAGTGGCAGTAAAGTCGTTTCACCATCAGTAAATAATCTCATAGATCATATTTTTCAGGAGGTAATCCACCATGGTTGAAAAGAAAATGGTTATGATCCCCGGCCCGACTCCGGTGGTCAAGTCGATCCAGGATGAAATGGGCCGCGAAACGCAGGCTTTCGGTGACCCCCGCTTCGTCAAGGACTATAAGGAGCTCATCGATGGTCTGGGCGTACTGCTCAACTGCTCCGGTATGACTTTCCCGCTCGCGGGTACCGGTACGCTGGCAATGGAAATGGCCATCTCCAACGTTACCAAGCGCGGCGACAATATCCTCATCGTTTCCCACGGCTACTTCGGCGACCGCTTCATTGAGATTGCCGAACGCAAGGGTCTGAATGTCGACGTTCTGCGCTCCGAGTGGGGCAAGATCGTCCCCGTTGATCAGATCGCCGCAAAGCTGCGCGAGAAGCACTATGCCGCCATCACCGTTTCCCATGTTGACACGGCGACCGGCGTTCTGGCTCCCATTGCCGAAATCGGCGAAATGCTCAAGGAATTCCCCGAGACCGTTTATATCGTTGACGGCGTTGCCGCTACCGGCGGCGAGTTTGCCGACGTCGACGCAATGAATATCGACATCCTCTTCACCGGCTCACAGAAGGCTTTCGGTGTCTGCCCCGGCATGTTTATTCTCTGGGCCAGCAAGAAGGCGCTTGCCCGCCGCAAGGCTCTTGGCATGATCCCGGAGTACTATGTTGACTTCGAGAAGTGGGCTCCCATCATGGAGAATCCGGCGAAGTACTTTGCCACTCCCGCCGTCAATCTCGTCTGGGCCATGAACGAGGCTCTGCGTATCATCAACGCCGAGGGCTACCGCGCCCGTGCGGAGCGTCACGTCAAGAACGCGCGCGCCATGCAGAAGGCACTGGAGTCCCTGGGCTTTACCGTCCTGGCGGACCCGGAACACCGTGCAAGCACTCTGTCGAACCTTGTCTACCCCGAGGGACTCGACGACACCAAGTTCCGCGGCTCTCTTTACGAGGAAGGCATCATCGTCGCCGGCGGTCTGGCGCAGTATGCCGGCAGAATGTTCCGCCTCGGTCATATGGGCAACATCGATATCAATGACGAGGTTGCCGTTCTGGGCGTCATTGAGCGTGCTCTGGCCGCTTGCGGCCGTGAGGTCAGCTTCGGCAGCTCCGTCGGTGTCTATCTCAATGAGATGGCCCGCTGATAACATTGCTTCCTGACTCTTCCGATACAAGCAGCTCCGGCGCTCCGCCTTGCGGAGGAGCGTCGGAGCCCTCCCCTCTCTGTCCGGACGCGGACAGAACAACATTTGCTTCCTTCCACCGCTCCCGTCCCGTCCTTTTTTCTCATTTTCAGGCGGGACGGGGGCGGCCAAAGTGATTCTTCTTCCCAGATGCACAGGGGCGCAGGCGAATGCCTGCGCCCTTATCAAATATGTACGGAACTACTTCAGCTCCGCGTATCCATTGACACAATGGAGCAAAGCACCGTGGCTCTCCGCCTCCAGAATGCGTTCGACCTCGGCAACATAGACCGTATGATCGCCTGCCTCAGCCGTAGAGGTCAGCCTGCAAAGCAAAACCATGGCCGCCGCCTCCGCAACAGGAATACCGTCGATCCATGATACCCGCAGTCCAAGCTCGGTGATCTTGTCATGATCCCTGCCGGATGAATGGCCGCACTTAAGGGCAGTATCGCGCAGAGAGTCGTCTACAAGGCAGAGCGAAAAACGACCGTTTTTCCGGATCAAGCCTCCGGAAAAGCCCTTGTTGCTCAGCGCAGCGGTAAGCATCGGCGGGCGGTTGCTTGCGTAGCTCCACCAGGAAATGGCCATGGCATTGGCACGGCCACCGGCATCGGTCATCAGCAGTGCAAAGGGGTTAGGTGAAGTGGCAAGCTGTGCTTGCCGAATGGAAATCTCTGTCATCTGGTCTACCTCCTTTTGTCTCGACTGTACCATGCATTTGTGCAAAAGTCAAGACAAAAGGAATGTAACTACGATGAGTTTGGCCGGATTTTTGGGCTTTTCGTCGAATTCGCAAAGGGTATGCAGCGTTAGTAATCAGCAGACTGTGATTCGTGCTTGACAAGGGCCACAGGTTGTGGTAGTCTATTGTCAGACAGCAGACAGCGGTCCGACTGAGGGCACCACCGCAGTTTTTGGATGCAACGCAGCGAAGCGCTCATGCTCCGTGCCGTGAATGCCCCCGGCCTTCCGCGTGCCGACAGTATGGGATTGAAAGCACCTGGAAAATGCCGGAGCGACCGGCACTCAGCGGCAATCGTAAGGTCACCAACGGGCTTGCGTGTAAGGATCGAAGTAATCTGTGCCGAGAAGGGCGTGTATCGCTGAGGTGAGCGCGTATTGCTGAGAAGATCGTATATCTGAGAGGGCACAAGGTCAGCCGTGCGGGTTATTGTCCATGTTGTCTGACATCCGTCCTCTGACAGCTGCCAAGTGGCCGAAAATGAAACAGAGAAAAGCTTAGATACATAAGCATACACTTCCGAGGGAAGCAAGGACGACCGTCAAATGAACTCTGCCGAATGCAGACGATATTGACGCACACCGTAAAAACCATGCGAAGGTATATGCGCCAAACGGGATGGCTCATCCGTTCCGGAACGGAACAATCGGAGCTTGAGGCTCCGACCATTCCGTCTCTTCACCCGAGTTTTTCCCTTCGTCCGCAGCTTTCCTTTCTCATGCACTTTCTTTCATTCACGTTTCCTGTTTTAACACTTTTACGTTTCCTGATTTCCTCGCCGCGTTTATACTCCCTGAAACGTCCCTTTTCTGCATCACACAGCGCTTCCCGGAACGGTCGGTGTTCAGACATTTTATGTTGTCTGACATCTATCATCTGACATCCGCCGTCATAGCGCACAAATCAAAACAAATCAGACCCGTAACCGGGTCGCTCCCCGCCGCTGCGCGGCGATTCGGCTCGCTCGGGCGACACATGAATCACAGTAAGAACAACAAACGTTGTTACTATACGAAATCTATTCACGGAGGACTGATTATGAAGTATCAGGTAGACAAAGATATCTTGCTTGACATTTACACCCGTATGATGACCATCCGGAAATTCGAGGAGAAGGCCGGCGCAATCTTCGCCCAGGGTCAGCTCAACGGTTTCCTGCATCTCTATGTGGGCGAGGAGGCCGTAGGCGCAGGCGTCTGCGCGGCGCTGCGTGACGACGACTATATTGTCAGCACTCACCGCGGCCACGGCCATCTGATTGCCAAAGGCGGCGACGTGGACCGTATTATGGCGGAGTTGTACGGCAAGGTAACCGGTTATTGCAAAGGCAAGGGCGGCTCGATGCACGTTGCGGACTTCTCCAAGGGAATGCTCGGCGCATGCGGCATCGTCGGCGGCGGCATCCCCATTGCGGTCGGCGCGGCTCTTTCGAGCAAGCTGCGCGGCACCGATCAGGTTGCCGTTACCTTCTTCGGCGACGGTGCCTCCAATGAAGGCAGCTTCCATGAATCTATCAACTTCGCGGCCGTTCAGAAGCTCCCCGTGATTTTCCTCGTAGAAAACAACGGCTATGGCGAGTTCACGCCCCAGAAGAACGCCATGCTCGTTGAGGATATCGCAGAACGTGCCAAGGGCTACGGCATCCCCGGTGTCATCGTCAATGGCATGGACGCCTCCGAGGTCTACAGTGTTACGAACGAATGGGTCCAGCGTCTGCGCAAGGGCGAGGGCCCCGTCCTGATCGAAGCCAAGACCCACCGCAAGAGCGGTCACTCCGAAGGCGAGGTCGCTTTCCTGGATCACCAGAGCTACCGTCTGCCAGAGGAAGAAAAGATCGCGCGTGAGACCGACTGCATCGTCAATCTGCGCAACGACCTGATCGAACACTACGGCGTCAGCGCCGCACAGCTCGATGCCATCGATGCCGAAACGGTTCAGCGCATCGAAAAGGCAGTCGAATTTGCCAAGGAAAGCCCCTATCCCACGGCGGCCGATCTCTTTACGGACACCTGGGTCTGACGTTATAAAGTGAGGTGACACCGATGAAAAAATACTATATTCGCGCCATTCAAGAAGCTCTGTTTGAGGAAATGGAGCGCGACGATTCCGTATTCCTGATGGGCGAGGACGTGCGCATCGGCTGCTTTGCCGCAACGCGCGGCCTGTGCGCCAAATTTGGCGAGCAGCGCGTGATTGACACGCCGATCTCCGAGCTGGGCGTTGCCGGCGCGGCCGTCGGCGCAGCCGTAACCGGCTCGCGTCCCATCGTTGACCTGATGTTCGGCCAGTTCCTGATGCTCGCCTACGATCAGGTCTCCAGCCAGGCCAACGCCATGCGTTATATGTTCGGCGGTCAGACAAAGGTTCCGCTGGTCTACCTCGTGCAGAACGGCACCGGCCCCTGCGTCGGCCCGCATCACAGCAACTCCGTCCATCCGCTGTTTATGAACATTCCGCTCGTAAAGGTCGTTATGCCGAGCAACCCGGCGGACGCCAAGGGTCTGCTGAAGTCCGCCATCCGCGACGACAACCCCGTTGTGTTCTTCAACCATACCTCCATCGGCGGTATGAAGGGCGAGGTCCCCGATGGGGAGTACCTCATCCCGCTCGGAAAGGGTGACATCAAGAAGTCCGGCACGGACATTACTCTCTGTGCCGTCGGCATCATGGTCAACGCCTGCCTCAAGGCCGCCGCCGAGCTGGAAAAGGAAGGGATCAGCGCCGAGGTCGTCGACCTGCGCACTCTCAAGCCGTGGGACAAGGAAATGGTGCTCGAAAGCGTCAAAAAGACCGGCCGCTTCCTGGCCGTTGACGAAAGCTACAAGACCTGCGGCGCAGGCGCCGAGTGGGTCGCCACCGTCGCCGAGGAAGCCTTCCCCTATCTTAAGGCTCCGGCTTCGCGTCTGTCCGGCGAGGAGATCCCCATTCCCTTTACGCCCGTGCTCCAGAAGCTCGCCGTTCCCTGCAAGGAAACGATCGTCGCAAAGGTTCGCGACATGGTAAAGAAATAACAGGAGGCAAAACATTATGGCAAAGCAACCCGTATATATGCCGAAGTTCGGCATGACCATGACTGAAGCAGAAATCACCGAATGGTATGTTTCTCCCGGTCAGGAGGTTGCGCAGGGCGATCCCCTCGCAGCCATTGAGACCGAAAAAACCGCGGTTGACATCGAAGCGCCCGCCGACGGCTTTGTCTGTGCGCTGAAATTCGAGGAGGGCGACGCCGCAGAGGTCGGCAGCATCCTCACCTACATTGCCGACACCGCCGAAGAGGCCGAGTCGGACGACGAGCCTGCGGAAGCCCCCAAGGCCGCCGAAGCGCCCAAGGCGTCCGAAGAACCTGGTACCACGCTGCCGCGGCTGCGCCGCATCATTGCCGACAATATGCGCGCCAGTCTCCAGACCACCGCTCAGCTCACCCATTTCCGCGAGGTCTGCCTCGATGCACTGGCCGAGTTCAAGGCTACGCAGGAGGGCATCTCCTATAACGATCTCCTGATGAAGGCTTTCGCCGTTGCCGTGGAGCGTTATCCGAGAGTTCGCGACCAGCTGATCGGCGAGCGTCTGATCCGCGCAGAGTCCATCGACCTCGGCCTGGCCGTTGCGCTGGACGACGGTCTGATCGTCCCGGCCATCCGCAAGGTCGACAAGCTTAGCCTTGCGCAGATTGCCGCCGAGCGTAAGCGCGTTGTCGCCGCCGCGCGCAGCGGCAGCCTTGCGCCGCAGGATACCGGCGCATGTGTTTCGACCATCACCAGCCTCGGCGCACAGGGGATCGACGGCTTTACGCCCATTCTCAACAAGCCCGAGACCGTTATCCTCGGCGTCGGCCGCATCATTGACAAGCCCTGGGTAAAGGACGGCAAGATTGTCGCCGCCAAGGTGGCAACCTTCAGCCTCACCTTCGATCATCAGGTGCTTGACGGAAAGGACGCCGCAGATTTCCTGGCAATTTTTACCGAGATTCTGGAAAATCCCTCCGTTCTCGCTTAACCCCCAAAAAATATTGAAAAAGGAGGTCATAGGTGGTAGATGAGTGAAGCACAGGAACCGCAAGTGTTGCTGGAAATGCGACACATTACCAAATCCTTCGCCCGCCATGTTGCCAATGACGACGTCAGCTTCAGCATGAACAGAGGCGAGATCCGCGCCATTCTCGGCGAGAACGGCGCAGGCAAATCCACGCTGATGAACATTCTGTACGGTCTGTACGGCAAAGATTCCGGCACCGTGATCTGGAAGGGGGAAGAGCTTAATGCCTCTTCGCCGTCCGAAGCAATCCGCGCCGGTATCGGCATGATCCATCAGCACTTCCAGCTCGTAGAAAAGTTCACCGTTCTGGAAAACATCATTCTCGGCCTGCGTGAAGGCAAATTTATCGAACTGCCGCTGGCGGAGGCCGAAAAAAAGGTCATGGCCATTTCCGAGGCCTACGGCCTGAGTATCCGCCCGCACGCGATCGTTGAGGATTTGACCGTCGGCGAGCAGCAGCGCGTTGAGATCGTCAAGGCGCTGTACCGTGAGTCCGACCTGCTGATTATGGATGAGCCGACGGCCGTCCTGACACCGCAGGAGGTCAAAAGTCTGTTCGTTGTACTTAACCGGCTGCGCGCAGAAGGCAAGTCCATCGTCTTTATCAGCCACAAGCTGCCCGAGGTTCTGGAGCTGTGCGACAGTATCTCGATCATGCGCGACGGCAAAATGATTCAGACGCTGAAAAATGAACCCGGTCTCGATAGCCGCACGCTTGCGGCAATGATGGTCGGCCGCAGCATCGATCTGAATATCGATAAGCCGCCCTGTAAGCCCGGCGAAGTCGTTCTGAGCCTTCAGAACGTCAGCTCGGTGCCGCAGGCCGAGTCTTGCGGCGTAAAGAATGTCACACTTGAGGTGCATCGCGGTGAGATTGTCGGCATTGCCGGCGTAGACGGCAACGGTCAGACCGATCTTTCCGAGCTTATCATGGGTCTGCGCAAGGTCAGCGACGGCAGGATGATGTTCCTTGACGAGGACATCACCAAAGCCTCGACCAAGCGGATGCGCGAGCTCCCCATCGGCTACATTCCCGCAGACCGCAACCACTCCGCACTGGTGCTGGATTTCTCGATCCAGACGAACATGGCGCTCAATCATCCTGATCGCGAGCCCTATGGCCGCCCGTGGCTGATGAACTTCCGGAAAATTACGGAGGTCACGCGCGAGCGGATCAAGCGCTTCAATATTTCCACAACCGGCCCCGGCGAGCTTGCCGGAAGCCTGTCGGGCGGCAACCAGCAAAAGGTCGTGCTGGCCCGCGAGGTGGGGCAGAAGGTGGATCTGATTGTCGCCGCCTACCCCACGCGCGGTCTGGACATCGACGCAACGAGCTTCGTGTTTGAGACGATGCTCCGCGCCCGTGAAGAGGGGGCAGCGATCCTTTACATTTCCACGGAGCTTGACGAGATTATGACCCTCAGCGACCGCATCGGCGTTCTGTATGAGGGCGAGCTGGTCGATATTCTGCCCGCAGAGGGCGCGGAAGTGGAAAAAATCGGACTTCTGATGGCCGGCGAGGTGGAAAAATGAGTCAATTGGTAAAACGTAAAGAAAAGCGCGGCGTTCTGATGACGCTGCTCAACTTCAGCCCGATCATCGGCGCGGTACTGGGTCTGCTCATCGGCGCCCTGTTTGCCGCACTGTGGGGCATCAGCCCGATCACGTTCTTCAAGGAGCTGTTCAAGGGTGCCTTCGGAAGCACGCTGTCCATCGGCAGTACGCTGAACCGTACCACGCCGTATCTGATCATCGGCACGGGTACTGCCATTGCCTTCCGCGCCGGTGCAAACAACATCGGTCAGGAGGGTCAGCTCTTCCTCGGCGGTCTGGCTGCTGCGGTTGTTGCGCTGAAAATGCCCAACCTGCCCGGCGTCCTCGGCATCGTTGTGATTCTTGCGGCCGCCATGCTGTTCGGCATGATCTTCGCAGGCATCGCAGTTCTGTTCCGCCTGCTCAAGGGCATCAACGAGCTTCTGAGCACGCTGCTGCTCAACTACATCGGCACGCTTCTGGTCTCCGCGATGGTCAACGGTCCGCTGGCTGCCGGCCGCACCGTCAGCTATCCGCAGACCGACACTTTCGGCTCACAGTTCCTGCTGAAATACTGGCCGAATCTGGGCTATATGCACGCCGGTATCTTCATCGCCGTTGCCATCGTCCTGATTGCCGGCTATTACCTGTGGTTTACGCCCGGCGGAATGCGCCTGCGCATGACGGGCCTGTCGCCCATGGCGGCACGCGCCTCCGGCAACAAGCCGACCAAAATCTTCGTTTGGTCAATGCTGATCTCCGGCGGTCTGTGCGCCGTTGCCGGCGCGGTCGAAGTGATCGGCTGCAACGACTGTCTGCGCATGGAATTCGGCACGGCACTCGGCTTTGACGGCCTGGCCGTGGCGCTTCTCGGCAACACAAATCCCTTTGCCGTTCTGCCCGCAGGTCTGTTCTTCGGCGCACTGCGTACCGGTATGCAGGCAATGCAGCGTGCCACCGGCATCCCCAGCGCCCTTCTTGATCTCATCAAGGGCTCGATCATCATCTTTATCATGGTCAGCGGCGCACTGAAAATCCTGCTTCAGGCCAAGGCAAGCAAGCCCGCCGTCCGTGTAGCCGCCGAGCCGGAGCAGCCGGCTGAGCAGAAGGGAGTGTAAGTTATGGAATCCGTAATCAATTTCCTCAGCTCAACGATTCGTATCTCCGTGCCGATCATCATGCTTGCTCTCGGCGTCTGCTTCTGCGAGAAGTCCGGCGTGCACGCCATGGGCGCGGAGGGTCATATGCTGATGGCCTCGTTTGTCAGTGTAATCATCACCATTCTGACTGGAAGCCATCTGCTCGGCATCCTTGCGGGCATACTCTCGGCTATGCTTGTCGCGGTGCTGTTCTCGTTCTTCACCGTGCGTCTCGGCGCGAATCAGGTTATCTGCGGTCTCGGCACGAACTTCTTCGTGCTCGGTCTGACAAGCTCACTGCAGCGCTATTTCTGGGGCACCAGCGGCGTACCGCGCATTGCAGCGCTCAACCCCGTTGAGATTCCGCTGCTGTCGAAAATTCCCTTCCTCGGCCCGCTGCTGTTCAACCAACCGATTCTGACCTACCTTGCCTATATCCTTGTTCCCGTGGCATGGTGGATCATGTTCAAAAGCACATGGGGACTTCAGCTCCGTGCCGTCGGCGAAAATCCGAGCTGCGCCGACACGCTCGGCGTCAATGTGCCGCGCACCCGTTCCCTGTCCATTCTGGTCTGCGGCGCGTTCTGTGGCCTCGGCGGCTCCATTCTGGCGCTGCAGCAGGTGCAGACCTTTACGGAAAACATCACCAACGGCCGCGGCTGGCTGGCCATCATTGCGGCAACCTTCGGCGGCTGGAATCCCGTCGGTGCCGCCGGCGCCGGTCTGCTCTTCGGTGCATCCGAGGCTTTGCAGCTGCGTCTGCAAATGTCGAGCAGCATCAACATCTCTTCGTACATCATCCTCATGCTCCCCTATCTGATGGCTCTGCTGTTTATCCTGCTCGTCGGCAAAGACCGCCGTCACCCGGCAGCGATGGGCAAGTTCTACAAGCAGCAGTAACCCCATATCCGTTCCGACCCGACTCACAGAACCCCACACAAATCCAAACACAGGCATAATGAAATGGAGGCAAACTATGAAAAAGTTCTTTGCGATTCTCCTCGCGCTTGTCATGCTGCTTTCGCTCGTGGCTTGCACCACTACGCCCACCGAGTCCACCAAGGACCCCAACACCCCCAGCAACAGCTCGACCACCGATAAGAAGCTCAAGGTTGCTCTGCTCCTCCCCGGCAGCGCCAACGACAAGAGCTGGAACCAGTACGGCTACGATGCTCTGATGGCCGTCAAGGATCAGCTCAATGTGGATGTCGCCTACTCCGAGAACGTCAGCAGCGTTGACCTTCAGTCCGCTCTGCGCGACTATGCATCCCAGGGCTACGACGTCATCATCGGTCACACCGGCTCCTTCGAAGACGACATGATCAAGGTCGGCGCCGAGTTCCCGAACACCCGCTTCATCGTCATCGCCGGTTCCACCGGCTCCGGCGCCAACGTTACCGCCGTTGACACCGCTCCCTGGCAGTACGGCTATGCCTACGGCTGGATGGCTGCGAAGGTCACGAAGTCCGGCAAGGTCGGCTACATCACCGCCAACGAAGGCACCGGCACCCAGAACAATCTGGTCGGCGGCTGGAAGAACGGCGTAAAGGATGCCAACAGCGAAGTTCAGGGCACCGTCGTTTATCTGAGCGACAGCGACGACGTTGCCGCTGCCCGCGAAGCTGCTCTGGCCATGATCGACGCCGGCTGCGACGTTGTCATGCACGAGCTCAACCTCGCCGCGCAGGGCGTCATGGACGTCTGCAAGGAGAAGGGTGTTTATACCATCGGCCGTTCCGCCGACGATATGACCTATAACCCCGACTATCAGCTCACTTACTGCGTGTTTGACTGGTCTCCGAAGTATGTCAACCTTGTCCAGCGCGTCATGGACGGCACTCTGGCCGGCGGCGCCGAGTTCTTCGGCTTCCACACCGAGCCCGATGCTCCCGGCTTCGTCTTCACCTATGACGAAACCCACGGCTGGAACCCCAAGGTTGTCTCCGAGGATCTCCTGAAAGAGTTCCAGACTGCCGTCGTCGAGAAGTGGCAGAAGGATCCCCTGCATACCTACACGGCAGCCGATGCCAGCGGCGGCACCTTCTGATTCCGATCAAAGTAATTTCGCAACGCCCCGAATTGACCATCCCTTTATAAGAACTCACGAGCCGGGTCTTTTTCCCCTACTGGCAGGTGCGGCCCCGGCCGCATCTGCCGGCAGGGATGCAAATCGCTTTCCGTAATTTCAGGCTTCTGCCGAATCCGTATTTTCCCCAGCACTTACGCTTCCACGCAAAATATCGCCTCCCTCGCTTGGGGGCAAGAAATCGAGGATTATTATCATGCGTCTTGAAAATAAAACCATTCTCGTTACCGGCGCAGGCTCCGGCCTGGGCAAGGCCGTCTGTCTCAAGGCGGCAGCCGAAGGCGCCAACCTTGTTTTAGCTGACATCAATGCCGAAGCGATCGCAAAAACTGCGCAGGAGGTCGAGGCCCTCGGCCGTCGTGCCCTGCAGTGTGTGGTTAACGTCTGCGACGCAGAGAGCATCCAGAATATGATCGACAAAGCCGTCGCCAAGTTCGGCTCCATCGACGGTCTTGTCAACTCCGCCGGCATCTTCTCCTCCATTCCCTTCCTTGAAATGACCGAGAAGGACTGGGACAAGATGATCAACATCAACCTCAAGGGCTCGTTCCTGTGCGCCCAGAAATATATTGCACAGCGTGTCGCCTGCGGCGGCAAGGGTTCCATCGTGTTCCTCAGCTCCATCAGCGGCTATATCGGCTTCACCCGTTCGGCTCACTACTGCGCCTCCAAGGGTGCCGTCCGTCAGCTCAGCAAGGCCATCGCCCTTGAATTCGGCCCGCAGGGCATCCGCTCCAACGTCGTAGCCCCCGGCACCATTGAAACTCCGATGAACGCCTGGATCATGAACGATCCGGAAATGTATAAAAACTCCGTCGCATCGATCCCGCTCGGCCGCTTCGGCAAGGCCGCAGAGATCGCCGACGCCATTTGCTACCTGCTGTCCGACGAGGCCTCCTACTGCACCGGTTCGGAGCTGCTCGTTGACGGCGGTCAGATCACACACTGCTAATTTCACTCTGAAAGGAAGGTTCCCATGAAAAAGTTTGAGAATCAGGTTGTAGTCATTACCGGCGGCGGCTCCGGAATGGGCAAGCTCTCCTGCGAGCTGTTTGCCGCCGAAGGCGCTCAGGTCTGCGTGGTAGATATCAACGCTGCGGGCGCGCAGGCAACCGTTGCGTCCATCACCGCCGCAGGCGGCAAGGCTCAGGCCTTTGTCGCCGACATTACGAACGAAGCGCAGATGGAAAAGCTCTTTGCCGATGTCGTCGCCTCTTACGGCAAGATCGACGTCCTGTATAACAACGCCGGTATCAGCCCTGTCGGTAATGTTGTGACCACCAGCTTCGCCGATTTCCAGAAGGTCATCGCCATCGATCTCTACAGCGTTTTCCTCGGCTGCAAGTATGCCATCCCCTACATGGAAAAGCAGGGCGGCGGCGTGATCCTCAACACCGTCGGCACCTTCGGCCTGAAGCCGATCCCCAACAAGATGGGTTACTCCTGTGCGAAAGCCGGTGCGCTCAGCCTGACGCGCTCCGTAGCGATCGACTTTGCCCGCGCCAACATCCGCTGCAATGCCATTTGCCCCGGCTTCGTGGACACGCCCCTGAACAAGGACTTCACCGGCGAGGCCCGTGACCGCTTCCTCGACAGCTATCAGCCCATGACCTACCGCATTCAGCCCGAAGATATTGCCAAAGCCGCGCTGTTCCTCGCAAGTGACGAAGCCAAGGCCATCACCGGCCAGGCCATCGTTGTCGACGGCGGCACGGAAGCCTGTCTCTACTATTGATTTGGCCGAACATAGCATCAGGAGGATCTTTTCATGAAGGTTTTTGATTTTACCATGCCCACCCACTTCTACATCGGCTGCGGCCAGGTGGAGCAGTTGAAGAATATCGCTTCTCAGTACGGCAAAAAAGCGCTTCTGTGCGCCGCGCGCGGCTCGATGCGCCAGATGGGCTTCCTCCAGCGCGTTGAGGACCTGCTCAAGCAGTCCGGCGTTGAGGTCGCCGTAATCGAGGACGTCGATCCCAACCCCTGCGACGTCGATATTGACCGTCAGGTCAAGTACTTCCGTGAACAGGGCTGCGACTTCACGGTCGGCCTCGGCGGCGGCAGCTCGATGGACACCGCAAAGGCCATCGCCTTTATGGCCGCACAGCCCGAAGAAGACTCCGTCCGCGACTATCTCGCAGGCGGCAAGAAGTCCGATCTGGCCGGTATGAAGAAGCCCTATCCCGTTATTTGCATCACCACCACCGCCGGCACCGGTTCGGAAGCGACGAAGTGGTTTGTCGTCACCAACACGCTGACCCATGACAAGCCCGGTGTTGGCGACGACTCCGTGATGCCCGCCGTCTCCATCGTCGATCCCGACCTGATGATGACCCTGCCCGCCGGTGTGACCCGCGGCTGCGGCATCGACGTGCTGTTCCACGCCATGGAGGCCTACCTTGCCAAGTGCGCCAATCCCTTCACCGACGCCTGCGCGCTCGAAGCCATCCGCCTGGTCGTGAAATACCTTGGCCGTGCCATCGAAAACGGCGCCAACGATCGTGAAGCCCGCGAATATATGGCCTGGGCCAACACTCTCGGCGGCATCGTCATCGGCGAAGGCAATTCCGGTACCGTCGCCATCCACGCACTCGGCCACAGCATCGGCGGTCAGACCAACGCCCCGCACGGCCTGACCATGTGCCCGCTCGCCGTCCCGTATCTGGAACGCACCTGGGACGCCGACATTGAGCGCCATGCCACTCTCACCCGCCTGTTTGGCTATGGTGACGACAGCATGAGCCGCGAGGAGCTGGCCGCCATGTGCCCGAAGGCCATGAAGGGTCTGCTTCAGAAATTCGGCTGTGACATGACCATGCGCGACCTCGGTGTCACCGAGGAAATGATCGAGCCGATGACCGACTCCGTATTCCAGACCATGGGCGGCGTGCTGAACAACAGCCTCAAGCCCTTCACCAGACAGGACGTTATCGATCTGTACCGTGCGGCCCTCTGATCCGAAACAGATCGTCTGCGGCGCAGCGCTCTATTCTCCGGGTCTCGGCCTTCTTACGGATGCCGGTGTCTGCATGTCCGGCGGCAGAATTCTTGCCGCCGGCACACGCCGGGATCTGACCGAGGCTTACCCCGGTGCAACGGTCGAGCTTTTATCCGACCGGCTGCTGCTGCCCGCCATGCGCGATGCGCACGATCATGGCAGAGGCGTCTCCCCTGCCGCCTTCGGCGCACCCGATTGTGCGCTGGAAACATGGATCCCCTCGCTGGGGGCCGTCAGCAGTGACGCATATCTTTGCGCTCTGTATGACGGACTTCGGCTGGCCTCGTCCGGTGTCAGCGCTGTGCTGCACAGCCACAACCCCGGCCGTTGGGGCTCACTTGACGAGCTGACGCGCACCGCCCGCGGCTATAATGACGCAGGCATACGCGTCGTCCTCTGTCCGCCCTTCGTCGATCAGAACAATCTGATCTATATGCAGCGTGACCGCTTCGCCGACGGCCTTTGCCAGAAGCTGCGGCAGGAATTTGGCCGCCGCGTATGCGATGCTCCGATGTCTCTGGAGCAATACTTCTCCCAGATCGAGGCACTCACCGACGCACTTTCCGATCGTATCGAAACCGGGATGGTCGGCATTCAGCTCCACCCGGCGGGCTTCCAGTGGGTCTCTGACGACGCACTGACCGCCATGCAGCAATATGCACAGGAGCATAATCTGCGGATCCATATGCACATGCTGGAAACGAAGTACCAGCGCCGCTGGGCGCAGGAATGCTTCGGAAACTCCGGCGTGCGGCATCTGTACGAACTCGGACTGCTTTCTCCGCGCCTTTCTCTGGCGCATATGGTTTGGGCAGACCCGGACGATTGGCGGCTTCTGGCGGCGCACGGCGTATCCGTCGCAGTCAACAGCTCATCCAATCTGCGGCTGCACAGCGGCATCATGCCGCTCGGCCGCGCGCTGCGCGCAGGCGTTGACTGCGCGATCGGTCTGGACGGCTGCGCGCTTGATGACGATCAGGATTTCCTGCGCGAGCTGCGTCTGACCGGTCTGAATGCGTCGGATACCGGCGTGGACGCGGGGATTCGTCCCGAAACGCTGCTCGGTATGGCAACACAGGGTGGTGCAGAGCTGCTTGATCTGCATGCAAACGGCACGCTTGCCCCAGGTCAGCAGGCCGATGTACTGTGCATCGATCTGAAACGGCTGCGTGAACCCTATACCGTTCCGCAGGTGGACCCGCTTTCTCTTCTGCTGTTGCGCGGTACGCGTGCAGCCGTTGACCGCCTCTATGTGGGAGGAAAGCTCGTCGTCCGTAACGGAAAGAACATTCTGACCGACGAGGGTTTCGCCGCGCAGCGCCTTGCGGGTTTTCTGCAAACACAGCAATGCGGCGAATCCGACCCGACGTCGCAGGCGCTCGTAGAAGCGATCCGACGCTTCTACCGCCGCTTTGATGAAAACGGAGGATCCAGCCAATGAAGATCGACGTTATTTCTCCCATTCTTGCCCCTGCTGAGGGACACGACTGGCGCGAAGGCTTCCGCCGCCGCGACTGTGCAGCCGTTCCCGCGGAATTCCGTTTCTTTTACATCGACGACGGCCCTCGCTTTATTCAAAACGCCTATGACGACGCACACGCGGCCCCGGCGCTCCTGCGCCGCGTGCAGCGCTGCGCAGCGGAAGGCGCGGAGGCCATTGTCATCAATTGCAGTGCCGACACCGCGCTGCGTGCCTGCCGTGAGGCCGTTCGTATTCCCGTCATCGGCCCAAGCGAGTGTACCATGCTCTATGCACCGCAGCTTGTCGACAGGTTTGCCGTCCTTACCTTTGCCTCACGCATCAACAGCCGCTTTACGCGCATCGCGCATGAGCTGGGTCTGTCACACTGCCTTGCGAACGTCATCTCCGTCGAAACCGGCTTTGACGCCCTCTCCGGCGGCTCCGATGCCGTGGCGCAGAGCCTGTACGACGCCATCGTAAGCGAGCGCGAGCGCTCCGGCTGCGAAGGCTTCATTCTCGGCTGCACCGACTTTGAGGACGTTGCGCCTCAGCTTTCGGCGCTGCTGGAAAAAAACAACGTTCCCGCCGTTATCCTCAAGCCCTTTGAGATCTCCGCATGGACTGCCTACATTACCGTGCAGATGAAGCTCGTACAGGGTTCCGGCAGCTATCCTGCCCCGCTGTTTCCCCTTGAATGACATTGAACCACGGAGGTAATTACAAAATGAAATATGATCTTCTCATTAAAAACGCCAAGATCGTCAGCGCCAGATCGACCGAGAGTGGCTGTATTGCCGTAAAGGACGGAAAAATCGCCGCTATCGTCGCCGACAGTACCGGTCTGGAAGCGGTCCGCGTGATCGACGCGGGCGGCAAGCCCGTAATCCCCGGCTGTATCGACGTCCACGTCCATTTCCGCGATCCCGGTCTGACCTACAAGGAGGACTTCTCCACTGGCTCTATGGCCGCTGCCGCAGGCGGCGTGACCACCGCCTTTGATATGCCGAACGTCCAGCCCCCTACACTCAACGTCGAAAACTTCCTTATCAAGAAGAAGATTGCCGAAGAAAAGTCTTACATTAACTACGGCATCTACGCTTATCTCGTCAACAATCTCGATCAGATTGACCCGCTGATTGAAGCCGGCGTCTGCGGCTTTAAGTGGGATTTGAGCACCTTCGACTGGGAGCTTCCGGAGGGCTACTATCTGCCCGATAACAACGAGGCCGCCGACATTTTTAAGGCAATTGCCGCCCATGATTATGTTGTTACCGTCCACGCCGAGGATATGGAGCTTGTCAAGCACTTCACCGAGCATCTGAAAGAAAGCGGCCGTGACCCCAAAGATTTCTTCAATCACGTAGAAGCCCGCCCGGATGTTGTTGAAGTTTCCGCCCTGTACCGCACCTTTATTCTCTCCGAAGTCTCCGGCTGCCGCGTCCACATCACGCATCTGACCAGCAAGCGTGGTCTGGAGCTCATCAAGGAGTTCCAGCACAAGGGAACACCCGTCACCTCCGACGTCGGCCCGGCCTGGTTTACCTTCTGCGCCGAGGATTACGAAAAATACGGCGGCGGCATCCGTGTTATCCCCGCCATCCGTTACGAAAAGGACCGCGAGGCGCTGTGGAACGGCCTGGCCAGCGGTCAGATCGAAGTGCTCGCTACCGACCATGCGCCTCATTCGAACGATGAGAAGTTCAACCGCAGCTGGTGGGACACCCTGCCCGGCACCATCGGCGTACAGACCAGTCTGCCGATCATGCTCGACCATGTGAACAAGGGCGAGGTCACGCTTAACCGCGTTGTAGAATGCATGTGCGAAAAGCCTGCCGAGATCTTCGGCCTTGCGCCCCGCAAGGGTCTGATCGAAGTCGGCGCGGATGCGGACCTTGTTGTGCTCGATATGGACCGCGAGTGGACCGTCACCCACGAAGAAATGTACAGCAAGACGAAGTACACCCCCTACAACGGCTTCAAGCTCAAGGGTAAGCCCGTCATGACCATCGTCATGGGCGAGGTTATCATGGACGACGGCAAGATCGTCGGCAAGCCCGGTGCAGGCAAGCTCGTCAACCCGCGGAAGGAGTGGTAAGCGATGATCATTGACCATCACAACCACGTCTGGGAGGGTGTCTCCACCGGAGGCTTCCTCGATGAGGGCATGAGCGTCGGCCGCATTCTGAGAGAGATGGATCGCGCCGGCGTAGATATGTGCGGTGTATGCACCGTCGCGCAGTCGATCGACAACGATTACGTTGTCCGCGCACAGCGCGAGCATCCCGACCGTCTGTTCGGCTATTGCATGGTCAACCCGCGTCTGCCGGGTGCCGTGGAGGAGCTTCGCAAATACCTGGATCTTGGTCTGAAGGGCCTGAAGCTGCATCCCCGTCTGCACGGCTACCAGCTCGGCGACCATACACTGGTTGACCCGCTGATGGAGCTGTGCCGCGAATACAAGGTTCCAATGTTCTCGCACGGCGGCTCCGAAGAAAACGACCACCCCTTCTATTTCGAGGAGATTGCCCGCGCCTTCCCCGATGTCACCGTCATTCTTGGACATATGTGCGCCCTGAACTACTGCGACGACGCCATTACTGTCGCCGCGCGCAACCCCAACATTTTCCTTGACACCTCCACGGCCGAGCTGTTCTCGCTCAAAGCCGCCATCGGTAAGATCGGCGCCTCGCGCATCGTCATGAGCACCGACTGGCCCGGCAACGACTTCCGAATGGAGCTGCTGAAGGTTGAGATCGCCACAGAGGGCGACGAAGCGGCGCGCCGCGCCATCACCGGAGACAACTACGCCCGCATTATGCGCGGCGAGATTTGACGCCATTATTTAACACTTACATAGGAGAGTAAAATACCATGAAACAGAAATTGATCGTCATGCTCACCGATAACGACGAAACCGTCGCAAACGCCAAGGCTCAGTTCCTCGCCTCCGCCGACCTGCCCGCCGATGAGTGGGGCTTCAAGGATGTCGGTCTGCCCCTCGATCAGATGATCGATCTGGTCAAAACCATGAAGGCGCACGGCAAGCGCACGAACCTCGAGGTCGTTTCACTGTCCGAGGCCGAAGGTCTGGCCGGTGCAAAGATCGCCGTCGCTGCCGGCTTCGACGTCCTGATGGGCACGGTCTATTATGATTCCATCCGCGACTACCTCAAGGGCACGGGCGTGCAGTACTATCCGTTCTGCGGTAAGGTCTACGGCCATCCTTCCATCCTCGACGGCACCATCGAAGAGATCGTTGCCGACGCAAAGCGTCTGGAGGAGAAGGGCGTTGAGGGTATCGACCTGCTCTCCTTCCGCTACACCGGCAATGCCATGGAGCTGCTGGCCGAGGTCGTAAAGGCCGTCAAAATCCCCGTCATCTCCGCTGGCAGCGTCGACCGCTATCAGCGCATCGACGATATCGCCGCCACCGGTGCCGAGGGTCTGACGATGGGCTCCGCGTTGTTCCACGAGAAGTTCCAGCCGGGCACTTTCACGGAGAACCTGAAAAATGTCTGCGACTACATGGCCGGTCGCTAAGAAGCAAGGGGGCGCAAGCACCCCCTGTTTCCGCAGTTTAGAAAAGGAGAATCGACATGGATGTTTCGCAATTCAATCCGGGCATGGACCTCTACGAGGACAACCATCTGAGTGTCTGTCGTGCCCGTCTGGAGCCCGGCGTCTACTGCCTGATGCCCAGAACCTTTACCTTTTTCGACGATCTCCCCGGCTGGGAGCGCACGCGCATTCTGAATAATGCTACGCCCGACATGGGCGCGCAGTTCATCATGGGGCAGCTCGTCATGCAGGAAAACGGCGGCAATACCGACCCGATCGACAACGGCTTTGAAAACTTTCTGTTTATCCTGGAGGGCAGTGTCACCGTCAGTTATGGCGCAACCGTCACGCTTACGGAGGAGGGCTTCTGTTATCTCCCGCCGCACACCGCCTTCTCCGTCCGTGAAGCAGCCGGCAGAACGGCCCGCCTGCTCTGGATCAAGAAGGAATATGTCCCCGCCCCCGGCCTGAACGCGCCCGAAGCGTTCAGCGGCAGCAGCGCGAAGCTCACCGAACAGCACAGCACGCACGTTTTGAAAAAGGAGTGCCTGCCCTTTGAAAGCGATATGCGCTTCGATATGGGCGTCAATCTGCTGACGTATCTGCCCGGCGTGAGCTTCCCGCGCGCCGAAGCGCATATGTGCGAGCACGGGTGCTACTTCCTTCAGGGCCGCGGCGGAATGTGGCTCAACGGCGAGCACCACGAGGTACACGCGGACGATTTCCTGTATATCGCCCCCTGCACACCGCACTATGCCGTCGGTTATGCACCGGAGCCGCTGCGCTACCTGCTCTTTAAGGAAGCCAACCGCGACTATCCGCTCGCCTATGACAAGCAGTAAGCAGGAGGAATACCGCCATGGAACAAATCACTTATAATCCGAATATGCGCCTGCGCGACGAAAATCATCTGGCCATTGCGCGCGCTTTCCACCGGCCCGGTGTCGCCACCTTCCTGCCGCGTGCGTTTCTGCTCGGCAATCGGCTGCCCGGCTGGGAAAACACCGAGGCTTTCTTCCTTGCAACGCCGCGCATCGGCGCGAAGTTTCTTGAGTGTACGCTAGAGATCGCCCCGGACGGCGGCAGCGTCGGCCGCGTGGAAAACGAATTTGAAAACTATATGTTCGTGCTGGAGGGCGAGGTTGAACTGAACCTTCAGGGCCGCGTCCATACGATGGAAAAAGAAGGCTTCTTCTGGGCGCCGGAGGGCGTGGACTTCGCCATCCGCAACCGCCGCGGCAGCACCGCGCGCCTGGTCTGGGTGCGCAAGCGCTATGTAGGGACCCCCTATTTCTCCGTTCCGCAGCCGATCGTTTCGAGTCTGTTTGACATTCCCGGTACGCAGGGCACCGAAGAGCTGGAGCAGCAGTGTCTGCCCTACGATGCCAACCGCGGCTTTGATATGGGCATGAACATGATGAGCTTCGCACCGGGCGTAACCTTCCCCTGCGTGGAAACGCACATCATCGAGCACGGCAACTACTTCGTCAGCGGCCGAGGCATGATTTCCATCAACGGCCGGTACTATGAGGTTTTCCCGGACGACTTCTGTTACGTCGCTCCCTTTACGCCGCACACCGCCTGCGGCCTCCAACCGGAACCGATGCGATATCTGCTGTTCAAATGCCTCAACCGCGAATTCACGCTCTGAATACGGAGGCATCCATGAAACAGACAGGCTATCTGCTTGCCGTCGATCAGGGTACCTCCGGCACGATGGCGGCGCTGCTGGATACGCAGGCACGGCTGATCGACAGCGAGGATATCCCCGTTGCGCTGCAAACGCCGCACAGCGGTCTGGTCGAACAGGATCCGGACGAACTCGTCCGATCGATCCGCACCGCCGCACAGCGTCTGATGGCGCGCCATCCGGACAAGCTTGCGGAGCTGCTCGGCTTTGGTCTGGCCAATCAGGGCGAAACCTTTTTGCTCTGGGATCTGGAAACGGGACGTCCCGTAACGCCCGCGATTAACTGGCAGGACTGCCGCGCCGAGGCACTGTGCAGCCGGATGATCGATTCCGGTGAGGACGCGTGGTTTCACAAACGCACCGGACTGCATCTGTCGCCTGAGTGGCCGGCATTGAAGCTGGCATGGCTTCGAAAAAACGAGCCCTCTCTGGCGCCGCTCTGGGATGCGGGGCGTTTGGCCTACGGCCAGCTTGACGCATGGTTCCTCTATTGCCTGACCGGCGGACGGCACTATGCAAGCGACCACTCCACCGCCTGCCGCTCCGGGCTCTACAACATCAACACGCTGGACTGGGAGGCCGCCCTGCTCACGCGCTTCGGCGCGCAGGGGCTTGCGCTCCCGAGGCTCTGCGACAATACCGAATGCTTTGACGGCGTAGATTTGGGCATCGGCCGCAGCCTGCCCTGGGTCGCGGGCGGCCTGGATCAATCCATGGCGCTTCTCGGTCAGGGCTGCACGGAACCCGGCAGTGCAAAGGTCACTTACGGAACCTGCTGTGCGTTTTGGTTCAATCAGGGCGCAAAGCCCGTACTCGACGACACGCTGACCACCAGTGTCGCATGGAAATCCGGCGCGGCAGTCTATGCCGCAGCCGCCGAGGGCGGCGCAGCCGGCAGCATCATCACCTGGCTGCACCGGAACTTCCGTCCCGACTGGCAAACTGGCTGCCTTTCCGAGCTTGCCGAGCAGAGCGAAAGCTCACTTCTGTTCGTCCCGGCCTTTGCCGGTCTCGGCGCCCCCTACTGGCAGCCTGCCGCAAGAGGCACCATCTTCGGTGTGACCGCCGCCACCGCGCCCGAGCATATTCTGCGCGCGGGGCTTGACGCCATCGCCTACACCGTGCGCGATATCCTCGACGCCATGCCGCCCTGCCGGACGCTCGTGGTCGACGGCGGGATGTGCGCAAACGACTATCTGATGCGCAAGCAGGCAAACGTGCTCGGCCGGACGCTTCTGTGTCCTGAGAACACCGAAGGCACCGTTACCGGCGTTGCGCAGCTGATGCGGCTCAGCCTCGGGCTGATTGCCTCACCTGATGAGGCAGCTGCGGCCGGAACCGTCCGCACCATTGCGCCGACCGGCGCCGACAGCGGCTATGACCGCTGGAAACGCGCCGTGGACGCCGTGATCCGTTTTTACGGCGAAGCCCCCGAAGGGGCATCCGAATGAACGATTACAAAACTAGGAGGACTAGCAACAATGAAACTGGAAAAGACCAATGCGCTGCAGGCGCGCGCGTTTGATGCAATGCCGCTGGGCGTCAACTCCAACGGCCGCTTCTGGGGCAAGGGCTGCACGCCCTACTTCAAGAAGGGAAAGGGCTCGCATATCTGGGACGTCGACGGCAACGAGTTCATCGATTTCCGTCTCGGCTTCGGCCCCGTTATCCTCGGCTACGCCTATGACGAGGTCGATGACGCCGTCATTGAAGCCATCCGCGGCGGCGTAACGCCCGGCATCACCTGTGAACGTGAAATCGAAGTCGCGGAAGCGGTCATCAAAATGTGTCCCGGCACGGAAATGGTACGTCTGGTCAACGGCGGCTCCGATGCCACGATGAACGCCATCCGCGTCGCCCGCGCCTACACCCAGCGCGACAAGATCATCAAGTTTGAAGGCGGCTACCACGGCGGTTACGACTATGTGCTCTACTCCACCTATGCTCCCCCCGCCTCCTACGGCAACCGCCGCGACCCGATCAAGATCCGCGCAAGCTCCGGCATTCCCGACGCACTCGACGCGTTGACCATCACCATCCCTTTCAACGATCCCGAGGTGCTTGAGCTGGCGCTCAAGCGTTACGGCCACGAGGTTGCAGCCATCATCACCGAGCCGATGCTCGGCAATTTCGGCTTGGCCGATCCCAAGCCCGGCTTCATGGATCTGCTGCGCAAAAAGTGCGACGAGTACGGTATTGTCTGGATTCTCGACGAGGTTAAGTCCGGTTTCCGCATCGCCAAGGGCGGCGCGCAGGAGCTCTACGGCTACCGTCCCGACCTGACCTGCTATGCCAAGGCCATTGCAAACGGCTACCCCATCGCCGCCTACGGCGGCAAGCGTGAGCTGATGAGCATCGTCGGTAAGGGCGTCACACAGGGGGGCACCTACGCAGGCAACGGCGTCGGTACTGCCGCAGCAAAAGCCACGCTGAACATCATGCAGACGCAACCCGTCCATGAGCACATCAATGCCATGGGCAAGCGCCTGCAAAACGGTCTGGCGCAGGTTTTCTCCGAGGCCGGTATTCCCTGTCTCATCAGCTCCATGCCTGCCATTTTCTCCATCACCTTCGGTATCGACAAGAACGACGATGCCCGTGACTGGGGCAAGGCCGACAGCAAGCTCTACAAGAAGCTCGCCGCGAACGTCCTGGAGCAGGGCGTGCTGATCGACGAGGATCCGCGTGAGCCGTTCTGCCTGTGCTATTCGCACACCGAGCAGGATATCGACTACACCATCGAAGCCTTCCGCAAAGCCGTCAAGGCACTCTGAGGTATGCCGATGGATGCTTATCAGGCAATTATCACCCGTAAATGTGTCCGCTCGTTCACGCCCGAACCGGTAACGGACGAGCAGCTCAATGCCATTCTGGAGGCGGGCGTCCGCGCCCCCTCCGGCATGGCCAACGAACCGTGGCGCTTCAGCATCATCCGCGACCGCAACGTGAAAGCAAAGATCGCCGCGCTGAGCAAGCACGAAGCCGTGCTTTTACAGGCGGATGCTCTGATCTGTCTGTTTATGGACGCCTCTGTCGGCTATCACACCATCAAGGACGCAAACACCATCGGCGCCTGCACGGAAAATATGCTGCTGGCAGCGCACGCGCTCGGACTGGGCGCGGTCTGGATCGCTGAAATTCTGAAAAATAAAGAGCAGGTCACGGCGCTTTGCGGCGTGGACGGTTCCCGCTATGAGCTGTGCGTCGTGCTTCCTGTCGGCCACAGCGCCGAATCCGCAGAGCCTCACCCTCGCCGCCTGAGTGTCGCAGACTGCGTACTGACAAAAATCTGACATTGAGGTAACACTATGGACTACGCATTTGATCTGATCGTCCTCGGCGCAGGCCCCGGCGGTTACGTTGCGGCCATCCGCGCCGCGCAGCTTGGCATGAAGGTTGCCGTGGTCGAAAAAAAGGCCGTCGGTGGTGTCTGTCTGAACATCGGCTGCATCCCCTCAAAAAATCTCATTGCGAGCGCCTCTGCACTGAACGCCGCGCGGAGCCTTGCCCCTCTCGGTGTCAAAACCGATCTGAGCGGGCTGGACTATGCGGCTGTTCATGCGCAGTCGCGTAAGGTCGCCGACACACTGGCCAAGGGCGTCACTTTCCTTCTGAATAAGAATGGCATTACGCTCGTCAACGGTAAGGGCACCATTACCGACGCACACACCGTTCAGGTGGAGGGCGGTGAAGCACTGACCGCAAGGAATCTGTTAATCGCTACCGGTTCGTCACCGCGCGTTCTGCCCGGTTTGGAATTTGATGGGACAAAGGTTCTTTCTTCGGATGACTTCCTGCTGTCAAACCGTCTGCCGCAAAGCATCTGCATCATCGGCGGCGGAGCGATCGGCTGCGAATTCTCCTACGTTCTGAGCAGTCTCGGCGTCAGTGTTACCATCGTGGAAATGACCTCGCATCTGCTGCCGTATGAGGACGAAGAGGTTGCCAAAACGCTCGCCTCGTCCTTCAAAAAGCGCGGCATCTCCGTGCAGCTTGAGTCCAAGGCGACGATTCTTGACCGTTCCGATAAGGTTACGGTCGAAATTGAAAACGCCAAGGGCGTCAAAAAGAACGTTACGGTCGATCAGGTTCTCGCCGTGGTCGGGCGTGTGCCGAATACGAGGGACATTGGACTGGAAAACCTCGGTATTGAAACGCAGCGCGGTTTCATTCCCGTCGACGTGTTCGGCCGTACCGCCGTGGAAAACGTCTATGCCATCGGCGATGTCGTTCCTACGACAATGCTTGCGCATGTAGCATCCCACGAAGGTGAAATTGCCGTCGAGCATATGAACGGTAAAGCGGAAGCGCCCAAGACAAGCGTTGTGCCGAATTGCGTCTATTGTGAGCCGCAGGTCGGCGGCTTCGGCATGACCGCCGCACAGGCGCAGCAGATCGGCGCAAAGGTCTTCTCCTTCCCGTTCCGCGCCATCGGTAAAGCCGTCGCCATCGGAAAGACGGAAGGTTTTGTCAAGCTCGTTACGGACGACGAAGGTTATCTGCTCGGCGCACATATCATCGGTGCCGATGCCACGGAGCTGATCGGTGAACTGGCCGTTGCCGCAAACGGGCGTATCCGCGTTCAGGAGCTTGCCGGCGAGATCTTTGCCCATCCGACGCTCAGCGAAGCAATCAAGGAATGCTGCTGCGCATTTGAAAACCGCGTCATTCATCTTTGATTTCATATCCCGGACAAACTCAACATCTTTTGTTTTGAACGGTTGTTCCCTTCTTGACAAAAGTAACAAAAAATGTTAGAATTTGAGTGGTAACCCGGTATGTATTCTGCCGATACACCAACTCAGTCCGCCGCGGCCGTTGACACCAAGGAGGTTTTCGCTTGGCTATCACTTACATCGACTATAACAAAGACGTTACTCTCGTGCAGCGCATCTGTACTGCGCTGAGAAAGATGATCCGTGACGGCGTCTATGAGGTCGGAACGCAGCTGCCGAATGAAATTGAGCTTGCAAAGCTCTTTAACGTCAGTCGTGCTACCATCCGTTCCTCCCTGCAGATCCTTGAGCAGTCCGGCATCGTCCTGCGGCGCCGCGGTCTTGGAACATTTGTCGCAAAGGAGCCCATGCTCATCAATAACCTGAGCATGAACTTCGGTATTACGCAGGTCATAGAATCCATCGGCGCCATAGCCGGTACGGAGTATATTGACATCTATACCTCCACCGCGACCGATGCGCAGATCGAAGATCGCCTCCAGCTTGCCCCGAGCTCCAAGATGGTCGTGATCGAACGTGTCCGCACCGCGGACTCTCGCCGTGTTGCCTTCACACGCGACATTTTCGGGTTGGAAACCTTCAATCGGCTGTTCTCCGGGACTCCTGTCGATGAGCTGAAGGAATACCTGCTTCAGGGTCGTTCGCTCTACACCTTCCTGCATCTGCATCTGGAAAAACCGATTCACCATGCCATTGCGCACATTCTTCCGATCAAATGCGTGGATTCGCAGATTACCAGTCTATTGGGAATCGCTGCAAACTCCGTATTGATGGAGATTGAACAGGTCGATTTTTCAACCGACGGGCGTCCCATCTGGATGGCTCGTGAATACCACATGCCGGATATGTTTACCTTCTCCGTTTATCGCATGAACTGAACGAACACCCGGCCCGGCATTCGCCGGTGCCGGGTGTTTCGCCGAAAGGAGACCGCCTCATGTCATCATGTTCCGTAACGCTTAGTGCCAACGCCGGTATCTGTCTGGAGCTGGACGGCAAACCTATCTGGATCGACGCCGTGCACCGGCACAAGGTGGAGGGTTTCTCCACCGTATCGCCGGAGCTGTGGGCGCGGATGTGCGCCGACGACTCCCCTTTCCGTTCTCCGGAGCTTCTGATCTTTACGCATCGCCACCCCGACCACTATTCTCACACGCTGATCGCAGAAGCACTCTCGCGCTGGCCACAGGCGCGCGTGATCTCCCCCGTCGATGAATTCCGCGGTCAGCTCGTCCTGCACGGTGCGCGGCAGGAGGCTCACATCGGCACGCTGGAGCTGCGTTTTTTTGCACTTCCGCATGAGGGAGAGCTCTACCGTGACACGCCAAACTACGGCATATTGATTTCCAACGGCGCGCATACCATACTTCTGGCCGGAGATTCCGAGGTTGCGGCGCCGCAGCTTGCCGAGGCCGTCGCAGGCCGCCGGATCGATCTTGCAATTCTCAATTTCCCCTGGCTCTGTTTGCAAAAGGGGCGCCGCTTTCTGGAGCAGACGCTCCGGCCGGAGCACCTGCTTCTGTTTCATCTTCCCTTCGCCTGCGACGATACCCAGGGCTATCGCAAGGCCGCCGCGTTCCTCGCCAGACGCGCCACACAGCCGGCGGATATCCGTCTGCTGCTGGAGCCGATGCAGCAGGAGCGTTATGCGCTTTAGATCGGTTCACCGTCCGGTCTATCTGCCTTCCGTACTGCCCCTGTTTGCTGCGTTTGAACCGCTGCCGGGACAAAACTGGGCGCCGCTCGGCGTCTTTTTTGTGCCCATTGGGCGAAGTATTCCTCATTACACGACAGTTTTTCGTTCTTCCGTAAATATTTTAAAATTCGTAAAAATAGGCTTCCATTTTCGGCAGTTATTTGATATAATTTTATCGATAAAGCCGCCCCGATTAAGCGGTTCGAAATTACAAGAAAGATGGATGATTGTTTATGAGCAAGATTACCGTAATCGGCGCCGGGAGCGTCGGCGCTACCATCGCCAACGACCTGATGATCCAGGGCATCGCCTCGGAGATCGTTCTGGTTGACATCAACCGTAAAAAGGCGCTTGGGGAAGCGCTGGATATCTATCAGGGCGCACCGTTCTGCTCGCCCGCCATCGTACGCTCCGGTGATTACCCCGCCGCCGCCGGGTCGGACATAGTGATCATCACATCCGGCCTGCCGCGCAAGCCGGGGCAATCGCGTCTGGAACTGGCACAGGTGAATATCGATATTCTCAAGGATATTACACCACGCATTGTTTCGGTCGCCCCCAAGGCCATTTATATCATTGTGTCGAACCCTGTAGATGTGCTGACTTATGTGTTCCATAAAATCTCCGGTCTGCCGGAACATCAGATTATCGGTTCGGGCACCATTCTGGATACCAGTCGGCTGCAATCGGCACTGGCAAAGCGTTTCTGCATCAGCCCGCGCAACATTCACGCCCACGTCTACGGCGAGCACGGCGATTCCTCTTTTGTGCCCTGGTCGCTCGTCCATATTGCAAACAACCATATCGATGTCTATCGCGACAGCTCTCCCGACAGAGACCGCATCGCCTGGAACCGCGAGTATGAGGAGATCGAATCCTTCGTCAAAACCTCCGGCGCACAGGTCATTCAGAACAAGGGCGCAACCTTCTACGCCGTCGCGATGGCAGTGTGTCATCTGTGCAAATGTGCGCAGAGTACCGCCGGTACCGCGCTGACCGTCTCAACACTGATGCACGGCGAATACGGTGTGTCCGACGTCTGCCTGTCTACACTGGCATTGGTCGACACTTCCGGTGTGCGCGGCAAGATTCTCAACCACCTGGCCGACGAAGAAATTGCAAAGCTTCAGGCCAGTGCCGAAAAGCTCAAGAGCGTCATCGCGCAGGTAAAAATCTGAGGCTGCCCCGGCAGTCAAGGGAGGTTTTTATGGACTTTCAGTATTTCCCCGGCTGTACGCTGAAGAACAAGGCCGTACGTCTCGACCGCTGTGCCAGAGTCTCTGCCGAAGCGCTCGGATTCACGCTGCACGAGCTCCCCGAGTGGCAGTGCTGCGGCGCAGTCTATCCCATGGCGCGCGATGAGCTTGCAACGCGGCTTTCCGCCGTGCGTGCGCTGGCGGCCGCCGCAGAAGCGGGTCAGCCGTTGGTGACGCTTTGCTCGGCCTGCCACCATGTGATTAAGCGAGTCAACCGTGACATTCAGACCGACCCGGAGTTATGCGAGCGCATCAACCGTTACCTCGCGCTTCCGGCGCCCTATACCGGCCAGACACAGGTTCTGCACTATCTGGAGGTGCTGCGGGACTGCGTCGGCTTTGACAGGCTGGCCGGACGCGTTGCAAAGCCGCTGTCCGAAAAGCGACTGGCACCCTACTACGGCTGTATGCTCCTGCGGCCAAGCCGCGAAATGCAGCTCGACGACCCGGAAAATCCCCGAATTCTGGAGGATTTTCTCCGCGCTCTCGGCGCGCAGCCGATCTATTACCCCCTGCGCAACGAATGCTGCGGCGGCTATGTAACACTTGAAGCTCCCGCACAGGCGCAAAAGCAATCGCAGCGCATTGCCCGGCAGGCGCAAGCCGCCGGCGCACAGGCGCTGGTCACAGCCTGTCCGTTGTGTCAGTATAATCTTACAAAGCACGCCGGGGCACAGGTGATCTACTTTACCGAGCTTCTGGCGGAAGCGCTTGGACTCGAGGAGGCGACGCAATGGAGCGAATGATGGAAGCCATAGGACGCATTTCCGGCGTCAATCCGCGCAAATGTATGCGCTGCGGCAAATGCACGGCGAGCTGCCCGGCCTACGACGAAATGGAGTATCATCCGCACCAGTTTGTTTCCATGGTCGAAAACGGCCGCATTGACGAGCTGATAGCCTCGCGCGGCATCTATACCTGCCTGAGCTGCTTTGCCTGTGTGGAACGCTGCCCGCGCTCCGTTGAACCGGCAAAGCTCATCGAAGCCGTGCGTCTGGTTGTCATCCGCCGTCAGGAGGAAAATCATCTGACTCCGCAACAGGTCCCCGCGCGGCTCGATGACGAGCTGCCGCAGCAGGCGCTTACGGCAGCATTCAGAAAATACAGAAGGTAAGGAGGGCGCAAAATGCATCGAATCGGCGTATTTGTGTGCCACTGCGGCACAAATATCGCTGCAACGGTAGACGTTGCCGCCGTTGCCGAACAGCTTGGTAAAGAACCGGGTGTCGTATTTTCCGCGGATTATCCCTATATGTGCTCCCAATCCGGCCAGCAAATGATTCAGGACACCATCCGCGAAAAAAAGCTCACGGGTGTTGTGATCTGCTCCTGCTCGCCGAGAATGCATGAACAGACCTTCCGCAAGGCCTGTGCCGCAGCAGGACTGAACGGCTATCTGGTTGAAATCGCAAACATCCGCGAACAGTGCTCATGGATTCATAAGGACCGCACGGAGGCGACGCAGAAGGCGGTTGTCCTCGGACGCACGGCCATTGCCAAGGTGCGCCTCAATGCGCCGCTCACCGCCGGGCAAAGCCCGGTCACGAAGCGTGCGCTGGTCATCGGCGGCGGCATCGCCGGTATTCAGGCGGCATTGGATATTGCCGAAGCAGGCTTTGAGGTGGATATTGTTGAGAAGAAGCCGACCATTGGCGGTAAAATGACGCAGATTGACAAGACCTTCCCGACGCTCGACTGTGCCGCCTGCATCCTCACGCCGAAAATGGTCGATTGCGCACAGAACGAAAGCATTCGCATCTTTGCCTATTCCGAGGTCGAGGCGGTGAAGGGTTTTGTCGGAAACTTCCGCGTGACCATCCGTAAGAAGGCACGTTATGTGGACGAATCGAAGTGCACGGGCTGCGGTCTTTGCACCGAAAAATGTCCGCAGAAAGCAGTGCCGAACGAGTTCAATCTCGGTTTGGATCATCGCCGCGCCATCTATATCCCCTTTGCACAGGCCGTGCCGAAAATTGCAACCATTGACGCGGACTACTGCAACATGCTGAAAAGCGGTAAATGCGGCATCTGTGCGAAGGTCTGCACCGCGGGCGCCATCGACTACTCGCAGAAAGACGAGCTTCTGGAGTACGAATACGGTGCAATCGTCGCTGCTACGGGCTTTGATCCGATCCGACTGGATCAATTTGACGAATTTGCCTACAGTAAAAGTCCGGACGTCGTCTCCTCGCTGGAATTCGAGCGGCTGATGAACGCCGCGGGTCCCACCGGCGGCACGCTGCTGCGTCCCTCGGACGGCAAACATCCGAAAACGTTGGTGTTCGTCCAATGCGTCGGCTCACGCTGCGACGGGGCGCAGAAGGGCAAAAGCTACTGTTCCAAAATCTGCTGCATGTATACGGCAAAGCACGCCATGCTCTGCCGCGAAAAATATCCGGACACCGAGGTCTATGTGTTTTACATTGACGTGCGCACACCGGGCAAGAATTTCGACGAGTTTTATCGCCGCGCTGTGGAGCAATACGGCGTGCATTACGTCAAGGGCATGGTCGGCAAGGTGGAACCGGTGGACGGAAAGCTCCTCGTGCAGGCCTCCGACCTGCTGGACGGACGGCAGCTCCACATTACCGCAGATATGGTCGTATTGGCCGCTGCGATCGAGCCGGATGCCTCCGCCCGTCGCCTGGCTACACTTCTGACCGCCTCCATGGATACGAACGCTTTCTTCACCGAGGCGCACCCGAAACTGCGCCCGGTCGAAAGCCCCACGGCAGGCGTGTTCCTTGCAGGTGCCTGCCAGGGACCGAAGGACATTCCGGAAACCGTCGCGCAGGCATCCGCCGCCGCCGCCAAGGTCATCGGTCTGCTGGCGAAAGAAAGCTTGACCTGCAATCCCTGTGTGGCCGAGCCGGATGAGCTGATGTGCAACGGCTGCTCTACCTGCGAGAAGGTCTGCCCCTATGGTGCGATCAGCTACATCAATAAGGAGTTCCGCGGCCCGAACCGCACGACGCTTTTGCGGCGCGTGGCACAGGTCAACCAGGCAGTCTGTCAGGGCTGCGGCGCCTGTACCGTCGCCTGTATGTCCGGCGCGATGGATCTTAAGGGTTTCTCAAACCGTCAAATCTTTGCGGAGGTGGATGCGATATGCCGATAAACAAAATGCGTGAGCCGCTGATCGTCGCTTTCTGCTGCAACTGGTGTTCCTATGCGGGTGCGGATCTGTCCGGAACAAACCGGCTTCAGTACCCTGCAAACGTGAAGATCATCCGCATTCCCTGCTCGTGCAGACTCAACCCGATGTTTATCCTGCGCGCCTTTCAGCGCGGCGCAGACGGCGTGATTCTCTGCGGCTGCCACCCCGGCGACTGCCACTACACCACCGGCAACTATTATGCTCGCCGCCGTATGACACTGCTGTTTTCCATGCTGGACTATCTGGGTATTGAACGTGAGCGCACGCGCGTGGAGTGGGTCTCCGCGGCCGAGGGCGCAAAATTTGCCGAAACGATGAATGATTTCGTGCGAACCGTCGGTGCGTTGGGCGAAAACCGCAGACTGGAGGATCTACGATGCAGGGAGTAAAGCAAAAGGCGCTGGAGCTGCTTGCCTCCGGCAAGGCCGCGCGCGTCCTCGGCTGGAAGCGCGGTGAATTCTTCTACGATCTGACCCCCGCCTGCTTTACCTCCGCCGAGCAGGTTGAGCAGGACTTCGTTTACGGCCCCTTCGCGGGGGCAAATCTGTCGAAATACTGCATAGCCCTTTCCCGCGGCACAGGAAAACTGGCAGTCTTTCTGAAACCCTGCGACAGCTACAGCTTTCTCCAGCTCTGCAAGGAGCACCGCATCGACCGTGAAAATATCTACATCGTCGGCGTGCAGTGCGAGGGCATGTGTGACATGGAAAAGCTGCGCGCGCTCGGCGTGACGGGTGCAACACAGGTACGCGAGGACGGCGATATGCTGCGTATTACAACGCTTTACGGCGAAACGGACATTGCCCGCGCAGACGCGCTGCTGGAGAAATGCGTCTGCTGTAAGAGCAAACGCATCGTGCTGTTTGATGAGCTTCTTGGCGAGCAGGGAACGGAAACACACAACGCACGCTTTGCCGGCGTTGAAGCAATCGAACGCATGGGGCCGCAGGAGCGCTTCCGCTTCTGGCGCGGTGAGCTTTCGCGCTGCATCCGCTGCAACGCGTGCCGTAACGTCTGCCCTGCCTGTTCGTGTGAAAAATGCGTTTTCGACAACCATACGCTTGGCACAGACAATAAGGCCGCAGCGGACGATTTTGAAGAAAACTTCTTCCATATCATTCGCGCCTTTCATGTTGCCTCGCGCTGCACGGACTGCGGCGAATGCTCGCGCGTCTGCCCGCAGCACATCCCGCTGCATCTGCTCAACCGAAAGTTCATCAAGGATATCAATATGCTCTACGGCGAATATCAGGCAGGCGCGGATTTTGACTCCGTACCGCCGTTGACGGCCTACCGCACGGATGACTGCGAGCCGTCCGATTTCCGAAATAAAGGAGGTGCCCGCGCATGAAACGCATTGAGCTGAGCCGGTTGGACACACTGTTTGCCGCAATTGCAAAGCGGCAGGCGCTGTATCTTCCAACAGACGACGGCGCAGGGCAGGCAGCCTTTACAAAATGGGCGCCCGGAACGGCGCTGTCCGGTCGGCTGAATACGGTTCGCTCGGCAAAAGATCTGTTTTTCCCGCAGGTCGAGCCGCTCATGGCCTTCCGCGTAACGGGAAAGCAGATCGAGGCGCTGCCCACACCGGAAATGCCGGAACGGTTTGTTCTGTTCGGTGCGCGTGCCTGTGACACACGGAGCTTTGAGCTGCTTGATCGTGTGTTTCTTTCCGAGCCGCGCGACAGCTACTACGCCGATCGCCGCGAGGCGGCGACGGTCGTTTCCCTGGCCTGCACCAGACCGGAGGAAACCTGCTTCTGCACGAATTTCGGCATCGATCCGACCGAGCCGGCCGGAGATGTCCGCACCTGGATGGAGGAGGGCTACCTCTATTGGCAAGCCGTCACGGCCAAAGGCAAGGCGCTGACCGATTCGCTTTCCGAGCTGAGCGACTGCACCGGCGATGCCGTGGAAGCTCAGAGATCGCGTACCCGCGCGCTGTTCGACCGTCTGCCGCTGACCGGACTGACGCTCTCCGGTGTCGGCGCCGGAAAAACGGAGGCGCTCTTTGAGAGACCGGAATGGGCGCAGCTTTCCGAAGCCTGCCTCGGCTGCGGCACCTGTACCTTCGTGTGCCCCACCTGCCAATGCTACGACATTCAGGAATTTAACAACGGCAAGACTGTCCGCCGTTTCCGCTGCTGGGACAGCTGCATGTACTCGGATTTCACGAAAATGTCCGCCGGTCAACCCCGTCCGACGCAGCGTGAGCGCTTCCGGCAGCGTTTCCTGCACAAGCTGGTGTATTTCCCCGACAACAACGACGGTATATTCGGCTGCGTCGGCTGTGGCCGCTGCCTGCAAAAATGTCCCATTCACATGAATATTGTCAAGGTGATTAAAGCATTGGGAGGTGACGGTTTATGAGATGCGACCCACTGATCCCCGAGATTTGCATCGTAACTGCTATCCGAACGGATACGCCGGATGTCAAAACCTTCCGTGTCGTAGGGCCTGACGGAGAAAAGCCCTTTGTCCATATTCCCGGCCAATGCGCAATGCTGTCCATGCCCGGCGTGGGCGAGGCGCTGTTTTCCATCACCTCCAGCCCCACGCAGCAGGATTATCTGGAATTTTCCATCAAAAAGTGCGGCTGTGTGACCGAATGGCTGCACGGCATCGAGCCCGGCCAACAGCTCACGCTGCGCGGGCCTTACGGCAACGGCTTTCCTGTCGATACCGACTTCGCCGGAAAGGATCTGCTGTTCATCGCAGGCGGCATCGGTCTTGCGCCGCTGCACTCCGTCATCAATTACTGCCGTGCCAACCGCGCACGCTACGGGGAAATTGACATCGTTTACGGCTCGCGCTCGAAGCAGGATCTGGTCGATTATCCGGAGATTCTGGAGGAGTGGTGCCGGGAAGACGGCATCCGAGTCCACCTGACCATTGACCGCGAACAGCCCGATTGGGTCGGACACGTCGGCTTCGTGCCGAACTATGTCAAGGAGCTGGGCTTCGACACCGAAAAGACGGTCGTGATGTGCGGCCCGCCTGTAATGATCAAGTTTACCCTCGCCGGCCTGATGGAGCTGGGCTTCGACCGCAGCCGCATCTATACAACGATGGAACTGAAAATGAAGTGCGCCCTCGGCAAGTGCGGTCGCTGCAACATCGGAAACAGATACGTCTGCAAGGACGGTCCCGTATTCCGCTTCGACCAGCTTGACGAGCTGCCGGACGAGTATTAAAGGAGAACGCTTATGGAACAGCTTGTAACGGTTTTCCTGTTCGGGAAAAAATATGAAGTGCCGGAGAGCCTGACGATCATGGAAGCCATGGAATACTCCGGCTATCGGCTTGTGCGCGGCTGCGGCTGCCGCAACGGCTTCTGCGGCGCCTGCGCCACGATCTACCGTATCCGCGGCGACCGTGAGCTGAAAGCCTGCCTTGCCTGCTCAACAAAGGTCGAAGACGGGATGTATGTCGCCACGTTACCCTTCTTCCCGCTCGTCAAGGCGGCCTATGATCTGGAAAAGCTCACCCCCGGTCAGGCGGTCATGATGCAGCTTTACCCGGAAATCTATTCCTGCGTCGGCTGCAACGCCTGTACCAAAGCCTGCACACAGGGGCTGAATGTCATGCAGTACATCGCCTACGCACAGCGCGGCGAATTTGAAAAGTGCGCCGAGGAATCCTTCGACTGCGTGATGTGCGGCGTATGCTCCAGCCGCTGCCCGGCCGGGATCTCTCACCCGCAGGTGGCAATGCTCGCGCGCCGCATCAACGGACGCTATCTTGCTCCGCACTGCGACCATCTTGACGCACGGATTGAGGAAATCCGCGAGGGCAAGTTTGAGCCGCTCTTGGAAGCGCTGCTGCAAAAGCCGCTTTCACAAATGCAGGAGCTTTACAACCATCGCGATATTGAAGCATAGGGAGGACCGGAAAATGTATCAGGATCCCAATCTCCTTGCCTCGCTCCGCAAGGTCGAGGCCGCACGCGCGGAAAACCTCCGGCTTGACCCGCGCCGCCTGAGCGCCGAGGAAAAGCAGACGCTCCTGCACGGCTTCCATCCGGACTACCGTGAGGAACAATTCACAACACTCCGCATCGGTGCAAACCGCGGCGGTAAGGTACCGCTGGAGCTGGCAGCGCTGCTGGAAGGACGCTCTCGCCTGTTTGACCGCGCGGTTACTCTGTCAAAACCCGATTATGACTGCGACGTCCTGATTCTCGGCGGCGGCGGCGCCGGCTGCTCGGCCGCCATCGAAGCGGATAACGCCGGCGCAAGAGTGCTGCTTGTAACAAAGCTGCGCGTCGGCGACGCAAACACAATGATGGCCGAGGGCGGCATTCAGGCCGCCGATAAGCCGAACGATTCCCCTGCGCAGCACTTCCTCGACGCCTACGGCGGCGGCCATTTCGCCGCGCAGAAGGATCTGCTCTATAAGCTTGTCACGGAAGCACCCGAGGCGATCGGCTGGCTCAGCGAGTTAGGCGTAGAATTCGACAAGGCGCCGGACGGTACAATGATTACCACCCACGGAGGCGGCACCTCGCGCAAGCGGATGCACGCGGCGAAGGATTACTCCGGCGCGGAGATTATGCGCACGCTGCGCGATGAAGTACTCGGCCGCAGCATCGAGGTCGTCGATTTCACCTCCGCCGTTGAGCTTCTGACAGACGAGCACGGTCGCTGCACCGGCGCGGTCCTGCTGAACATGGAAACGCAGGAGCTGCTTGTTGCACGGGCAAAAACCGTCATTCTCGCCACGGGCGGCGCCGGTCGCCTGCATTATCAGGGCTTCCCGACCTCCAATCACTACGGCGCGACGGCGGACGGACTCGTGCTGGCCTACCGTGCGGGCGCAGGCCTGCTCTACGCGGACACGCTGCAATACCATCCCACCGGTGCCGCCTTCCCCGCGCAGATCTACGGCGCACTGGTAACGGAAAAGGTGCGCTCCGTTGGCGCAATGCTCATCAACGCCGAAGGTGAAGCCTTCATCAATCCGCTGGAAACGCGGGATGTTGCCGCCGCAGGCATTATTCGTGAATGCTCCGAACGCGGCAAGGGTGTGAAAACACCGCTTGGTGACGCCGTGTGGCTCGATACGCCTATGATCGATCTGCGCCACGGCGCGGGAACGATTGAAAGACGCATCCCCGCTATGCTGCGAATGTTCGGCAAACATGGCATCGATCTGCGCATCGAACCGATTCTCGTCTATCCAACACTGCACTACCAGAACGGCGGCGTGCACATTACACCGGACGGACAGACAGACGTAGAAAACCTGTTTGCCGCCGGCGAGGTCGTCGGCGGCATCCATGGGCGCAACCGCCTGATGGGCAACAGCCTGCTTGACATCATTGTTTTTGGCCGCAGTGCAGGTAAAAATGCCGCCGCAAAAGCGAAGGCCGTTTCCTGCGGCACGCTGTCTCTGGCACATCTGGTCGCTTTTGAAAACGCGCGCCGTGCGGCGGGTATCGAGGACGATATGCCCTCACCGCGTCTGCTGCCGGATTATACAAGAAGAAAGGACGAAATGTAATATGGAATGGGCAGAAATTCTGGAAACCGTTATGATCGTAAGCTTCGGCATCTCCTGGCCGCTGTCGATCATCCGCTCCTGCCGCAGCCGCTCCACGAAGGGAAAGAGCGTGCTTTTCAGCTTCTTCATCCTTCTGGGATATGTGTGCGGCATCATCGGCAAAATTCTCTCACACAACTTCAATCTGGCATTTTATTTTTACATTCCGAACGCCATCATGGTTACGACGGACATCTGCCTCTGGTTCCGTAACCGCAAGCTTGAGCTACAGGAAAAATAAGCAAAACGGGAGCCTGTATGGCGTGTGCCGATAAGACAGTAATTTGAGAAAACTACAAAATCGGCATCTGCCAAGCAGGATTGGACAACAAAACAGGCGGCACTCAACTTCGGTTGGGTGCTGCCTGTTTTGTGCGTTTAAGGGGGCGAAAATCGCCTGTTTATTGCCCTGTGATGCTTTGTTCAAAGATGGGCATATCTGACTTTATCTATTCGTGTAAATGGGCTTGAAAGCGTTACAACTGCCACTATCCAGTATATCGGCATCACGGATTTGAGAAGCGCTATTGGGTGAAGTTTGTTTGCTATGTAGCAAAGACGTTCACGGAAATCAGCACAACTGATTTTGACGGAAGTTTTTATAACTTCTTTTTGGACATTTGCGAAAAAGTATTGAACAAAGCGCCTCCATATACTATAATAGCATATAGCAAGTAGCTTACGAGCAAATGGAGGTAAGAATTATGGTGACTAAGGATACTTCTTTGAATGAACTATTCGATGCAGCTTGTCTCTATGCCGATACTATTGTCCAATCGGGCGAGAACTTTCGAGTAAAAGACTTGTTCCGTGGCGTCGAGTGGAGTCGCATTCCAAAAGGGTTTCGCACGAAGCTCGGGTTTCTGTTCTTCGCCTATGTGACAGGTGAAGCAAAAGACAAATATGAACCGAACGGCAAGACACTTCAAAATCAGCAGATTTACAGGAAGAAGTGAACATGGACAACGACTTGGAACTTTATTTTGGCAAAGTTGAGGATGCTATTTCTATAATGCGTGAGGTTGCCGCTTGGGGGCGGGATCAAGGATACCGAGTATGGCCTAACGAATGGCTTACGAAAGAGGAACTTATCACACCCGATGCCCAACCGGAGAATTTCTGCATTGGAATGCTTGACGGAGAAATTGTCTGTGCTTTCATTCTCCAATGGGCAGATTCTGACTATTGGCCCGATGCACCTAAGTATGAAGCTGCCTATCTCCACAAATTCTGTGTGCGGCGCAAATTTGCCGGAATGGGTATGACGAAACTGGTTACAGAAGCAATTCAGGCAGAATGCCGCAAGCGAGGTATCCGTTATCTACGTCTGGACACCAGACTGGATGAAAAGGTGGTCCGAAAGATTTATCTGAAATCTGGCTATAAAATCGTAGATATTATTGATTATCCCAATGGAAGCTCTATGGCTTTATATGAGTTGGAGGTATGTTGAATGAAAAAGACAGCCATTTTGATCTATGACCAATTCTGCAATTTTGAAATTGCACCAGCATTGGAAATGCTGGCAATGGCAGAGAAGCCCATTACCATTTTTGCCAAAACACTGTCTCGGATACGAAGCGAGGATGGCTTGACCGTTATCCCCGAAAAGAGTATTGATGAGTTAAATCTGAATGAATACGACAGCCTGCTTCTGCCCGGTGCGATAGATATTCGTGAAGCTATTGAGGACAATGCAATTTTGGACTTCATCAAAAAATTCGAGGGTATGCCCATTGGCGCAATCTCTATTGCCCCGTTGCTTTTATTGAAAGCCGGACTATTGGAGGGCAAGCCATTTATGGCAGGTGTCAATCCGGAGGACTTATTCGAGGAGGGCTATACAACAGATGATCTCGCCTTGATGATAGGTTGGGATGCAAGTCTTGAAAATCCAATTCCGGAGGGATATATCCAATCCGGAAGTATTGTAACTTCGGTATCTTATAATTTTGTTCGATGGGCATTGGCTTTCGGAAAAATGCTCGGTATTGACTTGCCGCCTAAAACATTTGGACTTTGATTGATATGCAAAATATGTATGTAACGAAATGAATAAAGACTGGATTTTCAAAACAGACGACTATACTATGGCTTAAGTATAGAGAGGTAAAGTATGAGATTACGCTGGAATAAGTAACACACCGACACAATACTTTAGATGGAGGGTTACTTATATGGAAATCAGAGAATACAGCATATACGATGAAACCGAAATTCTGCGGCTGTATCAAAGCGTAGGTTGGACGGCCTACACCGATCATCCAGAGGTGCTGCGAAAAGGCTTTGAAAACTCAATGCTGATTCTTGCAGCTTACGAGGGCGATCAGCTTTGTGGCGTTATTCGCACTGTAGGCGATGGGCATACCGTCGTGTTTGTTCAAGATATTTTGGTGTTGCCGGAGCATCAGCGGAAAGGCATCGGCTCCGCACTTCTGCAAGCTATCATGGATAGGTACAGCTGTGTACGTCAAATTGAGCTGGCAACGGATAATACACCGAAAACCATTGCTTTTTACAGGTCTATGGGTTTCTGTGAAATGTCAGAGATCGGCTGCTGTGGATTTATGAGAATTCTGTAAAACGAGAGAGAGAACGTATGAACGAAACTTTGACAGTTTCGCTGTTCAGCTCCGCAGGAGCGCAACCGATTTCTCTGAAATCGCTCAGGGGTTTGGGGCATTTCCCCAACAAGATTGCACGGGTGTATAAACACGAGCATTGCTTGCCAAGTGCGTTTCGCAGTTGGCAGGTAATGAGAAGTGGGTACCGCCGTGCATTGCTTGCCAGAATGGCAAGCTCCGGTGTGGGTACTCACCGGATTTGCTTGCTATTCTGCAAGGAAATCCCGGTCGTACCACGCCGGTTTTCGCAAGTGTAGCTACACTTGCTGTGCTTGCTATTCTCCGTTTCCCATGTTAGCAAGCGCCATTTCCCAAATGGAAATCGGCGGCAACCGCCGCCTTGTCTGCCCAAAAGCGAAACGGACGGACGGAAGTCAATGGCGGCGCAGCCGTTCATCTTGACCATTGACGGCGTTCGTCCGTTTTGCTATTCCGACTATAATTTTGAATGAAATGAACCGAAGCAAAGGAGGCTTGACGAAGTGAATCCAAAAGAAAATGGCAATGAGATCATCGAACTGACCGACGAGGAACTGGATGAGATTTTTGCCGATGATGATTTTGATAACGGCGAGGAGGACGGTGAAATCCGCTCGTTTCATTTCTCCAATCCTGACCCGTATGCCAAGGTCAAGCCACGCCCCGACGATGCCCCAAGGAGAGAGTTTTCTTTCGATGAAAAGGGCAACATCGTGGTGAAAAATCCGTCCGCCTTTTGGCTGCCCGACGTCAAAATCGTGGAGGAACACGGCGGCACGGAATACACCGTAACCGGCAGCTACGAGGGTACGGAAACCCTCGACAGGAAGCTCAGACGCATCATGGAACAGAACGCCGCCGATGATAAAAACGGTATCACGGAGGACGCCGATGAGTAACGACGTTTCTCTTGATATAAACCAAGAATCCAATCCTGTTCAGACAGTTGCCCCACCGAAGGAGGACAACAATATGTTAAGGGCAACCGACAAAATCACAGCGCTTTATTGCAGACTGTCCGTGGAGGACACCAAAGAAAAAGGCGACAAGGATGACCCGTCGAACTCCATCCAGCATCAGCAGATCATGTTAATGGAGTATGCAAAATCTCGGCACTTTCCGAACCCGATGTTCTTCATTGATGACGGGTACAGCGGCGTGGATTTTTCCAACCGCCCCGGTTTTCAGAAGATGCTTGCGGAAATTGAAGCCGGTCATGTGGAAGTGGTGATTACGAAAGACCTTTCAAGACTCGGTCGTAATTCTTCGCTGACAGGGCTTTATATCAACTACACGTTTCCTCAGTACGGCGTGCGGTATATTGCCATCAACGACCACTTCGACACCATTGACCCCAACAGCACCGACAGCGACATGGCAGGCATCAAGAACTGGTTCAATGAGTGGTATTCCAAGGATACCAGCCGCAAAATCCGTGCCGTCAACAAGGCAAAGGGGGAGCGTGGAGAGCGCTTGACCACCAACGTTCCCTACGGCTATAAGCGTGACTCTGACGATCCTAAGAAATGGGTGATTGACGAGGAAGCGGCACAGGTCGTGAAGCGGATCTTTGCACTCTGCATGGAGGGAAAAGGACCGAGCCAGATCGCGGCTCTGCTGGAAAAGGAGAAGGTGCTGAATCCCACCGCCTACAAACAGCGGGAGGGCAGAAAAACACCGCATCAGACCCCGGAGAACGAGTATCGCTGGCACGAAAGCACCGTTGCTTACATCCTCGAATACATGGAGTACACAGGCTGCACGGTCAATTTCAAGACCTACACCAACTCCATCTGGGATAAGAAGCAGCGGGAAAATCCAATGGAGAATCGCAAGATTTTCTATAACACCCACCCGGCAATCATCTCTCTGGAAGTCTTTGATAAGGTGCAGGAGATCAGGCAGCAGCGGCACCGCAGAACGGCAACGGGAAAGAGCAATATGTTCTCCGGTCTGGTGTTCTGCAACGACTGCAAGCAGAAGCTCTACTACTCCACCACCAGCTATTTTGAAAAGCGGCAGGACTTCTTCATCTGCTCCACCCATCGTACCAACAAGGACAGGTGCAGCGGACATTATATCCGTGCCGTTGTGCTGGAACAGATCGTCTGGAAGCACTTTCAGGAGGTCGTATCGGTAGTCACTCGCTATGAGGCTTATTTCCGTTCCGAGATGGAGCAAAAGCTCTGTATACAGAGCGAGGAATCGCTGCGACTGTATCGAAAACGGCTGGCACAGGCTGAGAAGCGAATCGGAGAGCTTGACCGTCTTTTCATCCGCATTTACGAGGACAATGTAGCGGGACGGCTGGACGATGAACGCTTCGCCATGATGAGCAAGAACTACACCGAGGAACAGAAAGACCTCAAAGCCGAGGTCAAAGATCTGCAACAGCAAATCCATGAACAGGAACAACAGGCAGAGAATATAGAGCAGTTTGTTCAGCGGGTAAAGAGGAACAGCACCCTCACGGAGCTGACCCCCTATGCCCTCAGAGAGCTTGTCAAGGCGGTCTATGTGGATGCACCTGACAAGTCCAGCGGCAAGCGCAGGCAGAAGGTACATATCGAGTACGACCTTGTGGGCTACATTCCCGTGGATGAGCTGCTAAAAGCGGAACAGGCATGACCGAAATCATGCCTGTTCCAAGAAATTTGATTTTACTGTCTTACCAGCAGGGGGCCC
>CAKUGQ010000004.1 GCA_934654755.1 uncultured Oscillospiraceae bacterium | reverse complement strand
TCTCATCCAGTTCCTCGTCGGTCAGTTCGATGATCTCATTGCCATTTTCTTTTGGATTCACTTCGTCAAGCCTCCTTCGCTTTCATGGTTATAACGATTAAAACAATACTCGTTATAATTTTCTCTCGTAGCAAATTTCTTCTGTTTCAAGACAAGGTTTAACTTTTCCATGTGTGAAAAAGCCAAACGACTCATAGAATTTTCTTGCTCGAATGTTGTTCGTAAACACCCAAAGCATAACCTTATCATAGCCAGCAGCTCTCATGTCGCCCATGACTCTGCGCATCATTTGAGTTCCGAAGCCCTTTCTCCAGTTGTCTTGCAAGCTATGGATGCAGATGAGTTCCGCATAATCAGGCATATCGTTATCTCGCGCCGTATCCCACCATGCAATACAATGAGGATGAGAGTCCACATCTAAAATATATCCATTGCCAACATTCTCATCGAGCAATCGCTTATACATTGCCGTAGCACGATTTAGATTGGTGGACATTTGCAGTATCTCGGCAGACAGGATATCCTTAAACGCAGCCTTCCAACTTTCTGTTTGGATATAAGCTAAATCAAATTCATCACCTTGCTGTACGTTCCGAATTAGACAATCCATACTCCTAACACCTCAATCAATACGCTTATTTGTTTCGATTATATTCGTTCAAGTGCTACTGCGTAGCAAAACGGACGAACGCCGTCAATGGTCAAGATGAACGGCTGCGCCGCCATTGACTTCCGTCCGTCCGTTTCGCTTTTGGGCAGACAAGGCGGCGGTTGCCGCCGATTTCCATTTGGGAAATGGCGCTTGCTAACATGGGAAACGGAGAATAGCAAGCACAGCAAGTGTAGCTACACTTGCGAAAACCGGCGTGGTACGACCGGGATTTCCTTGCAGAATAGCAAGCAAATCCGGTGAGTACCCACACCGGAGCTTGCCATTCTGGCAAGCAATGCACGGCGGTACCCACTTCTCATTACCTGCCAACTGCGAAACGCACTTGGCAAGCAATGCTCGTGTTTATACACCCGTGCAATCTTGTTGGGGAAATGCCCCAAACCCCTGAACGATTTCAGAGAAATCGGCTGCGCTCCTGCGGAGCTGAACATCAATCTATCTTCGGAAAGTGAGTCAGGGATTTTTCGGCTCACGGCGTTCAGGCATATCCGGTTTTTTCTCATATCCGTCGATCGCCACTTGGCGAAGGTAAGCGCTCATATTCTCTATCCCAAGCTGCGCCATCCTCGCCTTTATCAAGCCGAGTTCTCTTTCGTCTACGAAGAATTTGACCTGTATCGGTCGTTTGCGGTTCCTGTTGTCTGGCATCGGGATTCCTCTTTACTCCTACGGATTATTTCCAATCAAAACCGATCGATTATTGATATGCAGTTCTGTGTTCTCCTACAAAATCACGCATAGAATACGCTTGTAAATGCCTGCTCCTGAACCTTCATCTTCGCGGTAAACTCTGAATAATTCTGCGCATCTATAGGAATTTTCAAGCCATGCTTGATAACGCTGATGTCGTCACGCGCCATAACATTTTTCTCATAGGTCAAACCACGGTTCAACCACAATTTCAAATCGTCAGACCCTTCCACTTCTGGATAGAGATAGTAACCAGCCTTTGCATCAAACCGGAACATATAGGCAAGCACTTGTAAATAATCTCGGTTGCCAATGTTGTCAAGAGGCTTATACTTCGCGTCAGCAATGATCCGTGGTTCGCTATTCCGGCTGATGAAATCAGGATAGATCAAGCCTACATTTCTATCAAACAGTCTCTGAGCGCCTGTGCCGCTCTTGTTCATTGGGTGGTAGAAGATATCTTCAATGAGCAAGTTAATATATTCCTCCCACAGCCATGCACCGTCAAACAGAATACCGTATATCTGCCTCGCTCCTGTGCCGATTTGGTGTTTTTGATGTCGGAGAATCAAGAGGCACAACCGCTGCAGTGCGAGATACTCTCTGAAATAAGCGTGGCGGACAGTATTCTTTTTATTCTGTTCAATGATTTTCTGCCTGTCATACGGCTCATATCCCGGAGTCGCATCTATAACGAGTTTTACCTCGTCTTTCACTTTGATAAGAAGTTTATTGCCGTAAGGCTTTCTTTTGATAAGCTCTATGGTATGCCGCACCAGCTCCATCAGACTGTTATCATAGGAAAACTCTCTCTGGCTGTATGCAACATTTCCTACAAATGGGGTGTTCTTCTCTATATGTCTTGCGATATCAATCGTGCCCTTTACATTTCCATCATTGTACCTATGGCGGATATACTTTTTGAACAAGCCCTTCCGCATCGCTGCTTTGAGGTAATACGGAAACAGAAACAGCAGAAAATTGAACAGCCGATTGTCTTGATTGGCATCTGCATCCAAATCTACGATATTTGGAAAGTCCAGAACTTTGTCTAAAAGATACTGGAAAAAGTAATCCTCACCCTCTCCGCAAAAACGGGACGCGATCACAAGCCGCTCATCACCGTAGCCAAGAAAACCCATCACATTACCAGAGCGATAGGTATCATTGACGCTTTGGAGGATCATCTGATCTTGCGTAATATCCTCTGCATCCTTTACGGTTTCAGGAAATACGAACACACCTTCACTCTCAAGCTGTTCCAATGTTTTATCTGCAATTTTGCCTGTCAGCCTCGCTACTTGAGAAAAGGCATCTTTTTTCTGCTGGGAGTTATCCTTGATCCTGAGTAACTTCATTCGCATCACCTCTGACAGGTTTCTGATAGCCGTATGCCCTTGCGAACCGATTCATAATTCCTTCCTCATCGTACATTCCCTGAATGTATTCCTGTAGGAGCGGTTGCAGATAATCAGTCCAAAGCTGGTCAAAATCAAGTGTTTTCAACTTCAGGAAGTAAGACGCTCCGATCTGATAATTTTCATTCAGATCCTCGACCTCTGCGATTGCCTTATTGAGCGCAGCCATCCTTCTGATTGCCTCAGCCTCCAACTCCTCGTTTTCCAGCGACGCAAGCATCTCAAGGCGCTCATCCGCTCTGAGTTCTACGAAACGGAAGCGACGACGCATGGCAAAATCAAAGCTGTCCACAGAGCGGTCGATATCGTTCATGGTGCCGATGATATAGACATTTTCAGGAATATAGAGCTTTTCGCCGGGGTCAGAGTGCAGATTGGAATACTGCGTGGAGATTTCTCCGGCTTTGCCGCGATAACCGGGATCTATTGCAAAGAACAGTTCACCGAAAATCTTTGAAATCTCGCCGCGGTTGATTTCATCTATGATGAATATGTATTTTTTCAGTTCCTCCTGTTTTGCCTTTGCTTTTGAAATTGTACTTTTCTTTGCTTTGATTGCTTTATAGATGGCAAAGTCATAGGAATATCCTTGCGTAGCAAACGTCTTTCCGAAAAAGGACGTGATATCCTTTATTTTTTCAAACTTCTGCCCGGATTCCAGCATCTTCCGAACTTCATCCAAACTCAGAGCAAGCCTGTTGACAGATGCGTTTCCGGGAATAGAAATATGGATATGCCCGTCATCCACGCCGGTAATGGTAAATTCATTTCCATTGATCGTCTTAAATGTGTCAACGCCAAACTCAACGCCGGAGAAAAACTCTGTCATGGATTCTTGAACCGTGACTTCCTTTTCTACGGTTTCTCTGGACTTTTGGGAGTCCTCATAGTTCTTTCTGGCACGGGCAACAAACTTCTTGAAAATGCCATCCTGCAATTCAAAGCCCATTGTCCCATCATCATTGATTTTCGGCCTTAGTCCTTCAACAAAATCAGAGTAGTCATAACTCGGATGGAACTGAACGAACTCAACCTGTTTTTTCTGCTCGTCAGTAAGAAGTGTGTAATCGTCAAAGTACCCATTGCTGATGATGTCCGCAGCGATTTCTTTGGCAAGATAAGATTTTCCGGTACCGGGCGCACCTCTGAAAATCAGATTTTTTGATTCAATCAGCATGGAAGAAAACGGATTTCGGTATCTCTTGAACTGTTGAACAAGCTCTTCCTGAACAGCAGCTTCCGTTTCTGCCGCTGCGGTTTCCTTCTCATCTTTTTCGCGGTATGTCAAAATGAACTGATCTCCCGGTTCACCGAAACGCTTCAAACATTCCTGAACGAAGATAATCGTAGAGAAAATATTCCAGCAATAGATAACAAACTGCCGTCCGTTGTCATAGCCGTATGTCAGGTACTCTATTGTGTTGCGGTGCTTCTTGAAATCGTCAACACTCGCATAAATACCTCTGATTACGTCGCTGTCCGGGTTATATTTGCAGACAGGGAAGTTCTCCTTGTCCTCAACCGATAATGCAGCAAGCTGCTTCTCGAACACCTGACAGGCAATGCGGGGCAAGGTTTGATTGGAATTTCTTCTTTCGCCTTTGCTGTAGGCTCGCTTGATTACGTCTCCATTTGCCCTCTTGAAACAGGCATCCAGCGGCTTATAGTTATCACCGAGGCTCAGATTATCCATTGTAAAGCGTTCATCTGTTGACTCGACGCTTTCGGCAGTAATAGATAACTCAAATTTTTCTTGCTGCTTAGTCTCGATGGAGAAGCCCAGACTTTCCAGATAGTTCTTTGCGTAAACGCTGTTAAAGGATTCTGTCGAAATATCCGTGCTGTTTGCCAAATGGTCAGCAACGGCTACCACATACTTCGGCGGATATTTTTTCCCATCCTCAGACACAAGTACATATTTTACGCTTGTGTTATGTTCGGGAACTCCGTTCTCGTCGATCAATTTCAGGGCATCAATAACATCCTGCTTTTTCAGCTTTGGTATAGCCATGCTGCACCTCCTCAAAAGTGTGTACACACATTATACCACAAGGCGCGGTCTGTTTTCAATATGATACCTGAAATTTACCGCCTTAAAATGTAACTTTTCTGCGAATACAAGCTGATTTTCAGTTTCCACAGTGTCGAACATACTCTGCATCGAAATACCCGCCTATCGTCTTTGCGGTTTTGTGGGGTGTTTTGCACAACCGTAAATATACACACTCTCCAGCGTACCGTATGCACTATGCAGCAATTCGCTGTTTCACAAAGAAACCGCATAAAAGCGATAACTATTTCACCTTTTTACTATCCTTGCTTTACAGCGCTGAAAATCAGTGCTTTTCAACCCTTAGATGTACAAAAGCAGGCAGCACCCAACCGAAGTTGAGTGCCGCCTGTTTTGTTGTCCAATCCTGCTTGGCAGATGCCGATTTTGTAATTTCCTCAAATTACTGTCTTATCGGCACACGCCCGAGGAGCGGTTTTTTGTTTTAGAATCCCGGCGCTCAGAAGCTGCCGCTGGTATGGTTGCCGGAGCTGGATGAGCCGCCGCCTCCGCCGGAGGAATGCGAATCGTTTCGCGGACGCTCCGTGCGCGTCACGTTGCTATACAGGAAGCTGTCGGACTGCGCGCGCAGGTTCATGCTGCCCGCACGGACATAGTCCCCGGCACTGTCTCTGGGGCGCACGGTTTTGAGCTTGCCGCGCATCACACCGGTCACGATCAGCGCCGCGACCAGTCCCACCGCGAATGCAATCACCACCGCAAGGAAGGACATCGGCTCGACCGGCAGCTCGGTATCGTCCAGATCGCCGGAGTTCATCCCGTCGAAGAAGCCCTGCACCTGCTCGGCAAAGGCGGAAAACGCGCCGTAGTAATCGCCGTCGGAGAGCAGCGGCTGCACCTTGTCGCCGATGTACTCGCGGCGACCGGCGGCAAATTTGTATTCGCCCTCGCCGTAGGAGGAGATGTCCCATCTGCGCTCATCCATCGCAATCAGGAACATCACGCCGTTTTCGGCATAGCCGCCGGTTGTGTAAAAGTCCTGTGCATAGTCCGCTACCGTCTTTCCGCCGAGCGACTGCACGGTAACAATGACAACGTCATATCCTGTCGAGGCTTGCAGTTCCCGCAGGGTCGTTTCCAGCGCGCCCGCCTCGGCGGCGCCGAGCAGGCCGGCATCGTCGATCAGCAGCGACTCGGAGGCCAATGCACCGGCACAGAGCGCCGCGCAGAGCGCCAGCGCCAGCAGGAGAGAAAACAGTCGTTTCATTGTCTTTCCCCCTTACAGTCTATGGATCAGCCACTCGATGGCATAGGTCAGCAGTCCGACCGCCGCCGTCAGGCCGAGGAACCAGCGCCAGTACGCGCCTTTATCCATCGGCAGGTTGCCGACAAATTTGCCGGTCTGACCGTTCATCGCAAACAGATACTCCTGCCCGCGCCAACTCGTGTGCATCACCCAGACCGGCATGAGCGTGTAATGCGTTTTGCCGTTGGTCAGGCGAATGGTCGAATGCTCCGGGCGGACGGTCGCATAGCCCTTGACCGTCTCGCGGAAGGCTTCCTCCGTCGAGCGCTTGATACGCTCGTTCGCACGGGGGATACACTGTTCGGCAGTCATGTCATATTTATCCGCCAAATAACCTGCCAGATATGCCGTCTGGAAATCGACGAGCTGGGAATAGTCATACGGCTCGATGGATTCCATCAGCGTATCGGGCATTTTCCCGGCGCCGTCCACCGGCACACGGTCAAAGCCCAGGTCGCCGGAGCGCAGCACGGAAAAATGCGAGGTCTCGGTGTAATCATATCTGGAGTCCGACCAGGTGCGCACCCGCGTGGCATGGTAGCGCAGATCGGCGTCCGCATCCGCATCAAAGAGCCAGAACGGAACATAGAGTCCCTGGATCTTGTCGATATGCGCCTCGGAGGAGAATACCTTCGGCAGCAGACGCTTCCCCTTCAGATGTGCGGCAAACGCAGCCTTGGCCGCCTGCTTGTCGAGCTTAAAGGGCAGCACATAATCCGGCCGCAGCGCACCGGAAAAGGCGCCCGCCATCACGACGGGGTTGCCGCAATAGGGGCAGCTTGTCGCGCCGGTTGTCTCCTCGGCAATGATCTCGCCACCGCAGGACTTACAGACATAAACACGCATGGAGTCCGTCTCATCCTGCGTCCAGGTGCTTTCCTGCGCCGTCTGCCAGTTCATCTCGTCCGGCTGTTCGTTTTTCAGCACCTCGTCCTGCGCACGGAGCGCCTCGGGGTCAAACTCCGTATCGCAATACGGACACTTCAGCTTTTGCAGGCCGCTGTTGAATTCGATCGCGCCGCCGCAGCAGGGGCATTTATATTCTAATAAAGTAGCCATAAGCGCTCAGATTCAACCCTCGTCGCCGAAGCGGCTGCCGCATTCGGGGCAGAATTTGGGAGGATGTGCGGGATCCTCGGGTGTCCAGCCGCACTTACCGCAGCGGCCGGCCGGTCTCTTTGTACCGCAGTTGCGGCAGAACTTTCCCTGATTCACCGTGCCGCAGGCACAGGTCCAGCTTCCGCTCTCGGCGGGCTTCTTCGTGCCGCACTCGGGGCAGAAGTTGCCGTCGACGGCGGCGCCGCACTGCGGACATTTCCAGCCGCCCTGCGGCGGCTGCTGCGCCTGCTGCCCTTGCTGCTGACCCATGGCGAACAGATTCTGTGCGTTCATACCGCCGCCTGCGTTCATAGCCATACCCATGCCCATAAAGCCGGTCATCGCGCCGTTTTCGTTCGCCGCTGCCGCCTTCATCGCATCCGCCTGCGCTCCGACCAGCGTCGCTGCCGCCATTGTCGGATCGCGCATGATGGCCGTGCGCTGCGCCTGCTTGATCATCTCTGCGTCCTCGTCCGGCAGCGTGACCGAGCCGAGCGCAATGCTGACAACCTTCAGACCCCGCAGCTCGCCCCACTTGGCCGAGAGCGCCGCGTTCATGGCTTCCTCCAGCTCGGTATTGTGGCTGACAATCTGATTCGGCCGCATCTCCAGATCGGAAAGTCTGCCAAAGGCCGGCTGCAACGCGCTGATAAACTCCGTCTTGAGCTGGCCGTCCAGCTCGTCGCGGGTATATTCCTTTTCCACGTTCCCGCACACGTTCGTATAGAACAGCAGCGGGTCGGCGATCTTATACGAATACACACCCGAGCAGCGCACCGATACGTCTACGTCCAGTCCGATCTTGCGATCCACCACGCGGAACGGTATGGGATTCGGCGTGCCGAATTTATTGTCGATCAGCTCCTTGGTGTTGAAATAGTACACCCGCTGATCCTTGCCGGTGTCGCCGCCGTAGGTGAAGCGCTTGCCGATCGTCTTAAACGTATCCAGGATTCCCTTTCCCAGCGAACCGGTGAAGATGCTCGGCTCGGTCGAGGTATCGTATGTAAACTCGCCCGGTTCGGCGCACACCTCCACGACCTTACCCTGCTCCACGATAATCATGCACTGTCCGTCGGCCACGGCAATGCCGGAGCCGTTGGAGATAATGTTGTCGTTGCCCTTCGTGTTGGACGAGCGTCCCGTAATCCGCTTCTGTCCCTTTGTGACGAGCACTTCCTTCGGCATGGACTCGCAGTAGAAAAACTCCTTCCACTGATCCGCCAACGTGCCTCCTATCGCTCCGATTCCCGCTTTAATGAGTCCCATGGTGTGTTCCCCTTTCGTTTTTTCTTCATTATAGCGCATTTCGGCGGGCAATGCAAGTTTTTTGCTGGCGGAAGCATCGGTTTTGTGTTATGATAGAAAAAACACGAACAAAGGACCATCAACCATGACACTGACGGAGTTTCTGCCGCCGATCGGCGGTATTACGGCGCTCATCGGCGGCGGCGGGAAATCGACGCTGCTGGAGCGGCTCGGCCGCGCTTACCGTGCATACGGCCGGGTGATTCTGTGCACCACGACAAAGTTCTACCCGCCGCAGGGAATAAAAACGCTGCTCGTCAGCGATGAAGCAGAGATTGCGGCAGCGCTGGCCGACGAAGGACTGCTCTGCCTTGCCACGCGCAGCGTCGAGGGAAAATTCGGCCCGCCTGCGCTGCCGGTCTCGCGGTTGACGGAGCTGGCGGACTTTGTGATCGTCGAAGCCGACGGCGCAAAGCGTCTGCCGCTCAAAGCACATGCGCCGCACGAACCCGTCATCCCGGAGCGCACGGCCCGGACGGTCTGCGTGCTCGGCGCAGACGGCTTCGGCCGTCCGATCTCGGAGGTCTGCCACCGGCCGGAGCGCTATGCAGCTCTGTGCGGCGCCTGTCCCGAGGATCCGGTGACGCCGGAGCGGGCGGCCGCCGTACTGCGTGCCGAACGTTACGGCGATGTGTTTCTGGTCAATAAAGCCGAATCGCCGGAACGGATGGCCGCGGCGCGCAAGTTGGCGAAGCTGCTCGATGCACCCGTCTGGGCAGGCAGTCTGTGGAACGACGGATTCTTACGCCTACAGGGAGAGGAAGCACGATGATTTATATGGATAACGGCGCGACAAGCCTGCCAAAACCGCCGCAGGTCGCGGAAGCGATGTGCTATTATATGACAAAAATTGGCGTCAACGTCAATCGCGGTGTCTACGGCCCTGCACAGGAGGCCGAGCTGCGCGTGCTGTCGCTGCGTGAGCGGCTGTGCCGGCTCTTTCACTTCCCTGACCCGAGCCACGCCGTGCTTACGCCCGGTATGACCTTCGGCATGAACCAGCTTCTCAAAGGACTGCTGCGGCCCGGCGACCATTGCCTGGTCAGCGCCATGGAGCACAACGCCGTTATGCGCCCGCTGCATCAGCTCCGCACGCAGGGCGTGAGCTTCTCGCGCCTACCCTGCGACCGCGAAGGATGGCTCGATCCCGACGCGATCGAAGCCCATATGACGCCGAGTACCCGTCTGCTCGTCATGGCGCACGCCTCAAACGTTGCCGGAACGGTACAGGACGCACGCCGCGTCGGTGAGATCTGCGCGGCGCACGGTGTTTTCTTCGCACTCGACGCGGCGCAGACCGCCGGACACTACCCAATCGACTTTACGGCGCTGCATCTGAGCGCACTGGCCGCGCCGGGCCACAAGGGTCTGCTCGGCCCGGCAGGAACGGGCATCCTGCTGCTGTCGGCAGAATTGGCGGCAGCATTGGAACCGCTCGTTTCCGGCGGAACGGGCAGCGTGTCTGACAGCGAGATACCGCCGGAGTTTATGCCCGACCGCTTTGAAGCCGGGACGCCAAACCTGCCCGGCCTGTTCGGGCTGGAGGCGGCGCTGGCATGGATTGAGGCGCAGACCGTTGCGCGTCTGCACGCACATGAGCGGGCGCTGACCGCGCGCTTCCTCGCAAATATCGACGGTCTGGACGGCCTGCGTCTGGCAGGCTCCAAACGGCTTGACGAGCGGGTCGGCGTCATTTCACTGGACTTTTTAGAGCGCGATAACGCCGAAGTCGCCTTCCGGCTGGAGCAGGAATACGGCATACTCACGCGCTGCGGAATGCACTGTGCCCCCGCTGCACACAAAGCCCTCGGCACCTTTCCGCAGGGCGTAGTGCGCTTCTGTCCCGGTGCGTTTACGACCGAGGCGGAAATCGACGAAACCTGCGCCGCCATCACCGCGATTCTGCGCGGCTGACCCGCTCCCGTATCGCTCGCGCTGCGCGGGGAAGCAACGCGGCAATCTGATACGGGGCTTACAGGAGATTGCCACGGGCGGCAGAGCCGCCCTCGTAATGACATAACCGCCGCGCAGCGGCAGTTTTTTACATGCAACCCAAAACGTGCCGCGATTTTGCCTTGCATTTTGTCGGATTTGCTGCTATAATCATTGTGCAATCCCTTTAAAGGAGTTATTTCACATGGCGACTTTTATTGTAAATGGTCAACAGGTCACGACACAGGGCAAGCAAAGCCTGCTGCGCTTTTTACGCGACGAGCTGCATCTGCACTCCGTCAAGGATGGCTGCTCCGAGGGCGCCTGCGGCGCCTGTACCGTGCTCATCGACGGCGAGCCTTGCCGCGCCTGCGTCCCCTCGACCGATCGGCTGGAGGGCCGCAGTATTCTTACCGTGGAGGGTCTGAGCGCATGGGAGAAGCAGGTCTACACCTACGCCTACGGAGAAGCCGGCGCGGTACAGTGCGGCTTCTGCATTCCCGGCATGGTGCTCTGTTCAAAAGCCCTGCTCGACCGCGACGACGACCCGACCGAGGATGCAATCAAAACCGCCCTGCGCAATAATTACTGCCGCTGTACCGGCTATGTGAAGGTCATCGCCGCCGTAAAGCTCGCTGCGCGCATCCTGCGAGAGGGCGTAATCCCGGACGGAGCGCAGGACTGGCGCATCGGCTCACGCGTGCACCGGCTGGACGTGGAGGAGAAGGTGCTCGGCACCGGAAAATATCCGGACGACTACGAATCGGAAGGAATGCTCTACGGCTCCGCGCTGCGCTCGAAGTACGCCCGCGCGCGCATCCGAAGCATTGATACCTCTGCGGCAAAAGCGCTGCCCGGCGTCGCCGCCGTACTGACCGCCGAGGACATCCCCGGGGAAAACAAGATCGGCCATATCAAGCACGACCAGTATACCCTTATCCCCGTCGGCGGCCTGACGCACTACCTGGGCGACGCCGTAGCGCTTGTCGCGGCGGAAAGCCGCGAGACGCTGGAAAAGGCGAAAAAGCTCATCCGCGTGGAATACGAACCGCTGCCCGCCGTGCATACCATCGCCGAGGCAGCCGCACCCGGCGCGCCGCGTGTCTTTGACGAGGAAAAGGACAATGTGCAGGCTTATAAGCACGTCTCCCGCGGCAACGCTGAGGCAGCCATCGCCGGGGCAAAGCACGTTGTCTCCCGCCACTTTGAAACACCCTGGACGGAGCACGCGTTTCTGGAGCCGGAGTGCTGCGTCGCATATATTGACGGCGACGGAGACGTGATGCTCATCACAACCGACCAGTCCGCGCACACGACGCTGCACGAGTGCACGCTCATGCTCGGTACAAAGAAAGTCAAGGTGCAGAACGCACTGGTCGGCGGCGGCTTCGGCGGCAAGGAGGATATGTCCGTCCAGCACCACGCCGCACTGCTGGCATACCACACCCGCCGCCCGGTCAAGGTCAAGCTCTCCCGTGCGGAATCGCTGCTGGTTCACCCCAAACGCCACAGCTTCGTGATGGATTTCACAATGGGCTGCGACGAAAACGGCAGGATCCTCGGCGTCAAGGCCAAGGTCGCCTCCGATACCGGCGCTTTTGCCTCACTGGGCGGGCCGGTTCTGGAGCGCGCCTGCACGCACGCCGCCGGTCCCTATGCCTACGAAAACTTTGAGATCGAAGGCACGGCATATTACACGAACAACCCGCCCGCGGGCGCTTTCCGCGGCTTCGGCGTAACGCAAACCTGCTTCGCTACGGAAACGCTGCTGGACATGCTGGCCGACGAGGTTGGCATTACCCCGTGGGAAATCCGCTACCGCAACGCCATCCGCCCCTGGGGCGTGCTGCCGAACGGTCAGATTGTTGACGATTCGACCGGTCTGGTCGAAACGCTGGAGGCCGTCAAAGCGGACTACGACGCCGCTCTCGCGGCAGGCAAGCCCGTCGGCATCGCCTGTGCAATGAAAAATGCCGGCGTCGGCGTCGGCCTGCCGGACTGGGGACGCTGCAAGCTCATTGTCGAAGCCGACGGTAAGCTGCATATCTACGCCGGCGCGTCCTGCATCGGTCAGGGACTCGGCACCGTACTGGTACAGATGGTCGTTACAAATACGAACCTGCCGCGCGACCGGATCGTCTACGAGCGCAACAACACCTGGATTGCGCCGGACTCCGGCGATACCTCCGGCTCGCGCCAGACACTTGTAACGGGCGAAGCCTGCCGTCGTGCCTGCGAAAAACTGAACGAAGCGCTGCGTTCCGCGCCGCTTTCGGCGCTGGCCGGGCAGGAATTCTACGGCGAATACCTCGCCAAGACCGACCCGCTGGGTGCAAACGTGCCGAACCCCGTCTCCCACGTTGCCTACGGTTATGCCACGCAGATGTGCATTCTGGACAAAAAAACCGGCAGAATCGAACGGCTCGTCGCCGCGCACGACGTCGGAAAAGCCGTCAACCCGCTGTCCTGCGAGGGGCAGATCGAAGGCGGCGTGGTCATGTCCATGGGCTATGCCCTGCGCGAGCGGTACCCGATCGACGAAAACTGCAAGCCCATCGACAAATACGGCGCGCTCGGTCTGATCCGCGCCCATGAAATTCCGGACATCAAGGCCATCGTGATCGACAAGCCCGGCCTGAACGTCGCCTGCGGCGCCATCGGCATCGGCGAAATCACTTCCATTCCCACCGCACCCGCCATTGCCGACGCCTACTACCGCCTCGACGGTGAGCGCCGCACCGTGCTGCCGCTGGTGCATACGCCCTACGAAAGGAGCGAGTAACATGGCAAAACGAGTTTCTCCCCGCACGGCCGTCGTGCTCTGCAAGGGCGGCTGCCGCGCGAATCTGCGCACGGAACCGGCATGCCGCTGCGGCTGTGTCGGCTGCGGACGCTGTGCGGAGGTCTGTCCCTTCGGAGCCGTCTCAGTCAACGCGCTCGGCGTGGCCGAGGTGGATGCGGGGCGCTGCATCGGCTGCGGTAAATGCGTGCGCGAATGTCCGCGCGAGGTGCTGCGGCTGCACGACCGCGCCAACCGCATCGTTGTCACCTGCTCCAATCGCGACAAAGGCGCACAGGCGCGGCAGGAATGCGCCGTAAGCTGTATCGGTTGCGGCCTCTGCGAAAAAAACTGCACCGCCGAAGCAATCCGCGTGCACGACAACTGCGCCGTAATTGATGAAACACGCTGCCTGTCCTGCGGGATGTGCGCAGTAAAATGTCCGCGCGGCGCAATCAGCGACCTCAAGCGCATCTACACGGACTGAGCGGACAAATTCCGGCATAGGCCCCGCCCCCGCGGCATAGTGTTTTGCAGGGGGGATGCCGATGAAACGCACATTTCGAATCGCCGCGCTGTGCGCGGCACTGGCCGGGACGGCACTGCATTTTCTTTACGACCTCTGGCCGAATCCGCTGTTTGCCCTGCTTGCGCCGGTCAATGAAAGCGTCTGGGAGCATCAGAAGCTCCTGCTCTATCCGACGTTGGCGGCCGCGCTCGTGCTGTCGCGGCGAATCGCGTCAAAGCGCGCCCTCGCAAGCGCATTTGCGGCGGCGGTGCTTCTGATGCCGCTCGCGCTGAACGCGACGTACTATCTGCTTGCAGCGTTTGGCGCAGAAGCGGTCTGGCTGGATATTCTTCTGTATTACGTTACCATGTTCGGCGGCTTCCGGCTGGCGCGTCGGTGGACGGAGACCGGGGCGTTGGAAAAACACACCGGCTGGTTGCTGGCCGGCGTGCTGCTTTACGCGCTGCTGTTAAGTATTTTCAGCTTCGCCGCGCCCGCCGTGCCGATCTTCGCCGCGCCGTAACGGCTTTGTAAACTCACTCACGGCTTTGTGAATTCACCCGTAAACGGGCTGTGTGTCACATGACACGCAGCCCGCTTGCTTTTTTGACACGCAAGAGCTCCCCTGTGAAGACCTTTTCTGTCATTGCGAGACTCCGCAGGGGTCGCGGCAATCTCTTGCCCCCATTGTCATTGCGAGACTTGCGTCAGCAAGTCATGGCAATCTACTGTAAGGCCTGACATTAGATTGCCGCGTCGGGCTGCGCCCTCCTCGCAATGACATAGGGGCGCAGCGGCAGAAGAAAAAATGCACCCTCCCGTTTGGGAGGGTGCGAAAGCTGCGGAACCACCGGGCAGGAGTAGAGAAAAGGGACGCCCGGGGTCAGGTTCGGAGTGGGTTATTGGGTGACAATCCAGCAGGGGAAGCACATGTTTTTATTTTCGTCAACCTTTGCGTAACGTCCATCAATAGTTTTATCTTTATTGTGTTCATGCGTCGTCGCGGTGACATCTTTTTGAAGAACACTGCCTATTTTATATTCAAACTTCCCGCCGCAGTTCGTGATCTCAACGGACATATAAGCGTTCTGATTGAACATTCTGTATTCAGCAGCTTGTATGAGCTTACCATCCTTCATATTATACTTCCGGACAAGCAGCGTGCCGCTGGCAATTGGAATAGTTGCTTTTCCGTCGTTCGTTTTATAGCTTACCTCAGCCTTCTTGGTATCACGCTCGACCGCGCCCTTCACGAGGTTCACGGTTGAGTTCTTGACCCACTCCGGCGAGAATGCTTTATCGATGGTCAGCTTAGAATCGCCGCCATAAATAGCACCGATTACCTTGCCGCCCTGACCCTCGGAGCAATTGACAGTGACATTCTCAACCATGCAGTTTTTAATAGTAAGTTGTGTGCTGCCGACGTTGCCGATCAGGCCGCCGACCTTGTTTCTGCCGTTGATAACGGAATTCTGAACCTTCACATTTTCAAGTGTGACTACAGGCTTACCACCGCTTTTCGCCGCTTGACTTTTACCAACAACCGCACCGACGCCGCCGATCTCCAAATTACCAACCGTCGAGTTTGCAATCGTGAGATTTTTAATAGTAATATTTACTTTGCCTTCAACGAGCTGTACAAATCCGCACCCATAGGCCTTGCCCGCATTGTCACCGACGTTTGCAGTTCCAATGTAGGCATTTGTAATCTGTGCAAGGCCGTAGAGCGTGGTGCCACCTTCTCCGTTACCTACGATTGTACAAGTAAAAGCAGTATCCTTATTCCCATTACTGAATTGGAAGCCGATATCCGCGCCCTTCAGGTCGATTTTGTCAACAGTGAACTTAATTTGGACAGCATTCTTGGTTTCGCGCTTTTTCTCCGAAAGCCAGTAAAGCTGCTCAGCGGTGGAAATGGTATAAACACCACCATCACCAGGAGTTACTTCCGTCATGCCGATCTTGCCATTCAGCGAGAGCCGTTGACCTTCAGCGCCCGTTGTGCCTTTGTATTCCTCCGGGTAGAGCACGTTATTCTTCGCATCCATATACAAAATACGGTTCAGTTTACTGTCCCAGAAAAAGTAGTGTCCTTCAACGAGCGGCGTGTAGTTCTCGGTGTCCATACCGCCGGACTTCAGTGCCGCGTGCACCTCAGTGATGGACTTGCCCTTCAGCACCTCGTTGATGGCAAGCTGCGTGTTCATCTGCCGGCAGGCCTGGATGTCCGCCGACTCGTTGGCTTTTTTGGTCAGATTGATGAAGGTCGGGATCAGGACGGCGGCCAGAATGGCGATCACCGCAATGACAATGACCAACTCAACGATCGTAAAGCCCTTTTTGTTTTGGGTTTTCATTGTGTTTGCTCTCCTTATTGAAATATGTATTTCACACGCCGAAGCGTGGGAAACCCGGAATAATTGGGGCACGAGATTGCCACGACTTGCTGACGCAAGTCTCGCAATGACAGATTGGCCGCACCCCCGCGTGTCATTGCGAGGAGCGAAGCGACGTGGCAATCTGCCGATATGTCATTGCGAGGAGGGCGCAGCCCGACGCGGCAATCTGATGCAAAGTCACACAGGAGATTGCCACGGCCACTGACGTGGCCTCGCAATGACAGATTAGCCGTCTAACGGGAAGGCTTTGGGTGCGCTCAGACAATGTCAGAAAAACGCAAAAAGCCATCCGGAGGGTAGACCTACCCTCCGGACGGCTTAAAGATCATTAAATTGGCAGAGCACCTTGTGTACGCACGAAAACCCACAGGGAATCCCTGCAGGTAAGCAGTAAAACCGCCACGATTTAAATTGACTTTTTCTAGGCGACCAAGGCCGCTGTCTGTCTGTCTGTCTGTCTGTCAAGATATGATACACGACCTTCGCCCCCTTCGTCAAGACGTTCACAAATTTTTAATTATAGTAGCACCATTTCCCGCGCTTGTCAAGCGGATTTGTTTCAAAATTGTGTCCAAAAAGCTCGCTACACGTCAAAAATTGCTTGCAATACGCCATTTCGTGTTTTTCCGCAGCGCACGCAGGCGCAGGCGCACCGGCTCAACCACCGATCACAAAGATCACATAGCAGGGCCTGAGCTCATCGGCATCGTCCGCAAAGCGCAGCTCGGTGCGGTATTTACCGGACATCGACCGGCACAGCAGCTTCCACTCGTCGGCGCTCACCTCATAGGTCAGCGTCCCACGCGACTGCGTTTTGTCGTCCGCCGCATCGCCGGTCAGGCCGCTGTCAACACGCTTGGCACTCTCCGGCAGATCCACGCCCTCCAATGACGGCACATAGACGATCAGCACCGGCCCATACGGCGAAAGTGCGTCAGGCTCTTCCACTCTGTCGGCGGTTTCGGTGCGCGTCGGCGACAGGAGCGGAACGGACACCATTTGATTGCCGTCGCTGCAGCCGCTGGCGAGGCTGCCGGGCGCCGCATCATTTTCTTCCGGCAGCGCGCGCAGGCCGAAGAACACCAGCGCGAATACGGCGGCGAGCGTCGCTGCGGCGGAAACGAGTCTGCGCGCGATTTTCCGGCGCTGCGGCACCCGCAAAACCGCGTTGTCTCCCGGCACGGGCGGCTCAAGCGATGCCCGCACGGAGCGCATGACATTGTCTGCCAGTGCCGCAGGCGGCACAACCGGCTCCTCACGCAGGAGGGCATCGTTGCGGCGAAGCTGCTCCAGCCGCGCACGGCACGACGGGCAGTTCTCCAAATGTTCCTTTAGCGCCGCTTCCTCTGCGGCGGTATTTTCTCCGTCAAGGTGTCCGCTCAGAAGCAGCAGTACATCCTCACAATTCATACGCCTCACCCTTTCCGCCATTTGGACGGCGCGTCACCGTCCGTGTTCCCGGTTTGCAGTCTTTTTTCTTTTGGCGCAGCACTATTTTTCCAGCAGTCTGCGCAGCCGTTCTCTGGCACGCGACAGGCGCGACTTGACCGTGCCCTCCTTAATATCCAGCAGCTCGGCAATGCGCTCATAGCTCAGCTCTGCATCGATGCGCAGGGCAATAAGCTGCCGCTGCTCCGGGTCGAGCCGCGCCAACGCCGCCGCAAGGCGGGCCTGTGTGTCCTTTTCCAAAAGCGCCTGCTCGGGCGTCGCGGCGGGATCGGGCACGGACAGGGCAAACTCCGCGCCGTCGGCGTCCGTTTGCGTCAGCGGAACCGTCGCGCGGCGCTTGCGGCTGCGCAGCATATCCAGGCAGATATTTGCCGTCAGGCGGTAGAGCCAGGTGGAGAAAGCGGAATCGAAGCGGAAGCCCGGCAGGCTGCGCCATGCCTTGAGGAAGGACTCCTGCGCGGCATCCTGTGCATCCTCGGGATCGGTCAGCATCCGCAGACACAGGCGGTAGACCTGCTCCTGATGGGAGCGCACCAGCAGTTCAAAGGCATCCGCGTCGCCCGCTGCGGCGCGGCGAAGAATCGAAAGCTCATCCATCGGCGTCACCTCAGCTCTCGGACGATACCGGCGATCACACGCTCAACCTCTCCGGCCGTCGAAACGCGGGAGATCTGCTCTTTCCAGTAGCCGCCGTAGGCCACACCGCGCAGATACCATGCCAGATGCTTGCGCGCCTCCAGGCAGGCGATATGCTCGCCCTTGTCCTCCAGCGCCAGTAAAAACTGCTCGTGCGCCGTCGTCATCCGCTCGGACAGCGGCGGCAGCGCCGGAATCTCGCGCCCCTCCAGAGCGGCGGCGATCCGGCCGGGCAGCCACGGGTCGCCGAAGCTCCCGCGTCCGACCATATACAGCGCCGCGCCGCAATGCGCGCGGCAGCGCAGCGCGTCCTCCGCCGAAAACAGGTCGCCGTTGGCGATGACGGGAATCCGAACCGCCTGCACGACCTTGCCGATCTCGTCCCAGTCGGCGCGGCCGGCGTACTGCATGGCGCGGGTGCGTCCGTGAACTGTAACGGCAGCAGCGCCGCTGTCCTCCATGCGTCTGGCAAACTCGACGGCGCAGAGGCTTCCGCGATCCCATCCAAGGCGCGTTTTGACCGTAACCGGCAGCCGGACTGCCGCACTCACGGCGCGCACAATCCGGCCGGCCAGCTCCGGTTCGCGCAAAAGCGCCGCGCCGTCGCCGTTGTTGACAATTTTCGGCATGGGACAGCCCATATTGATATCGATGAAATCGCAGCCGGAATACTCTGCCGCGAGCGCGGCGGCCTGCGCCATAATCTGCGGATCGTTTCCGAAGATCTGCGCGCCGCACAGGCTCCCCGGATTCTTACGCAGCAGCGCACGGCTCTTGCGGTCCTGATAGACCAGCGCACGGGAGGAAACCATCTCCGTTACCGTGACCGCCGCGCCAAGCCGGGCGCAAACCGAGCGAAAGGCCCAATCCGTCACGCCCGCCATGGGCGCAAGCATAACCGGACCGGAAATCTCATAGTCAAGGAACCGCAAGCGGCTCACCTCCCCTTTGTTTTCCTCCATGGTAGCATATTTCATGGCAAAACTCAATAAAAAATTCGTCTGCGTTTTTTGCGACCTGACGAAAAGCATACATTTTACTGCGAAAGACTTGCCAAGTGTGGGGAAAGGTGCTATACTGTGTAAAATGTGTGCCGTTGTGCGGAAAGGAGCATACTCTTGCGTTTTTCCGAGAAATGGATCCCTCTGAGAGACGGGCGCACGGCTCTGCTCCGCGCCCCGCGCCCGGACAGGGCCGAGGCCGAGGAGACGGTCGAGTATCTTCGTACCGCCTCCGGTGAGACGGAATTCCTGAGCTTTTATCCCGAAGAGCTTCCCTTTACCCCCGAAAGCGAGCAGAAATATCTGCAAACCAACCTCGACGCGCCGAACACAATGATGATCGTCTGCGAGGTGGACGGGAAGATGGCCGGAAACTGCCAGCTCGTGTTCTTCACCAAGCAGAAGGAGGCGCACCGCGCCGTCGTAATGATCGCCCTCCTGCGCGAGTTCTGGAACCTGGGTATCGGCAGCGCCATGTTTTCCGAGATGATCGCCGCCGCCCGCAAAAAAAACGTGGAACAACTTGAACTCTGCTACGTCGAAGGCAACGAACGTGCCGCTGCGCTCTACCGCAGGATGGGTTTTGAGGTCATGGCAGTCCACCCCGATGCCTTCCGTCTGAAGGACGGCTCGATGCGCAGCGAGGTTTTCATGCGCAGAAAGCTCTGAAGCGTTCCCAAACAAAACACCTCGCCGCCGGGCTGTGCGGCTCGCGGAGTATCCGCGAAACGGGCCGCCGCCCGTTAAGGAGAAGAAAATGCACATCGTAGAAACGATCAACACCGTCTTAATGATCCTGTTTTTCATCTTCTATTCGTACCAGTTCATCTATGTGCCCATTGCGCTGCTGTACCGGCACAAAAAGCATAAGCCGGAGGTGCTTCACCGCATCGCCGTCCTCATCGCCGCACGCAACGAGCAGGCCGTCATCGGCAACCTGATCGACAGCATCCGCGCGCAGAGTTACCCCGCGGAATACGTTGACATTTACGTCGGCGCGGACAACTGCACCGACGAAACCGCCCGCGTTGCCCGCGAGCACGGCGCGACCGTCTTTGAGCGTTTTGACAAGGTGCGTGTCGGCAAGGGCTATGTGCTGAACTTCCTGCTGGAAAAGATCAGCGGCATACCGCACGACGCCTACCTCGTGCTCGACGCGGACAATGTGCTTGACCCGAACTTCATTCGCGAGATCAACGCCGTACATACCGACGGTTATGAGATCGTCACCTGTTACCGCAACTCCAAAAACTACGGCGACAACTGGATCACTGCGGGCTATGCGTTGTGGTTCCTGCGCGAGGCGCGCTACCTGAACGAAGCGCGATATGCCATCGGCAGCTCCTGCGCCGTATCCGGCACGGGTTTCCTGTTCTCGGAGAAGATCCGTGAGGAATGCGGCGGCTGGAATTTCTTCCTGCTGACCGAGGACATTGAGTTTACCATTCACAATGTCGTCCACGGCCGCAAGGTCGGCTACGCCCGCAACGCCGTGCTCTACGACGAGCAGCCCGTGACCTTCCGCCAGTCGTGGCGGCAGCGTATGCGCTGGTCAAAGGGGTATCTGCAGGTCTGCCGCAAATACGGCTGCAAGCTGATTGCGGGGATCTTCCGCGGCAGCTTCTCCTGCTACGATATGGCGATGAACATCATGCCGGCTGCCGTTCTGTCCGCCGTCAGCGTGGTGGTCAACCTAATCGGCTTTGGCTACAGCTTCTCCGCCGCAGGCGACACGCTTTCGATTGTGCTGTCGGTGCTGAAGCTGCTTGAAGGCCTATATCTGACGCTGTTCATTCTCGGCGGCATTACCACCGTTACCGAGTGGAAGCAGATCCACTGCGCCGCATGGAAGAAAGTTCTGTATGTATTCACTTTCCCGCTGTTCATGCTGACGTATATTCCCATTTGCCTGTGCGCACTGTTCTCGAAGGTCGAATGGAAGCCTATTACCCACGAAAAGAGCATGACGCTCGCACAAATCAAAGAAAGTGCCGATCGCTGAACCCGGTCGGACATAAAACAGGACGGCGCCGAAAAGCGCCGTCCTGTTATTTTTTTCGCGCGGCAGGCATAGGACGCCGGATGTGTCATTGCGAGGAGGGTGCAGCCCGACACGGCAATCCGATGCAGGAGATTGCCACGGCCGCTGACGCGGCCACACAATGACGCTTTCGAGCCCTCCGGGGTCTCGCAGGGATATCACCGTCGCTCAGCGGCGGCTCTCGGCGCACGGATGCGCTGCCGGCGAGGCTGACTGCCGCGGCAGCTCCTCCGCTCAACGCAGGAAGCCCTCCAGAATCTTCTCCTCGGCCTGTTCGGGCGTAAGCCCGAGCGTAAGCAGCTTGAGAATCTGGTCACCCGCGATGCGGCCGATGGCCGCCTCGTGAATCAGGCTTGCATCAATGTGATTGCAGGCGATCTCCGGAATGGAGCGCACGCGGGCGCTGCCCATCAGGATGGAATCGCACTGCACATGGCCGAAGCAGGGCGCATTGCCCTGCACACGCGGGTAGAACACCTGTGTCGAGGCGTCCTGCGCAACGGAGCGCGAGATGACCCGTGCTCGGGTATTCTCGCCGTTGAGCAGCACGTCCATCTCGCTGACCGCGTGCTGCGCGCCGTGCGTAAGCAGACTCTCACGGATGACGATCTCGCTTCGTGCGCCGTTGCACTCGGCTTTGGTGTAGCGCTTCGTATCATCCACGCCGCGGATCTGACTTGTTTCCAGCGTGACGGAAGCGCCCTCCTCCAGATAGAGAATGGTCTGCGGGTTCAAAATGCGCCTTCCCGTCCCGTCGCCCTCACCGTAGTGCTTCTCGATATACTTCACGCGGGCGTTTTTACCGACATGGAAGGTGTGAATTCCCTCGTGCCGACTGTCACAGTCGCCGCCGTTGTGGATGCCGCAGCCAGCGACAATGGTCACATCCGCACCTTCACCGACGAAAAAGTCGTTGTAAACCAGATCCTGAAAACCCGGCTTCGTCAATACAACGGGAATATGCACCGACTCGGCGTGTGTTCCGGGGGCAATGTGAATATCGATGCCGTCGCGGTCGGTCTTGGATACGATGGTGATATGCTCGGTATTGTGGCGATAGGCCTTCTGCCCGTCCGAGCGGATGTTCACCGCGCCGTCGCCCGTGCCCCTCATATCGGCGACAATCGCAAGGATTCTTTTCTGAATGTCGTTCAGCATTGTCCGTCCGCCTCCAGCTTCCGGCAGCCCGCTACGGTCTGCGCCATGATCTTGGGGAAGAGCTCCTCCACGCTGCCGCGTTCGGCCAGCCGCCCGCCGGCAACGAGCACAATCTCGTCGGCCAGACGAATGATGCGCTCCTGATGGGAAATGACGATGATCGTCGCATCGCGCCGTGCGTGTAGCTCTCGGAAGGTCTCCGTGAGCCGCGCGAAGGACCAGAGATCGATCCCCGCCTCCGGCTCGTCAAAGATCATTACGCGCCCCTTGCGCGCCAGCACGGTGGCAATTTCGATGCGCTTGACCTCGCCGCCGGAAAGGCCGGCATCCACATCCCGGTCGATATAGTCGCGTGCGCACAGGCCGACCTTCGTCAGATACTCACAGGCGGCGTCGTGGCTCATATGGCTGCCCGATGCAATATTCAGAAGGTCGCGCACGGTCAAGCCCTTGAAGCGCGGCGGCTGCTGAAAGCCGTAGGAAATACCCCGCTGCGCGCGCTCGGTCACGGACAGCGCCGTAATGTCCTCACCGTCGAGCAGAATTTGACCGCCGGAGGGTGGGTCAATGCCCATGATGACGCGCGCAAGCGTCGTCTTCCCGCCGCCGTTCGGCCCGGTAACAACCACGAAGCGGCGTTCCGGTATTGTAAGCGAAATATCGTGTAAAATTTCATTTTGTCCTGCACGGAAGGACAGGTCGCGTAGCTCCAGCATAGCTGCCTCCGATCCATCAAAAGAGTGATATCGGCACCCGTTATATGACTTTTTAATTGACATACAACGTGCCGTTGTGCAAAAACCGCTCCGGGAAACGTGCTTCCACCGCAAAGCGGCGCCATGGGAATTCTTCCCTGTCGGAGCGGGTAAAACGCCCCTTCAGGCAGTTTGTAAACGATAATATAGCACATTTTTCCCAAATTCGCAAGGTTTTATCGGGCAAATCACGGATTCGGACTTGACAAACGGCGCATTCCTTAGTATATTGTTAACAAATGTGTCGGAAAGGGTGTGCGCCGGATGATCGAAAAGGGACGTGATCGTTGGAGAGAGTATCACAGGGGGTCCTGCGCCCATCGCCGCCTGACCGCGTAACAGGCGGAACCCGCGCCCTCTGCGTCTTGCAGAGGGCGCTTTTTATATGTCTTTTTTCAATATTTTTATATTTGGAAAGGAACCTATGTCATGGAAGAGAAATTCCGCCTGTCGGCCGGGCAGAAGCTCCGACTGATCGGCAAATACCTGCGCGGCTGCTACGGCTTCTTTGCCGCAGCACTGGCACTGTCGTGCCTCGGCACGGTTTTTAACGCCCTGACGCCGCAGATCGTGCGGCTGACGGTCGATTCCGTCCTCGGCTCAGAGCCGCCGGCGCTGCCCGCATGGCTGTCGGAACTGCTGCACTGGGACACGCTGCGTCAAAACACGCTGCGTGCGCTGATCTTTGCGGCAGCGGCGGTGCTTCTGGCCGCGGCGGCACGCAGTCTGTGCACCTACGGTCAGCGCGTCACACTTTCACGCGGCTCGGAGCGCTATGTCAAAAGCCTGCGCGACGGGCTGTACCATCATATCCAACGCCTGAGCTTTGCCTGGCACAAGGCCAATCCGACCGGCGATATCATCCAGCGCTGCACTTCGGACGTAGACGTGATTCGATCGTTCGTATGTAATCAGCTCGTGGAAGTGCTGCGTACCGTGTTTCTGCTCGTCGTGTATCTTGTGATCATGTTCCGCATGAACTGGCATCTTGCGCTGGCGGCGGTGCTGTTCATTCCCGTTACGGCCGTCAGCTCCGGCATTTTCTACGGAAAGATCTCCTCCCGTTTTGAAGCCGCGGATGAAGCCGAGGGCGACCTGACGACCTGTGCGCAGGAAAACCTGACGGGCGTTCGCGTGGTACGCGCCTTCGGCCGGGAGCGCTATGAGGACGACAAGTTTCAGAAAAAGAACGCCCTGTTTTCGGAGCTCTGGATCCGGTTGGGCAAGGTTCTGTCCGTCTACTGGGCATCCGGTACGCTTCTGACCGCACTTCAGGTACTGGTTATCGTTACGCTGGGCATCGTCGAGTGCGTCAACGGCAATCTGAAGCTGGGCGGCTTTCTTGCGTTCGTGTCGTATAACGAAGCGCTGACATGGCCGGTGCGTTCACTCGGCCGCGTGCTTTCGGAAATGAGCAAGGCAGGCGTATCCATGGACCGCGTGGGCTACATTTTACAGGCGCAGGAGGAACAGGACGCCCCCGATGCCAAGCCGCTGCCTGAGGGCGACATCGTATTTGACCATGTGACCTTCGCCTATGAAGGGCAGGAGGTGCTGCGTGACCTGAGCTTCACCGTTCGCAGAGGCGAGACCTTTGCCATTCTTGGCGGCACCGGCTCGGGCAAGAGCACGCTGGTGCAGCTTCTGGCGCGGCTGTACGACGTACAGGAGGGAAAAATTACCGTCGGCGGCGTTGATCTGCGCGAGATTTCGCGGCAGTCGCTGCGGCGCGGCATCGGACTGGTGCTTCAGGAGCCGTTTCTGTTCTCACAGACCATACGCGAGAATATTGCCGCCGCCTGCCCGGACGCAACGGACGAACGCATCCGCGAAGCGGCCCGCATCGCCTGTGTCGACGACGCCGTCGAGAGCTTTCCGCAGGGCTACGACACCGTGATCGGCGAGCGCGGCGTGACGCTCTCCGGCGGTCAGAAGCAGCGTATCGCCATCGCGCGGATGCTGCTGCAAAAAACGCCCGTCATTATCTTCGACGATTCTCTGTCCGCCGTAGACGCCGAAACGGACGCAAGGATCCGTGCCGCGCTGCACAAAAGCCTCAGCGGCACGACGGTCATCCTCGTCTCGCACCGTATTACCACGCTCATGCAGGCCGATCACATTCTCGTTCTGGAAGACGGAATGTGCTCCGATTTCGGTACCCACGCCGAACTGATCTCACGCAAGGGCATCTACCGCGACATTTACGACATTCAGATGAGCAGCGACGACCGCGCGCTGCTGGAGGAAGGGGGCGAGCCGATTGTTTGACGAACAGGAATATACCAAATCGTTCGACTGGCGTATCTGGAAACGGCTGTTTCCGTATATACGGCAATACCGCCGCGACTTTATCGGCATGATAGCCTTCAACGGGCTGTGCGGTCTTGTTGACGTGGTGCTGCCGCTGTTTCAGCGCTATGCCATCGCAAACTATATTGAAAAAAACACGCTCAGCGGGCTGTGGGCTTTTGTGCTGGCCTATCTTGCCTTTATCCTGATGCAATCGGCGAGCGTGGTCGCCTTCGGACGCAACTCGATGAAGATTGAGATGTCTCTCGGCCGCGACCTGCGCGCAAAGCTCTTCCATCATCTGCAAACGCTCTCTCTGTCGTTCTACAACGTCACGCCGGTCGGCTATCTGCTCAGCCGTGTGATGAACGACACGAACCGCATTGCAGGCATGATCGCATGGAACTTCACGGACGTGCTGTGGTCGCTGTTCTATGTCGGCGGCGCGTTTGCGGTCATGCTGTTCCTCGACTGGAAGCTCGCGCTCATCATCCTGCTGATCGTGCCAGCCATGGCGTTCCTGACGGGACATTTCCAGAACCGCATCCTGCACTGGAACCGCAAGGTGCGTAAGCTCGGCTCGCGCATCACCGGCGCCTTCAACGAGGGCATCACCGGCGCAAAAACCAGTAAAACGCTTGTCATGGAAGACAAAATGACCGGCGGCTTCCGCAGCCTGACGAACGATATGCAGCACGCCGGTATCCGCGCGGCAAAGCTCAACGCCGTATTCATCCCGCTGGTGCTGCTGTCGAGCACGCTGGCCGTCGCTATCGTGCTGGTACGCGGCGGTTGGCTCGTCGCCGAACAGGCGATGGAGCTGGCAACGCTCTCAGCCTTCCTGACCTACGCCGTGGGCATCTTCGACCCGATCGACACTGCCGCGTCAAACATTGCCGAGTTTATCTCTCTTCAGGCCTCCATCGAGCGTGTGACCGACCTGATCGATCATGAGCCGCAGGTCCGCGACACACCGGAGGTCGTCGAGAAATACGGCGACGTTTTTCACCCGAAGCGCGAAAACTGGGAGCCGATCATCGGCGACATCGAGTTCTGTGATGTAACATTCCGCTATCCCGACGGCGGTGAAAATGTGCTGGAGCATTTCTCCTTGAAAATCCCGCACGGCACAACCGTCGCGCTTGTCGGCGAAACGGGCGCGGGAAAATCGACGCTCGTCAATCTGGCCTGTCGCTTCTTTGAACCGACCGAGGGAAGGATCCTTATCGACGGCGTGGACTACCGTGAACGCAGCCAGCTCTGGCTGCACAGCAGCATCGGCTATGTGCTGCAAAGCCCCCATCTGTTCTCCGGCACGGTGCGCGAAAACATCCGCTACGGCCGTCTGGACGCAACGGATGCCGAGGTAGAAGCGGCAGCACGCGCCGTCAGCGCCGATACCGTTGCCGCGAAGCTCGAAAAGGGTTGGGACAGCGAGGTCGGTGAAGGCGGCGATAAGCTCTCCACCGGCGAAAAGCAGCTTATCTCCTTTGCCCGTGCCGTGCTGGCTGACCCGCGCATCTTTGTGCTGGACGAAGCGACCTCCTCCATCGACACGCAGACCGAGCAGCTCATTCAGGACGCAATCGATCATCTGCTGCGTGACCGTACCTCTTTCCTGATCGCCCACCGTTTGTCCACCATCCGCAAAGCGGATCTGATTCTGGTCGTGCGCGACGGACGCATCGTGGAACGGGGCACACACCGCGAGCTGCTGCTGCGCCATGGCTACTATCACGAGCTCTACAGCCGTCAGTTTGCCGAGGAATCCAGTGCCGCCCGGCTGAAAAAAGAGTAAAAAAGCCGCCCTTGGGCGGCTTTTTTGTCGTTATGCCATTTACGGCAGGCGAAGCGGCGCGGCACGCTCCAACTTGTCATTGCGAGGAGCGACGCGACGCGGCAATCTAAAGTCAGGTCTTGCAGGAGATTGCCACGGCCACCGGCGTGGCCTAGCAATGACACAGGGTGCGAGTTTGCCACGGGCGGCAGCGCCGCCCTCGCAATGACAATGGGGTACGAAATTGCCGCAGGCGGCTCGGCCGCCTGCGGCAATGGCATAAATATGCAAATGTGGACAGCCCCGCCATGACATGGCTGCGGGTCTATTCCTCCGGCGGAGCTTCGGTGGGCTCCGGCGTCGGTTCGGGAGTCGGCTCTGGGGTCGGCTCGGTCGGTGCAGGCGTGGGCTCCGGCGTCGGCTCGGTCGGCGCGGGCGTGGGTTCCGGCGTCGGATCGGTCGGCGCAGGCGTGGGTTTCGGCGTCGGATCGGCCGCGCTGACCAGGTGTGCCACAAGCTTATCGCGGCGGGCATAGCTCGACGTGTTGACCTGCTCCGAGCTCAGCAGCGTTCCGTTGCGATAACGCTCGCGGTAAGTGCGCACAAACCAGCCGTCGTAGCCGACCTGGATCACGTCTCCCTCCTTATAGCTCTTATAGGCGTCGTAGTTCTTCATATCGGGTGAAATATCGACGGTTTTCGTCGTATGCGCGTTTTTATTGCTGGCCTTGTAGCTCAGAACGACGGTATAATCGCGCGTTTCGGTACCGAGGAAGCGCATATGGACGTAGCCGCCGGAGACGCTCGCCTCGATCTTAACGGGATACTCCGTCTGATTGCGGAAGCGGTAATCAAAAATGCCCCAGTAGATCGTCGCATCCATGCCCCAGGGGACGTAGTCAGGCACATAGGCATGCTCCGCGCGCTCGACGACCTCCAGCTCGCTCTTGAGTGTACACCAGTAGAGCACGGAAGCAACCTGGCAGATGCCGCCGCCGAGCTGATCGACCGTCGCACCGCCGACATAAACGCCCGCCTTCTGGTAGCCCTTTTCGGCCGTGCGCTCGCCGACGACCTCATTGAACGAGAAGGTTTCGCCGGGTTTTACTACATATCCGTCAATCTCCTTGCACACCAGCTCCAGATTGGTCGTACGGCGGGGATGATAGACGTGCGGGCTGTCGAATGCGGCCAGAACGTCGCCGAACAGGTGTGCTTCGATCGATGCCCGCGTATGCTGCGGCACAAGCTCCGTCAGCGGCAGCGTCAGGCTGTCGCCGGGCTTCGCCGCATCCAGCGCGGCAACCGCTTCGGTCATACGGAAGCCGAAGCCGACCGTTTCCTCCGTAATCTCATAGGTTTTCCGATCGCAAACGGCGTTGACTGGCGCGGCGCAGTATTGCGCATAGAGTGCGTCGAGGTCGATGGGTTCCGGCGCAACCTCCTGATAGATCGCCGTAACGCTCCGCGTACCGGTCAGAAAGGCCTGAAGCACGGCATCATACAGCGCGTCGTCATCCAGACTGCGGCTGAGAGCGCCGAGGGTCAGGTGCAGCGCCTCCGGCTCCTTGCGCACAAGCGTCTGAGCGCCGGTCTGCAGCACCTCCGCACGCAGCGTCTCGATCCGGCTGCGGAGCGCGGTCTCATTCACATGAAGGTCTTCGGAAATATCTACATCGTAACGCGACAGATACATATTGCTGCGCACGCGCGAGAAAATACTGCCGCTGCGCCCCATCGCATAGACCCGCTGCAAAACGGCATCCACATCAAATTCAATGTCGGCCTCCTGCGCGGAGAACACAACGCTGCGGTCAAGCCAGAAGGTCCTGCCGTCGATGACCTCCTCCGGCCGCACCGTAGTGACCTTGATACCGTCCATCGACGGTCCTTTTTCAACGCTGTTCGACAGGTACGGCGCACCGAACTCGTCCACGGGCTCGTCTTTCTTGAGGTCGTAAGTCGTCGTATAGGACGAATACTCCGGGTAGGCGGTGAGCAGCCGGACGGTGACATCCTGATCGTAGGCGATGCCGACCTTGAGCGCGGCGCGCGCCTCGTCCATCGTCATGCCGCCGACGGGAATGCCGGCAATATAGACATTATTTACGATCCTGCCGTCGTCACGCAGCAGCAGCGCGCCGGCGACACCGGCGCACACAAGCGCAAGCAGCAGCGCACCGGCCAGAACAAACGGCCAGATGCGGCGTTTTTTGCGCCGCTTTACCGGTTTTTTACGTTCATAAGCTCCCATTGGCAGCCTCCGATCTGCGAAAACGCAGGGTTTTTCCTCCATTATAAGCGCATTGTCAACAAAATGCAACTACGAGGCTGAAACCAAATGTTATTCTTTTGTCATTTTTTGTGTGACGGCCGCATAGTCACGCACAAGCTGCTGCGCCGCGCGCAGCGGATCCTCGTTTGCCGCAAGGTTCAGCGTCAGCAGAGGCTTTTCGCTGTTCGGTGCAAGGAACAGGCGCTTCTGATAGCGCGCCATACCGCACAGCGCCGCCACCGGCTCAAACTCGAAGGACGTCAACGTCAGGCGCAGCGTGCGCCCCTTCTGGCTCAGATCGCACACGTTTACCGCCGCAGCCTCGGCACGCAGAAGCGCAATGTCGATCAGATTCAGCACGCCCTTGGGCGGGTCGCCGTAACGGTCAACGATCTCGTCGAGCAGCTCGTCGGCATCCTCCTGCGAACGAACGGCCGCCATACGGCGGTACAGATCCATGCGCTGCTCACCGGATGGGACATATTGCTTGTCAATATTCGCCGTCACATCCAGATCGGCGGTGCAGGACGACTCGCAGACGGGCTTTTCGCCGCGCTCCTCCAGCACGGCATCCTCCAGCAGCTTCAGATAGAGGTCATAGCCGACGCTGACCATATGGCCGGACTGCGCCGCGCCGAGCAGATTGCCTGCGCCGCGGATCTCCAGGTCGCGCATGGCGATCTTGAAGCCGGAGCCGAACTCCGCATAATCGCGGATCGCGTTGAGCCGCTTTTCCGCCACCTCCGTAAGCACCTTGCCCTTGCGGAAGGTCAGATAGGCAAAGGCGTGGCGGCTGCTGCGGCCGACACGGCCGCGGATCTGATGAAGCTGAGCAAGGCCGAGCTTGTCGGCGTCCTCGATAATCAGGGTGTTGACGTTCGGGATATCGATGCCCGTCTCGATGATGGTCGTGCAGACCAGAATACGGATGTCCCCGTCGGCCATGCGCTGCATCACGTCGCTCAGCTCGTCCTCGGTCATTTTACCGTGGGCAATGCCCACCTCGGCATCCGGCAGCGCCTGACGGATGCGCGCGGCACACTGGGCGATGGTCTCCACGCGGTTGTGCAGATAGTACACCTGCCCGCCGCGCTCCAGCTCACGGCGCATCGCGTCAATGAGCACCGGCTCAGCGTATTCCAGCACAAAGGTCTGCACGGGGTAGCGGTCGTGCGGCGGCTCCTCAATGGTGGACATATCGCGCAGCCCGGACAGCGCCATATTCAGCGTGCGCGGAATGGGCGTGGCCGAAAGTGTCAGAACGTCCACGCCGCGCGCCAGCTCCTTGAGCTTTTCCTTGTGTGTCACGCCGAAGCGCTGTTCCTCGTCGACGATGAGCAGGCCGAGATTCTTGAACTCAACCTCCTTCTGCAGCAGCTTATGCGTGCCGACGATCATATCCAGATTCCCCGCGCGCAAATCGGCCAGGTTTTTCTTCTGCTGCGCGGGCGTACAGAAACGCGAGAGCATCCCGATGTGGATCGGGAAGCCCTGGAAACGGTTGAGCGCGGTAGTATAATGCTGCTGTGCCAGCACAGTCGTCGGCACCAGAACGGCGACCTGCTTGCCGTCGAGCATGGCCTTCATCGCCGCACGCAGCGCAACCTCGGTCTTACCGAAGCCGACGTCGCCGCACAAAAGCCGTTCCATCGGCTGCGGCGATTCCATATCGTTTTTGATCTCCGCGATGGAACGGAGCTGGTCGTCCGTCTCGGTGTAGGGGAAATTCTGTTCAAACTCCGTCTGCCACGGGCTGTCGGCAGCAAAGGCATAGCCCATGCGGCGCTTACGCTCGGCATAGAGCTTGATGAGTCCCTCGGCCAGATCCTTGACGGCGGCCTTCGTGCGCGCCTTGGTTTTCTGCCACTGGTCGCCGCCGAGCTTATTGAGCTTGACGGCCGCATCCTCGCCCGCGCCGATGTACTTGGACACAAGATCGAGCTGCGTTGCGGGGACATAGAGCGTGTCCGTCCCCTGATAGGCGATCTTCACATAATCCTTCACCGCACCGTCTACGCGAATCTGCTCCATGCACACATAGCGGCCGATGCCGTGGTACTCATGCACCACCAGGTCGCCCGGCGAAAGATCGGCAAAGGAGCTGAGCTTCTGGCGGTTTGTGGCAGGCGCCTTCCGTTTACGCGGGGTTTTCTGCGGTTGAGACAAAAGCTGTCCCTCCGTCAGAACGGCAAAGGCAAGCTCCGGGTACTCCATACCGCTCGGCAGCGCACCCTCGGCAAGCAGAATCTGCCCCGGCTCGGGCAGCTTGCCGAGCGGGAAGGCCAGCATGGCCGAGAGGTTCTTTTCGCGGAGCTGCTGCGCCAGAATCTCGCCGCGCCGCCGGTTGCCGCAAAGCACAAGCGAGGCAAAGCCATTCTTCTGATAATAGGCAAGGTCGGTGATCGCCGCGTCAAGGCTGCCGCCATAGCTCGGAAGCTGCTTGGCTGCAATACTCACCAGCGCCGCCGGTTGCAGACTCTGCGGGTAGGATGAGGCAAGGAAGGAATCGAGGAACACCGCCGGCCGGCCGCGCAATCCATCACACAGGCGCTCCCAGTCGGCCGAAAAATCGCACAGCTCGCCGCACAGAAGGCCGCTTTGCAGCAGGCTGTCAAGCATCATGCCCTGCTCCTCAAGCTGCCGCGCGGCAGCGCGGCGCAAATTGCCGTGGTCGCAGAAGAAAACCAGCGCGTCGGCTGGGAAATAGTCGGCGGCGGTGGCAAATTCGGGATAGATCAGTGCCATATAGCGATCGGCGGCGGAAAAGCTCAGGCCGTCCGCAACGGTCTTTTCATCCTTTTCCAGCGTCGTGCAGAGAGCCTCGTTGACCACACGGCGACGCTTTTGCTTCTCGTGCAGCGAGCGCAGCGCTTCGGCAAGACCCTCTGCGCCGCCGGGGTGGAGGCCGGGCAAGGTTTCCGCCACGGGCAGAACGACCGCGCTGTCGGCGTTTTCGGTGCGCCGCTGCGTCGCGGGGTCAAAAAAGCCCATGGCGTCGATCTCGTCGCCGAAAAACTCCACGCGCAAGGGCGCGTCATGTGCCGGAGAGAACAGATCGAGAATGCCGCCGCGCACGGAGAACTGGCCGACGCCTTCAACAAGCGTACCCCGGGTATAGCCCGCACGGACAAGCCGCTCACACAGTGCCTCCGGCGCAAGCTGCGCGCCGGGGCGGAGAGTGATCGCGCAGGAAAACAGCACGTCGCGCGGTACCGTGCGCAGTGCCAGTGCCTCCCATGTGACGATTTGCAGCGGCGTTTTACCCAACGCAAGATCGTAGAGCTGGCGCAGCCGTTTCTGTTCCCAGCTGCGCGAGATGGCGGAAGCATCATAAAATGTCAGATCGCGAGAGGGAAGAACGGGCGCCTGCGTGCCGAGAAAGGCAGCAAGCTCCATCTGCGTACGCCGCGCGGCCAGCTCATCCTGGCACACGACCACCACGGGCCGCTGTGTATCGCTTGCAAGCGAAGCGATCAGGTGGGAGCGGTTGATCTGCGCCGCGCCGGAAACGCCCGCCGCACGGCCGGCATCGACGGTTTTGCGCAGCGTTTCGTATTCCGGCAGCCGCCGCAGCAGCTTGAGTAACTGTTCCATAATTGCCTCCGGTGGATAGATAGGATAAGTTTTGCCGCGTTTTTGGGCACGCCCGGCGCAAGTCTCGCAATGACAGTGAATGTCCGTGTCATTGCGGGGAGGACGCAAGCCCGACGCGGCAATCTAGTGCGGGGTTTGACAAGAGATTGCCACGGGCGGCGAAGCCGCCCTCGCAATGACATCGTCCGGGCTTTGCTCCACGCAGCAATGCGGAAAACGGGGAAGCGCCCCGTTTTCCGTCGATTGCATGGCTATATTGCATTATTTTGCCCCATTGAAACGGTTTGCCGCCGCTTCAACGCCGCCGTCAATCAGCGCCAGCGCCGCCTGCCCGGCGCGCTCCAGCGCGGGTGCGAGCAGCGTCTCCTCCGGCTTGGTGAAATTTGACAGCACCCAGTCTGCAAGGTCATAGTCCGGGTGGGGCTTTGCGCCCACGCCGATTTTCACCCGCGGAAAGCTCTGGCTGTTCAGACAGCCGATGATGGATTTGATGCCGTTGTGCCCTCCGGCGGAGCCGTCCGCGCGGACGCGCAGGCGGCCGACATCCAGAGAGATGTCGTCAAACAGGACAACAATCCGCTCCGGCGGCAGCTTATAGAAGCGCGCCGCATCCATAACGGACAGGCCGGACTCGTTCATAAAGGTCTGCGGCTTGAGCAGCACGAGCTTCCGCCCCTGCCGGCTCGCCTGCGCATAAAGACCGCGGAACTTCGCGCGGTCGATCCTTACGCCGAGCTCTGCCGCCAGCGCATCGACGGCACGGAAGCCCGCGTTATGCCGCGTGCGGGCGTAGTTGTCGCCGGGGTTTCCGAGACCGACGATCATCCAGTCGCAGGCAGGCTTGGAAAACAGCATCAGAACAGGTTTGAGATGGACGTCTCGTTGTAAATACGGGTGATCGCCTTGGCAAAAGTGGGAGCAGCGTCAAGCTGGCGGATCTTCGAGCCGGTGTAATCTGCGGGCAGCGGAATGGTGTTCAGGAGCATCATTTCCTCAATGCAGCTATCCTCGATGCGCTGTGTGGCATTTCTGGAGAGCACGCCGTGGCTGGCGCAGGCATAGACGGCCTTGGCCTTGCCGACGGTCTTAATGGCATTCGCGGCATTGCACAGCGAACCGGCGGTATCGACCATATCGTCAAAGAGAATGCAGGTCTTGCCCTCGACGTCGCCGATGATATTCATGACCTCGCACTCGTTGGCACGCTGGCGGCGCTTATCGACGATGGCCAGGCCCATATGTACCTTTGCGGCGAAGGCGCGGGAGCGCGCGACGGAGCCGACGTCCGGCGAGACGACGACGAACTCGTTATGATCGTAGGTCTCCTCGTCGAATTTCGACATATAGTAGCGGGTGAAGAGCGGATTGCCGAGCATAACGTCCACGGGGATGTCGAAGAAGCCCTGAATCTGGGCGGCGTGCAGGTCCATCGTCAGCACGCGGTCGGCGCCTGCACAGGTGATCATGTTGGCGACAAGCTTTGCGGAAATGGGGTCGCGGCCCTTGGCCTTGCGATCCTGACGGGCATAACCGAAATAGGGGATAACGGCGGTGATACGGCCCGCGCTGGCGCGGCGCATCGCGTCGATCATGACTAGCAGCTCCATCAGGTTGTTGTTGACGGGCGCGCAGGTGGACTGAACGACGAAAACGTCGCAGCCGCGCACCGTTTCATTGATGGAAACGGAGACCTCGCCGTCGGCAAAAGCGGTCACGGAGCTGTCGCCCAGCTCCAGACCCAGCTCGGTGCAGATACCCTTGGCCAGCGGCAGGTTTGAGTTTGCTGCAAAGATTTTGATTTTGTTACCGTGTGCGATCATGTCATGCTCCTCCTGGGGCCGCAAAGCGGCCTTCTCTCTTTGAAATCATATCCATTATAGCAGAAGTTTTCGGTTTGTCCACCCGAATTTGCGGGAAAACCGTTTTTTATTTTTCCGGCGTCTGAAACGGAAAAAAACGGCATAGGATAACATCGCGGACAGGCGCCTGCCGTCCGTAGTTTTTACGGGAGATGATCCGATGAGTCAGCAGTCGTTTTTTGACCGTGCCGCTCTGCGGCGCTTCTGCGCGGCGCTTCTTGCGTCGGCGGCAATTTTCCGCATCGGGCTTTTCGCCTGCACGCAGACGGCGCAGGCGGCGGAGTTTTATTCCGAGCCGCCCGTGCAGGCCCGAGCGGAGACCCGTCCTGCGCCGGATTTGCCGGAGCCCACGGCCTATCCCACACTGATCTATGACCCGCCGGCCGCCGTCCCGCTCTTTACGACCGCCGACGCCGACCGTGTGGACATCTATAATATGTATCCGAATACTTTGCTGTTCGATAAGGCGGCGGTCATCACACGTACGCTGAACTTCGACGCACGCAAAAGCGGCCCGCTGATCCTTATTGTCCATACTCATAGCTGCGAGGCCTATACGCCCTCACCGACCGACGACTATAAGCAGGTCGAGCCCTACCGCAGCACCGACCCGGATACCGGCGTTATGCGCGTCGGGCAGGCGCTGTGCGACCGGCTCAACGCCGCCGGACTTTCCGCACTGCATGACACCACCCTGCACGACTGTCCGGAATACAACGGCGCCTACGGCCGCGCTGCCGAAACGATCCGTGGCTATCTGCGCCGCTACCCCTCCATTCAGATGGTCATCGACCTGCATCGCGACGCCGCCGAGGATTCCCAGGGCAGGCAGGTCGCGCTGCGCACGACCGTGAACGGCGAACAGACGGCAAAGCTGATGTTCGTTGTGGGCAGTGATCTGGGCGAGAACAACCACCCCGGCTGGCTGGATAATTTTGCCTGCGCCATGCAGCTCCAGGCGCTCGGCGAGGCGCGTGCGCCGGGACTGTTCCGGCATATCTCCATGCGGCGCTCGTCCTATAATCAGGAACTTACGCCCAATTCCCTGCTCGTGGAGGTCGGCGCCATCGGTAATTCGCTTGACGAGGCGCTGCGCTCGGCGGAGCTGCTGGCGGAGCTTTTGACGGAGCTGCTGGCAGGTCAGACGGGCCGCGCGGATTGACTTTTCCCCCGCCGGGTGGTATCATGGGCGAAAAAGGGGGGCGGGAAGCATGGAGGAATACTGTACCGTTACACAAAAAATGCCTGACGGCGGCTGGACGCTCGCCGATATTCTGTATGTACTGGAACGCGCCGCCGACGCGCACGCCCATGCATTGAACATTGATTTCGACCGGATGTACCGCGACTTTTCCTGCCTGTGGATGATCGTCCGCTCCGCCGTAAGGCTCGGGCGGCAGCCGCAGGGCGAGCTGCGCGTCACAACCTGGCTGCGCCGTCCCTCCGCCGTAGCCAGTACGCGCGATTTTTCCGTTTCGGATGCGCTGGGCGAGTTGGGTGAGGCAACGGAGCTTTGGGTGCTTGTCGATGCGGAAAAGCGCCGGCTGACGGATATGCGCCGCATCGAGCCGCTCTGGACGCTGCCTGCGCCGCAGCCCGAACGGGAAACCGTACCGCCGCGCCGCCTGTTGCTGCCGCCGCTTTCGCCCGCAGGCTCCTGGACGGTCGCGCCGGAGGAAATCGACAAGAACGGACATTTGAACAACGTTGCCTACATACGCCACGCGCAGGAATTCGCACCGGGAGGCTGTCTGTCCGTGGCGGCGATGTACGATCGCGAGTGCTTCGCCGGGGAATGCCTGACCGTGGAGGCGGCAGACGGCTTTGTGCGCATCACCCGTCCCGACGGCTCTGAGGGCTTCCGCTGCCGCTTCGGCGGATAGCGCCCGCGCCCCACAATGACATCATCCACTGTTATTGCGAGACTTGCGGCAGCAAGTCTCGCAATCTCGTACCCTATGTCATTGCGAGGCCACGCCGGTGGCCGTGGCAATCTCCTGCAAGACCTGACTTTAGATTGCCGCGTCGCTTCGCTCCTCGTAATGACAAATAACAGGTATGCCGCGTCGGGCTGCTCCCTCCTCGCAATGACATACAAAAAGCCGCATCCCTTGTGACTCCCCGCGGGTTGCACCGCACGCAAAGCCTTCCCCTTGAAGAGAAGGCGCCGAGCGCAGCGAGGCGAAAGAAGTGGCATATGCCGTGCAAAAGACGGACGCTTCGGCGTCCGTCTTTTGCTTTTCAGGCTTGTTCGATCGACATCATTTTATCGATACGGCGTTGGTGGCGGCCGCCGTCAAACTCGGTGTCGAGCCAGGTGTCAACGATCTCCAACGCCAGCTTTTCACCGACGACACCTGCGCCGAGCGCCATCATGTTTGTGTCGTTGTGCTGTCGCGTCAGCCGCGCCGACATCAGATCGGACAGCAGCGCGCAGCGGACGCCGCGCACCTTATTGGCCGTAATACAGACGCCGATGCCGGTCGTGCAGAGCACGATACCGCGCTCACAGTCGCCGTTTGCGACGGCCTCCGCCGCCGGGCGGGCAAAATCGGGGTAATCGCAGCTCTCGGTCGAATGCGTGCCGAAATCCGCGACCTCGAAGCCGCGTGCGGTCAGATGCGCCTTGACGCTTTCCTTCAGCGCCAGCGCGCCGTGGTCACAGCCGAGGGAGATCTTCATGGTGGTAATTCCTTTCTATATCTGCGCGGCTTACCGCGCTGAGTTACTGTCGTTCGGTTGCGCTGCCTTGCGCGGCAGCGTCACCGTAATGCGCGTTCCCTGATTGAGGGCGCTTTCAAGCGCCACCGTACCGCCGAGACAGGCGACGGCGTGTTTGACAATCGAAAGCCCCAGTCCCGTACCGCCGGTGGCCTTGCTGTGGCTCTTATCGACACGGTAAAAGCGCTCAAATACGCGCCCGCAGTCGCGCGGCGCAATGCCGATGCCGTTATCCTCGACCCGCAGCAGCACGTTTTCCCCGTCCGGCTGCACACTGACGCGCACAAAACCGCCGGGACGGTTGTATTTGACGGCATTTTCGCAGAGGTTTTGCAGAATCTCATAGACCAGACGGCGCACGGTCAGAGCCGTTACGGCCGTCCCGCCGACATTCAGGGTAACACTCTGCGCATCGGCGGCGCCTTGCAGATTATCGCAGACCTCCTGCGCCAGCGCAAGGCAGTCAACCGCCTGCCGGGGCAGCGGGCAGCCCTCGTCCAGCTCGGACAGGCGCAGAATGTCCTCAATGAGCGCCAGCAGACGCTTGCTCTCGCGGCGGATGTGCCCGGCGAAGCGCGGCAGATCCTCGGCACGCACCATGTTGTTTTCGATCAGCTCGGCACTGCCGATGATCCCCTGAAGCGGTGTTTTCAGCTCGTGCGACACATTCGCGGTAAATTCACGGCGGCTCTGCTCCGCCAGTTCACGCTCCGTAATGTCATACGCCAGAAGCACGCAGCCGACGCGTTCCCCGCCGGATTCGATGCGGCTCAGCTCCGTCTGCCAGATACGTCCGCTGCGCTCAAGACGCAGCCCGGCATGGCCGTTTCTCCGCGCCAGCGCCAGCGCCTGCGTCAGCTCGTGCGAGCGGTCAAGCAGGATAAAATCCGTTCCCGGTGCAACCTGCGCCGCGTCAAACAGACGCTGCGCGGCCGGGTTCAGGCTCAGGATGCGGTCGTTTTTGTCCAGCAGCACCAGCGCCTCGTTCATGCTGGCGGTGATCTGCGCAAATTCATCGCGCCGCCGTCGGAGATCCGCCAGACGACGGTCGATCTCGCCGCGCTGGCGGTCAATGCGCTCCAGCAGGGGCGAAAGCTCCTCATAGGTATCGTTGTCCAGCGGGTGCTCCAGATCAAGCGCATTGATCGGCGCAACAATGCGCCGCGCAAGGCGGCTTGCAAGCACCGCCGAAAGCACCAGCACCAGTACCGCGACCGCCAGCGTCGGCGCAAGCAGCCGCAGCAGCAGCCGCCAGACGCTCGCATGATCCGCCGCGATGCGCAAAACCGTCCCGTCGGAGAGGCGGCAGGCTATGTAGCGCGTCTTTTGCAGCAGCGTTGCGGAGTCGCGGACGCTCTCGCCTTCGCCGGTTTCCAGCGCCTGCCGTATCTCCTCGCGGTCGGCATGATTCTCCAGAGCAGCCGCGCCCGTCTCGGTATCGTATAACACCGAGCCGTCGGCGGCAATCCACGTCAGGCGATAACGGTCGGAGCGTGCCTCATGCAGGAAATCCTCGCCGTCGTGCGTTGTGGCAATGGCGGCCAGCCGCAGCGCATCGCGAAGCTGCTCGCGCTGGGCGCCGTCGAAATATTCGTAAAGTGACAAAGATGCAATCAGCAGGCACAGCGGTAAAACAATGGCCGTTACCAGAAAACCGGAGCAAAAAATTTTACGCGTCATTTCTCCTCCGGCTCCATTCGGTAGCCCACGCCGCGCACGGTCTCGATGTGCTCACCCCACGCGCCGAGCTTCTGGCGCAGCGTGCGGATGTGCATATCCAGCGTTCGCGTTTCGCCGAGATAATCCTCGCCCCAGATCTCGGAAAACAGACGTTCACGCGAGAACGCAACGCCCGGGTGCAGCAAAAACAGATGCAGCAGATCATATTCCTTGCGCGTCAGCGCGACGGGCACGCCGCCGACGGCAACGCTGCGCGCCTCCGGCCGCAATACAAGCGCGCCGCATTGCAGCGGCTTTTCCGCCGCCGGGCGGCAGCGGCGCAGCACGGCCTTCACACAGGAAACAAACTCCATAACGCCGAAAGGCTTGGTCAGATAATAATCCGCACCAAGCTCCAGCCCCTGTATTTTATCGTACTCCGCACCCTTCGCCGTCGCCATCACAACGGGAATGTCGCGCAGCGCAGGCGCGGCGCGCAGCCGCCGGAGCAGCTCGATGCCGTCGATGCCCGGAAGCATCACATCCAGCACCACAAGCTCCGGGGACTGCCCCTGCACGGCCTGCCAGAACTGCGCGCCGTCGGCAAAGCCCTGCGCTTCAAAGCCCACCGAGCGCAGCGCGTACAGCTCCACGTCCAGTGTGCCTGCGTCATCCTCGACGCACCAGATCATCCCTGACCCTCCTTATGCACACCGGTCACGGAGAAGATCACCCATTCGGCGATGTTTGTCGCGTGGTCTCCGATGCGCTCAAAATACTTGGCAATCATGAGAAGATCGACGGCGTATTCGCCCTCGTCGGGATCGGCGGCGATGCGGGAGATGAGCGCCTTGCGCACACGATCGAAGCAATCGTCCACAATATCGTCATCCTTAATGACCTTCTCTGCCAATAGTATATCACGTTTTACGAAGGCGTCAACACTTTCCGTGACCATATGGATGGTTGCAAGCGCCATTTCCCGCAAAAGTGCGTTTGTTTCGGCACTGTGACCTTGCAGAAAGCCGGAAATCTCCGCAATGTCCTCGGCCTGATCGCCGATGCGCTCCATATCCGTGATCATTTTCAGCGCGGCGGAAATCTGCCGCAGGTCGCGCGCGACAGGCTGCTGCTGCAAAAGCAGCTTCAGACAGAGCGATTCGATGGAACGCTCCTTACGGTCGATCTCCGCGTCAAGCGGCGTCACGCGGCGGGCGTATTCCTTCCCCTCGGTGAGCGATTTGGCCGCCAGCGCGATGACCTCCTCGCACAGGCCGCCCATTTCGATCAGCTCGCGGTTGAGCTGTGCCAACTGTTCGTCAAACCGGCTGCGCATATTAACCGAACCTCCCCGTGATGTAGTCCTCCGTCCGCTTGTCGGCGGGATCGGAGAAAATCTTTTCCGTATCGTCATACTCGACCAGCTCGCCGAGCAGGAAGAAGGCCGTCTTATCCGAAATACGCACGGCCTGCTGCATATTGTGCGTGACGATAACGATGGTGTACTTTTGCTTCAGATCGGACGCCAGCTCCTCGATTTTCATGGTCGAAATAGGATCAAGGGCGCTGGTCGGCTCGTCCATGAGCAGTACCTCCGGCTCCACGGCCAACGCACGGGCGATGCAAAGCCGCTGCTGCTGTCCGCCGGAGAGACCGAGCGCGTTTTTCCGGAGACGGTCCTTCACCTCGTCCCAGATGGCCGCACCGCGCAGCGAACGCTCCACCAGCTCGTCGAGCTTGGCACGGGAACGGACACCGTGGGTGCGCGGGCCGTAGGCCACGTTGTCATAGATGCTCATCGGGAAGGGATTCGGCTTCTGGAATACCATACCGATGCGCTTGCGCAGGGCGCTGACATCCGTCTGCGGGGCGTAGATGTCCTGCCCGTGAAATGTCACCTTGCCCTCGATACGCACGGAGGGAATCAAGTCGTTCATGCGGTTGAGCGTTTTCAGAAATGTGGATTTGCCGCAACCCGAAGGGCCGATGAGTGCGGTAATACTGTGTTCCGGCACATCCAGGTCGATGTGCCGCAGCGCCTGATGCTCGCCGTACCAAAGGTCGAGCGCCTGCGCCGAGAGGATGGTTTCTGCCATGTTATCTCTCCTTTCTCCGGCGGAAATACGCCGAGACCAGATCTGCGGTCAGGTTGATGGCCAAAGTCAGCAGCATGAGAATTGCCGCAATGGCGAAGGCAACGCCGAACTCGGCGTCCTCCTTTGCGTAGAAATACAATGCAACGGTCAACGTCGCGCCGGAATTCATCAGCCCGTCAAACAGGCCGAACAGCACGTGTGCAAAGCCCGCCGTAAACAGTAGCGCCGCCGACTCGCCGAGGATACGTCCGACGGAGAGGATACAGCCCGTCACCACGCCGTCCACGCATCCGGGCAGCACCACGGTGCGAATGACGCGCCATTTGCCCGCGCCGAGGCCGAAGGCGCCCTCGCGGTAGCTCTGCGGAACGGTCTTGAGACTCTCCTGCGTCGTGCGCAGCACGGTCGGCAGATTCATGATGACCAGCGTCAGCGCACCGGCGAGCATGGACTTGCCCAGCCCGAACAGCTCACAGAATACGAGCATACCCACAAGACCGTAAATGATCGACGGAATGCCCGAGAGCGTCTCGGCGGCGTATTCGATCACCGTGACGACGCGCCTGTTCGACGCGTATTCCGTCAGGTAGACCGCCGCACCCACACCCAGCGGGACGACGAGGACAATGGTCGCCAGAACGATGTAAAGCGTGTTCAGAATATCCGGCAGGATGCCGACGGTGCCGTTCAGGTAACTCGGCGCGGTCGTCAGAAACTCCCACGAGATCTCCGGCAGACCTTCCATGAGCACAAAGGCAATCAGGAATATGACCAGCGCAGCCGTCAACCCGGCGCACAGCAGCATCGCCGTACGGCACGCGCCGCCGAACAACTGGCGACGCAGAGAAAAGGAACGTTTCATGCTTTGCCCTCCTTGCTGCGCTTCAGGAAGAAGTTCAGTGTCGCATTGATAAGCAGAATGAACAGGAACAGCACCAGCGCGATGGAAAACAGCGCCTGCCGCTGCAGACCGGCGGAGTAGGACATCTCGCTGGCCACGGCCGTCGTCAAAAAGCGCACGCTTTCAAACAGCGACGGCATATTCGGCACGTTGCCGCTGACCATCATCACGGCCATGGCCTCGCCGATGGCACGGCCGACGCCCAGGACGATCGCCGCGGCAATGCCGCTTCTGGCTGCCGGAACGGACACGCGGAACCATGTTTCCGTAGGTGTGGCGCCCAGCGCGAGCGAGGCGTCCTCATATTCCTTCGGTACGGCCTCCAGCGCCGTGACCGAAACCTTGATGATCGACGGCAGGATCATAATTGCCAGTACGATCACGGCCGCCAACAGACTTGCGCCGTCCGGCACGCCGAAAACCTTACGAATCCCGGGCACCAGTACGAGCATACCCACCAGACCGTAGACCACCGAGGGAATGCCCGCGAGCATACTCACCGCCGCCTGAAGTCCCCGACGCACGGGCGCGGGGGCGCACTTTGCAATATAAACGGCAGCGAAAAAACCGATCGGCACACCGAGAACGATCGCGCCGGCCGTGCCGTAGATACTTGTAAGCAAAAACGGCAGAATACCGAATTTCGGCTCCGCGGCGGTCGATGCCCATTCGCTTCCGAACAGAAATTCAAACAGGCCGATCTTGCCGATGGCGGGGAGCCCCGCAACGATCAGATAGACCGTGATCAAAAGCACAAACCCGACCGTTACCAGACCGAGCAGCAGAAAAATCCCGTGCATCACGGGCTCGATCAGCTTCGTTTTTGCGCTGCGTGCTGTTGTTGATTTCATCCTATCACCTCTCGTGGTTTTTGTCATACCGCCGCGCAGGGCGTATCATTGCGGGAAGGGCGCAAGCCCGACGTCCTTCCCCCCGTGTCATTGCGAGGAGCGAAGCGACGCGGCAATCTGATGCAGGGTTTTACAGGAGATTGCCACGGCTGCTGACGCAGCCTCGCAATGACAGCTGCCGGTACACAGGATTGCCACGGCCCCCCTCGGGGTCTCGCAATGACATATCGGCTGCTTTCCGCAGCCGCTGACGCGGTCTCGCAAGGATGCCCTCCGTGCGGCAGTGGGCGGGGACAAGTCCCCGCCCTGTTGCAAAATGATTTCGATCGCTTTGCCGTTTTCGCGTCAGGCGGCGCTGACGGCGCCTGCCTGGGCGATGAGCTCGGCGACCTCCTTGGAGGTAATGTAATCAAAGAACTTCTGTGCGGTTTCGCTCAGTGCCTTGCCCTCGACGGTCACAAGCACGAACGGACGCTGCAGAACATAGCTGCCGTCCCTGACGGTCTGCTCGCTCGGCGTAATGCCCGCGACCTTCAGCGCACGCACGGTGTCCTTCACGGAGGCAAGGGAAGCGTAGCCGATGGCGTTCGGGTTCTGGCTGACAGCGGTGATAACGTCGCCCGTGGAGGTCAGCTCCTGACGGTACTTGCACTTCTGCCCGGTCTTGGTAATGCTTTCAAAGCCGTCGCGCGTGCCGCTGCCGGCCTCGCGGCCGATGAGAACGATCTCGGCGTCGCTGCCGCCGACATCCTTCCAGTTGGTGATCTCACCGGTATAGATCTGCGCAATCTGCTCCAGCGTCAGATCCTGCACGGGGTTGTCGGGATGGACGATCATGGCGATGCCGTCATAGGCCAGGACGGTCTCCTTCAGGCCGGCCTTCTTTTCTTCGTCCTTCAGCGCACGGGAGGAAAGGCCGATGTCGCAGGTGCCGTTCTGCACGGCCTGAATGCCGGAGCCGGAGCCGGTGGGGTTGTAGGTGAACTTCGTGCCGCTATATTTCTGCATGAAGGACTCGCCGAGGGTGCTGATGACCTTCTGCATGGAGGTCGAGCCGTCGGTAGACACGGCGGCATCGGTCTTGCCGGAGCAGCCGGCAAAGAGCGCCGCACACAGCGCGACGGCGCAAAGGACTGCAAGAATCTTTTTCATTTTGTTTTTTCCTTTCGATTGTTTGATTTTGGATTTTCTCTGTTACGGCCTCATCATACCGCCCGCAGGTAAAATTCAAAAGCAGAGAAATGTAAAATCCGTGTAAGTTTTACGACGAGCGCTATTGCCAAGGCAAACGGCCTGTGGTAGAATATTATTGTAAACCGAATCCGACCCGTTAAAACGAAGGAGGAACTGCTATGAAACGGCTCTGCCTGCTGCTGACGCTCGCGCTCACGGTATTGCTCTGCGCCTGTGCGCCGGACGCTCTTCCCAGCGCACCGACAACGCCGCCGACACAGAACGGCGAAGAACCGGCGGATCTGACGAAGCTCGGCACGATCTGCGACATCGCCCAAACGGACGACGGCCTCCTGCTGCTGACGCATAAGGGCCTCTATAAGCGCAGCGCCGACGGAATGCGGTTGGAAAGCGCCGGAGAAGCGTATGACCGGCTGTTTGCCTCGGATGACAACGGGGAGATTTTCAGCCGCCTGCGGCTGGAGCCGGATGCCGAGCCGGGTGTATTCTCGCAGCTTCGCGTTACCTCTCAGGGTGTATTCTTCTACTGCTCGGCAAACCAGACGGTCTATCGCAACGGTGTGGTTTACCTTTCCGCGCAAAAAATTGCGTCTTACGATGCCTTTGCACGCATTGAAGAGTACAACGGTGCGATCTATGTGCTCGTGCGTGACGACGCCTGTCAGGCGCTTTACCGCGACGGCGTGCTCGTCCCGACGGCCGTACGGCCGTATGACCTCGCCTGGAGCGGCGGTGAGCTCTGCCTCTCCAGCATGGAGAGCGGCGAACGCGGCCTGTACCCCATCGGCGCGGACGGGCGGCCGGATACGGAAAGAAAGCAGCCCTTCTGGGGGCTGTACGACCTCTGCACGCGCAGCGGCGACTGGTTTTATTACGTCAATCCCTTTTACGGCTTCCAGCGCAGCAACGGCGAAACGGTCGAGTTCCTGAGCTGTCCGGAGCTGGTTTCCGAACAGAGGCATCCCCGCACTCTGATCGTCACGAGCCCTACCGAGGGCATCATGTTGAGCGCCGCGGGCGCGATCGAAACGGTACACTTTAAACCGACGCACAGCTTTGCGCGCTGCACGATGACAATCCTGACCGACCGGAAGCACGCGCCCGAGCTGGAACGCTGGGTGGAGCATTATTCGCTGTTCGCCTCCGGCGTCGAGGTTCTGCTCGACGTGCGTGATACGCCCTCGCAGGTCATGGGCAGCGCAGCGGACGCCGATCTGATCTATCTGGGCGACTATGCGCTCCTTTCGCAGCTTGCCCGCACAAACCGGCTCACCCCGCTGGACAAATATGCGCCGGAGCTGACCGTCAAAGGCGTCTATTCCGAACCGATGGCGCAGCTCATGCGTATTGACGGTACAGCCTATTTTACCGCGCCCTATTGCCGCGCCGTCAGTGCGATGGGCGCCCCCGGCGCAACGCTGACCGCCAACCCCACGCTCGACGATCTGTTTGACCTGCTCGAGGCGGACGGGAAACGCTCCACACGCTCGTCTGACCGTCTGACGGAGCTGCGTGAGATTTTGCAGCTGCATATCGGTTTATGGGTCGATTTTGACACCCTGCAATGTGATTTCTCCGGAAAAGAATTCCGTGCGGTGCTGGATTATGCCATGAATTTCCCCACGGAGTACGACCCCGAGGCCGCCGCCTACGACCCCAAAAAGCCCGCCGAGCAGCGCATCAGCCGCTGGGTAGAGAAAAGTGCCGTCTGGGATATGCTTACACGCGTATCGCCCTTCTGGCGGCAGGAGGAGCTGGGCAGCCGCCGTGCGCCCTACTGCTTTGCACTCGGCGGCCACAGCGGCTATGCCGTAGAGCCGGCGGGCTACTTCGCCCTCTCCGCGGGCAGCCGCTGCAGCGAAGCCGCCGCCGTGTTCCTGAACTATCTCATGACGAGCGAGGCGCTGGCGCGCAGTATGGATCGGGTCGCCGCCGGCTCGGCGACGCCGATGTACCGGCCGCTTGCAGAAAAACTGATGCGCGAACACGCGGAGAAGCTGTCCGGAAGCTGGAAGTCTTACGGCGAGTGGGCGAAGCCCGTGGAGGAAACACTCTTCGCAACCCTGCAAAGCATGACCACCGCGCAGGACTATGTGCTTTACGGCGCGGATGACCTGATTGATGTGATCTTACAGACCGCCGCCGACTATCTGAACGAGGCGCGTCAGGAAAACGGCGAGCTGCTGGTAGGCAGCGCAGAGGAAGCCGCAGGCTACATTCAGCACGCGGTGCAGGAATACCTCAACCGCCGCTGAGCAGCCCCGCCCCGCTCTGCGTAAGTACAGCAGGCGCGACGGCATAAAAAGTCGCAAAATGTCAAAAAGTTTTTCTTGACAAAGCCGTGTGAGTGTGTTATCCTATACAGGCAACCGAGAGGGGGCGGCGTCAGCTTCCCTGAACGGCCGCTGTTCCGTTCGGAAAACGGCGTGGTCGGTTTGCCTGAATATCGCGGGGTAGAGCAGTCGGTAGCTCGTCGGGCTCATAACCCGGAGGTCGGAGGTTCAAGTCCTCCTCCCGCAACCAAATCAGTTACCGTTGTTGATACAATATCAGCAACGGTAATTTTTTATTTTCCACCGTCTGAGGAGTGGTTTTTGCGAAAAGCAGGGCTTTTCCCGAACATTTCCGGCCATCGGCGCGATGTGCGCCCGAATTTGCTGCGGCCATGATGAGAAAACCCTGGGCTTAGCAAAACGGCAATCGTTATAAGAGTAGAAACGATAAATGATTATTATCCATATAGAAACCCGCCGAAGGCTGTGATACCGCTCTGAACCTTTAGCGGATTTTCTTTAACAACCGTGGGACAGAAAGGACTAAAAGGACAGTCAAAATGCGGGTAGGCCACCAACTTATAATTTGTTGCCTCCGAAATTAGCAACAGTGTCCCTTTGAAGGAGTGCAACGAAATGGGTGAATACATCCGGTGGATTCGCTTTATGCCCAATAGCATAAAGCCTTCCTTGATGAGACCTGCATGCGGCTATGCCTGGATCTCTCGCGATGATATTATGGAGAATATCATAACACGGACAGTCCCCGGACGAAGGAGGACTTCAAAAAACTCTGGGGCAAACTTGACTCACTGCCAATCAAGAACAGCAATGCGTGAATTGGAGAAGTCAGGGACCTGTGTGCTGGGTGCGGGTGGATCGCCTTTACTACCTGACCGAAGCTGGGAGCACAGCTGATGATGAAATTGACAGAGAACGCCACCCGGGAATGAGAAATAAAAGCGGCCGCCCATGGCGGAGATATAGGCCTCGACCAAGGGCGGTTTTACAATTATGTTATTGCGTAATTCAAATGAAATAGATCATTTATGGCTCGCCGAATGTTTTTCTCATCTATGCCATAATAATTCAACTGAATAGCATAAAGCATGTATTCCATGTACATCAAGTCCAGAAGCGAAAGACCGATAAATTCCTGATTGAGATCACCGTGGGCATAGTGATTTCTTTGGGAAGAAAGACGCTTTCCCATTTCGGAATATTTCAGTTCCTCCCCGTTTAAGTGATACAGGTGCTTGCCAAAAACACCAATGATGTTATCAATCACTTTACCAGTATGGATTATTTCGGATTCAAGGCTGTCTGATTTTACCAGTCGCTTGAGGAACTTATAGATTTCTCGTTTTTTACCAGCACTACTTTTGATTTTCTCGTCAATTTCATCGGTTACAGCAGCTTCTGCCTTTAATCTGGCTTCCTTCTTGGGTACCCCATCCGGGAAATTGCGTTTATATTCCCATTCAAATGCTGCGGTAATCATAATAAATCGGGCGGCATCAATGGTTCTGCCACTTTGATAGGTCTGAGGGAGGTGCCGAAGGTAGAGCATACCGCTCGCGATATCTGACAGGATTTTGCCTTCAGTTCCGGCAAGATATTTTTGTTGAATATAGCGGCCAGACTTTAATGTAGACGATTCATCATCGCCAGCTTCATTAAGCACATACATAGTCGCAAATTCCTCATATTTACCGCCATCCGCAGGCGCAAACAATGCAACTTCAGGAAGAATAATATTTCTTCTGTAGCAAAGATACTGTAGGAATTGTTTTGCGACAGACCACAACCTAAATATTAAGCGGTAATCATTGGTGGGAGCAAATTCAAAAAGCATAGACGAGCTGAGAGTGATGGGTGGTTCATTCAACTTTGTGCTTAGCTTTCTGGAAATACTAAATTCCACAGAAACCTGTATGTTGTCAACCATAAAGGTTTGGGGTTCCGTTGTAGTTTCATCAAAACTCTGGGTTGTAACAGTAAATACTCCCGTCTCATTAAAACTATCCACATTTATTGCATAGCCAAAACCTTGATTGACCGGATGGATACAATTAACCACAGGGCTGGTAAATGACATTCTGGCGATACTGTCACGTCCGTACCTGCATCTGATGTAGGCTACAATGGGGACAAATAAAACAGAATTTTGGCTTCCAACATGTCCCCCTTGCTTGGTTATAAATATGAAAGTGGTTCCAGTTTCATTGCATTTTCCGGTTAGATACGGCTCATCCATGGTTAATGGGTCCCCTCTTGTGTAGACACCTTTCGCCAAAGGAGTCAGTACCCAGTTCGTCTGAATGATTTCTCTTTTATCTGCCGGAGGAACCAATCGCAGCTCTTCACCACTAAACATGAAAGTGAAGTCAATATTCTTATATTTGCATATTCCGGAATATGTATTGGATTCAAAAGCCATGAAATTCACCGCCTCTCTTGGTGCAGGAATATTATATTGGATTTTCTTCTTTTTTACAAGTAGATCATCAAACTATACTGAAGCGGGATATCCCCAAAACAGACCCAGACCAGCAGAAATCTACCTGCCAGCCTGGGCCTGCTTCTGTAATGTTTCATAGCCTTGTTACGATTTCCTTCCCGTCCTTAAACCGGAACACCACCCGCTCATCGGCGTGGACAGTGACATGGTCGATGGTGCCGTGCCAGAGTTTTTCGTCAAAGTCAACGGGCAGTGTGTCCAGTTCGCCCAGTTCAAACATCATACCGCCGATGGCAATGGCATCCGCTTTCATCTTGTCCCGCTGCCGTTGCAGTGCTGCCAGTTTGGCTTCGGTTTCCTCAAAGCGACTGCACAGTTCGGCGTGGGTGGTACGGTAGGTTTCTTCGGTTACGGTATTGGCTGCATTTTCTGTGATACACAGGCGCAGCTTCCCGGTGATGGTGGTTAGGTTCTCCTCCAAAGACCGAATGTCCTCGTCGATAAAATCCGTATCCGTAAGCACCCGCTGGGTATCGCGCAGCCGGACAATGACGGTCTCCCGGTCGGAAAGATACGCCCCAAGGGCCGACAGGAACAGTTCCTTCAACCGTTCCTCGGTCAGGTGGGGCGTTTCGCATTTGTGTTCCTCCTTAAATTTGTCGTTACACTGCCAGATGACCCGGCGGTAACGGTCGGTGGAGTGCCAGGTCTTGGCACCGAAAATCCCGCCGCAGTCGGCACAGTGGATCTTCCCGGAGAAGGGGCTGGTCTGACGGTGCCGATTGCGGCTGTTTTTACGTCGCTCCAACTCCATCTGAACCTGTTCCCATTCCCAAGGCTCGATGATGGCAGGATGGCTGTCCTCCACATAATACTGAGGAACCTCCCCTTCGTTGACCTTGGTTTTCTTGGTGAGGAAATCCACCGTAAAGGATTTCTGAAGCAGTGCGGAGCCTTTGTATTTCTCGTTCCGCAGGATGCTCTCCACGGTAGCTCTCTGCCAGACGGCCTTTTTTCCGGGGGTAGGGATGTCCTCCTTTGTCAGCGTGGTGGCGATGGCATTTGTGGATTTCTCCTGAAGGAACTCGCGGTAGATGCGTTTGACGATTTCCGCTTCTTCCGGGACGATCTCCGGCAGTCCGTCGGCACCTTTGCGGTAGCCCAGGAACTGGCCGTAAGGGATGCTGACCTTACCGTCGGAGAACCGTTTCCGCTGTCCCCAGGTGACATTCTCGGAAATGGAACGGCTCTCCTCCTGAGCCAGACTGGACATGATGGTGATGAGCAGTTCCCCTTTGGAGTCGAATGTCATGATGTTCTCTTTCTGGAAGAAGCACTCACAGCCGGCCTCTTTCAGTTTGCGGATGGTGGTCAGACTGTCCACAGTGTTCCGGGCAAAACGGCTGACGGACTTGGTGACGATAAGGTCGATCTTCCCGGCAAGGGCATCTCGGATCATACGATTGAAGCCGTCCCGGTGTTTGGTGTTGACGGCACTGATACCCTCGTCGGTGTACATTCCGGCAAAGACCCAGTCCGGGTGATGCCGGATATACTCCGTGAAATACTCCTGCTGCGATTGGAGACTGTTTTTCTGCGAATCCTTCACGGTGGACACTCTGGCGTAAGCAGCGACCCGCTTCAAGAGTGTCGACTGCGACGGTAAGAGCGGTTTGGTGGGGAACTCAACCCGTGTAACCTTTTTCTGCGGCAACGCTTCTCACCTCCAATTCGCCAATGGGGGCGCTGTATTTCTCTGCGGCAGCACGGAGCAAGGCCTGCGCATCATTTTCTGAAATGTGCCCCATAGCGGCCAGCGTAGAGAAAATACTCTTGCAGAGCCGAGAACACATTTCGGCTTCATATTTTGCCTGCGTCATAGCGACACCTCCTACAGAAACGACAGTATATTGCCAGGCCTGGGATAGTCAATGGCAGGGGCGGAGAGTTATCAGAAAGTTATCATTTACGAAGTTTCCGTACAAAACGAAAGTGCACAGAAACTTGACATCCCCTGCCCATAATTATGGATTGTTACGGCTTGACTATGATGAAATATTCAAAGTCTCTTTGCTGATTCGGAAAAATTTGCTTGAATCAGCAAAGAGACTTTGACTTACTTTGCACATTGAACATCGGTATCACCTGATTCATCAAAGAGCCATCCGAATCAGCAAACAAAATACCAAAGTGCAAACAGCAAAAACTGATTGCGCTATTGCTTGATCGAAAGTGTGCCTCAGAAATCTGACTCCACGAAAATATTATCTGAAAACTGGAACGGAAAAAGTTTTTTAATGCGGATTTCAGCAGAAAAAACAATATTTTTATGAAAATATTCATAGTATACTATCAATAATCCTTGACAAAAATTGATTTTGCGGATATTATATTGAAAAAGGAGCTGATCTCAATGGCGATTACAACAAAAGAAAGCATCCTCAAAGTTCTGAGTGCTTATAATCCGTGGTGGAAAACCGGGACAGTTAGCCCGCAGATGTCAAAAACCTACAAGAGGTTTGCATTCCACGAAGCGATGAAGCGGTTGACGGATAAAGGAATTCGCCGCTCTGTGGTTTTGACCGGGACGAGACGCGTTGGAAAAACAACCATCCAATACCAAATGATCGAAGCGCTGTTAAAGTCAGGTGTGGCACCGCAGAAAATTGTTTTTATTTCTTTGGATCATCCTATGCTGAAGCTCAGCCAATTTCAGGATGTTCTGGAGTGCTATCATGAAAATATCTATGCAGAGCAGGATGCCTATTATTTCTTTGATGAGGTGCAGTACGCACAGGACTGGGATCGATGGTTAAAGATCATCTATGATACGCAACCCAATACACGTGTTGTTGCAACTGGCTCTGCCAGTCCGGCGTTGATGAAGGGCAGCAGAGAAAGTGGTGCCGGCCGTTGGACTGTTATACAAGTCCCAACGATGTCTTTTTATGAGTACTGTGAACTGCTGAATTTGGATCGCCCCAATATTGCCTCCGATTTGAAAGTAACAACATTGCTCCACAAAAGTCAAATTGAGCGGACTCAAATTATGATGCAGCTTTCCAAGGTTCAAAATCATTTTATGCGGTATTTGCAGGTTGGCGGTTTTCCGGAGTTGGCATTGGCTGACAATGATTTGATGGCGCAACAGATCATGCGAGAAGATGTTGTGGATAAAGTTCTTAAGCGTGATCTTCCCTCACTGTACAATATCCGTAACGCAACGGAGCTGGAGAGAATTTTCTTATACCTCTGCAATGTATCTTCGGAAATTGTATCGATTGAGGCAATTACGAAAGAACTGAACGGTGTATCTCGCACAACTGTAGAAAACTATATTCAGTATCTGGAAAGTGCAAATTTGATTTATCAGAGTTGGCCGGTTGATATGGCAGGGAAAAAGGTATTAAAGGCGCGTCCTAAAATTTATATCGCCGATGCGGCAATTCGGAATGCTGTTTTGATGGATGATTCTGTTTTGACGGACCCTGTTGAGATGGGAAAGATTGTTGAAACGGCTGTTTACAAGCATGTCGCAGCGTTTTATTATCAATATGCTACTTCGGTGGGCTATTTTAGAGGTGGAAAAAAGGGCAAAGAAATTGATATTGTGGTGGACTATCCTAATACGAAAAACATCCTCATTGAAGTTAAATACAGAGAAGGTGCGCCAATTGCGGATGATGATGCGATCGTAGAATTGTGTGAGGAATCGTCGGCAGCAATAATTATAACCAAGAATGCGGACGATTATGGAGTTCATAACACAAAGTGCGGTAAAGATCTACTACGAATTCCTGCATTTGCGTTCCTTTATTTGCTTGGGAATGCAGAAAAACATGGATATCGCGGAATTGAACAATAAAATAGGTTATATTCTGTCCTTTCCGTCCGCAGTGTCCCAGCCCATCAAAACTGAACCCATAAATTAATGCACCACGCCTTCAAAACATGGTGCATTGTATCCACGAGCGGTAGGTTTGCCAACAAGTAGCACCGAAAAAGATATCGGGGCTGAAAACCCAGAAACCACAACGGTTTCTGGGTTTTTTCATGCCGATTTTTAAGGTGGAATTCAAAAGATATCATTTCCCCAAATCGACCTTTGGGGAGGACTTGAACTAAATTCATAGGGTTTTAGGGGCAGATTTTACGATTGATTTCGTAAGGTCTGCCCCTTTTTTTATTTTTCTAATTGTTAAATGTTTGTGTTCTCGGAGGTTGCGCATAAATTGTATGCGCAACCTCCTTTTTCGTATTTAGCGCATTTTGAGCGTTGATATAAATCTGATAACGAAAGGAGTGGTGTATATGATTGCGGCGTAGACAGCAACTCAAAACAAGATTCAGGAGGTAAAGAAGGATGAATGATTGGGAACGATTACACAGACAAGCTGAGAGATATAAACAGTCATATCCCCCGGGAACAAGAGTAATGCTGCTTAATATGAACGACCCATATTCTCCCGTTGAAAGAGGTATGCGCGGAACGGTTCAGAGTGTGGATGATATCGGTCAACTCCTAATGAAATGGGATAATGGCAGAGCGCTTGCGCTGATCCCCGGCGAAGACTCATTCCGTCGATTGACACAGGAAGAAGTCGACCGGGAGTTACAGGAACAAGCTCAGGAACAGACTATTAACGAACAATCTATGTAAATGTGAGGTGAAGCAGAAAAACAGGACGGATGCCCTATGGCAATCCCATTCATTGATTTGTGTTCGGGTATCGGAGGTTTTCATTCCGGACTCGTAAATACAGGTCATTACAGATGCGTCGGTCGTGCAGAAATTGATAAGAACGCAGAAAAAGCGTATAACGCCATTTACGGAGAAGAAGGAGGTTTGAATTATGGCGATTTGCGAACAATCAATCCAAGGGAACTCCCCCACTTCGACCTGCTTTGCGGCGGATTTCCTTGCCAAAGCTTCTCGGTTGCGGGACGGCGTCTCGGTTTCAGAGATACAAGAGTTACATCATAGGATTTTCAAGCAGGTCTTCGATATCGCAACCAAGAACACGGGATAACTTGTAGAGTGTTTGTGCCTGTGCCTTATCAATGTTGTTGACCCGCTGCTCATACATCTGAATGTTTCGGACATTGATGCCCGATTGTTCCGCAAGTTCTGACTGAGATAAGCCTCTGCTTTCCCGAATGCGTTTCAGATTGGAATCGCCTTCGGCAGCCTTATAGAACTCTTCCATCGTATCAATGAAGTTCGTGATATCCATCTCATGATAGACCGAATACATTCCGATAATCTTAGTCAAAGGAATCCGCTCGAAGATATCTTTGAACCTGCGGCCGCAGTACCATTGATATTCTGCAAGCGCCCAACCTGCCCAATACTCGGGAGAACATTCCTCGGAATTTGTAGGCTTCGGAAGTTCCTTTCTGCCGTATGCTTTCAGGATAACCGCACGGGCAAGTTCAACACCGGACATACCTGCAACGTAGGCAGGATTGCCGCGCTCGAACTGCTCGGCATAGCCTGTGTTGATAAAAAGTACGGTAATCCAATCCGGCTTAGTCTTGCAGTCATTGATAGCATAATCGAAGAATGAGGACAGACGATCCTTTGCATTACTCAAATAGGATTCGTTGTATGCGTGGGTCATCATTGCTCATCTCCTCTCTCAAGATGTCAAGTACAAAGATATCATCACGATATGATTTTGTCTTCTTGATTTCTTTACGATAAGTATCTCTCGCTTTGGTGTCTCTATCCAAGAACTTGGGATAATAGACATTCTTATCGACCGAATATGCATCGACAAACTTCAAACGCTCAAATCCTCTTTGCGAGATAACAACGGTTTGTTCGCCGAGCTTACCGAGACGAAGTGCCTGGTTCAGACTTCTGAGAGGAAGCGTGTTGGACACAAAGGATTCAGCATACTGAAAGTAAGAATCGTCCGCGCGGTATCCGACAACAATGTCGTAGCCGGAAAGATCAACCGAGTAATGCTCGATGATATAATCCCGAGCGTCAACGGCAACCTCGGAATCGAGTTTGAAGGTACGGAACTGAAGAAGCAAGGCAATCCAGTTGAGAACCGTATGATTGCCGCTCAGCAGGTTCAGTACTTTCAGCCCGCCTTCGTCAAAGTCATAGACATTTACAAAGCCGTCTGTGTTCTTTTTGCAGGCCCACTCCCGCGCCATTTCATCGACACGGGAGCAGTAAAAGCCTCTTCCGTAGTCATTGTGCGGATTACCGATATTGATATCCGGAACCTCGATGATGTGATCCGTTCCGTGAAGTAATTGAATTGTGCTCATAAAACCAAGCCTCCCTATATCATTGTGATGACACAACCATATTATATCATTACAATGATAGTTTTGTCAACAGGGTTTGAAAATATTCCGAAATAAAGTTCGAAACGGAGGATATGAAATGCATGCTTTTAGAAATATGAATTCATACTGTTTATCCTCAAGCGGGCGGACGATAATGCGGTTTAGAAGTCCGTATTCTTTTATGCTTTTAACAAGCTCCGTCATTGACACATCATCAAGCACCTTGTAAGGGTGATCCTCAAATGGGTGAAGCTTTTCAAGCTTAATGTTTATAAGCTTCGGTTTAGGTTCTTTTACTACCTTTTCGGCAGACATTTTCGTTTCTTTCATAAGGTTTTTCCTCCTGATTTTAATTTCTTTTTGTCTGCCGTTTCTGTTGCAGAAAATTGTGTATATAAAAATATGATTGAAACGGCAGCGTAGTTTGTTTGTCTCATAATTACTGCCTTTCAATGTTGTTACTTGCGGTTTTCACCGTAGTGTGCGTCTGCAAATAATCCTTTGAAAGTGATTTCGCAATCGCAGTCATTCAGTTCTTTTGAAACGAAAGGAAAATGAGAATGAAAAAGAAATAGCGGATTGTGCATAATCGCATTCGCTGTTTGAAATGCGGAGATGTGATCGAGAGCGAGACTGTCCACGACTTCCGGATGTGCTCCTGTGGTGCTTGCGCCGTCGACGGGGGAAAATGCTATCTCAGGCGCAGCGGTGATCGTGGTACATGGGAGGAATGCAGCGTAGTGGAAGAAGTACAGAAGGTTGACGAGCGCTGAGAATGCTCAGCCATAAGCCGCTGACAAAGAGCTTTTCTTACCTTTAACACTGACATCTCGCTCGTCTTTTACATATCGAGTATTCATACGAGTATTCATAAGGGATTTGACTTTATGAATACTCGATTTTTCTATTCTGGAGCGGCTTTGTTCAGGGCAAAACGAAGGGCGTGCGGAAAATGACGCTCCCGGCGGGAAGTCTCCTGCCGGGAGCGTCGTTCTTTATCCGATTGGCTCGAAGTCTGCCGCCCCGTGCTTGCACAGGGGGCATACAATATCCTCCGGCAGCGTATCGCCTTCATATACCCAGCCGCAGATCTTACACACAAAGCCCTTCTTGTCGGTTTCGGGCTTGGGCTTGACATTGCTGAAATAGTAGGCATAGGTCATGGAGGGAGTCTGGCTCAGAGTAACGCACTGCGTCACATCGCAGAGGAACAGCATATGGGTACCCACGTCGATCTGACTGACGACTTTGCAGGAAATGTAGGCATTGGCGTATTTATCCAGGAACATCAGACCGTTGGCGGAGCGCTGCGCGTGACGGAAGGCGTCAAATTTGTCGGTGTCCCTGCCGGATTGGAAGCCGAAATGCCGGAACAGTTTGAACGGTGCATCCTGCGACAGGACGGAGATGTTCAGCTTTCCGGTTTTGGCAATGGTTCCGCAGGAGTAGTTCTGCTTATTGACGGCAACGGACACGCGTTTCGGTGCGTCGGTGACCTGGCAGACCGTGTTGACCACCAGCCCGTTATCCCGAACGCCGTCGTTGGTGGTGACTACGTACAGCCCATAGCCGATATGGAACAGCGCGGTGGGGTCCACAAAGCCCTCGTCCACCTTCACGGGGACGTAGGAAGCCGCCAGCTCCTGCGCCATCGTCCGGATATTCTCGGAGGTTTGTACATTCAGGGCGGAGAGAATGGTCACATTGTTTTTCGTGTAGGTGATCCCGGTGCAGCCCTCCAGCATCTTCTTCATTACGCGGATCGCCGTGGGAGCCCAAGAACCGTTTTCGATCATCGCTACGGTACGGTTTTGGAAATTGCGCTCGGTGAGCTTATCCAGGAATGTGCGCATATAGGGGAACACATCGGCGTTGTAGGTCGTTGTTGCCAGTACCAGCTTGTCATAACGGAAAGCATCGGCAACGGCGGCGGCCATATCGCAGCGGGCAAGGTCATATACCACGACCTTGGGCGCGCCGCTGCGTCGCAGCGCTTCCTCAAGAAGCAAAACCGCCTCCCTAGTGTGGCCATAGACGGAAGTGTAGGCGATTACGACGCCCTCCTCCTCGGGGGTGTAGCTGGACCAGAGGTCGTACAGGCGGAGATAATGCCCCAGATTCTGTGTAAGCACCGGGCCGTGAAGGGGACAGATGATTTCAATATCCAGCGCAGCCGCAACCTTGAGCACGTTCTGCACCTGCTTGCCGTATTTTCCCACAATGCCGATGTAATAACGCCGTGCCTCGTCGTCCCAGGGCTCGTTCGCATCCAGTGCGCCGAATTTTCCAAAGCCGTCGGCAGAGAACAGAACCTTGTCGTGGGCGTCGTAGGTCATCATAACCTCAGGCCAGTGAACCATGGGCGCAAAGGCGAAGGTCAGAGTATGAACGCCGAGAGATAATGTGCCCATATTCTCAACGCACAGGGTGTTCTTCAGCGTCAGGCGGGGGAAGAACTGACCGATCATGGCAAAGGTCTTTTTGTTTGCCACTACGGTAACGGCGGGATAGGTCTGTATAAATGCCTCCACGGAGGCGGCGTGATCCGGCTCCATATGCTGCACCACCAGATAGTCCGGCAGGCGTCCGCCCAGAACCGCACGGATGTTTTCCAGCCATTGGGAAGTCTTGGACGCGTCAATGGTGTCCATCACTGCGATCTTGTCATCCAGAATCACGTAGGAATTGTAGGCCATGCCGTTGGGGACGACATACTGCCCCTCAAACAGGTCTATCTCGTGATCGTTCTCACCTACATAAAAAATCGAGTTCGTTACTTTTTTCAGCATTGGAATATCCTCCTCCGTTTTTGGGAACGCCCGCTATTTCTGAGAACAGTATATACCAAGATTATCCGTTTGTCAATAAGAATAATTATTATTTTTGTTTTAAGAAAGAGCCTCGCTACCGCCCGCGGCAGTCTGCCGATATGTCATTGCGAGACTTGCGTCAGCAAGTCGTGGCAATCTCCTGTCAAATCCCACATTAGATTGCCGCGTCGCCTCGCTCCTCGCAATGACAGCATCGGGCTGCGCTCTTTGCGCAAGGGTGGGGAGAAGGCGCTGCCGCCGAAATCGGGTGTCAGAACAGAATCAGGGAAAAATAGCGGATTTTGCCGTCGTTTTCCCAGCATTTCATGTGCACGGCATCGGCCATTTTTTGTGCGTCCACGCAATAGGCCGACATGCAGGACGCATTCTTCCACGGTCCTGCGCCCATCATCAGAAGATCGTCCAGGCCGTCGGCTCGCATTGCCTCCATAAGCTGCTCGGTCATCAGATTCTGGTGCTTTTTTGCGGCTCTCTGCTCCGCCGTGTCCATATAATTGACAGGCGTTACAACGGTCGTCAGCACCAACGCCGTCCGGTATTTCCGCATGGCGGCGGTCATTTCCTCGACCGTGCCGCTCATCGGCGGGCAGGCCGGAAGCACATCATAATTGCCGCAGAGGTTCTGCTCACAAAACTGTCGATACTCCGGTACAACAACCAGCTCCCGCACCGGCAGGAGCGCTGCGTCCGTAAATCCGGACGACTTCGCCAGCGAAACATAATCCTGCATAAAAAAGCCTCCTTTTTTGCCTATTATATCGCACCGCCGGCGTATTGTAAAGCGCCGGTGGATTTTTTAACGCGCAGCGGTAATGTCACTGCGGAGCTGCGCCCGTGGCAATCTCGTGCGCCGCACCCCAAAGCCTTCCCCTTGAGGGGAAGGTGCCGAGCGCAGCGAGGCGGATGAGGTGTCCGCCGAAGGCGGCCTGATTATGACACGCCCACATTCGTGGGCTACACCTCATCAGTCTGCGTCGTTTCACTCCGCAGCCAGCTTCCCCTCAAGGGGAAGCCTTTGCGCCGCGTGGCGGCGCAAAAAAAGTGCGGGGCGGCAATGCCGCCCCGCAGGATTCATTACATGGGATAAACTCATCGGTTGCCACTCAGCTTTGTTTCGACACCGTTAATTACCACGGTGCTATTGACGTTGTATGTGTTTTCGTCAGAATTTTTTCCAAGATAGGCATTAACCGAAATGTTAGAGCTTTGATCGTTACCGTCTGTATCGATAATCTTGGTTTTGCTGTCTGCGGTAATTGTGTTGTCTTTTGCACCGTATTGAATGCCCAACCATGCTTGGTTGTTACCATTTACTGAGGAAGCATAAACTGTCGTATTGGTCAGCTGTACGGTATTATTTGTTCCATGTTTACCGGACTCTGAAACAGTCTCTAGGCCGTTGCCATCAAACACAATCGTGCTAAAGTTGTTCCATTGGCTTTCCGTCTTATCATTCAGACCGGAAAGGACTGAATCTTCAATCACGAATTTAGAATTGTTGGAATACGAGTTGATTGCTGCCCAGCCGGCAGAAACGCTTCCGTGCTTGATTGTCAGTTCAATGTTGTCTGTGGGGCACAGGTTGATCGCATAGTACGAGGCTGAGACAGAGCAGTGGTCAAGCGTCACTTTGCAATTGGCGATGTCATTGTCAAGGCTGAGACCTCTGACATCTGTGGGAGCAATGCAAGTGGAAATAATCCCAAGATCCTTGAACAGAACCGTCAGGTTGGGCCTGGTAATGCGAATGACTCTGTTGGCACTGCCTTTGATGCTGTGACCGTTGCCGTCAATTGTTAGGCTACGTTCGATCTCAATACAACTGGTGAACGACAGGTCATTCGTCAGCTTAATGGTTTTTGCATTCCCGTTTAGAGCTGTCATAAATGCATCAACCGTACCTACCTCCACGGGGAGATAGGCTTTCGCGGCATCCTCGAACTTGGCGGTGCTCAGGCTTGTCTGAATGGCACTCACGGAAGCGGGAGTTGCAGCTTCCTTGCCGTCCTTATCGGTCGTATTAAGGGTAACACGGCCATTGCTGACAGAAATCGTGGTTTTCGTAATGATCTCACCCGTGGCTGTTACCGTCTGGAGTTCAAAAGAGTTAACCTCGGTTGCGCGCATCATTGTCTCAGGCATCGGAACACTTTCCGCTACAGCGACGATGGCTTCCTTGCCCTTCACAAAAACTGCGGTCTTGGAAGCCTCTTCCGTTTCAAACACGATACGACCGGAGGTGATGGAAATCAGACAGGTGGTGCCGTACTCATGGTAGGAGCTCTTGGCTACCGCGATCACATCGACGTGTTCGGCATTGCCATAATGGTTCACGGTGTCCTGTTCCGCGGTCACGGTCAGGTTCTCACCATTGGTGCGAATTATGACAGTCCGCGCAGCACCACTATGCTTATATTCGATTGTATCAATAACTCTGCACTCGCCTGCGTCAAAGCCAACGGTCAGGGTTGTGAGCGAGGGAGCGGTCGTGCCCGCCCAGTAGATGGAGTAGGTCTGTGTTTCGGGAATACCGGTCTCTTTGTCATAAATCTTCCAGAGCTTGTGGATGTCCGCTGTTCCAACGCTCGGCTTAGTCAGACTCTCGTCCCAGAACAGAATGTTATCGCCTGTGTTATCCGCGGGATTTACCAGCGCGAAACGGTCGGTGGACTGATCCCATACGATGTCGTTGCCCTCGGAGGTCGGGGTCAGCTTGGACAGGTCGTAGCCGTTGGCCTTCGCATCCTGCAGGGCGTTGTACATGGTGCCGTTCTTGCCGTCGAGGGCTTCCTGCATGGCCATAACCTTGTTCAGACTGGTCACGAGCTGAATGTCTGCGGACGTCTTGGCCGTCTGCATCAGACCGATAAAGGTCGGGATGAGCACCGCCGCCAGAATGGCGACGACGGCGATTACGATCACCAGTTCGACGATCGTAAAGCCCTCCTTATTTAATTTTAACATGATATTTCTCCTTTTAAGTTTCATCATTCGCGCCAATGGGCGCAGGCTTGGGGAGGAGTAGGATGCTTGTCATTGCGAGGAGGGCGCAGCCCGACGCGGCAATCTGATGCAAGGTTTTACAGGAGATTGCCACGACCCCTATGGGGTCTCGCAATGACATGACCGCCGCTGCGAGGCGGACACCTCATCCGCCTCGCGGTGCTCGGCACCTTCCCCTCAAGGGGAAGGCCTTGGGCGCGTCATTTTTGCGCTCCTACTGCTCCATATGAACTTTTCAAGGGAAATATCAACAATTCAAACGGCAAAACCGGTATCGTGCCGGGCGCTCGGGGGCGAGCAAACCGGCGGTGCGGAGAGAGCTTGTACGGCGCTTCCCGGCGGGCTCATCAAACAGGCGCTTGAGGCGTCTGCACACAATGCGCAGCAGCGAGACCGCCAAAACCGCGAGAGAAGCGCAAAGGAAAAGGGAGAGAAGAATAGCAACGACAAATGACACGCTGAAGTACGGAAGCGACGCCGCAACCGGATAAATGAGCTTATGCTCCAGAATCGTTACGGCGCGCTCGTGCATAAACCAGCAGAGGAAGCGGTACATCAGACGGCTTCCTGTCATATAAGGGATATAGGTAAAGAGCGCCACAAAGGCAATCAGATATACGACGTAGGCCACGCGCAGCCCGCGCTTTTTCAAAAAGCGCAGCGTGAACAGCCCCGCCACAAGATACAGCGCAAACAGCGCGACCAACCTGGCAGAATCCATTGTGATGCTCCTTTCCGCTTGATTTCGGCGTGATTTTTCCTAAAAAGCGCAAAAAGAGCCATCAAAGAGGCGTAGAACCCCTTTGACGGCTCGGATAAAACGATGATTTAAACTGCGAAAATACGGGGGGGCAGATTCCTGCTACGATCCGGCTATCTGTAAACATCGTGCGCATTGCTCTCCCTCCGTTCCTTTTCTCTTATTATATCGCTGCAAATTTTGCTTGTCAAGAGGCTTGCCGCTTGCAAATCTGCGTACCGTGTGATATTCTTAAAGAAAACGAAAGGAGATTTGTTTCCATGGAATACACGATCACGAAGGAAAACTTCGAGCAGGAGGTGCTGCAAAGCAGTCTGCCGGTGCTGGTGGACTTCTGGGCGACGTGGTGCGGCCCCTGCCGGATGCTTGCGCCGATCCTTGAGGAGTTTGCGCAGGAGTACGATGGCAGGGCCAAGGTCGGCAAGTGCAATGTGGACGAGCAGCTGGAGCTTGCGCGGCAGTTCGGTATTACGAGCATTCCGACGGTGCTGCTGTTCCGCGAGGGCAAGCTTGAACAGACGCTTGTCGGCTATCGCCCGATCGAGGATTTCGAAGACCTGCTGAAATAATTCGCCCATGAAAAGAATTCCCGCCTGCCACGAACGGCAGGCGGGAATTTTGTGTCTGAGTTCATTATCCGGCAGCGACGGCGGCCGCCTCCGGCTTTTCGATCCTGCGGATCTTTGCGCCGAGCTTTTGCAGCTTGGAGACCAGCTCCTCATAGCCGCGTTCAATATATTCGATTCCTTCGACGGTCGTCTCACCGTCGGCAGCCAGCGCCGCGATGACCATCGCCGCACCGGCGCGCAGATCGCAGGCGCGCACGGTCGTACCGTGGAGCTTGTCCGTTCCGGTAATGACGGCGATTTTGCCGTTTACCTTGATTTGTGCGCCCATGCGTCCCAGCTCCGAGCAATAGCCGAAGCGCGTGTCATAGACGCTTTCCGTAATGATGCTCACGCCCTCGGCCAAAGACATGCACACCGCAATCTGCGGCTGCATATCCGTCGGGAAGCCGGGATAGGGAGCAGTCTTGACGTTTGCACGGATCAGCGCGCCGGGGCGCTGCACGCGCAGCGCATCGTCGTACTCCGTAACGGTTACACCCATCTCGCGCAGCTTGGCGGAGATGCAGTCCATGTGTTTGGGAATGATGTTCTGAATCAGCACATCGCCGCCTGCAGCCGCGACGGCGGCCATATACGTTCCGGCTTCGATCTGGTCGGGAATAATGGAATAGCTGCCGCCGTGGAGCAGCGTATTGCCGCGAATTTTGATGACGTCCGTACCCGCGCCGGAGATGTTTGCCCCCATCGCGTTCAGGAAGTTCGCAAGGTCAACAATATGCGGCTCTTTTGCGGCGTTTTCGATGACGGTGGTGCCCTGTGCGCGCACCGCGCCGATCATGATGTTCATCGTTGCGCCGACGGAAACAACGTCCAGATTGACGCGCGCGCCGCGCAGACCCGTCTGCGGTGCGGTGGCGCAGACGTAGCCGTTTTGCAGCTCGACCGTCGCACCGATGGCTTCAAAGCCCTTGATGTGCTGGTCGATGGGCCGCAGGCCGAAGTTGCAACCGCCGGGCAGCGCCACACGGGCATGGCCGAAGCGGCCGAGCTGTGCGCCGATGAAGTAATACGACGCGCGGATGCGGCGCACGAGCGTGTCCGATGCCTCCGTGTCGCGGATATGGGCGCAGGAGATCTCCAGCGTGTTCGGGCTGAGGCGGCGGATCTGCGCGCCCATGCTTTCCAGAATTTCAAGCAACAGGCGCACGTCGGAAATATCCGGGACATTTTCGATGCGGCAGGTGCCGCTGATGAGCAGCGTGGCAGGTAAAATTGCGACCGCGGCATTTTTTGCACCGCTGATGCTGACACTGCCCGTCAAAGGACGGCTACCCTGAATCAAATACTGTTTCATGTCATACCCTCTCATGGTAGGAGTATATGCAATATGTAGAAAAACACTAAGGCAAATTCATACAGCGTTTATCATAACATAATTTTTCGTATTTGTAAAGACGGCAAATATCAAAATGTCGGGAGGATTCTCCGAAGACCCTTCGGGTAATGGTTTTTCAGTGTGCCGTCGGCGCCGTAGCCCCAGCCGAGGCCGACACCCTGCGTTTTTACGAGCGTCCAGCCGCGCTGCGCGGCGGGCAGCGTCGCACCGGAGAGATAGACGGCGGTTTCGCGCGGGTCAAGCGCAATGCTCTGTGCAAAATCCTGCAGCGCGTGAGAGAGCGCATACGCGGGCACAAAACGTCCCTTGCGCAGCTCGCCCAGCTCCAGTCCCGCGCGCAGTACGCGCAGACCATGAAGCTCCGGGCAGTCCGGCGGCGCAAGGCAGAGCATTTCGCCGAAGGCCAACACACCGTCCGTTGATTTCGGAAGAAAATCCCGAGCCTCCTTTGGCAGGGGCAAGAGCCGATGCGGGGGGAAGCTGCCGCGGATACCGTCGTTTTTTCGCAGAACGGCGGCAAAATGTCCCTCACCTCGCAGCTTATGCGGCCAGAGCCGAAAGGCGCCGGGCAGCGCATCGCCGCCCGCCCACTCCGGCCGCGCGGGACTGAAATACGGCGCTTCGACCGCCTCCGGCGAGAATTCCGGGTGGCGGCGCAGGAAGGCGAGCACCGCGCCCTCGTTTTCTTCAGGCGAAAAGGTGCAGGTGGAATAGACCAGCCGTCCGCCGGAGGTAAGCAGCCCGGCGGCGGCGTCGAGAATTTCGGCCTGCCGCGCTGCGCACATGGCGACGGTTTGCTCGCTCCAGTCCGTTACGGCAGCCTCCTCCTTACGGAACATTCCCTCGCCGGAACAGGGCGCGTCGACCAGTACGCGGTCAAAGCAGCCGGGCCAACGCGCAGCCAACACGGCGGGATGCTCGTTTGTGACCAAGGCGTTTGTCACGCCCAGCCGTTCCAGGTTTGATGACAGGATCCGCGCACGCTTCGGGTGGATCTCGTTGCAGACAAGCAGCCCCCGCCCGCACATCGCGGCGGCGAGCTGCGTGGATTTTCCGCCCGGCGCGGCGCACAGATCCAGGACGTGCTCGCCGGGCTGTGCGTCGAGCAGGCGCGCGGGCGCCATTGCGCTCGGCTCCTGAAGATAGAATGCCCCTGCGTCGTGCAGCGGATGCAGCCCGGGACGCACATCGGGCAGGAGATATCTTCCGTTTTCCTCCCACGGGACAATCTCGCCGCAGAAATCCGGCAGCGCGGGGCAGTGCCGCTCGGGAGCGAAACGCAGCGCGGTGCTGCGCGGACGCTCGTAAGCGGCGATAAATTCATCAAATTCCGCGCCGAGCAGACGGCGCATCCGTACAAGAAACTCCCGAGGCAGCATGGAACCTCCAAAAAAAATCCGGTCTTTTTCATAGAATACCACGCCTGCGGCCGGATTTCCAGTCCCGCCGACGAAAAAAGCGTTGCATTCTTTCTTTTTTTTCGTTATACTGTGGGCAGCGGTACAAAGCGCCGATCCAACGGCGTCTGAATGCATATATTATAATATATTATAATGTATAAGGAGCAATCCCATGAGTATTTTAGTCAGCGGCGGCGCGGGATATATCGGCAGCCATACCTGCGTCGAGCTTCAGCAGGCGGGCTATGATGTCGTGATTGCGGATGATCTTTCCAATTCGAAGCCCGACGTGATCGAGCGTATCGCGCGGATTACCGGAACAAGACCCGTTTTTTACCATGGCGACGTCTGCGACCATGCGTTTGTGCGGCGCATTTTTGAGGAACACAGCGTCGAGGCGGTGATCCATTTTGCGGGGAAGAAGGCCGTCGGCGAGAGCGTCCGCCTGCCGCTGGCCTACTACCGGAACAACCTGGACGCAACGTTGACGCTGCTGGAGACGATGCAGCGCTTCGGCTGCAGACGCATGGTCTTTTCCTCGTCCGCGACGGTCTACGGCTCGGAAAACCCTGTGCCCTATACCGAAGCGATGCCTGTCGGCTGTCCGTCGAACCCCTATGGCTGGACAAAGGTCATGTCCGAGCAGATTCTTCGCGACACGGCGGCTGCCGACCCGGAGATCTCGGCGGTGCTGCTGCGCTATTTCAACCCCATCGGAGCGCACGCCTCCGGCCTTCTCGGCGACGATCCGGCGGGTATCCCGAACAACCTCATGCCCTATGTCGCCCGCGTAGCGGCGGGGCAGCTTCCCCGCCTGACGGTCTACGGCTCTGACTACCCCACGCCGGACGGCACCTGCCGCCGGGATTATCTGCATGTCGTCGATCTGGCGAAGGGACATCTGCGCGCGCTGGAATACGGCAGAGAGCACGCGGGCGCGGAGGCGTTTAATCTCGGTACCGGCCGCCCGACAAGCGTGCTGGAGCTGGTGGAGACCTTCCGTACCGTGACGGGCCGGCAGATTCCCTATGTGATCGGTGCGCGGCGTGCGGGCGATCTGGCGGACTGCTGGGCGGACGCGGAAAAGACAAAGCGTGTCCTTGACTGGACGGCAGAGTACACGATTGCGGATATGTGTCGGGATGCATGGAACTATATCTGCGTTTCCGGGCAGGAAAATGGATAGTTTCAACAAAAAACGTACCGGATTTTTGGATAGAATCACATATAGCGAATATTTATTAACGTTTTTTGACGTTTTTCGCACGCCGTGCATATAAAATCAAAATAATGCACAAATATTCGGCCGTTTCGGTGCCCGACGGAACGGGATTTTTGGTCAAATTATCAAGAGCAGAGAATAGAAATGAATTTTAATGCACATTTTTGAGTTTTTATTCATTTTCAACTACGGTGCTTTGCAAAATTCGTTGCTCTTGACGAAAAAAATAGCCTTGCGCAAGCAGAAACTGTGTGCTATAATATGAAAAAATCGCGTAGGTTCACAATTCTGTCCTTTTGACTGCGTTTTGGCATACCCTGCCGGATCGTTATGAAATGAAAGGATATACCGCGCTATGTTTCGGGGCGCGTGCCCCGCTTTCATAGAAAATTTTAAGGAGGAAATTCAGAATGAAAAAGACAATCGCATTGCTTTTGGCTCTTGTGATGGTCCTGGGCATTCTCGTAGGCTGCAACAGCAACAACAACCCCACCGATCAGCCCACCAAGCCCACCGACAATAGCAAGCCCAGCGAAAGCACGTCCGAGGCCATCGTCCAGTTTGAGGGCGAGTACGTCTACAAGGATGCAGTTTCCACGATGGCTACCAACTGGAGCCCGCACACCTACCAGACTCAGGACGACGCCTACCCCGCAGAGTTCGTGCGTACGGGTCTGTACGGCTTCATCTTCAACGATGACCTGAACCCCGTTGAGGGCAAGGAGCCCTTCTCCGGCTACAAGATCATCCCCGAGATGGCCGCTGCCGAGCCGGTTGACGTGACCGAGAAGGTCGCTTCCGAAGGCAAGTTCAAGATTCCCGAGGGCATGACCTCCGGCTACGCCTATGTCATCGACCTCAACCCGAATGCCAAGTGGGAAGACGGCACGCCGATCACGGCTGACGACTACATCTACTCCATGAAGCAGCTTCTGGATCCGGATCTCAAGAACTACCGCGCTACCGACTACTACTCCGGCAACCTGTCCATCCAGGGCGCTGAGGAGTATGCCAAGCAGGGCTCGGTAACCATCGAGCAGAACGCTCCCGGCAACGTCATCAAGTACCAGAAGGCTGACCTCGTCCTGAAGGACGGCCAGTACTATACCGCCGAGAACTACCCCGTCTACATCGGCCTTAACATTGCGCTTGACTGGACCAGCGGCAACACCCTGAAGAAGTACTATGATAACTACGGCAGCCAATACTTCGGCACCAAGTATTGGGCTCAGCTCGAGGCTTTGATGGACAGCGACGGCCTGGTTCCGCTGACCGACGAGACTTGGGAAATGCTCAAGGACGTTACCACTACCAATGAGAACTGGGGCGAGACCGAGGCTGATATGCCCAACTACCTGGCTTACAAGAAGCTGTGGGCTGACGTCGATTACGACGCAAGCGTCGGCTGCTACAAGACCGGCGACTATCAGATCACGCTCGTTCTGAACAAGTCCCTGAAGGGCTTCTATCTGCTCTATAACCTCTCCTCCAACTGGCTCGTCAACGAGACTCTGTATGAGAAGTTCAAGAAGCAGGATACCGCTTCCGGCACCTGGACCAGCGAATACAACCAGAGCGTCGAGAGCACTCTGTCCTATGGTCCGTATAAGCTCGTCACCTATCAGACCGACAAGCAGATGGTCTTCGAGAAGAACGAGAACTGGTACGGCTACACCGATGGCAAGCACATCTATAGAGATCCGGAAGACGGCAAGATCTATCCGATGTACATGACCACGAAGATCGACTGTCAGGCAGTCCCCGAAGCGAATACCCGCAAGCAGATGTTCCTCCACGGCGAGCTCATGACCTACGGCCTGCAGAGCGACGACTTCGCAGCCTTCCGCTCCTCCGAGCAGTGCTACGCTACCCCGAACGAAACCATTTTCTTCCTCGTCTTCAACGGCAACCTTGATGTGCTTGCCGAGCGCGAGAAAAACGACGGCTTCGACACCAAGACCAAGGACCTGCAGACCATGTCTCTGAAGTCCTTCAAGGAAGCTATGGCCCTTGTTTACGACAAGGAGCTCCTGGCCTCCACTCTGTCTCCGTCCCGCTCCGGCGGCTACGGTCTGATCGGCAACTCCTACATCTATGATCCGGAGACCGGCGCCCGTTATCGCGACACCGAGCAGGCGAAGAAGGCTCTGTGCACCTACTACCAGGTTGACGTGAGCAAGTACAACAGCCTCGACGAGGCCGTTGCCTCCATCACCGGTTATGACCCCGTCCAGGCGAAGGAACTCTTCAAGAAGGCTTTCAACGAAGCCATCGAGAAGGGCTACATCACCGACGAAAACAAGGACGGTATCTCTGACCAGACCGTTACCATCGAGTACTGCGCGTCCAAGGTTACCGACTTCATCACCAAGACCGTTAAGTACCTGAACGACAAGGCTGTCGAAGTCGCCGAAGGCACCCCCTTCGAAGGCAAGATCGCTTTCGTCGTATCCGCTCCGTACGATACCGATTGGTCCAAGAAGCTGAAGGCCGGCCTCTCCGACACCTGCCTGTGTGGCTGGTCCGGCTCCGCTCTGGATCCCTTCGGCCTGTCTGACCTCTACGTCAACAAGTCCTATCAGTACAACCAGTGGTTCGACGCTACCACCGTCAACCTCGAGCTTGAGATCAACGGCGAGAAGATCACCATGAACCTCCGCCAGTGGTCCGATGCTCTGAATGGTCAGGCCGTTGAGATCACCGCTGCCGACGGCTCCAAGAAGACCTACAACTTCGGCGACGGCCAGGTCGATGTCGATACCCGTCTGGATATCCTCGCTGCCATCGAAGTCGAAGTCCTCAAGACCGGCGACTATATCCCGACCCTTCAGGATGCTTCCATGGCTCTGCTGTCCTACCAGGTCTACTATGTTGTCGACGAGTATAACCCCATCATGGGTCGCGGCGGCATCGCTTACCTGAAGTACAGCTACAATGAGACCGACTGGGCTGCCTTTGTTGCTTCCCAGGGCGAGCTCAAGTACTAATCCAAGTTAACGCATTTCCCCGACACGGCGCCTGCGCTGCTGTCATAGTTAGCTCCATGAGCTAATACATCACGCGAATGCAGGGGTGGTAGTTTCTGCCCCCCCTGCATTCTGCGTATTGTATTCTTCCACGTTAGTCATGTAACGCACCCTTGACGTCGGAGGAGTATAAACTGATTGGGAGGATACCTATGGTCAAATACACTCTTCAGAGACTCCTTCTGATGCTGATGGTGACTCTGATTATTACGCTGATCTGCTTCGTGCTGATCCGTATGCTGCCCCCCGCGGAGCTGGCGCCCAATGATCCCCATGCTGACATCATCGCCGCACGCCGTGAGGCTCTCGGCTATAATAAGCCGTATCTTGAGCAGTTCTGGATTTTCCTGAAAAACGTTGTCCTTCGCTGGGACTGGGGCGTATCCGACGTTCTCTACTCCGGCCGCGATGTCAACCAGATTTTTGCCGAGAAAATCCCTGCTACCGTTTACGTAAACTTCATCTCTGTTATTGTTAGTATTCCGATTGGTATTGTTTTCGGCATCATTGCCGCGTTGAAGAAAAACACGTGGCTTGACTATACGATTTCCACACTGACAATTGTCTGCATCTCGGTTCCGGCCTTCGTCTATGCCTTCCTGATTCAGTATTTTATCTGCTTTAAGCTGGGCTGGTTCCCATTACTGATGAGCCCGGGCACGGATTACTTCACATGGAGTATGTTTGTCAGTGTCATACCCCCGGTGCTGTCGCTGTCGCTCCCGCAGATTGCCGGTTATACGCGTACCACGCGTGCCGAGCTGGGCGAAGTTCTCACCGGCGACTATATGCTCCTTGCCCGTACTAAGGGCCTGACCAAAACACAGGCGACCGTCCGTCACGCTATGAAGAACTGCATGGTCATTATTGTCCCCAGTATCTTCGGCAGCATTGTCGGCACGCTTTACGGCGGCATGATTACCGAACGCATTTTCGCGATTCCCGGTGTCGGCAGCCTTTCGATCAACGCCATCAATGCCCGTGACTATCCCCTCTTCCTCTTCAGCTCCTGCTTCTATACGGTCATTGGTCTGGCATCATCCATTGTGGTCGATATTAGCTACGGCTTCATTGACCCGCGTATCAGAATGGGGTCGAAAAAATGAGCATGAAAAACAATTATAATGTAAATTCGAGTATCCCGAAGGAAAAATTCGCCTTCGTTCAGATGGATGCCAGCATTCATGACAGCAAATTCGACACGAAGAGCCGCAGCTTCTTCGCCGACGCGATGATTCGCTTTAAGAAAAACAAGTCCTCACTCGTTGCCGCCTGGATTCTTGCGTTCATGCTTCTGTTCTCCATTGCGGCTCCTTTCTGCGTTCCCTATACGCCGAAAACGGTAGACAGAATGTACGTCAGCTACCCGCCCTTCCATCCGGCAATCGCCGCAAAGGGCTGGGGAATTCTTGACGGTGGTTATGCTCTGCCCAGCCAGAACGAAAATGCCGTACTTGCGTGGAAGGCTATCGGTGTCGAAACGGGAAAAGACCCCGTTCTCGGCATTGTCGATACGCATGAAACTGAGGTTATGAGGCGCGGCAAGCTCGTCACGATCCTTTCCTATACGCTTCGCGTCAACCGTTACTATGCGAAGGGCATTGTAAGCTTGAACGTCAGTGAGGGCGAGTTTAAAAAAATGGTCGCCTGGCAGGAAGAAAACGGTATTCAGCTCGTTTACCCTTACGTGGATTCGCGTGACATTTGCGATATTACCGACTCGCCGAACATCTGGTATCAGGTCAAGTCGCAGAAGGGCGAGCCTGTCCTCGATAAGGATGGCAACTATATCCCTGCGTACTGCACCAATAAGAGTATGGAAACCGTGGAGTACACCGGAACACGTATCGCCGGCGATGACGGAAGCTATATCTACAGCGCCGGTAAAGCACTCGGCTCCGTACAGTGCCGCGTGGATTACTACTCCTACTACCAGTACGTGAACGGCTTTGAGCCGATGTACCTGTTTGGTACCAACTCGATGGGCCAGGACGTATTCTCCTCCATCGGTGTCGGCGCCCGCTTCTCTCTGGTTTTTGCAATCCTGATTTCCGTCATTAACCTGACTATCGGTGCGTTCTACGGCGCCGTTCAGGGCTACTATGGCGGCAAGATCGACCTGATTCTCGACCGTATTTCCGACATTCTTTCCGGTATTCCCTTTATCGTCGCCGTTACCCTGTTCCAGCTTTATCTGGCGGATAAGGTCGGAACGGTCGGCTCCCTACTGGTCGCGTTTGTGGCAACCGGTTGGATTGGCATGGCGGCATTGACCAGAAAACAGTTCTATCGCTTTAAGGGTCAGGAATTTGTCCTGTCGGCGCGTACGCTTGGCGCGTCGGACTTCCGCCTGATGTTCAAGCATATTTTCCCGAACGCACTTGGTACCATCATTACGAGCTGCGCTCTGACCATTCCCGGTGTTATCAGCAGTGAAACGAACCTGACGTACCTCGGCATTGTCAACATTCAGGACTTTGCCGGCACCTCGATCGGCACACTGATGCAGCAGGGCAGCGAGCAGATGACTACGGCGCCGCACGCACTGTTCTATCCGGCATTGTACCTTGGCCTGCTGATGATTTGCTTTAACCTGTTCGGCAACGGTCTGCGCGATGCCTTTAACCCCGCACTGAGAGGAGGAGAGGATTGATCTATGGAAAAGAAATTGTCTGTCAGGGATCTTAGAATCTCCTTCCGCACCACCAATGGTAAAGTGCAGGCCGTCCGCGGTATTGATTTTGATCTGGACAAGGGTGAGACGCTTGCCATCGTGGGCGAGTCCGGCTCCGGTAAGTCCGTCACCTCTAAGGCCATTCTTGGCATTCAGGCCGCTAACTCCATCACGGAATCCGGCGAGATCATTTACGACGGCAAGGACCTGCTGAAGATTAGCGAGGATGACTTCCACAAGATCCGCGGCGATAAAATCGCCATGATCTTCCAGGATCCGATGTCCAGCCTGAACCCGATTGTGAAGATTGGCCGACAGCTCACGGAGGCAATGATTCTTAAGGGTAAGGCGCGCCAGCGTGAAAGCAAGAAAACCTTTGCTGAGCATCTGAAACTGCTGGAACGCTCGATGATCGAGGCAAATCCCGACAAAGCCGCCGAGATTTCCGAAAAATGCAAGAAGTTTATTGCCTTTGAGCGCCGTCATGTCGAGATGGAGGCAAAGTTTAACGCAGCGTATGAGGCTGCGGTAGAGGCTGCCGACGAAATCGATGAGCTGGTTTTCGAGTTGGATAAAAAAGCTGCGAAGGATGCGGCCTATCGTGTCAAGTATGTATCGCAGCTCTCCGGCAAGTCCGTTCACGAGTATGTTGTTAATTCGCGCGGCGAGGAGCTGAAGCAGTGCACTGCCGAAGCCGTCCGCCTGCACAACGCAGCGAAGAAAACCGAGGAATATGCCGAGCTGATCCGCACGCTGAAGCAGAGCGGCGAGATCCTCCGCGAGGCGATTGCCCGGCCGCAGCCGAATTTCTTCCGCCTTGGTTATTACCTTGAGTTCAGCGGTAAGGAGCTGCCTGCACTGGAGATCGAAAAGCTCAATGAGTTCCTGTTGGACTATCTAAACCGCGAGTATATGCTCGACTTCATGAAGGACATCGCTGCCGGTTTGGAGTATTCCGCCAACAAATCCTATGAAAATATGCAGAAGGCCGTTCGCGTTCTGCGCGAACAGCTTCCTGTATTCGAGCAGGAAAGCCTTGACAAGGCCGCCTGTAAGGAATCACTCAAGAAGATGTCCGAAGCCGTCAGTGCGTCGATTGATCGCCTGGCAATCGTGAAGGACAGTCTGAGCTACACCTTCGAGTCCAGCATGGATAGCGAAATTGACCGCTATTTCAAGTCCATTGGCAAGAACGCAAAAGCCATTAAGGTTCACGATAAGAGTCAGGCCAAGTTTGACCGTCTTATCGCCCGCGGCAAGACGCCTGAATGGAAGGTCGTTGCCGCCGCCGTGACCGATCTGGATATGGTGAAGGGCAATTTGCAGCACATTATCACCCGCTTGGCGGACCATCTCGAGGATCGTCTTGCGCAGCGTGGCAGCCGCGATTACGCAGTTGAGGCACGTGAGAATATTGATTACCTGATGGCGAATGCTGCGGGTATTGTTGCAAAGGTTACAAAGTCCATCGCAAAGCAGCGCGCGATTAAGCTGATGGATGAGGTCGGTATCGCAGAGCCGCGTAAGAGATATAATCAGTATCCCTTCGAGTTCTCCGGCGGTATGCGCCAGCGTATTGTCATTGCGATTGCCTTGGCTGCCAACCCCGACATATTGATTTGCGATGAGCCGACAACGGCACTTGACGTCACAATTCAGGCTCAGATTCTTGAATTGATCAATCGCTTGAAGGAAGAGCGCCAGCTTTCCGTTATCTTCATCACGCATGACCTTGGCGTTGTTGCCAATATGGCTGACCGTGTTGCTGTCATGTATGCAGGCAAGATCGTCGAGTACGGCACGTCTGAGGACATCTTCTACCATGCCCGCCATCCGTACACCTGGGCCCTGCTTGCCTCCATGCCCGATCTGGATACGAACGAGCGCCTTGAGGCAATTCCCGGTACACCGCCCAATATGATCTACCCGCCTGTCGGCGATGCGTTCGCCGCACGAAACAAGTATGCCATGCAGATCGATTTCGAGCAGCAGCCGCCGATGTTCCAGATCAGCGATACGCATTTTGCCGCTACCTGGCTTCTGCATCCGGATGCGCCGAAGGTTGACCCGCCCAAGATCATTCTGGATCGTATTGCCAGAATGGAGAGTAAAAGAGGGGTAGAAGATGGAAAATAAGGAAGTATTACTGAAGGTTGAACATCTCTGCCAGTATTTCAAGATGCAGGGCGGTGAGCTCAAGGCGGTGGATGACGTCAATTTTGACATCAAAAAGGGCGAAGTCTTTGGCCTCGTCGGCGAGTCCGGCTGCGGCAAGACCACGACCGGTCGTTCCATCATCAAGCTCTATGACATCACCGGCGGCAATATCATCTTTAAGGGCACTCGTATCTCTGCCGGCACCCGCTCTTACACGGATGCCATTAAGAAAGCAAAGAGTGACCTGAAGGAAGCTGAGGAGCAGCTCAAGAAGGATGTCGCCGAGGGAAAGATCAATCAGGATGCCGCGGAGAAGCGTCTTGAGACGCTGAAGGCGGAAACCGAGGCAATCGTGTGTGAGCAGAAGGCCGAGCTGAAAAAGGCGGTTTATGACCAGAAGCACTGCAATAAGGCGTTTGCCGAAGCTGCTGTTGAGCGTACCCGCAAGGAGTATGAAGCGCGCTTGGCCACTGCGAAGGGCGCTGAGCGTGACGAGCTTGCTGCCGAATACAAGAACGAGCTTCGTAAGGCGCGCAAGACCCGTCTGACCAATCAGATCCAGATGATCTTCCAGGATCCGATCGCTTCGCTGGATCCCCGTATGACCGTCCGCGACATTATTGCCGAGGGCCTCATCATTCAGGGCGAAAGAGATCAGAAGGTTATTGACGAGAAGGTTTATGAGATGCTGGAGTTCGTTGGACTCGTGCGTGAGCACGCAAGCCGCTATCCGCATGAATTCTCCGGCGGTCAGCGTCAGAGAATCGGTGTTGCCCGCGCAATCATCATGAACCCCGATCTCATCATTGCCGACGAGCCTGTCTCCGCGCTTGACGTTTCCATTCAGGCGCAGGTGATTAACCTGCTCGGCGACCTCCGTGACCGCGGTATGACGCTGCTCTTCATTGCACACGATCTGTCCGTTGTCAAGTACTTCTCCGATCGTATCGGCGTTATGTACTATGGCAAGATGGTCGAGCTGGCGAGCTCGGACGAGCTCTTCCTCAATCCGCTGCACCCGTATACCAAGTCCCTGCTGTCGGCCGTGCCGCTGCCCGACCCTGTATACGAGAGAAACCGCAAGCGTATTGTGTATAATCCGCTGGCCGAGCACGACTATTCTGTGGATAAGCCCTCCTTCCGCGAGATTAAGCCGGGACACTTCGTCCAGTGTAATGATGCGGAATACGAGAAGTACCTCAAGGAGCTTAAATAAGCATGAGTGAGCGCCGTAAGTCCTATCTGATCACTCTCTGCTTTGCGGCCGTTATTACCGGTGGCGTCATTTACTTCAGCCTTTCCCGCTACAATGTAATCGACAGTATCTGCAACGGACTGTTTGTGGCGGCGGTTCTGGTTGGCGGCTGCGGATTGCTGGCATTCGCAAACAAGCATGGAACATTTGATATGTTTACGTTTGCGGTGTCTTGGCTGATCCACATCCGATACCTGTTTAAGAAGGGTGAGAAGCGCGAGACCTATGCGGAATACAAGGTGCGCAAAAGCGGTGAGCGGACCTATAGCGTGTCGCCGCTGATTGTCGGCGCTCTCCTGTTCGGATTATCGCTCGTCGTGTTCATGATTTCAAAGTTCATCTGAATTTCTGACTATTTTCAAGCAAAACACCGCCTGTGCTTCGGCACAGGCGGTGTTGTTTTTCCGTAGGCTGTTACGGATTTGCACGCAGATAAGGTGTGCGACAATTTGTTCTGCCAAGAATGTAGTCCGTTGAGGTTTTGTAGAGGTTTGCAAGCCGGATCAGAACATCGGTCGGAAGATCGCGCAGCCCGCGCTCATAGCGCGAGTACTGCGGCTGCTTCATTTGCAGATAGTCTGCGACCTGCTGCTGCGTCAGATCATGATCCTCTCGCAGGTCTCGTATGCGACGGTAATAGTTGTCCATAAAAAATCTCCTGAAAATAACCGTTTGGTATTAACACAATACCATATCTGTGATAGAATATGCCAGATGATAACCGTGCGGTTATGAAAGAGGATAAGCCATGAAGAAAAAAGTGAGCACGCGGGAATTGGTCGCACAAATCCTTAGATTCAATGCTATGTTGATTGCGCTGGGCAGTGCCTTCACAATTTACATATCATTTCGATATCGAAGCCCATCAGAGTCAATCGCGGTAGCCCCAATTATTATTATGACGACTCTCGTTGTTGTAATCATTCTTTCGCTGGATATAGCCGGAGAGATCTTCCGGCAGCGCACAAGGGTAGGCATTGGTGACGCATTGCTCTTTTCCATGGATTTAATGGGGGCTTTTTATTAGCAATCAATTACGTTCGTTTTCGCGTGCTGCTGGCGGAGAAGCTTCTCGAAAGCCGTACGGGGGAAACGTCCTATTTCTACAATGCGGATGAAACAGCGTACTTGGCCCTTGGGCTGTTCGTATTTGTATTTTTGGGACTGCCGTGGAAGGTCAGCTCGATGATACGAGGTGTGCATGAAGCAGGGCGAAGGAAGTTGGATCAAATATAGGAGACAGTGATTCGGAAAGGGCTTCTTGTGGAGCTCAAATTGTCTGTTAAAATATAACAGGTTGGTACGGCATTATTTGTACCAAATCCCTCCAATCCCCGTCGGGTGTTTCCGGCGGGGATTCTCTTTATGGAAGTCTTTTGAGGAAATACTGCGCCGAGAGGGGCCAAAGCAGAGAAAAGAGCAAAAAGATTTAGAAAAAATCCGAAAAAGTGCTTGACATTCACGGCTGTGTGGGTTAGAATGTAGGGGTGCGCGTCGGAGGGATAACAACGCCTCCGTGCGTGCCGATGCGATGATGCAGGAGATTGCGCCCGTCCGGGTGGGAACTTCTGCGGAGTATGTCCGATGATCGGGCGGCTGAAGCGATCGTTGCGTGGCGTATATCGCCGCGCCATGGAGCACGGCCGGGCATCCGGCCGATTTTTGTGAGCGCGGAGTGATACGCACGGTTAAGCGTACACGAAAATCGTTTCGACCGTACCCAGCAGGGCAACCAACCAACTGAGTACGTTTCAAGGAGGAAACAACCACAATGGCTAACACCAAAATCCGCATCCGCCTCAAGGCCTATGACCACCAGCTTATCGACGCCACCTGCGAAAAGATCGTCGAAGCTGCCAAACGCAACGGTTCCACCGTTTCCGGCCCCATCCCCCTGCCTACCCGCAAGGAGATCGTTACCATTCTGCGTTCGCCGCACGTCAACAAGGACTCCCGCGAGCAGTTCGAGCGCCGTACCCACAAGCGTCTGATCGATATTTTCAACCCGAACGCGAAGTGTGTCGAGGCCCTTCAGGGTCTGGACCTTCCGGCCGGTGTTGAGATCGAAATAAAGCTGTAATATCCGCCGGATATTGCGGCATACCCCGACCGCTGCCGAGGCGGTCCCGGGTCATGTTGGCAAACCAATGGCTGCCCAATGGCTAAGTTTTCCAACCAATAACCTATATAAGGAGTAAACAAAATGCAGAAAGCAATCATCGGCAAGAAAGTGGCCATGACCCAGATCTTCGATGAAAACGGACACGTCATTCCCGTCACCGTGATCGAGGCCGGCCCCTGCGTCGTCGCTCAGAAGAAGAGCGTCGAAAACGATGGCTATACCGCTGTTCAGCTTGCCTTCGGCGACTGCGCCGAAAAGAAGCTGACCAAGCCGGAGCTTGGCCATCTGAAAAAGGCGGAGATTTCCGCCAGGAAGCATCTCAAGGAATTCAAGCTGGACAATGCGGCAGAGCTTGAAGTCGGCGCCGAGATCAAGGCCGACGTATTCGCTGTGGGTGACCACATCGATGTCACCGGCATCTCCAAGGGCCACGGCTTCCAGGGCTCCGTCAAGCGCAACGGCACTCACATCCAGAAGATGACCCACGGCGGCGGCCCGGTCCACCGTCATGCGGGCTCCATGGGCTCCTCCTCCGATCCTTCCCGTATCTTCAAGGGAAAGAACGGCGCCGGCCAGATGGGTGTCGAGCAGGTCACCGTCCAGAATCTTACCGTCGTCAAGGTCGATGCAGATCTGAATATGCTGGTCGTTCGCGGCGCGATTCCCGGCCCGAAGGGCGGACTCGTGTATGTGAAGAGCACCGTTAAGAAGATCAAGATCGCTCAGGTCGGCGCCGGCATCAGCAAGAACCCGCAGAAGGCCTCCGGTCGTAACCCGCAGAAGGCTTCCGCGAGAGGCTAAGGAAAGGAGAGTAACCCATGCTGAAAACGAATGTTTACGACATGAACGGCAAGCAGGTTGGCGAAGTCGAACTTTCCGAGGCCGTCTTCGGCATCGAGCCCAACGAGTCCGTTGTTCATGATGTGGTCAAGAATCATCTGGCCAATCGCCGCCAGGGCACGCAGTCCGCGCTGACCCGCGCCGAGGTTTCCGGCGGCGGTAAGAAGCCGTGGCGTCAGAAGGGCACCGGTCACGCCCGCCAGGGTAGCACCCGCGCTCCGCAGTGGACGCACGGCGGCATCGTCTTTGCCCCGAAGCCCAGAGATTACAGCTACACCCTCAATAAGAAGGTGCGTCGCCTGGCTCTGAAGTCCGTTCTGAGCGCCAAGGCTCAGAGCGAGAGCATCGTCGTCATCGACGAGATCAAAATGGACGAGATCAAGACCAAGAAGTTCGCCGGCTTCCTGTCCGCTGTCGGCGTTGACTGCAAGGCTCTGGTCGTGACTGCCGAGGTCAACGGCAACGTCGTCCTGTCCGCGCGCAATATCCCCGGCGTGCAGACCACTTTTGCAAACCTTATCAATGTTTACGACATTCTCAACGCGAAGAAGCTCGTCGTCGATAAGGCTGCGCTGGCGAAAATCGAGGAGGTGTTCGCATGAAGACTGCATACGACATTATCATCCGTCCGGTCATCACCGAGCAGTCCATGGAAGCGACCCATCTGAAGAAGTACGTTTTCATGGTCGCGCCCACCGCGAACAAGACCGAGATCAAGAAGGCCGTTTCCGAGATCTTCGGCGTGAAGGTCGAGAAGGTCACTACCATCCGCATGGACGGCAAGGCAAAGCGCCAGGGGCGCTACCCCGAGGGCCGCACCGCCTCTTACAAGAAGGCCGTTGTCAAGCTGACCGAAGATTCCAAGACCATCGAGTTCTTCGAGGGTATGGTCTAATCCATCTCAATAAAGGAGTGTAACGCAATATGGCGATCAAAACTTACAAGCCTTATACCCCGGCGCGCCGCGGCATGACCGTGTCCGCGTTCGACGGCGTAGACAAGAAGGCAAAGCCCGAGCGTAGCCTTGTTGAGACCCTGAAGAAGCATTCCGGTCGCAACAGCTACGGCAGAATCACCGTCCGCCACCGCGGCGGCGGCAACAAGCGCAAGTATCGTGTCATCGACTTCCGCCGCGACAAGCTGGATATGCCCGCCGTCGTGCAGCGCATCGAGTACGATCCCAACCGCAGCGCCTTCATCGCTCTGGTGAAGTATGAGGACGGCGAGCTCCGCTACATCCTCGCGCCTGTCGGTCTGAACCCCGGCGATACCGTTCTGGCCAGCGCCGCTGCCGACATCAAGCCCGGCAACTGCCTGCCCATCGCGAATATCCCCGTTGGTACCGTGATCCACAACATCGAGCTCCAGCCCGGCCGCGGCGCTCAGCTCGTCCGCTCCGCGGGCGTTGCTGCGCAGCTTCTGGCAAAGGAAGAGGAGCTGGCTCAGGTTCGTCTGCCCTCCGGCGAGGTCCGCTATGTCCGTATGAACTGCACCGCCGTTATCGGTCAGGTCGGCAACATCGACCATAGCAACGTCCACATCGGTAAGGCCGGCCGCACCCGCCACATGGGCATCCGCCCGACCGTCCGCGGCTCCGTTATGAACCCGAACGACCACCCGCACGGCGGCGGCGAGGGCCGCGCCCCGGTCGGCCGTCCCGGCCCTGTCACTCCGTGGGGCAAGCCTGCGCTCGGTTACAAGACCCGCAAGACGAAGAACCGTACCAACAAGTTCATCATCAAGCGCAGAAACAGTAAGTAAGGAGGAAATGAATAATGAGCAGAAGCATTAAGAAAGGCCCGTTTGTTGCTCCTGAGCTGTATAAGCGCGTCGAAGAGCTGAACAAAACCGGTGAAAAGAAAGTGCTGAAGACCTGGTCGAGATCTTCCACCATTTTCCCCTCCTTCGTCGGTCACACGATCGCTGTCCACGACGGCCGTAAGCACGTTCCCGTCTATGTGACAGAGGACATGGTCGGTCATAAGCTGGGCGAGTTCGTTCCCACCAGAACGTTCCGCGGCCATTCCGGCAGCAAGACCGCCAATTCCAAGTAAGGGGGAGAGAAACATGGAAGCAAAAGCTCATCTGAAATACCTGCGTATTTCTCCGCGCAAGGTCGTCATTCTGTGCGACCTGATCCGCGGCAAGGACGTTAAGACCGCTTGCGCATATCTCATGCAGACCCCGAAGGCAGCTTCCGAGCCCATGCTCAAGCTCCTCAGAAGTGCGATGGCGAATGCCGAGAACAATAACAATATGGATCCGGAGAAGCTCTTCGTTTCCACGGCGATCGCAAACCCCGGCCCCACGCTCAAGCGCGGAATGCCGAGAGCCAAGGGCAGATACAATCGCATTCTCAAGAGAACGACCCACCTCACCATCGGCGTGAGCGAGAAGGCATAAGGAGGCACCTATGGGACAGAAAGTTAATCCTCATGGTCTGCGCGTCGGCGTCATCAAGGACTGGGACTCCCGCTGGTATGCCCGCAACGAGAAGGTCGGCGACCTGATCGTTGAGGACTACAATATCCGTAAGGATCTCAAGAAGAGACTCTATGCTGCCGGCATCGCCAAGATCGAGATCGAGCGCAGCAACGGCCGCGTCAAGATCAATCTGCACTGCTCCCGCCCCGGCGTCGTCATCGGCAAGGGCGGCCAGGATATTGAAAAGCTCCGTCTGGAGCTTGAAAAGAAGCTCGGTAAGAGCGTTGCTCTGAACATCGTCGAAGTCCGCAGCCCGGACCTCAACGCACAGCTTGTGGCAGAGAACATCGCTGCCCAGCTTGAGAAGAGAATTTCCTTCCGCCGCGCCATGAAGCAGGCGATGCAGCGCGCGACCCGTCTGGGCGCGAAGGGCATCAAGTGCACCTGCGGCGGCCGTCTCGGCGGCGCTGAGATTGCCCGCAGCGAGTCCTATCATGAGGGCACCATTCCGCTGCAGACCATCCGCGCGGACATCGAGTACGGTTTCGCGGAAGCGAACACCACCTATGGTAAGATCGGCTGCAAGGTGTGGATTTATAAGGGCGAAGTCCTGAACTCCACGCTGCGTCAGACCGCTCCGGAGGCTCCGCGCCGTGACCGCCGCAACAACGACCGTCGTCGTGACGATCGCCGCAGCAACGGCGAACGTCGTGGCTCCGGCAGACCTTTCAACGGCGAGCGTCGTCGCGACGACCGCAGGGAAGGAGGCAACCGCTAATGTTAATGCCTAAGAGAACAAAGTTCCGCAGAGTCCAGCGCGGCCGTATGAAGGGCGCCGCCTCCCGCGGTAATAAGGTATCCTACGGTGAATTCGGTATTCAGGCCATAGAGCCCGGCTGGATCACCGGCAACCAGATCGAAGCTGCCCGTATCGCTATGACTCGTTACACGAAGCGTAGCGGCCAGGTATGGATCAAGATCTTCCCCGACAAGCCCGTTTCCAAGAAGGCGCTCGGCGTTCGTATGGGCTCCGGTAAGGGCGCCCCGGAATACTGGGTTGCAGTCGTCAAGGCGCAGAAGGTCATGTTCGAGATCGGCGGCGTTTCCGAAGAGGACGCCCGCGAAGCGCTCCGCCTCGCGCAGCACAAGCTGCCCATCAAGACCAAGATCATTGCCCGCGAGGATGCAGAATCTGAGAATGGTGGTGAATGATGATGAAGGCAAAGGAACTCAGAACCATGTCCGTTTCCGAACTGGAGACGAAGGCGTCCGAGCTGAAGAAGGATCTCTTCTTCCTGCGGATGCAGCACGCAACGAACCAGCTTGACAACCCGGTGAAGATCGCCGCCGTCAAGAGAGACATTGCCCGCATCAAGACGATCATTCGTGAGAAAGAGACCGCAATCTGAGGAGGTAAGCGAAAATGACTGAAAACACCAGAGCTTTCCGCAAAACCAGAGTTGGTCAGGTCGTCTCCGATAAGATGGACAAGACCATCGTTGTGGCTATTGAGGACAGCGTGCAGCACAAGCTGTATAAGAAAATCGTTAAGAGAACCGTAAAGCTGAAGGCGCACGACGAGAACAACGAGTGCGGTATCGGCGATACCGTGAAGGTGATGGAGTGCCGTCCCCTGTCGAAGGACAAGAGATGGCGTCTCGTTGAGATCATCAAGAAGGCTGAATAAGGAGGTCGGGAACCAATGATTCAACAGGAAACCTTTCTGAAGGTTGCCGACAACACCGGCGCAAAGGAAATCAAGTGCATTCGTGTGCTTGGCGGCTCCAAGCGCAAGTTCGGCAACATCGGCGATGTTATCGTCGCCTCCGTCCGCAAGGCGACCCCCGGCGGCACCGTGAAGAAGGGCGAGGTCGTGAAGGCCGTTATCGTCCGTTCCGCCAAGGGTGTTCGCCGAGCCGACGGCACCTATGTCCGCTTCGACGAGAATGCCGCCGTCCTGATTAAGGATGACAAGAATCCCCGCGGCACCCGTATCTTCGGGCCGGTTGCAAGAGAGCTTCGTGATAAAGAATACATGAAGATCCTCTCGCTGGCTCCGGAAGTCATTTAATAGGGGGATATGGAATGAATATCAAGAAAAATGATACCGTCATTGTCCTGTCCGGCAAGTCCAAGGGCAAGAAGGGCAAGGTCCTGAATGCCCTGCCCGCCAAGAACAAGGTCGTTGTTGAAGGCGTCAATATCGCCACCTGCCACGTGAAGGCACGCAAGCAGAACGACGTTTCCGGCATTGTCAAGCGCGAGCTTCCCATCCGTGTTGACAAGGTTCAGCTCTACTGCGCCAACTGCAAGCGCGGTGTCCGCGTCGGCTTCCATATCGATGGCGACAAGAAGACCCGTGTCTGCAAGAAGTGCGGTAAGGAAATCTGAGGAGGAGGAACGAAGCTATGCCCAGACTGAAGGTTAAGTATAACGAAGAAATCGCTCCTGCTCTGATGAAGAAGTACCAGTACAAGAGCGTCATGCAGATTCCGCAGCTTGCGAAGGTGATCGTAAATGTCGGCTGCGGCGACAGCAAGAACAATGCCAAGGAGATTGAGGCAATCTGCAAGGATATTGCCACCATCACCGGCCAGAAGCCCATTACCACCAAGGCCCGCAAGTCCGTTGCGAACTTCAAGGTTCGTGAGGGTGAAACCGTCGGCGTGAAGGTCACGCTGCGCGGCGACAAAATGTGGGAGTTCCTCGATCGTCTGTTCAATGTGGCGCTGCCCCGTGTCCGCGACTTCCGCGGCATCAACCCCAACGCCTTTGACGGCCGCGGCAACTACGCCATGGGCCTGAAGGAACAGCTCATTTTCCCGGAAATCGAGTATGATAAGGTCGATAAGATTCGCGGCATGGATATTTGCATCTGCACCACCGCGACGACCGACGAGGAAGCCAAGGAACTGCTGACAATGATCGGCGCTCCGTTCCACGCTTAATGGGAGGATGACGAAATGGCAAGAAAAGCAATGATCCTGAAGCAGCAGGCCGGAAACAAGTATTCCACCCGCCGCTACAACCGCTGCAAGATCTGCGGCAGACCCCATGCTTACCTGCGCGATTTCGGCGTTTGCCGTATCTGCTTCCGCGAGCTGGCGTATAAGGGAGAGATCCCCGGCGTCAAGAAGGCAAGCTGGTAAGATCCATCGGGCGAAAGCCCGGTCCACCATGAGTATTCATGCGTGATCCAAATGTAAAACAGGCATCAGAAGTCAGAGGAAAATGGAGCCGGCTGCCGGCTTACATTCCTCTGATACTCTGGCGTCTTAACGGGTACAGCCCGTAACTTCTAAAGGAGGTAACATCACATGCAAATCACTGATCCCGTAGCAGATATGCTGACCCGAATCCGGAACGCAAATTCTGCCAAGCACGAGTCCGTCGATGTCCCCGCTTCCAACCTGAAGAAGGACATCGCGAAGATCCTGCTCGATGAGGGCTTTATCAAGTCCTACACCGTCGAGGAGGACGGCAAGCAGGGTGTCATCCACATCACCCTCAAGTACCTCGGCAACAAGGAGAAGGTCATCTCCGGCCTTCGCCGCGTTTCCAAGCCCGGCCTGCGTGTCTATGCCGGTGCTGACGAGCTGCCCAAGGTGCTGCGCGGTCTCGGTATCGCGATTATTTCCACTTCCAAGGGCGTCATGACCGATAAGGCCGCTCGTGCGGCGCATATCGGCGGCGAAGTCCTTGCGTTCGTCTGGTAAGGAGGTAACAGTATGTCCAGAATCGGCAAGATGCCTATCACTGTACCGGCGGGCGTTCAGGTCACCATCGCGGACGGCAACGTCGTTACCGTCAAGGGCCCGAAGGGTACGCTGACCAGCACGTTCCACCACGACATGATCATCAAGCAGGAAGGCGCCGTCCTCACCGTCGGCCGCCCGGATGACGAGCACGCGCATAAGAGCCTGCACGGCCTGACCCGTACCCTGCTGCACAACATGGTCGTCGGCGTGGAGAAGGGCTTCCACAAGGAGCTTGAGATCAACGGTACCGGCTACCGCGCACAGAAGGACGGTAAGAAGCTGGTCATGAACCTCGGCTACTCCCATCCCGTAACGATGGAGGAGATTGAGGGCATTGCCATCGAAGTTCCCGCCCCCAACAAGATCGTCATCAGCGGCATCGACAAGCAGAAGGTCGGTCAGTTTGCCGCCGAAGTCAGAGGGAAAAGACCCCCCGAACCCTATAAGGGCAAGGGCATCAAGTATGCTACCGAGGTTCTTCGCCATAAGGAAGGCAAGACCGGCGGTAAGAAATAACAGGAGGTGTGCATAAATGATTAAGAAGACCGATAAGAAGGCAATGCGCCTCAAGCGCCACGTTCGCGTTCGCGGTAAGATCTCCGGCACACCGTGCAGACCCCGCCTGAATGTTTTCAGAAGCAACGCCAATATCTATGCACAGATCATCGACGACGTCAACGGAGTCACGCTCGTTTCCGCTTCCACCGTGGAAAAGGAGTTTGAAGGCGCCACCGGCAACTGCGAAGCTGCCAAGAAGGTTGGTGCGTTGATCGCTGAGCGCGCAAAGGCCAAGCAGATCGAGGAAGTCGTTTTCGACCGCGGCGGCTATGTCTACCACGGCCGTGTGGCTGCTCTTGCCGAGGGCGCGCGCGAAGGCGGACTCAAATTCTAAGAGGAGGAAGAGAAAATGGCTTATAACAGAGCGTCCGAAAAGGACAATGCTCCCGAAATGATCGAGCGCGTCGTTTACCTGAACCGTGTTTCCAAGACGGTTAAGGGCGGCCGCGTCATGAAGTTCTCCGCGCTGGTCGTTGTCGGCGACGGCAAGGGCACCGTGGGCTACGGCCTCGGCAAGGCGGCGGAAGTCTCCGAAGCCATCCTCAAGGGCATCGCCAACGCCAAGAAGAACCTGCATAAGGTCACGCTCTCCGGCACCACGATTCCCCACGAGGTCATCGGCGTCTACGGCGCCGGCTCCGTCCTGATGAAGCCCGCCTCCGTCGGTACCGGCGTTATCGCCGGCGGCGCTGTCCGTGCTGTCATGGAAGCTGTCGGCATCACCAATATCCGCACCAAGTGCCTGCGCTCGAACAACCCGCAGAACGTCGTCAAGGCGACCATGCAGGGCCTGCTCAGCCTCCGTGGCCCGCAGGATGTCGCGCGTATCCGCGGCAAGAGTGTGGAAGAGATCATCGGTTAAGGAGGATACGGACAATGGCACAGTTAAAGATCAAGCTCGTTAAGAGCCTCAACGGTCGTATCCAAAAGCACATTGCCACCGCGCAGTCCCTCGGCCTTCGCAAGATCGGTCAGACGACGGTGCAGCCCGACAATGCGCAGACCCGCGGAAAGATTGCCGCCATCGGCTATCTTCTCGAGGTCACCGAGGCAGAATAAGAGGAGGAGAAAACAATGGAATTACATGAACTCGCTCCCGTTCTGGGTTCTACTCAGGTCGCCAAGCGCAAGGGCCGCGGCACCGGCACCGGTAACGGCAAGACTGCCGGCCGTGGCCACAAGGGCCAGAAGGCTCGCTCCGGCGGCAAGGTTCGCGTTGGCTTTGAAGGCGGCCAGATGCCTCTGGCACGCCGCATCCCGAAGCGCGGCTTCAACAACATTTTTGCAAAGCCTCTGACTGAGGTCAAGCTCTCCGCGTTCGAGTGCTTCGAAGACGGCGAGACCGTTGACGCTCTGGCTCTGCTCAACAAGGGACTTATCCGTGACTGCAAGTACGGCGTTAAGGTCCTTTCCAACGGCACACTGACGAAGAAGCTCACCATTAAGGCGGCTGCGTTCTCTGGTTCTGCCAAAGCAAAGATCGAGGAGGCAGGCGGAAAGGCTGAGGTGGTGTAAGTGCTTACTACACTGCGAAATGCCTGGAGGATCCCGGAGCTTCGCAAGAAGCTGCTCTTCACGCTTCTCATCATCCTGCTTTACCGTATCGGTAACGTTATCCCTGTCCCCTTTGTCAATGTCGATGTTATGGCGCAGATGTTCAATGCCCAGCTCAAGGACACCATCTTCGGCCTGTTTGACATGATGTCCGGTTCGGCCTTCTCACAGGCGACGATTTTCGCTCTGTCCATCCAGCCGTATATCAACGCATCGATCATTATCCAGCTTCTCACCATTGCCATCCCTGCTCTGGAGCGTCTGAGCAAGGAAGGCGGCGAGGAAGGCAAGAAGAAGATCAACACCATCACCCGCCTGACCACCGTCGGTCTGGGCCTGCTGATGGGCTGGGCATACTTTATGATGCTCAAGAACTACAATGCCTCCGCCACCGCTTCCGCCGGCTACCGCCTGCTCATTGACGACGGCTTCGTCAGCGCTCTGACCATTATCCTCACCTTCACCGCCGGCTCCACGCTGGTTATGTGGCTCGGTGAGCAGATTACCCAGAGCGGCATCGGCAACGGCATCTCCATGATCCTGTTCGCCAACATCATTGCCCGTATTCCCGCCGGCATCATTAAGCCCTTGGGCAGTATGCTGTGGAGTCAGTGGTACTGGGTTCTGGCACTCATCATTGCGATGCTCGCAATTATCGTATTTATCATTTTCGTCTCGCAGGCCGAGCGCCGGATTCCGGTGCAGTACGCCAAGCGCGTCGTCGGCCGCAAGGTCTACGGCGGCCAGAACACGCACCTGCCGATCAAGGTCAATATGTCCGGCGTCATGCCCATCATCTTTGCCCAGTCGATCGCCAGTCTGCCGGCTACCATTTGCACTTTCGTCGGTAAGGCCGCGAGCTCCAACTGGTGGTACAAGAATGTCTTCAGCAGCACCAGCGCGATCTACACGATCTGCTATCTGCTCCTGATCGTCGGCTTCAGCTACTTCTATGCAACCATCCAGTACAACCCCGTTGAGGTTTCCAACAACCTGAAGAAGAACGGCGGCTTTATCCCCGGCTTCCGTCCGGGTCGCCCCACCTCCGATTTCATCCGTAAGGTTATCAATAAGATCACGCTCTTCGGCGCGATTTACCTGGGTGTGATCGCCGTGCTGCCGATGCTCCTCGGCGCCATCACGGGCAATACGTCTTTCTCCTTCGGCGGTACCTCCGTCATCATTATCGTCAGCGTCGCGCTTGAGACCGTTTCGGCCATCGAGGCGCAGATGATGATGCGCAACTACTCCGGCTTCCTTGAGAAATAAGAGGGCGCCTGTATGAGACTGGTTTTACTTGGTGCGCCCGGAGCGGGCAAGGGAACGCAGGCAGAGCTTCTGTGCGAACGCCTGAGCATTCCTACCATCTCCACGGGCAACATCCTCCGCGAGGCGATCGCGGAGGATACCGAGATCGGCCGGCGTGCAAAGCTCCTCATCGATGACGGCCAGCTCGTTCCCGACGATGTCATTATGCACATCGTCCGGGAGCGGCTCGCCAAGCCCGACTGCGCGGACGGCTACATCCTCGACGGTGTCCCCCGCACGGTCGCGCAGGCGCAGGCACTCATCGATCTGGGCATCGAGATCGACCACGTTATCTCCCTCGAGGTGGCGGATGACGCGATTACGGCACGAATGGCCGGCCGGCGGGTGTGTCCTGCCTGCGGCGCGAGCTACCACCTCGTCGCCAATCCGCCAAAGACGGAGGGCAGGTGCGACCATTGCGGCGGCGAGCTGACCGTCCGCGCGGACGACGCGCCGGAAACGGTTCTGCATCGCTTGCAGGTCTACCATGCGCGGACCGAGGCACTCAAGAGCTTCTACCGTGAGCTCGGAAAGCTGCGGCTCGTGCGCGGCGACCAGTCCATTGAAGACGCTCACCGCGAGATTCTCACGGTTTTGGGAGTGTAATATGATTTCTATCAAAAATGAACGAGAGATCGCACTGATGCGGAAGGCCTGCAAAATTACCGCGGCAGCCCGTGCTCTGGCAGGGGATATGGTAAGGCCCGGCGTCACAACGCAGCAGATCGATAAGGCTGTTCATGATTTCATCCTGTCACAGGGCGCCGTGCCCTCCTTCCTCCACTACAGCGGCTACCCCGCCAGCGTGTGTATTTCCGTCAATGAAACAATCATCCACGGAATTCCCGGCGGCCGGGTGCTCAAGGAAGGCGACATCGTCTCGATCGATGTCGGCGCGAAGTGGGGCGGATTCCACGGCGACTGCGCCGCTACCTACCCCTGCGGGAATATCTCGCCGGAGGCACAGCGGCTTATCGATGTGACAAAGCAGAGCTTTTTTGAGGGCATTCGCTTCGCCCGTCAGGGGTATCGCGTTTCCGACATCGGTCATGCGGTGCAGAGCTATGTGGAGGCCAACGGCTTTTCCGTCGTTCGTTCCTTCGTCGGCCACGGAGTCGGCGAAAACCTGCACGAGGAGCCGGAGGTGCCGAATTTCGGCCGCCCCGGCCACGGCCCGCGCCTGATTCGCGGCATGACGATTGCCGTCGAGCCGATGGTCAACGCCGGTGTCTACGATGTCCGTGTTCTGAAGGACGGATGGACGACCGTGACCGCCGACGGCAAGCTCTCTGCCCACTACGAAAACTCTCTGCTCATTACCGACGGCGAGCCGGAAATTCTCACCGTCACCGAGGGGCTTTGACATGGACCTGAGCAGATCAGATGTCGTTCGATGTCTGGCCGGCCGAGACGCTGGAGCGCTGTTTTTCATTGCAGACTCCGACGGTGTGTACGTCAGTCTTGTAGACGGCAAGCACAGAACGCTTGAAAAGCCCAAACGCAAAAAGATCCGCCACGTCCAACTCGTCCTTCGACCTGATTCGCCGATCGCCGAGAAGCTCCGCTCCGGCGAAAAGCTGCTCAACAGCGAATTACGAAGGGAACTGGCTGCTATCAGCCGGAACATCAACGTTTCAACCAAGGAGGTTCGTAAAACTTGGCAAAAGACGACGTAATCGAACTTGAGGGCATCGTAACCGATGCATTGCCGGATGCCATGTTCAAAGTCAAGATCGGCGGCGAGCATGTGATTCTGGCGAACATTTCCGGTAAGCTGCGCATGAACTATATCAAAATTCTGCCCGGCGATAAAGTAACCGTTCAGATGTCTCCGTATGATCTGACCCGCGGTCGGATCACATGGAGAAGCAAGTAATTGAGAGACTTCGACTTTTTGGAGGTACTATACTATGAAGGTTAGACCGTCCGTGAAGCCCATGTGCGAAAAGTGCAAGATCATCAAGCGCAAGGGCCGCGTAATGGTAATTTGCGAAAACCCCAAGCATAAGCAGAGACAAGGTTAACAGGAGGTGCTCGAAAGTATATGGCACGTATTGCTGGTATTGACCTGCCCCGCGAGAAGAGAATTGAGATCGGCCTCACTTATATCTTCGGCATCGGCAGAAAAAGCGCCAAGGACATCCTCGCGATGGCCGGCGTCGACCCCGACATCCGCGTGAAGGACCTGACGGAAGATCAGGAAGCCGCCCTGCGTGACGTCATCGATAAGAATTATACCATTGAGGGCGACCTCCGCCGTGAAGTTGCTCTGAATATCAAACGCCTGATCGAGATCGGCTGCTACCGCGGGATGCGTCATCGCCGCGGCCTGCCCGTCCACGGTCAGCGCACCAAGACCAACGCCCGTACCCGTAAGGGTCCGAAGAAGACCATCGCAAACAAGAAGAAGTAAGGAGGGATATGTAAATGGCAAAGGCGAATGCAAAGAAAGTCGTTAAGCGCCGCCGCGAGCGCAAAAATATTGAAAAGGGCGCAGTGCATATCCGTTCCTCTTTCAATAACACCATGGTCACCGTTACCGACCTGCAGGGCAATGCCCTTTCCTGGGCATCCTCCGGCGGACTCGGCTTCCGCGGTTCCCGTAAGTCCACGCCCTATGCCGCGCAGATGTGCGCAGAGACTGCCGCGAAGGCAGCCATTGAGGTCTGTGGCCTGAAGACCGTTGAAGTCTATGTCAAGGGACCCGGCCAAGGCCGCGAAGCTGCGATCCGTGCGCTCCAGTCCGCAGGTCTGGAAGTCGTGTCGATCCGGGATGTCACACCCATCCCCCACAACGGCTGCCGCCCGCCCAAGCGCCGCCGCGTCTAATTCGTGAAGGAGGATTAAGTCAGAATGGCGAAAAATACTCAGCCCGTTCTCAAGCGTTGCCGTACCCTCGGCGTTTCTCCCGCCGCTATGGGTTACTCCAAGACTTCCAACAAGAATCCCGGCGGCCAGCGCCGTGCAAAGAAGTCCGAGTACGCAATGCAGCTGACCGAGAAGCAGAAGGTCAAGTTTGTCTATGGTATTCTGGAAAAGCAGTTCAGAATGTACTATGAAAAGGCAACCCGTGCCGAAGGCAACACCGGCGAGGAGCTTCTGAGCCTCGTCGAGCGCCGTCTCGACAACGTTGTCTATCGCCTCGGTTTTGCCGCGACGCGCCGCGAGGCTCGTCAGCTCGTCAACCACGGCCATTATACCGTGAACGGCAAGCGCGTCAATATCCCGTCGTATATCGTCAAGGTTGGCGACGTAATCGCCGTCTGCGAGAAGAGCTGCTCCAACAATCGTTTCAAGAAGCTGAAGGAAGACGATGCGTTTGTCGCTGCCCCCAAGTGGCTTGACCGCGACAAGAACACCCTCACCGGCAAGGTTCTCGCTCTGCCGCAGAAGGATGACATTGACTTCGAGATCGCTCCGCACCTCATCGTCGAGTTGTACTCCAAGTAACGCGACGCCCTCGTTTATTGGTAAGCTGTTTTACACCGCAAAGCCTCTGCTTTGCAGATTGATAAGGAGGGTAATTTAATGGTAGAAATTGACAAGCCGCGTATTGAGTGTATCGACTCTCCCGAAGACCCGTCGCACGGCGTATTTATCGTCGAGCCGCTGGAGCGCGGCTACGGCACAACCCTCGGCAATTCGCTCCGCCGGATTCTGCTGTCCTCGCTGCCCGGCACTGCCGCGACCTCCATCAAGATCGCAGGCGTGCAGCACGAGTTCTCCACGATCCCCGGTGTGAAGGAAGACGTCACCGAGATCGTCCTGAATGTCAAACGCATCATCGCCAAGATGCACTGCGAAGGCCCTAAGACCATCTATATCGACGCCTCCGGTGAAGGTGTGATCACCGCCGGAGACATAAAGACCGACGACGAGGTTGAGATTCTCAACAAGGATCTCGTTATCTGCTCGCTCGGCCCGAATGCCTCGCTGAATATGGAGATCACCATGAACCGCGGCCGCGGCTACGTGCCCGCCGAGCGCAACAAGACCCCGCAGACGCCGATCGGCGTCATCCCGGTCGATTCCATCTATTCTCCGGTCTATAAGGTCAACTACACGCTGGAAAACACCCGCGTCGGCAACATGACCGACTTCGATAAGCTCACGCTGGAAGTCTGGACAGATGCCACCACAACCGCGAAGGATGCCGTTTCCATCGCAGCGAAGATTCTGACCGAGCACCTGACACTGTTCACCGACCTGTCCGAAACAGCCGCAAACCAGTCAATCGTGCGCGAGAAGGACACGACCACCGAGCCCACGGCTCTGCGCCTGACCATTGAAGAACTGGATCTGTCCGTCCGCAGCTTCAACTGCCTCAAGCGTGCCAATATCAATACCGTCCGCGATCTGATTTCCAGAACGCCGGAGGAAATGATGAAGGTTCGCAATATGGGCAAGAAGTCGCTGGATGAAGTGCAGAACAAGCTCGAAATGATGGGTCTGTCCCTTGCTACCGAAGAATCCGGCAGCAGCAATCCCTAATCCGCTACCTTTCAAAGAAGGAGGAAATAACGAATGTTTGGAACCCGTAAGCTCGGCAGAACGAGTACCCAGCGCAAGGCGATGCTCCGCCAGCTCACCACCGATCTGCTGAATAACGGCAAGCTCGAGACGACTTTCTATCGCGCCAAGGAAGTGCAGCCCGTGGTCGAGAAGATGATCACCCTCGGCAAGAAGGGCGACCTCGCCGCCTATCGCCGCGCTCTGGCCTATATCACCAGGGAAGACGTCGCTTACAAGCTGTTCAAGGAGATCGCGCCGAAGTATGCCGACCGTAACGGCGGCTACACCCGCGTGACCCGTATCGGCGTTCGCCGCGGCGATGCAGCCGAGATGGCGATTATCGAACTGGTGTAATTAACCGATTTGATGCAGTACAAACCGACCCGCGGTTTTCGCGGGTCGGTTTTTCACTTTGACAGCTGCACTCGGAATGCCTGCCGCAGCTCGAGCTTATCCTCGTCTCGATGATAAAAAAGAGCCGCCCGACGGGCGGCTCTTTTCTATGTAACAATGTTTTTTGAGAAACGGTTACTCCAGTCCCAGTTTTCCGAGCGCGGCGATGCGCAGGCAGAGCGTGAAGATTTCCATCGCGGTCTGAAGCTCTGCGACCGGTGGGAGCGACGGTGCAATACGGATGTTGCTGTCCTCAGGGTCGTGCCCGTTCGGCCAGGTGGCGCCCGCTCCGGTCATCACGACGCCGGCATCCTTCATCAGGCCAACGACGCGTTTGGCCGTGCCCGGCATAGCGTCGCAGGAGACGAAGTATCCGCCGCGCGGCGTTTCCCAACGTGCAATCCCCAACGGACGAATCGCGTCCAGCGCTTTTAATACGACTTCAAATTTCGGCCGCAGAATCTCGGCATGACGCCGCATCAATTCCAGCGTATGCGCCTTGTCTTTCAGGTAACGCACATGGCGGAGCTGATTGACTTTGTCATAGCTGATGACCTGCACACCAAGCAGCTTTTCCAGATAGCTCAGGTTGTCCTCGCTGGTTGCCATTGCGGAAATACCCGCGCCGGGGAAGGTGACCTTCGATGTGGACGCAAATTCATAGACCATGTCTGCACGGCCGGCCTCTCGGCAGAGCGAGAGAATATCACGGAAGGGGACGTATTCATAGAAATCGTGGACGCAGTAAGCGTTGTCCCACATCAGCGCAAAGTCCGGCGCGGCAGGACGCAGCGCGGCAATGCGCTCGACGGTACGGTCGGAGTAAACAATGCCCTGCGGGTTGGAGTATTTCGGTACGCACCACATACCCTTGACGGCGGGATCGCGGATGTAGCGCTCCACGGCGTCCATATCCGGACCCTCCGGCGTCATGGCAATGGGGATCAACTCCATGCCGAAAGCGGCGGAAATGGCGAAATGACGGTCGTAGCCGGGAGCGGGACAGAGGAAGCGGACGCTCGATTCCTTGCACCACGGACGCGGCGAGTGCAGCAGACCGTGGGTATAGGCCTTGCAGATCAGGTCGTGCATCAGGGTCAGGCTGGCGTTGCCGCCGACGAGCACCTGCTCCGGCTTACAGCCGAGCAGCTCGGCAAACAGGCGGCGCGCAGAGGGGATACCGAGCAGGCTGCCGTAGTTGCGGACGTCGGTGCCCTCGTCGAAGCAGTCGGCCGGATCGGTCAGCGCGGTCAGAAGATCGCTTACCATGTCGAGCTGTGCCCTTCCGGGCTTGCCGCGCGCCATATTCAGCGAGAGCTTCTGTGCCTGATACGCCCTGTAACGGGCCATGAGCGCGTCGTATTCCGTACGACGCTGTGCCGGGGAAAGCTGTGCATAGGGTTCCATGCAATGTCCTCCAGATCGTTTTCTATATGTTATTTTTCTATGATTTGCGTGTTTGCGTGTCCTTCAAAAGCTCTGCGGCAAGGCGTGAGTTCTCTCCGGCGAGTTCGCGTAGCCGCCGATAGCCCGTTTCATCGGGCGTGCGGTCAATCGCCTCGTCAATGAGTCGGAAGAGCGTGTCCGTGCTGACGTCATGCAGAGAAAGATAGCCGCCGCAGCCGAGATAGTCGAGAAAGCTGCTGACCTTCGGGTCATAGACCACACCCACAAGCGGCACGTTCTGTCCGGCGGCGAACACCAGCGCATGCAGCCGCATCGACAACACGACGGACATACGGCCCACAAGCGCCAGCTCCCGCAGATCATAGCCTCCGGAGCGGAGGGACAGGTAAGGAACGCGGATCCTTGCAGCGACGCTTTGCAGGGCAGGCTCGTCGCGCTCGGGTTCCAGGGCATACAGCACGGGGATGCAGCCGTGCGCCGTGTAGAGATGGTCGGCAGCTGCCGCAAAGTCGTCAATATGGGCGGCAAAGCCGTCCCACGGGCGCAAAGCGATGAGGGCGTAACGCTTGCCCGGCTCAAGACCGCAGGTGCGCAGCCACGCTTCATCCGCCTCCGGCGGGGTGATCCGGAGCGCAGGGTCGGCCGTCAGTCGGATGAGCGGGAGGCTTACGCCGAGGAAACGCAGAAAATCCTCGGAATAGCGGTCGCGGACGGCGATCACTTCGGCGCAGCTGTTGAGCGTGCGACCGACGCGCCGCCGGTTGCGCTCACGCAGCAGCGGACCGATACCGCAGCCGTAGAGCATGGTGCGGCAGCCTGCGCGCTTGGCCTGACGGAGGCTCAGCAGGTAAAATAGCAGTGATCGCGTACTTGTAGCGTCCTGCATCAGCGTACCGCCGCCGCTAAGGTAGAGCCTTGTCGTGCGTAGATAGCGCGCACTTTTCCAGAGATTAAAAATGAAGATCGAGCGAATGCCCGCGCTGCGGGCCGTCTCACGGGGACGACGGCTGAGTGCACAGATCGGAAGGTCGGGATCCAGTTCGCGGAGCTGCGAAACGATAGCGCTCAGGATGGCGTTGTCACCGCCGTTGTGTTTTCCGTAGGCGCCGCAGATCAGGACGCCGTCACGACCTTTCGGCCGCGCGGCACGCCGCAGCACGCGCTCGCAGAGCGTCCCGAGCTCGGAGATGCCTGCGCAGCGCAGTACGCGGTAGGGGTCAGCACCTGCGCACAGCAAATTGTCCGCAAGCGCATCGTCGGTGCAGAGCCATGCATCGAGCTTTCGGCGGCCGAGACGCCGCAGCCCGGGACGGTCGTCTGCCGTGACCAGTGAAGCAGCCGGAAGGCCGAGGTTTTTGCGCAGCGTTTGCGCCGCTTTCGCGGCGAAGGCTCCGCAGGAGAGCAGCAGCGAAAAATGCTCCCGTTCATGCAGTGCGGCCGCGTCTCCGAGTCGGGATGCCGCAAGTGCATGACCCGAAAGACCGGCAGGAAGCGCGGCGCTTGCCGTATCCGAATACAGGTAGAGAATATTCATACCGGCGCCTCCTTCGGTCTTGCATTTTTTCGGCAAACAGCCTATAATACCACTGTATTATACACCATTCGTTTGGTAATGGCAAGCGCTTTTGCATGGGAGGAAGCATGGAAACGGCACTTTCGCAGGAAATTTTAGAAACTTATTTGCCATACGGAGCCGTTTACCCTGTCGTTCTGGCGGAAACGGATTCGACGAATGCGCAGCTCAAGCGTCTGGCTGCAGAGGGCGTGCCGGAGGGAAGCGCCGTGTTTGCGCGTTGCCAAACGTCCGGCCGTGGCCGCCTCGGACGCAGCTTCGCTTCGCCGCCGGGCGGAATGTATGTGTCCATCCTGTGGCGTCCGGAGGCCTGCGACCGGCTTTTTTGTCTGACGGCGCTGGCCGCGGTTGCCGTGCGCCGCGCTTTGGGCGCCGTCTGCGGAGTCGAGACACAGATTAAGTGGCGAAACGATCTCCTGCTCGGAGGCAAAAAGCTCTGCGGCATTTTGACGGAGCTATTGAGCGGTTCGAACGGGATCAACGCCGCCGTGATCGGCATCGGGATCAATGTAAATACGCCCGTATTTGCACCGGAGCTGCGCGGCAAAGCGACCTCGCTGCTGCTTGAAACGGGTCGCGTGACGGACGAAAATGTCCTTGCCGCCGCGCTTTTGCGCGAGCTGGGCGCTGCACGGGAAGCGCTGCGGGGGAATTGCGAGGCGTATATGACGGAGTATGCCGCTGCCTGCGTCACTGTCGGGCGGCGTGTGCTGGTCCTTCGCGGCGACCAGACGCGTCCGGCACTGGCCATCGGACTGGATGACTGCGGCGCACTGCGCGTGCGCTATGACGACGGCACGGAGGAGACGATCTCGACCGGAGAAGCGTCGATCCGCAACGAAGACGGTGATTATGTTTAAGGAGGAATATGATGAACGAAACGATCCAAACCCTGACCCACCGCAGAAGCTGCCGCAGCTTTCTGCCGGAGCAGATCTCCGATGCGGCTCTGAAGCAGATTCTGGCCGCCGGGCTCCACGCGCCGAGCGCGATGTGCCGCCGCCCGTGGCATATCGTCGTGCTGCAAAAGCCGGAGGAGATTGCGGAGCTGGAGGCGCTTAACGCGCGCATCATGGGAAAGCCGGAGCTGCATCCCTTCTACGGAGCGCCGACGGTCTGCGTCGTTCTGGTGCGCGCGGACGTCGCTACCGGCGTGGAGGACGGTTCGCTTGTGCTGGGCAATATGATGAATGCTGCCGCGAGTCTCGGCGTCGGTTCGTGCTGGATTCACCGTGCATATGAGGAATTTGAACTGCCCGAGGGCCGTGCTCTGCTGAAGCGGTGGGGCGTCGAGGGACAATGGCGCGGCGTGGGTCACTGCATCCTTGGTCTGCCGTCCGGCGAATACCGCGAGCTGCCGCCGCTTCCGGAGCGGCTTGTGACGCGCGTGTAAATTTTTCCCGAACCGGGGAAAAAAGACTTGCCAAGCACGGAAAAAGAGGATATACTATTCACATCAGCAAGTAAAAAATAAGGAGGGCATACCATATGAAAAACGCCAATCTGAAGACCATCCTCGGCATCGTCGGCGGTGTCGTTGTTGCGGCAGCCGTTGCCGTTGCGCTGATTCGCTACTGGGATGCGCTGAAGAAGCTCCTCCCCGGCTGCAAGTGCTGCGAGGATTGCGACTGCGAGCCGGAGGATCTGGCCGACGTCGAGATGTAAATCCCGAACAAAACCAATCCGGAACGCTTCAAATTGCACGGAAAGCCGGCAGGTCATTTGACTTGCCGGCTTTCCGATGCCTGAAGGGACGGCGTTTCAGCCGCGCGCGGAGCATCGGTTATTGCTGCGGGCGGCGGTTTTGCTCATAGAGCGCAGCCTGATGACGCCGCCGATAGCCCATCAGAACGCCAAGCCAGCCGATCACGGCTAGGGGAAGGCTCAGGGCACAGATCAGCCGCGCCGCGCCGCCGGCTCCGGAGCAGGCAAGCAGTACGGTTGTCGGGACGGCCAGGCCGCAAATCGTCGCAAGCAGCCAGAGTGTAAAGGTAGTGACGCGGAAAATGCGCATTTTTTTCGATGAGCGGGGGAACTGCCCTGCAAGGCGGCGCGTATTGCGGCCGATGATGCACAGGCACACAAGCATCGCCGCAAGGCAGGCGTAATAAGCGGCCAATGCCGGGACGGACAGAGCGCCGCGCCCAAAGATGACGCACAGGATCCAGGCGGGAAACGCCAGAGACGCGACAATCGCGGAGATCCGTGCAGCGCGGTCGAAGCCGGGGTAAAGATTCATGTGTTTGCCTCCTCCGTAAAAGAGCCGCTTGTGTTGTCATTGTCTGGCTGGGTGCTTTCGCTGCCCAGTGACGGATCAATACGCGGTCCGGTCGGCTGATGATTCGCGCCGTCGCGCAGCAGGAGCCAGGTCAGCGCGCAGCACAGGAGCGCAAACAGAAGGCAGGCGACCGTCATGATGGCGCACGCACGTTTCAGAGTGCGAAGCTGCCGCTTTATTTCGGCCGATTTTGTTTGCGCCGGCGTTGGTTCGGCTTTTGAGCGCTCGGCGTCGGCGCGCGGCGGATTCAAAACGACCCTGCTTGAAAGATATGCGTTTTCCTCCAGGGGTACGCCTGCGATTTTTTCGCACTCGTCGCAAAATGTGCGTCCCTCAGCGATACGCCTGCCGCATCGCAGACAGTTCATAGCCATTCTCCTTTCCCCGTGTCCTGACGATCAGGCGCGGAAATGTCCTGCCTCTCGCAGTGCTGTGCGATCAGCATATGCTTCTGCTCGTGTGTGAGCCGTTTGACGGCGGCCTCCCGGCGCAGTGCGGCGGAGCGGTCGCCGCAGAGCTCCGTGTAGACAAGCGTCAGCGGCGCTCGTCCGCGGGTGTATTTTGCGCCCTTTCCGGCGCGGTGCGCGGCCAGACGGCGCTCCGGGTCGTCCGTCATGCCGGTGTAGAAAGAACCGTCCTTACACTCCAGAATGTAAATATACCAACTCACAGCTCAATATCAATGCTCCGGCGGTCGGTGCGGATGGCTTTGCACAGAGCGCTGACGGCACGGTGACGCGGGTCGCCCAGATAACGCTGCAGTGCCTCAAGAGAATCAAAGTCCGCTTCCAGCGCGGCGTCATACTCTGCGCCTGCGACGGCGCTGCGCCGCACGCAGACGGCTTTCAATTCCGGAATGATGCCGAAAAGTCCCTGCAGCTGCGTGAGAAACGCCTCCGCCTCCGCCTGCGTACCCTCGCGAAACTTCCAGAAAACGATGTGCCGGATCATAATGGCTTCCTCCGAATTCTTTTTCCTTAGAATACCCCTTTTTGATGCGAAAGTCAACCGAAAAATAGGAAAAAGCGCTCTGCACGCGCGACTTGACAAACGGCGTGCCAGGCGCTATACTGAATAAAAAGACCGGAAGGGGGTCATGCAATCATGAGCGAACTGAAAGAAAACTGGAAAAAGACGGGCGTCGGTCTGGGGCACGCATTCCGCGACCTTGGCAAAACGCTGATTAAAACCGCAGCGGCCGGTGTGGAAAAGGCAAGCGATTGGGCCAATTCCGACGACGAAAAGAAGCCCGAACCCGAGGCACAGCAGACCGCAGCCGATGAGGCCAAGCCTGCCGAGCCGGTGGAGACAAAGGAATAAGCACAATGCTCCCGGAGCCCTGCGGTTCCGGGAGCATTTCCGTTCACTTGTCCGGGTGTCTTTGGCGTCATCGACGCGTCGTTTTGCAGCTCGGCTCAGTATCCGTAGCCCTTCCGTTTCAGGAGGAAGAACAGCGCGGTCAGCACCACCGCCATGAACTCGGCAACGACGATCGAGACCCATACGCCGTCGATTTTCCACAGAAGCGGCAGCAGAAGCATGGCGGCGATCTGGAACACGAGTGTTCGCAGGAAGGAGATCAGTGCAGAGGTCAAACCGTCGCTCAGTGCGGTGAAGAAGCCGGAGCCAAAGATGGCAAAGCCCATGAACAGGAACGACAGTGCAAATATGCGGAAGCCGGATTCGGTCAGTGCCATCAGTCCGGCGTCGTAGCCGACGAAAATATGCGCCAGAGGCCGCGCCAGAAGCTCTGCCGAGACGGTCATGCTCAGCGCGAAAATCGAGATCAGCGTCAGGCTTTTGCGAAGCAGGCTTCGCAGCTCCGTGCGATTTTGGGCGCCGTAGTGATAGCTGATGACCGGCGCCGTGCCGACGCAGTAGCCGATAAAGGCACCGGAGAAGATCATGCTGACGTACATCATTACGCCGTAGGCGGCAATGCCGTTTTCTCCTGCGTACTTCATAAGCTGGACGTTGTAGAGCATACCGACAAGGCTCATGGAGACGTTGCTCATAAACTCCGACGAGCCGTTGGTGCAGGCCTTCAGAAGTGCACGCCCGTCGAATTTCGTTTTGCCCAATTGCAGCAGGCTGGTGTTTTTCCGGAAGAAATACACCAGCGGTACCGCGCCGCCGACGAGCTGGCTGAGTGCCGTTGCGGCGGCTGCGCCTGCGAGCTTCAGCTCCTGCGGCAGCAGCAGGACGAGCACGGCGTCGAGCACCATATTCGTTCCGCCCGAGAGCACGGTCACGAGCAGGCCGAGCTTCGGCCGTTCTGCCGTGATGAAAAAGCTCTGGAACAGGAGCTGGAGCACATAAAACGGCAGCGCGAGCAGGATAATGCGTCCGTAGAGAACGCAGCCTTCCAGCAGTTCCTCTTCTGCGCCGAGCAGCTCGGAGATCGGGCGGATGAAAATGATCCCAAGGATCGAAAAGACCACGCCCAGGGCGAAAGCGGCGTAAACAAAGAGCGAGAAGCAGCGATTTGCGCGCTGTGTATCGCCCTCGCCGAAGCTGCGTGCGACGACGGCCGAGCCGCCCGTACCGAACATGAAGCCGACGGTCGCAACGATCATCAGAAACGGCATGATGAGATTCACCGCCGCAAAGGGCGTTTTCCCGGCGTAATTTGAGACAAAGAAGCCGTCTACGACACCGTAGATCGACGTAAAGATCATCATGGCGATCGACGGCAGCGTAAAACGCAGCAGGCGGCCGTAGGTGAAATGGTCTGACAGTTGAATTTGCATGATTTCCTCCGCTGCGCTGCGTAAATCGCGAGCGTATTTTTGAAATATATCATGAAATAGAGACGATGTCAATAGCCGTACAAAAAACAATGCGGAATTTGCTGTGGCGACTGGCGGATTGACCGCCCGTGTGCTATAATGAGAGAAAACGTTTGAAAAGGGGAGTTTTTTATGATGACCGACCAGATTTCGGCGCTGCTGAAGGCTGACCCGCGTTCGGTGGTATCCAACGATGAGGCGCGATACAGAGCACAGATCGCTCGGGCGGTGGAGCTGGTCGATGCCAATGCCGACCTGCGGCCGATTGTGCTGCTTGCGGGTCCGAGCGGTTCCGGAAAGACCTCGACGGCCATGCTGCTCTCACAGGGGCTTCGGCAGAAGGGCAGACAAAGCCGCACAATCTGCATGGACGACTACTTCCTGCCGCTATCCGTCGAGGAACAGCAGCGCCTGCGGCGCAACGAGCTGGATCTTGAGACACCCGCACGGATCGACGTCCCGTTGTTTCAGCGGCATCTGGACGAGATGCTTGCCTGCCGCGAGTTTGCGTTGCCGCGCTACGATTTTCCGACGAGCAGCCGTGTGTACGACCAGGGAACGTTCCGGCGTGCGCCCGGCTCCGTTGTCGTAATAGAGGGCATTCATGCGTTGAACCCTGCGGTTACGGGTCATGAGCAGAACACCACACGGCTGTATGTCTCCGTGCGCACGCGAATTGCCGCGCACGACGGCTCCGTGCTGCATCCCTCGCTCATCCGCCTTGCCCGTCGGATGCTGCGCGACCGGCTCTGCCGGGGACGCGACCTGACGCAGACGCTTGCCATGTGGCAGCGGGTGGATGAGGGAGAGCAGAAGAACATCATGCCCTTCAAGCCGCGTGCGCACGAGAGTATCGACAGCTTTTTCTCCTGTGAGCTGAGCGTTTATCGCGATATACTCCTGCCGGAGCTGGAGCAGCTGGTGCAGAAAAACGATGCGCTTGGTGAGCTGGTCAAGGTGATGCGTGAGCTGCCGAGCCTGCCGATCGGTGAGCTGGCGCATGACAGCATGATGCGCGAATTTGTCGGGGGCAGCAGCCTGCTGTGACGAGGAGAGAGACAATGAAGCAATACGTTATCGCGCTCGATCAGGGGACGACAAGCTGCCGCGCCGTGATTTTCGACCGGGCACAGAATATTGTCGCCTCGGCGCAGAAGGAATTTACGCAGATTTACCCGCAGCCCGGCTGGGTGGAGCACGACCCCTTGGAGCTGTATTCCGGCCAGTACGGCGTCATGATGGAGGCTCTGACGCGCAGCGGCCTGGAACCGTCGCAGATTGCCGCCATCGGCATTACCAACCAGCGCGAAACGACCGTTGTCTGGGAAAAGGCAACGGGGCGGCCGATCTACAATGCCATTGTCTGGCAGTGCCGCCGCACGGCGGGCATCTGCGACGAGCTGCGTGCCGCCGGTCTGGAGGACTACATCCGGAATACGACGGGGCTGGTGCTCGACGCCTATTTTTCCGCAACGAAGATCAAATGGATCCTTGACCATGTTCCCGGTGCGCGGGAACGCGCGAGCCGCGGCGAGCTGCTCTTCGGCACGGTCGATACCTGGCTGATCTGGAAGCTGACCGGCGGCAGGGTTCATGTAACGGACTATACGAATGCCTCGCGCACCATGCTGTTTGACATTCACAAGCTGTGCTGGGATCGGACCATTGCAGATGCGCTGGATATCCCGATGCAGATGCTGCCGCGGGTCGTTGAGAGCAGCGGGAACGTCGGCGAGTGCAATTTGCAGGGTGTCTCCATTCCCATCGCAGGCATCGCAGGCGACCAGCAGGCTGCACTGTTCGGCCAATGCTGCTTTGCGCGCGGCGAGGCGAAGAACACCTACGGCACCGGCTGCTTTTTACTGATGAACACCGGCGAAACGCCCTGCCGGAGCAATCACGGACTGGTTACGACACTGGCCTGCTCCTTCGGCGGGCGGGTGAATTACGCGCTGGAGGGCAGCGTGTTTGTTGCCGGGGCGGTGATCCAGTGGCTGCGCGACGAGATGCATTTTCTGAATGAGGCACGCGACGCGGAGTATTATGCAGGCAAGGTCGATTCCACCGGCGGCGTGTACTTTGTCCCGGCATTTACCGGCCTTGGCGCACCGTACTGGGATATGTACGCACGCGGTACGATTGTCGGCATTACGCGCGGCACGCGTCCGGAGCACATCGTTCGCGCCGCGCAGGAGTCCATTGCCTATCAGAGCATGGATTTGGTCGAGGCGATGGAGAAGGATACCGGCGCAGCGCTTTCGGCGCTGCGCGTGGACGGCGGCGCCAGCCGCGACCGCTTCCTGCTGCAGTTCCAGGCCGATATGCTCGATCGTTCCGTCCTGCGCCCCGTTGTGCGCGAAACGACTGCACTTGGTGCGGCGTACCTTGCGGGGCTTGCCGCAGGCGTTTGGAGCGGTACACAGGAGCTGCGTGAGCTGTGGCAGTGCGACGAATGCTTTACGCCCCGGATGGAGGCTGCGCGCCGGGAAGCCTGCCGCCGCGGCTGGCATAAGGCGGTTGGCCGCAGCCTTGACTGGCAGGAACACGACAAATAACATTTCTCAACCGGCGATTCAACCGTCGGTTGAGCAGAAAAAAGTCGGGTTTTCTACCGATGGATGATGGATTTTCCGATTTTCTGCTGCTACAATGGAGACACAAGCGAAAGCAAAAAGAAAAACGAGAGGGAGTTTGAAACAATGGAAACAACACTCGGAAAACGCATCAGTTTCCACCGCAAGCGGCTGGGAATGACACAGGAACAGCTTGCCGACCACATGGGTGTCAGCGCGCAGGCGGTGAGCAAATGGGAAAACGATCAGTCCTGTCCGGACATTGCGCTCCTGCCGGAGCTGGCGGCGTTTTTCGGCATTACGGTCGATGAACTGCTCGGCGGTCCGACACAGGGGGTACACGTTGCCGAGCCGGTCGAGACAAGCGAACCACAGTCCCGGCCGGAGAAGCACCGGGATTATGATATCCACATTTATACGGGCCTGAAGCAGGGACTTTGGTTTGCAGGCTTTGTGCTGTTGGTGGGTGCCCTGCTGCTGACGGCCAATCTTTTGAAGCTTGATATCTCATGGTGGACGGTTACATGGACCAGTGCGCTGTTTATGATCGGCCTGTGCGCATTGACCACAAAGGGCAGTGTGTTCGGTCTTATGGTTGCGCTTGCGGGTGCGTACTTCGGCCTGACCGCCTTTGGTGTGCTGAGCTTTGACCTTAGCTGGGGACTGGCGATCCCGATTTTCCTGATCGCCTGGGGCGTCAGCCTCGTGATCGATATTTTTATCGGTCGTGAGCGTAAAAAGCGCCGTGCCATGCGCGGCCGCGCGGACCACAAGCTCACCTGCAACTGCTCCTGCGAGAAGGGCGAGCTAAAGTGCGAAATGGCCTTTGGCAATGCCGCTTATGATGTCGAGACGCCCTGTCTGCGCAGCGGAGAGATCGAGACGAGCTTCGGTGATTTTACAGTTGATTTCTCCGGAGCTGCGGCGGTTGCGGACGGCTGCACGCTTAACGTAGAATGCAATTTTGGTGACCTGACGCTGCGTGTGCCGTCGCGCTACCGTGTGGAGCTGGACGGCAGCGGTTCGTTCTCCTCCTCCGCGTGCAAGGGCACGCCGGACGAGGCCCCTGCCGGTGTGATCCGTATCAAAAGCGAGGTCAGCTTCGGCAATGTGGAGGTCAGATATATCTGAATTTCCTTCCCAATCCAAGGCGCCGTTCCGGGGGAACCGGGGCGGCGCTTTTGCGCGCGCCGGGAGTAAAAAAAGTGTGCCGTTCTGTGAAAAACAATCAAAAAACCGTGAAAACAGGCATATATTATGTACAAAATCTCTTGCAATACAACGAAGTCTCTGCTATAATTCATAATACAGGAACAAAGGGAGGAGATTCCGATGGTCTGAGAAACGCGCCGGGATCGACAACGGCACACAGATACCGAAGCGATATCCGTTGCGATTGAAAGGAGTATTTTATGAAAAGAATCCTATCGCTCTTTTTATCCCTTGCGCTGCTGTTAACCCTGCTGACCGCATTTCAGGTCGGAGCCTTGACCGCCCACGCCCATGACGCAGAAGATGCCCCCGAAGCCGAGGCATCCGCCGTTTCCGAGCAACCCGGGGAGGAGGATGCTTCCGCAGAGCCGGCCCCCGTCCCGGAGGAATCCGGCGAAGCGAATACGGAGGAGGACAATCGTCCGTATTGCCTGATCAACGGAAAAAAAGCATACCTTTTTGAACTGCAAGCCGAGCATCCGGATCTGTCGAGATTCCAACTGACGGAGGAGCAGCTCCGACTCCCGACGGAGGAGCTTGTGCAGCTTATAATCGACAGCCCGCTGTTCTGTTCCCCATATCTGCTCTCGGACTCCGTGATGTGTGATTACGATCGTTGTTATGAGATCCTTCGTATTGAGTTCAACGCCATTCGCGAACTGGAATCGAGAACCGATGCGACTCGTATATTGCTTGCGGAATTGCGAGAAGCGAAAAGCGAAGGAAGCAATGGGGCAACGTATGGTCTGCTGGCCCTGCTCAGAACATCGACTTATAAAGCGATGTTGACGGAAGCAGAAAAAAATGAGTATCTGGAATTGACAGGTCTCAGTGCAGCAGAACTGTCTAAAGCGAATACCCTGGAGAGCTACGCGCCTGCGCTTATAGGCGATGCTTATTTCGACGGAAAAGAACTTCATGTTTACCAAAAGGATGAAACCGATACCGTTGACACGGTAGAAACGGAAGCCGAAAGCGACGGAGAACAGGTGGAGCTGCAGTCGTTTATTCCGATCTATGCAAATGGCGACGACGGCTTTTCATACATGGAGGTTTCCACGAATATCCGGACGATGAGCGGGACACCCGCGCCGAGGCCGTATGAGCCGGAGGAGCGGGTCGCCTGAATACAGGCGCAGAATCCTGAAAACGGAATTTGAAAAGCGGGCGCAGCAAAGCTGCGCCCGCTTTCCGTTTTTATGATGCGCCGCGTGGGCTTGCTCCCTGATCAGCCGTGCGTCTGCAGACCGCTACAGCTTCAGCACCTGCGTACACAGCCAATAGATCAGCCCGTAGATCCACCCGGCGAAGGTACCGTAGACCAGCACCGGCCCGGCGATGGTGAACATCTTCACGGCGAGACCGGTCACGAAGCCCTCCGTGCGGAATTCGACGGCGGGCGCCGCAATGGAATTGGCAAAGCCCGTAATGGGGACCATCGTGCCCGCACCGGCAAGCTTTGCAATGTCATCAAACACCGACAGTCCCGTCAAAAGCGCCGCCAGAAAGACAAGGCAGATTGACGCGCCGCAGGAGGCCACGCGCAGCGGCAGCTCCATCGCCAGAAAGCCGTTGGTCAGAAGCTGTCCCAACACACAGATCAGGCCACCCGTCCAAAAAGCGTTCAGGCAGTTTTTCCCCACGGGCGAACGCGGCGCCAGCCGCTCGGAAAAGCGCAGATACTCTGCGCTGCTCATATTCATCAAAAATCCCCTCCCTGCGAGCAGTATTCCGCAGGGAGGGGATTTTTACGCATCATTTTTATTCGACGGTCACGGATTTTGCCAGATTTCTCGGCTTATCGACGTCACAGCCGCGCGCAAGCGCCATGTAATATGCAAAACATTGCAGCGGCACGATGTTCAGACTCGGCTGGAACAGCGGATAGGTCTGCGGGACGGTCAGGCATTCGTCTACGGTTTTGCGGATTTCCTGCTCCATATCCTCCGACGTCAGACCGAGCACACGCGCGCCGCGCGCCTTGACCTCTTTGACGTTGGCCATCATTTTATCGAACAGCTCGTGAACGCTTGCCAGCGCAATGACGAGCGTATTATCCTCAATCAGCGAGATCGGGCCGTGCTTCAGTTCCCCGGCGGGGTAGGACTCGGCATGGACATAGGAGATTTCCTTGAGCTTCAGGCTGCCCTCCAGACAGCTTGCGCTGTCGAGATTGCGGCCGATGAAGAATACGTCGCGGTGGCCGCAGGAGCGCTCGGCAAGCTGCTCGATCTGTGTCAGATAATCCACGCTGACCAGTCGCTCCATTTGCTCCGGCAGACGAACCAGAGCCTCGCGCATTGCCTCATATTCCGACGGACGGAGCGTACCGAGCGTGTCGCCGATATACATGGCAATCAGATAGATCATCGCAAGCTGCGAGGTATAAGCCTTGGTGGATGCCACGGCGATCTCCGGACCCGCCCAGGTAAACAATACATCCTGCGCGGCCTTTGCAATAGAGCTGCCGACAACGTTGACAATGCCGAGCGTGCGCGCGCCGAGCGTATTGGCCTCGCGCAGCGCCGCGAGCGTGTCAGCCGTCTCGCCGGACTGGCTGATGACGATCACCAGCGTGTCGTCGCCCAGTACCGGCTCGGAGTAGCGGAACTCCGAGGCGAGAATCGGCTCAACCGGAATCCGACAGGTTTTTTCCAGAATATACTTTGCCATGCAGCCGACATAGTAGGAGGTACCGCAGGCAACGATATAGATGCGGCGCACGCCGCGCAGATACTCCGTCGACAGGCGGACATCGTCAAGCACGACGCGCCCATCGCGCAGGCGCGGACTGACGGTATCGCGGAACACCTTCGGCTGCTCCAGGATTTCCTTAATCATGAAATGCGGATAGCCGCCCTTTTCCGCCGCGGAGAGCTCCCACGAAATATGCTCAGGCGTTTTGTCAACCTGCTCGCCGAGTGCATTGAAGAAGCGCACGGAATCGGCGGTCATTTCCAGCATATCGCCGTCGTTGAGATATATGACCTCGCGGGTATACTTGAGAATGGCGGGAACATCCGAGGCGATGAAATTCTCACCCTGTCCAAGGCCGAAGATCAGCGGGCTGTTCTTCTTGACGGCCACGATGGTGTGCGGATCGTCGGCACACATGGCCGCGATGGAATAGCTGCCCTCAAAACGCTCTGCGGCAAGGCGCAGCGCGTCGAGCAGGGTGCCGCCCTCATGCTCATAGAAATACTCGATCAGATTGGCCGCGACCTCGGTGTCCGTTTCGGAAACGGAGCATTTGCCCTCACTGTGCAGGAAATCCTTGAGTGCCAGGTAGTTTTCGATGATCCCGTTGTGAATGATGCAGATCTTTCCGTCCGCGGACATCAGCGGGTGAGCATTTTCATAGGACGGCGCACCGTGCGTCGCCCAGCGGGTATGGCCGATACCGAGGCAGCCGCGCAGCGTTTTTCCGCCGTCGGTCATCTCGTCCAGCAGGGCAAGGCGCCCCTTGGTTTTTGATATTTTCAGTCCCTGATCGGTATAGACGCAAACACCTGCGGAGTCATAGCCACGGTATTCGAGTCTGGCCAGCCCGTCCAGCAGGATCGGCGCAGCCTGACGCCTGCCGGCAAAGCCAACAATTCCACACATAATCGGAACCTCCCTTTCTACATTCAAAAAATAAGTTCCCTGCTGAGATTATACACAAAAAAACGCCCTGATGCAACTGTTATTTTCCCGTTCCGGGCAGTTCATTCAGGGCGTGTCGAAAATCGTCAATTGCTTACCGCTTAAATTGCTCAACGAATCGGGCACGCCGTCAAGAAGCTGCGCGCCGCAGCCGGCAAGTGCGTGCGCCGCATCGCTCCCGTCGTCATAAACGAACACGGGGCTATAGCCGTGGGAAAGGTTGTCCGTCGTGCCCTGCCAGGTACCGCCTGCGCCGAGCGTGCTCTGTGCAACAAAGACTTTTTCGGCGAGTGCGTGGATATATCGGTTTCGCTCCAGCGCACGTGGTGCGGAAAACGGAAAGTCGTAGCCCTCCGTGCTGCAAAACAGGACGTTCTTTCGCGGGATATGCCGCGTCAGCTCATCCGGTACAAAGCAGACGACTCTTCCGCCCGCACCCAGACAGGCATCCTGCGCGCTGCGGTCGGCGCCGACTGCGTCACCGGAGACTAACGTCAGTCCCTCCTTCGCCGCCTGTGCGCCGAGCCGCGCGGCAAAGGTGCGGTTTTCCGGTAAAAGGCGGCGCGACCCAACCAGCGCCACGGCACGGCTGTCCGGAAGCGACACATCGCCCAGGCAGAACAGAGCCGCAGGACAACGCTCCCCCAACACACGCAGCCGCGCGGGAAACCCCGGCGAGATGCGTGTGAGCACCCGCATCTCCGGCACAGCCGCAAGATAGGCGCGGAGCCGTGCCCGGCGCGACAGAAGCCGCACAATACGTTCTGCCTGCGTATTATCATAGCCGAGAGCGCGGAGCGTGTCCTCCGTCAGTTCTCCCTCCCGCATCCGGGGCTGCTCAAGTACACGCAGCGCCAGACGGCGGTATTCGCCCGGCGTAAGCGGCTTTTCCTCCCCGCCGAGGCGGCAGCACAGCAGCAGGATCCCTTCCTCCGCCGCGCGCATCAGAATTTCTTTCTCGGCGGGTGCTTTTCCTCTGCGGGCGCAGGGACAAGGCATCCGTATTCGTCGAAGATCATCGGAACGATGGTAAAATCCGCGAATTTCGCAATCTCGTCGAGCTTTGCCTTCTCCGGGAAGGAGCCGATGAGCGTAAAGGAAATGCCCTTTTTGCGGGCACGACCCGTGCGGCCGATGCGATGGACGTAGTATTCGTTTTCGTCCGGCACATCGTAGTTGATTACGCCGTCAACATCGTCGACGTCGATGCCGCGTGAGGCAACGTCCGTCGCGATCAGCACGGGCAGCCTGCCGGCGCGGAAGGCGGCCATCGTCTTTTCGCGTGTGGCCTGCCTGATGTCGCCGTGCAGGCAGTCGGCGGCAATGCCGGCGCGGCGAAGGTCGTCGCTCAGCCGCTGACACATGGATTTCGTGTTGCAGAACACGATCACGCGCTCAAACGCACCGGAGCGGAGAATGCGCAGCATGGCCTCCTCCTTTTCCAGCCGGGGGACGGTGATGGAATACTGGTCGATGTCCGGCTTGCTTTCCTGTGTGGGAGCGACGGTGATTTCCACCTCGTCACGCTGATACATCCAGCTTACCGTCATAACCTCCTGCGAGATCGTGGCGGAGAACAGACCGAGGTTGTTCCGATTTTTGATGCGGTTGAGGATCTTCGTCACGTCATCGAAGAAGCCCATGTCGAGCATCCGGTCCGCCTCGTCAAGGATGACGGTCTTTACGCCGTCAAAGCGGATGTTTTTGCGGTTATAATGGTCGGTCAGGCGGCCGGGGGTGGCTACGACGATCTGCGGATGCTGCGCCAGCGCTTTGAGCTGAGGCTCCATTCGCTGCCCGCCGTAAAGCACCGCCACGCGGATTCCCGGCAAAAAGCGCATCAGTCCGCGCAGTTCATCGCCGATCTGAAGCGCCAATTCACGCGTCGGCGCAAGGATCAGGCCCTGAACGGCTTCGTTTTCCGGCTCAATATGCTGAAGCATGGGAATCCCGAAAGCAAAGGTCTTGCCCGTGCCCGTCGGCGCCTTGGCAATGACGTCGCGCCATGCGAGCATCGGCTCGATGGCCTCCTGCTGTATTTTTGTTGGGGCGCTTACGCCCTGTTCTGCAAGCGCGCGCAATATTTCGTCGCAAACGCCCAGCTCCCGAAAGGTCTTTTGTGTCATGAAACTCTCCGCTTTCCTGAAAAAATCGATACTCTGCAGTCTATTCCTGTTATTATATCAGGGAGTAGGCGCATTTGCAAGTCCCGGATTTTCTCTCCGGCGGATTTGACTTTCCGGTTCGCTTGTGCTATAGTGAGATAGTTTTCGCATACTCTCCTTTGGAGGTGGTCGGTTTGACCTTTTTGGATTGGCTCAAAATCGTATTTCTCGGCATTGTCGAAGGCATTACGGAATGGCTTCCCATCAGCAGCACGGGACATTTGATTCTCGTTGATGCGCTTTGGAAAAGTGATAATGCCGTTCTGACGGAGCGGTTTATGGAGATGTTCACCGTTGTGATCCAGTTCGGCGCAATTCTGGCTGTGGTCGTGCTGTACTTCGGCCGGCTCTGGCCCTTCGCTCTGCGCGGGGAGCGGCGGCAGACGGGACGTGTCGTGAAACAGGACCGTATCCTCCTGTGGCTGAAGATCGCCGTGTCCTGCGTTCCCGCTATTCTGGTCGGCCTGCCGCTCGACGACTGGCTCGACGCGCACCTGTATAACCCGCTGACGGTCTCCGTTACACTCATTGTTTATGGTATCGGTTTTCTGCTCGCGGAGCGGCGCAACCGCAGCCGCCGCCCGCGTATTGACAGGCTCGACGGTCTGACATGGAGCGACGCGCTGCTGATCGGCGTTTTCCAGGTGCTCGCGCTGATTCCCGGGACGTCCCGCTCCGGCGCGACCATCCTCGGCGGAATTCTGATCGGCCTGTCGCGTGAAACGGCAGCGGAATACACTTTCTTCCTTGCCGTTCCCGTAATGTTCGGCGCGTCGCTTCTGAAGCTGGTGAAGTTCGGCTTCGCATTTACGAATCTCCAGCTTGCCGCACTGCTTCTGGGGATGACGGTATCGTTTGTCGTTTCCGTGCTGGCAATCCGTTTCCTGATGGGCTATCTGAAAAAGCACGACTTTACCGCCTTCGGCTGGTATCGCATCGCCCTCGGCATTCCCGTCCTTCTGCTGGCGCTTCTGAACGGGTGAGTGTCCTCCCGGACTGTGCGCGGCACGGGTACGGTTTTATAAAAACGGAAAGCGGGCGCAGCTTTGCTGCGCCCGCTTTTTGGCTTCAAATTTCGTTTTCAGAATTCCGCGCCTGTATTCAGGCGGCCCGCTCCTCCGGCTCATACGGCCTCGGCGCGGGAATGCTTTCCAGAATAATCGGATACGAATAACCGCAAATCTTGCACAGATTTGTCACTGGGTTGCGGACATGGGCAGCCGTTATCGTTGCCCTGCAAATCTCGCAGGTGCCGGTATGCGTGTTGGTGTCGTTCGATCTGTAGTTCGAGTAGATATGCGTAGTAGTATACCTATATACCTGGAAGCGCAGTTCGCCGGTATCCGGGTTATGGCAGTAACTTTCAGGCACATTTCTCAATTCATGCTCGTACAAGCCGGAGCGTCCCCATTTCGACTGGCAGGTAATCGTGCTGCCGTTTACCGCTGTCACAACCGCGGAGTGAAGCGCATAGGTTCCGCTTGCCGTTTCCCGAACGTAAACCACGATCGTCCCGGGTTGAATATTAGACAGACCACTAACCACAGAACAATGTGCGTCCTCCACATAACAGTTTATGTTTGCCAACCAGTAGGGGTTTGCGGTGGATCTCGAATACCACGCATAGCTGTGGCAGTTGTACTTCGCCGTGGCATTTCCCAATACGGAGACTCCAAATTTGGCGATGCAGCGATTCACTTCGGCGGTTTTCTCGCTTTCCGTCATCTCTTTGAGAGCTTTTAACATCGGCACGGGTGTCCCGCTCATCGTCCGGATATTCGTGGAAACCTCCATGTATGAAAAGCCGTCGTCGCCATTTGCATAGATCGGAATAAACGACTGCAGCTCCACCTGTTCCCCGTCGCTTTCGGCTTCCGTTTCTACCGTGTCAACGGTATCGGTTTCATCCTTTTGGTAAGCATGATATTCTTTTCCGTCATAATAACCCTGAAGCCCGGGAATCGAAAGCTTAGGATAGTCCTTCAGGAGATTCTCAGTGTTGTATGCATAGTTATACGTATGCTGTGGATTTCCTGTGCCGGTTGCCTGCTGATGTGCGCCCTGCCCGCCGGATGCTGCCATTTTTTTGTAAAACGGCACCTTAAGCAAGGCCTGCAAATCATGCACAGTGCCTTCGTCGCCATTTTCTCTGGCTTCGTGCAGCCTTGCATAAATCGCCTGAATTACGTCCGTCCTTGTTTCCAGCTCGGGGAGCGCATTAAACTCGGTGCGCAGAATGTGATAAGAGTATCCGTACTCATCCGCAACGGAGCTAAAATACATATTGCCGAATAAAGCACTGTCAACCACAAGCTGCACAAGCTCCTCCGTCGGGAGCCGCAGCTGCTCCTCCGTCAGCTGGTATTCCGACAGATCCGGACGCACGGCTTGCGCGCTAAAAGAGTATTCTTTTTTTCCGTTGACTAGGTAATACGGACGATTGTCCTCCTCCGTGTTCGCTTCGCCGGATTCCTCCGGGACGGGGGCCGTCTCTGCGGAAGCATTCTCCTCCCCGGGTTGCTCGGAAACGGCGGATGCCTCGGCTTCGGGGGCATCTTCTGCGTCATGGGCGTGGGCGGTCAAGGCTCCGACCTGAAATGCGGTCAGCAGGGTTAACAGCAGCGCAAGGGATAAAAAGAGCGATAGGATTCTTTTCATAAAATACTCCTTTCAATCGCAACGGATATCGCTTCGGTATCTGTGTGCCGTTGTCGATCCCGGCGCGTTTCTCAGACCATCGGAATCTCCTCCCTTTGTTCCTGTATTATGAATTATAGCAGAGACTTCGTTGTATTGCAAGAGATTTTGTACATAATATATGCCTGTTTTCACGGTTTTTTGATTGTTTTTCACAGAACGGCACACTTTTTTTACTCCCGGCGCGCGCAAAAGCGCCGCCCCGGTTCCCCCGGAACGGCGCCTTGAGTCAATCCAATGTATCGATTGTGACGTTTTCCACACCGCTGGCGTTGAATTCCTCCATGTATTTGTCCATGCGTTCCTTCAGCTCATCGTAGTTTTCGCCCGTAATCTCCGGGTAGCCCATATCACGCTTGGCCAGTTCTTCAGCCAGAATGTCGAAAAAAACACCGTCTTCATAATAGGCGATGGCGTCCTGAATCCCGCCTTCCGCGAATGCCCGCGACGGGAAGCTTACGCCGAGCCGTTTTTCCACCAGTGAGTCGAAGCCAGTGCCGCTGCACAGGCCGAAGAGTTTGCTCTCTACGCGGTCGTATTCGACGATGCGGTCGTTGCCGCGTGTGGAGTTGAGGATCCAGTTTCCGATGTAAACCAGATCCAGAAGGCTGCGAAATTCGCCTTTGGACAGTTCAATGGTCATGTGCTGCACATCCTTCCTTACTGCATAGCCACTATTATAGCACCGCTGCGCGGCTTTTTCCACAGGAAAAGGGATGCCCGGGAAAAATTTTCCGATAAAGCACGGCGCTTTCCGACAAAAAGAAGTAAAACACTTGCTTTTTTTTGCCGAATCCCCTATGATAGTACCTACGAAGCAAAGGGAGGCAGGGATATGGAGCGGCAGGTACGGCTATCGATCTGCGGAACGCAGAAAATGGGGGACGATGCCCCGGAGACTATGGAGCTTGTCACGCCCGGCGTGCTGAGCGTCACGCAGGAGGGTGTGCGTCTGCGCTACAAGGAGACGGAGCTGACCGGTATGAGCGGCACAACGACGGAGTTTTTAATTGCACCCGACTGTGTGACGCTTACGCGCTCCGGCGAGCTGCGTTCGCGTATGATTTTTGCGCCTGGCCATGAGGACCGTTCGCTATACGATCTTGGCTTCGGCGCGCTGATGCTCACGGTGCATACCGAACGGATTGACGCGCGTATCGACGAAAACGGCGGAACGCTGGAGCTGGCTTACCGCCTTGCCGTGGAAGAACAAACGGCGGGGACGGTCGAGTGCCGCATCGAGGTGCGTCCGGTGGAATGAAAATGAACGGGGCTGATGTGTTTCAGCCCCGTTTTTTCAGTGTGTCAGCCGTGCGAGCGTTACGCCCTGATAGTAATGCGTCAGAATATCCGGGAAGCTGCTGCCGCGCTTGGCCATTTCCTGTGCGCCGTACTGACTCATGCCGACGCGATGGCCATAGCCGCTCGTGCGAAATACGACCGCGCCGTCGCAGACGGAGATGTCGATCTCCGTCGAACGCAGCGAAAACAGGCTGCGCAGCGCCTCACCCGAAACACGGACACCGCCAATACGTACGGAGGCCAGACCGCCGCCCTCGGTGCGGCGCAGCTCGGAAAACCATGTCTCCGGGGCGCTCTCCAGAGAGGCGGAGGGGTAGGCCGCGCGGATGCGCCCGGCAAATTCCGCTGCGCTGAAGCTGCGCGTAACACTGTGATACTGCATTTCGGCCTCGCCGGGGCTGACGACGGATTTCAGATACGGAATGTCGCCGCCCCAAACGGTCAGAGCAGCCTCGGTTGCGCCGCCGGTGCTGGCGAAGAAGGCGGCCTCGATGACTTCACCCTCGTAAACCGCAACCAGTCCGTCGGTGGACTCTACGGCGTCAATGAAGGGGGCGAGCGTGTCATCATCGTAGTCTGCGGGATTCTTCCACGCCTGACAACACGCCGAGCTGCCGCAGATGTCCGCCTGCCCGTGGCGGTGTGCCTTCGCCTTATACAGTGCAAAGCTGCGCGAGGCGACCGCCTGCGCACGCAGCGCCTCACGGTCGAAATGTCCCGGCATTTCTGCCAGCACGACGCCGATCAGGTAATCGTGCAGCGACAGGCTGCGGATGCTGCCACCGATGAGCACATGAAGCGTTACGCCGTCGTCAAACCGCACGGCGACCGCATCCGGATCGTCGAATGCGACGGCCCGTGCGGGTTGCTTCGGGACGCCGGAGGGACGGGGGGCTTTTGTGACGGCGCTCTCGCGGACGGTTGCGGAAAGGATCGGACCGATGTCGTTTTCGGGCGCCGCAACGGCTGCGGTCGGCCGCGTCAGAAGCGAAACGGCAAGGCTTGTCAGCAATGCGGTTGCAATCAGAAGATTCGATGCTTTCATGGTTTCCTCCTTAAGTACGGATTCGGGACTGCTCCCGAGACTACTTTATGCATTTGTTACCATGTTTAGTATCTCTTTTTTACCCCTTGTGAGGGCGAGTTGCAATTCTAGCACGGAAATGTCGGAATTGCAAGCAAAAATTCTTTTCGTGACCGAAAGATAACGAAAAAGTTACAAATAGGATACATAAAAGAAACCGAAAAAAGAAGCGAAAAAAGAGTTGACAAAACATTTTTTCCGTGGTATAGTATCGGAGCGGATTCGGTTCTGACCGCGATGCGCGCGAGTGGTGGAATTGGCAGACTCGCTAGATTCAGGTTCTAGTGTCCACTCCGGACGTGCGGGTTCAAGTCCCGC
>CAKUGQ010000003.1 GCA_934654755.1 uncultured Oscillospiraceae bacterium | reverse complement strand
TGTGATTTGCAAGCGTGCCATTGACTTTTATGTGTTCGACCTGATGAACGGATTGCACCACGGCCACGCGCCCAGCCAGTGCCAAGGCTGCGGAAGATACTTTCTGACCACCAACGGTCACATCCCTAAATACTGCGACGGCGTCGCCCCGCAGGACAGCCGCTATACCTGCCGGCAGTACGGCGCGATGATGCACCAGAAGGAGCAGAACAAACAGCACCCGGTCTACCGCCTGTTCAATACCCGCACCGACACCATCCGCAAGCATCACCAGAGAGGGAAGATCTCCGATGACCTGCGGCGGGAGGCACTGTATCTGGCGGGGAGCTACCGGGACAAGGCACTGATGGACAACGACTATGCCGCTGACGGATATGCGCGGGACATGGAATTGGAACACATTTACGCGGAGGCAGAAAAGCGGCTGAAATGAGGAAGGGGGCGTTCCTGTGACGAAAAATATGTACACCGTTGCCGGGGACGGCCCCTGCAATGAAGAACTGGCCTTGCGAATACAAGCCGGAGACAAAAACGCCGCGGCGCGGCTCGTCGCACAGAACGAGGGCTACCTCACCGAACTGGCGCGGGCGTACACACCGTGGTGTGAGATGGAGGATTTGAAGCAGGAGGCGGCGTTGGCGCTGCTGGACGCGGCGGGGCACTTTGATCCCGCCTACGGAACAAAGCTGCTGACCTATGCGACGCCCGCGATAGAAGCGGCGCTGTCCGACTACGCCGCACAGCATTCTTCCTCTCTGTCCATTCCCATCAGCCGGTACAATCAACTGCGCAGGGTGGCATACCTCTGTGCCGAGGGATGGGACTCATCTGATGCTGAACTGGTCAAGGTGGTGTGCGGAGAACTGAATGTATCTGCCAAGGTGGCTGGGGCGTTGATAAAAGAATACCGGACGCTGTTTTGCGTCCGGCAGTTAGGTGACGATGTGTTCTCCGTCAGCTGCGGCGGCGATCCTGCCGTGGCCTATGACCGCCTCATGCGCCGGACGCTGCTGATGCAGCGGATGGAGGAGGTGCTGACGCCCAGAGAGCTGAATCTGGTGCGGAGCTACCTTGGCATCGGTCAGCCGGACGAGGTTGGCATGACCTTTCAGGAGCTGGCGATCTATCTCAACTACAACGGCCCCAGCGGAGCGGAGAAGGCATACAAGGCCGCGCTGCGGAAGTTGAAAAAGGACTTGTACGGTGGGGCCTATGGCCGGTGGCTCTCCGCTCAAAAGGCCATCCGCGCCGCCAAAGCGGAGGCGGAGCAGGCCGCGGGGCACGGCGCAACGCCGCAGAGAACATGGTGGGGCGAAAAAGAGCTGATGGCGCGGTTTATCTGCGAGGTCGTTTCGCTGATCCGTGTTCATGAGATTTTCAGTGACGCATTGGCGAACGAAACAGAATAAGCAGTACGGCACCAGGCTTGGCCTGATACCGTACTGCTTTTGTTTATCCCATAATGCCGATTTTATTACCGTTCTCGTACATGTCCTCGGCGTATTCGACATGGTTGGGGCCTTGACTTTCCAGCCAGCCGAAGCCCGGCACATAGACCATGTTGTCCGGAGTTCTGTCAAGTGATGTCGGGGCAGGCCCCCGTTCTTGCAGTGGTGTGGCGCTCTGTTTGGGGGCGGTCTGTACTTCACTTACCAGAGGTGTTTGGACGGGTATTGGTTCCAGAGCGGCGTCAGCTTCTTCGATTGGCTCCGGTTGCGTTACATCCGTCTTTTCTTCCTCTGGCATTATGATTTCTTCGATTTCTGGCATCTCCGAAACTTCAGGCTGTGCGGCGATTACGGCGGGCGGTGTGGGTAGTACGGATGTTTCCACGGCTGGATCGTTCTGCGGCCACATAGCGGCACACAGGGCCAGACAGGCGGCGAATGCCGTGGAAGTAATGATTCGCTTCTTCATTTTGTTTCTTCCTTTCCGGACATGGAAAGAGCGCCCGACCTCTTCGCTGTATAGCGAGAGAACGAACGCTCTTTTTCGTATTGATTCAGTTCTGCGGAGATCCGCCACGCCAGCGCAAATCCAGAGATAAAGCTGTCGATGGATGTTTCTTCCACAATGCGGTCTTTGGCGTCGATGATCTGCAACACCAGCCGCCGTTCCGGCTTTTCCAACACTTCAATGAGTGCCTGATGGCATTCCTCGATTTCCTGCTTCTGTGCTGGGAGCTCCAGTGGGAAGTAAAAGCAGTCGTACAGGTCTTTGAGTAGTTTGTTCATGTGTTGCACCTCCTGGTAGCAACACACATTACCACAGAACGACGAGAATAGCTATATCTTTTTGAGTTATAAAACGCCTTTCTCTACGAAATAATCCATTAGACGATTGTTGAAGACTCGCTTAATATCCCTCAGTGCCGAAAGCGAGGAGTAATCAAAGGCATATAACCGTTTCTTATCATCTTCAGTAATTTCAATCTTTGCAAATTGCTCAGAATATTTGGTTTTGGCCATCTCCAATAGCAAATCCAGAAACGCTGTCTTTTCTGCCGTTGTGGGTTCCTCAAATTCGCACACTAAATCAAAACGTGTCTGAAGTTCGGGAGGAATAACCTTTTTATATTCTGCTTCGCTGAGAAGATTGGAAGTGAAGATAATAACATATCCATCCATGTCATATTCTCTTGCCATGGAGTCTGTAAAACGTCCTTCTTCCAGCAACTCCAGAAAGAATGAGAAAACTGGGCGAGTGGTCTTTTCAAACTCATCGCAAAGCAGTACGCCGACTTTACTCTTTTGAATTTTTTCACTTAATTCTCCGTGATTACAGCCAACATAACCTGCCGGGCTGCCAATTAAACTATTCAACGCATCTTGACTGCTGTAATTCTGGAAATTGATTTTGGCCAAATAACAATCATTTTGAAGTCCATTTGCAATCAGCCTTGCAACCTCAGTTTTTCCAATACCAGATGCACCAAACAGAAAAATTGAAAGAACTTTCTGCTCCTTTGCTTTGTTTAAGGAAATAAAATTCTTTAAGGAATACCGTAGCCTGTCTTTGAAATATCTATGGCCTATCAAATTATGATCAAATGCATCGATGAAGGTCTCGAAACTCTCTCCGCTCAAGTCTGTAACTTTTGCAAGTTCGCTTTCTTCAGGCTCTTTCTCTCCCAAACCGGATAAATCAGGAAGCAACTTGCAGACAGGCTCTTGTCCATCTAAAAACAACGGAAAATATTTCAACAACACATCAATCTGAGCAGTTTGTGCAATAACTCTGATATTTGGCATAATACTAAGAAACTGTTCAAGTGCATAAATCAGGGCTTTATTGTCCTCAATCGCATATGAAACGGAAGTCAAATCCAACAGGGCTAATTTAGAAGAGTTATTGAATTTTTCGAATTCTTTTCGCAGCTCACCATTTGCACGAGAAAAAGTTGCAATCGGAATGTCATTCGTTTCTGCATATCGAATGATTCTGTCCAAATCCTGTGCGTTGTTGTATTTGTATATCTTTTGTCTGGGATACGGTTTAAATTCGTGTGTTTCTTCAGGGGTAGAATCCTCCTCATCATTTGCCCCGAAATAGCATTCGTAATCAGAGAACAAAAGAGGCAGTAGCTCCATGGCGCTTTCTGCAATCGCTGCTTCTGTAATTACAACTGTATCCTCCGCTATACTGGTGAAATTTATATATGTCGTTTCTATATTGTTCTTATTGCTCAACAGAAAATGAACCAAAGCAGATATATCAACACAAACATCAGAACAGGAATCGAGCATATCCTTTGTTTCTCCAAATATAAAGGCAAATACTTCTCTTTCTTCTTGGATTTTTCTCAATTCCTTAAGATCGCGGTAAGTAAACAAGGTATGGCCCATAGTTATTTCCTCCACAGTTTACTCAGCCAAATACCAAAACGGTTCCACCAGTGAAGTTTTGGAGTAGGGACTTCTTCCAGTTTGAATGCAACATCTTGAATTATTGCCAGCGTGTCAACGAAATGATAGTCATCATCGCTCTTTTTTGTTTCTGTGTCGTGTGATACAGGTTGTGTATTACTTTTGATTATTTTGCTGGCGGTTGCCTCCTGCTTTTCCTTACGAGCGCCTGCTTCTTGGAAATAAGTGAATGTATTTGAAGTAATAAATTCTTCGCCTACGATGCCTTTGTAGATGCCAACAATGGATACATGACCAATAAGCAAATCGTTGATATTGTACTTATTCTCAAACTCCGATTGAATCTCCATAGGAATTTTAATGATGATTTCAGATACAGGTTTTTCCATACTTTCATCATATACAAGGCCCTTCAAAATGTAGGCATAGTCTTGCAACATCGAACTGATCAGATTATTTACTTCCATACCTTCCACCCGCATACCCTTTAATGCATCACGACGTAGAATAAGGAATTGCCGCAGACTTTCTTCGTTTAGCAACTCTAATTTAACACGATCTACTTTTACAAGATCGCCCTCTGCCGAGCTATCCAACACAGTCACAGATGCACACTGCTCAATGACCCTACGCAGAAGAATGGATTTGGTTGTCTTTACATCCAAGCTTTCCACTACTTTGGACGAGGATGTAGAAGTTTCCCTCGCATCTGCAGAGATAGAGGCCTTAATTCCGTCCAGAAACTGTTTTGTACCTTGCGCTGAGATGGATGATGTATATCCATACTGCTCTTCGAAACTACTTGATTTATCGGTTTCAATTTTCGTAAGGATAACATTGTTAATCATCATTGCAATTTCATATACCTTACTAAAATTCAGATAGTAGATATTAAAATCATGTGATTTCTTTTTTTCAGGTTGTTCCAAGGAATTCACCCCCTATGCGCTTAAAACTCCTGCGTTAGCGGCACCCAAGGCTTATCAGCCATATCAGCGGCAAATTCTGTGTTGTTGATATAAAGTTGATTATCCTTGTCCCGCACGAAACCCCAATGAAGGTTATGCTTGGCAGCATAAGCCTTGAATGCATTGAACTTGTTCTCGATCTGACGGTCGATGTTTTTGTCCTGGCCCTTGAACTCACCGCCCTTAGTTTCGATAACCCAGACGGTGCCATCCTTTTTCATCACAATGTAGTCAGCGTAGAATAGCCACTGCTTCTGAATGCCATCCACATATACGATGGAGAAATACTGCTGTCCGGTATCGCCGTTTTTGTACACCCACTCAATATCATTATCTGGTCTTTCGCAATACTGTTCAAACAACATTTCACAGGTACTGCGGACAAGACTGGTAGCAAAACCAGAAGTATACTCATGGTAGGCATTGGAGAGGTACTCTACTTCGTTCTTCACATTGGGGTCATAACGGAAGAAATCTTGTTCCGGAATATGGAATGCGCTTTTCTTCGGATGCAGTTGCATACTCATTTGAATAGCCATCTGTGATGTAACTTCCCGGAATTCTTCTTTCAGTTTGTGTTGGTTATTGATGACGAAAGCATAGAATTCGGCTGTTTCCAGTGCAATCAGCTTCCGGCCAGGATTGCCGCCCTTGCGGAACAGCCGCTCCAGAATAGTTTTGACCTTGTTCTGTGCCATGCCAATGGAACTTTTAATGGCATCGATACTGTGCATGAGCTGCATGCCGTGCTTATGGGTATCGACGCGCTTATGGGTCGTGATATAGTTATGGCTTTCCGTCAAGGCAGACGTGCGCACAAATTCACCCTGCAAAGCTTGTCCATGGATTTCCGCACCGAAGATATATCCGGCATCCGCCAGTAGCATCTGGTTCTGCTTCTTATCGCTGCCCAGATGGTACTTGGCAACCAATGCTTCGTGGATCTTAATCAGCACCTCGCGCTCACCCAGACCATCGAAGTCCATATCTCGGATTTCCTTTTGCAGAGTGAAGGTCTTACACTTATCCTTCAGGAACAGGCGGCGGGTTTCATAAGCCCGATCAATGCTGGACAGCAGACCGGCCTTGTATTTCTCGTCAAAGGTATACACATAGCAGAAGTCAAGCAGATCATCTTCGTAGTGCTTCGCTTCAGGCATACGGCGGATGCGGCCAATGGTCTGAATTTCAAAACCCTCATTCATACCCTCGCGCAGTTTCACCAGGATCTTGGCACGAGGGCAGTCCCAGCCAGTGCTGATTGCCTGCTTCATCAGAAGGAATACCGGGGTAGCATCATTCTCGGTGAGATTGTCGGGAAGATCCCGCTTGTCCTCGCTCATCCAAATGCTGACCATTCCATTGTCATAGGTATAGCCCATGCCTTCCAGCTTGACTTCCACCGCACGGATGGTTTCCGGCTGACCATTGGGAAACTGGATCAACACAAGAGGGCGAATGGCCTTGCCCAGTTCTTTGTACCGGGCAGCGATCGCCTTGCGTTTGGCATCTGCCAGATCCAACAGGCACTCATAGTCATTGGTGATCTCCATGCCGTCCACCAATCCCTCATTCACATAGAGAGCCTTGGTGATCAGGCCGGCATTGATGACATCCACTTCATCAATCTCAAAATACTCATACCGCTTGTTTTCCACGGCAGTGGCACTTACACGAATGATATTCTTGGCAGAGAATGCATCAATGATGGCCTTTGCCTTTGCGGTGTTATTGGAGTGTTCCTCGTCGATGATGACGATAAATTCCGTTCCTGCCCGGTGTGCTTCCGCAATCCGGTCAAAGAGGTTCTTCCTCTCGCTATCCCGGATGGCAGTGTTGCCTTTCTTAGTCACCAATTCCCAATTGATGAATGTGGTGCTTTCGGCATCGAAACCATTCTGGAGGGCATCGAACAGATTCTGAGTATAGCGGTGGGGCGCAAATTTACACATCTTCTGGCGGCTCTGTTCTTCCAGATCACCCTTGCCGGGGCACAGCCAGATAAAGGCGGTGCGGCTATTGATCTTGGTCAGGTATTCTTCGATAAAATCGATCAGAATGATGGTCTTACCGGAGCCGGTGGGAGATTTCACAATAACGGTCTGCTTGGATCGGCTGTCGGTCACAATATCCATCAGCTTGATGACCGCCTTTTCCTGAAAATCAAACAGATTGATGTTGATACCGTTTACCATGTTTCGCCCACCTCCTTCAGTTCAAAGTTAAAGTAATAGTCGGGAGTGGTGTGGATCTCCACACCGGCAAAGAGCGCGTTCTGCTCCGTAGTGAACAGAACTTCCTTGGATGCATAGATGGCCTTTACACCCTTGTACTCGCCCCAATGTGTCTGTAGTTCATCGGCTTCCTCGTCACTCATAACCATCAAATACTGGCTACCGTCAATCTTAACACCATGCTCCAACTGGATCATTTCCCGGATGTGTTCCAGAAGGGTGTCGGACAGGTATTCATCGTCCATCGGAACAAAGTCAGTACGGTAATATTGTAGATTCGCAGGTAAGCCAGCCTGCTTACCATACCCGTTGATAACACGGCGAATGCGCTCGTATGTAACTTCCTCACAGATATTTGCTTCGTTATTGGTACACAGAATGAATCTACGATTGCCGTTATCTCTCTTGTTCATTTCCAACACCGCCTGGCCTGCGGTACCAGAACCAGCAAAGAAGTCCAGAATAAGAGAATCGGGGTTAGAAGCAATTTCCAATATCCGCTTTATGAGACGAACTGGCTTCGGGGTTTCAAAGTTATTGGTCTTTCCGAGGATTGCGTACAATTCCTTCTTCGCTTCGTCGGTGTGACCAACATCCTCGTTGTTCCACCATGTCCAGGGAACAACCCCCTCAACTTCAGATAAGTAGCGGATAGTATTGGGCTGAGAGTCGTTATTTTTGCCGAAGTAAATCCGCCCCTGCGCCAAAAGCTTTTTGAATTCAGGCTCAATAGTGCTCCAGCAACGACCTTCGGGTGGATAATGAACTCCACCCTTTGGATCGACAATTGGATACATCTGATTTGGCCGATATCCCTGGGCGGTCATAGGAACTGCTCTCCATCTGCCCTTGGGATCATTATTGGGGTTCTTATACACCTTTGCCTGTTCTTCGCTCATGGGGACAAGGTGTCTATTCTCCTTAAACTTCAGCTTATCCTTGGCATACACAAGAATATACTCGTGTGCATCGCCAATCGCTTCACGATTTTCTCTGGAATAGCGTTTCTGCCATACGATATTGCACAGGAAAAAAGCTTCGCCAAACACATCGTCGCAAAGCATCCGCAGAGCACCCATCTCAAAATCATCAATAGAAATAAAGATAACGCCGTCTGACTTTAGAAGTTGCCATGCAATACGAAGCCGAGATTCCATAAAAGAGAGCCATTTGCTGTGCCTGAAACCATCCTGTTTTTCAACAAAGGTGTCCTCATATCTAAAGTCATTACCGCCTCTGTTGTAGGGAGGGTCAATGTAAATAATATCGATCTTTCCCTTATGGGTTTTCTCCAACAGCCGCAGGGAGTGGAGATTATCGCCCTCCAGGATGAAGTTATAGCCCTGACCGGGTGCCGCAGTGATTTCCCGCTCCGGAACTTCCGTGAACACAGGAACATTATCCCGCATCATCACATCCACGGCTTCCTCATGCTGCTCCCAGACAAGGCCATACTTCTTGGAGGTCAGCTCACTCTCAATCTCGCCCAGGGCGATGAGCATATCGTCATCGTCCCGGTGCTCGTCCTTTATCTTTTGCAAGAACGCTAACATACGTTCTCGTTTTAATTGCGAAAGGTTAGGCATTCTTATCCCTCCTGCGCAAGGCCAAGTATATGCGCCATTTCCTTGTGGTTTTCATTTGCTTTCTCCAGAAACAACGCACGCAAGCTGTCTAATGTCAGATCCAGTTTATCGATATTTCCATCTTGGGCATCACTGTTGACCAAAAGATAGAACTTATCGATTAAAGCTGCAAGTTTGCTCTTCACCTCCGGCGATGAAGATTGATACACTTCGTTCAGCTGCTCTATATCAGAGGAGAACAAGTCAGCAGCGATAATTGCAGTTCCGGCGGCACAGTTTTCTTCTGTATGAATTCCGCACACACTCACGCTATCGATCCTGCTAACATTTGTATAGAACGGATCCGTAATTGCCCTAATTCGAGTCACATCACTAAAGCTAAGATAGCTTCCGCACTTAGGACACTTATCTACATCATACTCATTGCTGGTGAAATCCACACGGAAATCTTTGCCGCAGGACCGGCATTTTAATTCAATATACATATTAACCTCTTAACCTCCACTTCGGCATGGGTGTTATTCCGCAATGCGGTACTTCTGCTGCTTACCGGAGCCTTCCTTGATCAAGAGACCTTTTTCGACCATATCCCGCAGGATCAGAATGGCGGTAGCCTGAGAAACGTTCAACTCAGCTTCCACATCTTTGCGAATGATGTATCCCTGCTTTTCGGTCAAACGGAGCAGCATTTCCTGCCGTTCTGCTTTATCGGCGACCTTCAATGGGGCTGTAGCGGTTACATCTTTTCGAGTACCTGCATAGTTGATGTTAGGTAGTGTAATTTTGAAGGCGTTATCTGTAGCCTCAAACTGCGGCTTTACAGCGCAGTCGGCGTAACTCTCATTAATTTTTAGAATACCAGTGCCGTAAGCTTCAATTAGTTTCAGCCGATAAAATACATTGGCCAAATTTGGATTACGGAGCGCAGATACACCGAGCATAATATCGTCAAAAGTAAGGCCGCGAACCAGACCGCCAATAGTCACGAACTCAATGCGGTCATCGAAGATGCTGATCAGTGTGGAGCCGCTGAAGCTGTAATCACGATGGGTGATGGCGTTGAGCAATGCTTCGCGCAACGCTTCGCTGGGATAATCCCTCCTGTCAATGCGTTCCAGCCCTTCAAATTCCGCGCGGGTACGGTTGAACTGATCAATGTAGGAATAGGCATCCTCCAACTGCGTGAGCAAAGAGCCGCTCAACTCCTTACGGTCACGGAACACGCTTTTCTTGCTGCCATCAAATACAGCCAGCTTGATGGTATGAACGCATTGATCAGATAGCAGCATACCAAGGTTGGTGTAGGTACCGTCGGAACCGATGATGTTCAGTGTGCGCTTTTGCTGATCTCCAAAAGCAAGACTGCGCTTTGCAAAATAACTCTCCGCTTTTTCAAAGGTCAACTGCTGATTGATGGAACGAGCATCCTCATAACGGTCACCGCTCGTCTCCTTGATCATATTCAGTATGGCTGTCTCAGAAGCGGGAACAGAGGATGCGCTCTGGCGAACATACACGCCCTCCGGACGAATACCCTTTCCAGAGAGGTAATAGGGTCGGGCGGTGCCTCTCTGGACAGTAAGAACCACAACAGCTTTTCCTTCCATGGTTTCAACAGCGCACTCGGTAAACATGGTAACATCCGGACGAATTGAATCTCGGATCATATTGGTGACGCGAAGTATAATTTCGTCTGTATTTTCGATGCATTGGACACTTCCATTATCATTAATTCCAATATATATTTTGCCGCCATCCGTATTTGCGAAGGCAACTACAGCATATTTGATATCATCCATGTACTCACGCTTAAATTCCGTGGTCTTATTCTCAATCATAAAACGACCCCCGCTCTAACAAACTTTCTAATAATTATTATAACGATTATTAGAAAGAAATCAAGAGCAAAAAGAATATGTTTTTGCATCATGCTGCCGATTGCGCTACAATAGTAAAAAGGCTACTGCTATCGCGTTTACAATCACTCAATTTATCCATGTACATGATATTGGACATAAACGAAAATAACCGCAAGCCATCGAATGATGGCTTGCGGCTATTTCACTTGTTCCGTACCGGTAGTGCCCCTGGGGGGTCATTTCGTTTCCCTATAAGATGGAGCCCTTGGCTCCCTGCTTTTTTATTTCCGGCGGCATATACCGCAGAATAACAAGCACGGGAGCCCCGTAGGGCTCCCGCTTTTTCATCTGTGAGCTGCGGTCAGTTTACGTCCTCAATCAGGCCATAACCGCCGTCCTTACGCGCATAGACAACGGCAAAGGCACCGTCATTCTCGTCGTCGCGGAAGGCAAAGAAGCTGTGCTCCAGAAGATTCATCTGCAAAATGGCCTCCTCGCGGGTCATCGGCTTCATCGGGAACTGCTTGATACGGACGATGTCGAAATCGCGTTCCTCCTCAACCTCCGGTGCAAAGGATGTTACCTCAACACTGCGGGTAAACGCATCCTGGCGCAGACGGCGCGCAAGACGTGTCTTATTCTTCCGGATCTGGCGCTCAATGGTCGCAACGGCGGCATCGATCGAGGCATACATATCCGAAGTGGCTTCGCTTGCGCGGAAATAGGTGTTGGCGGCATGGACCGTAATTTCTACAATATTACGATCCTTTTCGACAGAAAAGGCGACAAGGGCCTCCGCGTCATCGCGGAAAAAGCGCTCAAGCTTCATCACCTTTTTTTCGGCATAAGCATGGACGCTGGCAGGCAGGCTGACTTTTTTCTCTGAAAACTGAAATTTCATTTGAGTCGCTCCTTTCAATTTATGTGGTACTTGCTGGTTGTATTATAGCACAGTTTAAATAAAAAATCAAGCATCTTCTTTCGGTTTTGCCAAAAGTTCATCCATCACCGCATGATAGATCGTTTCGGCTTTGATGCGGAATGCGCGGGCCAAACGCACTCCCTGCTTCTGCGTCGGCGCCATCAGCTCAATATGCAGAAGCTCACCGACTTCGTCGTTGAGTCGCAGATCAACGCGATAGCTCCCGTTTTCCGGCTCGACCGTAGCCTTGACAAATTCACTGCGACGCGTCTCCCGATTAAAACGATCAACCGCCTCAAGCGCACGCTGCATCACGGGATAGGCAATGGCATCCTTTGTGATCTCGCAGGTTGAACGCCCCTTTTCGGTAATTATGTACCGTCCGCCATCGAGCTGCTCCAGGTGCCCCGTTCCAACCATCTCGGGTACCGCTGCGGACAGATCAAAGTAGCTCAGCTTATCGTCCTGATAGGAAAGCTCATAGATCTTTTGCAAGTCAACGGGGTAGGCAACGTGCGACATTACAAACAGAACCAACAGCTTTACATCCAGCATGTCCTGAATAAAGCCTCGCGCTTCCATAAAAACACACCCTTTCTGTTCCCATTATAACGCACGCGGAGAAATTTGACAACCGTTTTTCACCGCTTCCTTCAAATTCGCATAGATTGATTTCAGAAAGGAGGCGGGATCATGAACGATCCGCTCTGGTTCATCGGCGGCGACGCGCGAAGCTTCCATGCCGCCGCTTATCTGTCCGGGCAAGGGATTGAGGTACATTGCCACATGGTACCGGGGCTGCCGGACGAACCCCTGCCCGACGTGATCCGGGTACTTGCGCTCCCCTTTCCGTCGCTCTCCGGCGATAAGCTGCGCGGCAGAAACGCACTGCCCATCGCGCCCATTCTCGCGCGGGTCGCGCGCGGCGGCGTGATCTACGGCGGGAAGCTCGAAGCACTGCGCTGTGAGCAGGCTCGACTCGTTGATTTGTTCGGTACAGAGCCCATGAGCAGTCTGAACGCTGTTCCGACGGCGGAGGGTGCAATCCTTCTGGCGCTGCAATCGCTCGGACGCACGCTCAGCGGTGCAGAGTGCCTTGTCTGCGGTTATGGCCGCTGCGGCAAAGTGCTGGCGCAAAAGCTTGCAGCACTCGGTACGCTCGTCACCGTCGCTGCGCGAAAGCCCGCCGACCTTGCGCTGGCACGGGCACTCGGTCATGAGGCGGTATTTCTCGGTTCGCTGCATGAATTGCACCGCTTCGACGCCATATTCAACACCGTTCCATCCCCTGTACTGGCCGCTGAGGCCTTCCCCGGGTTTTCAGGTCGGTATTTCGAGCTTGCCTCGCCTCCCGGTGGACTGGCCGACGGAGTCAAGAATCTACTCGGCGAGCATTTTATTGACGCACAAAGCCTTCCCGGCCGTTTTTTCCCCGTCACGGCAGGCAAACTTTACGGCGAGGCCATCCGGAAGCATTGGAAGGAGGAGTTTTCGTGAAACCTGTCATCGGCTTTGCGTTATGCGGCTCATTCTGCACCTTTCGCAAAGCCATCGAAGCCCTGCGCATACTTGCGCAGGACTATACCGTTATCCCCATTCTCTCCGCAGCCTCGGCTGAGATCGATACACGTTTCGGCACTGCGGCGAGCTTCCGCACAGAGATTGAATCGATCTGCGGCACCCGCGTGTTGACTACACTGAACGAAGTCGAGCCGTTCGGCCCGAAAAAGCAGCTTGAGCTGCTGGTCATCGCTCCCTGTACGGGAAACACACTGGCAAAGCTTTCCGCGGGTGTCGCCGACACTGCAGTAACACTCGCCTGTAAAGCACATCTGCGCAACGGCCGCCCGGTCGTGCTCGCCGTTTCCACAAACGACGGTCTGGCAGCAAATGCGGAAAGCATCGGACGCCTGCTCGCACGGCGGCATTTCTATTTTGTCCCTTTCGGGCAGGACAGTCCGTTCGGCAAGCCCTACAGCCTGGTTGCCGACCTGGAAAAGCTGCCGGAAACGGTCACGCAGGCCCTTGCGGGGCGCCAGCTTCAGCCGCTTCTGATTGTCAAATGAAAAACGGCTCTCCCCTACGGGGAGAGCCGTCTGCTTTCTGTCATAGCCGCAGCGCCGAGAAAACGCATTGCGGGAGTCCGATTCCTTCAGGCGTTGTCCGCCCTGAGCTCCACGGTTCTTCCTCTGAAATTCTCATAGATGCGATGGGAAATAGAGAGTACCGTGCGTCCCTCGGAGGCTCGGCGCAGTGCCTCAAGCACCCGCACCTCGGTTTCCGCATCGAGATTTGCCGTAATCTCGTCAAGCAGCAGCACCGCCGGATCTGCCGCTACAGCACGGGCAATGGACAAAAGCTGCCATTCCCCCTGCGAAAAGATGCCATCCGTACATACGGTGGCATAGCCCTGGGGCAGAGCCGCGATGGCATCGTCGATTCCGGCAAGCTTTGCCGCATGGTGCGCCATTTCTTCGGTCACGGCAGGATCAGAAAGTGTGATCTGTTCCAGAACCGTTCCCGGAACGCGGGAGAAATGCTGCTCCACACAACCGATGCATGAGCGCCGCTCGCGGTCGGTGATGTCAGAAACGTCCACTCCGCCGATGGTGATTACTCCCGTCTCCGGTCTGTAAAGCCCAAGCAACAGTCGAAATATCGTACTTTTTCCGACCCCGGTTCTGCCGGCAAGCGTAACCTGCTCCCCCTCCGCTACCGTCATGGAAAAATCGTGTAATACGGGCTTTTCTCCGTAGCCGAAGGTTACATGGGAAAAGACGATATCGCCCCGCGCAGCCTTTTCGCGGTCTGCCGGGATAACCCGCTCTGGCTCGGCGAGGAACGCATCGATTCGTCTGACACCCGCCATGGCCGACTGAATGGTCTGTATTTCCATGCCAAGAGTCTCAATCGGAGAAAAAATGCGCGAAATATAATCAATTACGGCGACTGACGTGCCGACTGACATACCAAATAACGCCAAAATCTGCGCCTTGCCCGAAGCAGAGAGCAGCATCACAATGCCGACCACGGCTGCGTTGAGCAGGAGCACTACGGGCGAATAGATCGCATCGTAGAAGTTTGTTTTCTCCACGGCGGCATAACTCTCCCCGATGCATCGGTCGTAGCGGCGCTCCATATACCTCTCCAGCCCAAGCGCACGGATGGTGCGGATGTTGTGCAGCGTCTCCGGCACCTGCCCTGAGACGGCGGCAACTGCGCGGCGGTTCTCAAGCTGTGCGGCAAGCATTTTCTTCTGCACGCGGCGCGTAAACCATGCAAACAGCGGAAGGACTGCAAGCAGGACAAGGGAGAGCCCCGTATTCTTTATCGCAATGACTGCCAGAATCGAAAGAATTCGGCAGGCGTCGGCAACCATACTGATAATGCCGGAGGTAAAAAGTGCTTCCACGGTATCAACATCACCGGAAAAACGCGCCGCAACCTCACCGGGATTCTGCGAAACGAGAGTGCTTGCCGGCAACGAAGAGAGCTTCTGAGACATTTCGGAACGCAGCGCGTGTGTCATTTTCTGCCCAAAAAGCACCAGGAGCGTCTCCAGTGCGGAGGAAAGCACGCCTTCCAGTACGAGGCTTCCAAAGTAGAGCAGCACGACGGTAAAGGTCAGTGAAACGCCTCCGGTCAGACGGTCAATCACGCGTGCAAGCAGCAGCGGCGGAACCAGCGACGCGGCGACAGAGGCCGCAACGCACAGCAACGTCCCTGCGGTGAGCAGGCGGTGCTCTCGCGCCGCCGTCGTCAATGCAGAAATCACACCTTTTTTATTCCTCATGTTCCCCGCCTCCTGTCTGACTTTCATAGAGCCGGCGGTAAGCCGGAACGGAGGCTATCAGCTCGTCATGCGTACCGACCTCCGTTTTGCCGTCCTCCATAAAAATCACCTTTTGCATCTGTGGGAAGTGGTACAGCCGGTGTGAGATCAAAAAAACGACCTTATCCTCCGCATACCGTTTCAGGTTTGCAAACACCGCGTCCTCCGTCTTACGGTCGAGCGCGGAAAACGGGTCGTCAAGGATCATGAGCGGGCGCGGATGCGCCAGCGTTCTTGCCAGTGCAAGGCGCTGCGCCTGACCGCCCGACAGGCGTACTCCGCTGCTGCCGATCACGGTCCCGACACCGTTTTCCATCTCCAACACCTCGTCCTTCAGGGCAACGGCGGTAAGCAGCGGCATCAGTTCCTGCTCACTGCCGCAAAGCACGTTGTTTTGCACCGTATCTGCGCTGAGCTCAGGGCCATGTCCCAAATATCCGACCGTCCCGGCAATGTCGCGGGAGGAGAACGCAGAAAGCTCCTTCTTGCCAAAGCGAATCGAACCGCCATAGGGCGCTTCGCAGAGAAACACTCGACCAAAAGTGGATTTTCCGCAGGCAACAGGACCGGTCACACCGATGATGTCACCGGGGTGAGCCGTCAGTGAAAGTCCCGAAAAGACCGGTTCCCCCTCGCCGTAAGCAAACGAAAGTCCATCCAGCGTCACATCGGCAGGCTGCGGTATCCTGAGCGTTTCCTGCGGCTCCGGTGACTTCATCAGCGGTTTGATTCTCCTCCACGAAACCTCTGCTTTCTGCACGGAATTAAACAGCTTGGCAACCTTTGACGACTTGACCGTCAGCTTGGTGAAGCAGGAGAGGAAGGTGGTAAACGCCGCGATGTCCCACGCATTCCACCCCGTTCCAAGCACATTCTTTGCGCCGAACCACAGGATAAACAAAACACCCGCCCCCGATGCCGCAAGATAGAGCGGCGGCAGCGCAGACTGCCACACATTGGAGCGTACGGCCTTTTTCTCATAACTGCTCAGGGTTTCTTCGTAGCGCGCCGCTCTTGCCGCCTCGCAGCCGTAGATCCGATAGGTCACGGCGTTCTGCGCACGATCCAGTGTGGCGGTACTCAGGGCGCCTGCGGCCTTCTTATACGCCGCCCCCGCACGCTGCACCGGTGCTTTCATCCGCGCCGCACAAAAATATGAGATCGGCGTAAAGAGCAGGCTGAGCAATGCCAGACGCCAGTCGTATATCAGAAGCATAACCGCATAGCCAACCATCACCACGCCGGTGTCGAAAACCTCGGTGGTAAACTTCCGCATACCCTCCACGCAGTCATCCACATCGGAGATGGCCTTGGTCATCAGTTCTCCTGCGCCCTCCTTCTCCAAAGACGCTCTGCTTTCACGCACAAGATTGGCATAAAGGATCCCCTTCATGCGTCGATTGATGTTATTGGCAAAGCGGCGGACGTAAAAACGCTTTACAAATCGCGCCGCCTGTACAGCCAGTGTAACGGCAAGGTAGGCGAGCACCAGCATCGCCATCTGCGAGGCCGCTGCGCTTCCGCCGAGAATATCGGCCAGGCACTGAGCAAGTCGCCCCTCAAACCATGGAGTTGCAAGCAAACCCACGTTATAAAACACGCCGGAAAGCGTCACAAAGGTCAGCGACAGCCATTCCATGCGGAAATAGGAGCCAACCCTGTTCGGATAAAACACCGTTTTCTCTTTCACCGTTCTCTCACTTCCTTTGAGTATCCATGAAATGCGGAAAGCCTGCGCGGCTTTCGGCTTTGGACGCAGTATACAGCTTATCCAACAGGGCGGCAAAGCACTCAGCCTCTCCGTCGGTCAGGGCGGCGGTAAGGTATTCGTAGAACGACGCTTCGATCTCCGATTTGGACGATCGCATCGCCTCCGCCTTTTCGGTGGGGAAAAGAAGCTGACTGCGCCGATCCTTCGGATCCTCCCTGCGAATAAGAAACCCCTTTCCTTCGAGGTTCCTCGTTCTCCGCGCGATTGCCGCCTTATCCGCGTGCAGAAGCTCTGCAATCTTCGCCTGCGTGCAGCCTGGATTGTGTCGCAGTGCATGGATCAGATCGATCTCCGCCGTACCGACTCCCTCCTCCCGCAAGGAAAGCAGAACCAGCTTTTCCGCTTCCCGAGCGATTTTTGTGATCTTCCGTTCGGTAATATCCATATGTACACCTCCGCCATCCTAATTTGTTGTATATACATCGTTGTATCTACAGCTATTATAGTCCAAAGTTCGCATTTGTCAAGAACAAAAACGCACCCGGCCGGAAGGTCGGGTGCGTTGCGGATACCAAACTCTTTTACTTTTCCAGGAGGGAAACCGTCGGGGCAGACCATTGGGCAAGCGCTTCCATATCGGGGTAGTAAATGCGCAGGAACAGGTGGAAGCCGCCCTCTCCGACCGGCAGCCAGTTATCGGTTCCCTCCGGGGGAATCTCTGCCGAAATAATAATATCCAGCGAGCCATCCTCATTGTATCTACAGGAGGAACGGTCGTTGACACAGTAACAGCCGATCGGGTTTCCGATCAGGAAGTCATCATCGCCATACACGGTAAACGACCAGAAGCCGTTTTCCAGCACAGGCGGTACGGAATCCAGATGCAGGACATACTGCTTTGCACCCGTCAGCTTCTCCCCTGTCGCATCCGCATCGAGCTTCGGATAGACAGCAATATCGGTGGTGTTTGCACCGAGGCCCGCAAGAGCGACCAGTGCACGATAGGTATAAGCCGTACCGAAATCCCCGATCGGGTCGCCGTAGTAGCTCCAGGCGCCAAGTGTTTTGGCGTAGTCCCCCGCGTCCTTTGCAAGCAGGGGGCGCATATTTTCAAGCATTTCCTTCCATTTCTGCGCAAGTTCCGTACCGAACCGTCCGGCAGAAAACGTCTCACCCGGGCCGATTCCCAACTTCTGCAGGCTTGTGAGCAGCTCTGCGTCTTCCGCAGACGGCGGGTTGGTCTGCATAAGGCGGTTGGCGGTCTCAAAAAACTCCTGCGGCGTCATGGAAAGCACATGTTGAACCGGAACAAATTGATTTTTTTCATCATAGGTCCCCGACGGTGCCTGATAGGAATCCATCGCGTCGTATGCGGAAAGCGGTACGAGCCGCATCGCTCCCTGGAGCACACGAACGCGGGGCATATCCTCCGCACCGTCCACAACCATACGGCAGATGAGCCATACCGTATCGGTCGGAACCTCCACCTTTTTTACGCCGTCGGGTAACGTTCCCTGCCACCCCGCCCGAACAAAGGCATAGTCGCCGGCGCCCTTCAGAACCGTGACCGTATTGGTCCATGCGTCCAACACCTGAACGTTAAAGAATCGGTCGGCTTCCGGCGCACGGTAAACCATGGGTTCCTGTCCGAGATCAAGCCATGCCTGTGTGTAAAGCGTATCGACATTGGGCGTCACAACTATATGTGTCTCGGATGTCGCAAGACCGGCGGCATGGATCAGCTGGTTGACCGGCGCGTGTCCCGCATGATCAGCAGACGCCACATTGGTAGCGGCAGTTTTGGTCGCATCGGTCAGCACAAGCGGGAAAGCGTAAATATATGCCTGCGTAAGCGTTTCCCAATCGTCCGTCGTTTCGTCGGAAGTCCGGCTGCATCCAATCAGGGATGCGGCCGTTAGCAGGCAAAGAAGCAAACAAAGCGTTTTTTTCATGGATCTTTTTCTCACGGTTCAATGATGTTGAAATACAGGTCGAAGGCTGTCATACTGTCGCACAGAGCGCGGAACAGCTCCGCATCGCCCTTTTCGACCTTGACCAGCTTGTCGATGTTTTCCTGATTCTTGCCCGTAATGGCAAGGATACCGACACGAGGCATGGAGAGCGTCAAATCCGCATCCTCCGAAAGCGTATCCTTGTAGTACAGAAGAACGCCGTGATGGATTTTCAACAGATAATTGTCGCCGTCGGTCAACTTCAGTTGAATGGTAAAGGAGCGGCTTCCGAGCTTCTCCGTATCCATCACGATTCCCATGTAATCCAGCATTGTCTGCGCATCCATGCCCTGCGCGGTCGAACCGACTCCGGTTTGCGCCGTCTTCGGATATGCATCCGTACCGTTCCGCAGCTCATACGCGGCAACAAGGTAGGCATTTCTCCATGCGCCGGACTCTGCCTGATAGCCGAGCTGCTCCAGAGCATCGGCACACAGATAGCGGGCATCCCGATTGCTCGGGTCCGCGTAAACGAGCGTATTGGTAATCTGCGCGACCCACTGATATTCGCCCTTCTCAAAATCCTTGCGCGCCATTTCCAGCACCTTGGACGTATCGCCGAGATACTCTACCAGCTTTTTTGCGTACTCACTCGGTTCCAGCTCATCGAGATGAATGGGATTAGCGTCATACCAGCCCATATACTTCTGGTAAACCGCCTTGACATTGTGCTTCAGCGTGCCGTAATACTGGCGGGTGTACCACACCTTTTCCAGATCCTCCGGCAGCTTGATCATAGAAGCAATCTCCGTGGACGTATAGCCCTTGTTGATATACAGAAGCGTCTGGTCGTGGATAAACTTATAGACCGCGGCGGTGTTGGTCATATACTCGCTGACGACCTCCTTGCCCCAGTGCGGCCAGTTGTGAGACTGGAATACAACCTCGGCATCCGGGAAAAGAGACTGCGCCTCGGTAATATAGCGCGCCCAGCCATTGGCATCGCGCACCTCGGCGCCGCGGAGCGTGTAGAGGTTATGCAGCGTTCCGGTGCAGTTCTCCGCCATCCAGAGCGCCTTCATATCCGGGAAATAGGTGTTCATCTCTGCGGGTGATTCCGTTCCGAGCGTCAACTGGAAGGCAGCCTTCACACCGTCGATCGTCATTTCGCAGACGGACTCCGTGACTTCATAGCTCGGCGCAATATAACCCACACCGTTCTGAACGGCCGTCAGTCCGATGCCAACCGAAAGACGTCCCTTTTCGTCGTAGGGGAGCATCGAGCCATACTGGAAGAAAGCCCGGCGCTTCATGGCAGTACCGACAAAAACGTTCTCCGACATCACCGCATTGGCAAAGCCCTGCGGAACGATGATCGCAGTCTTTCCGGAAGCAATCTGTTCGTCCAGAGGCAGCTTGCTGTCGGCAACGTTCTCAGCTGAGATCAGCCCCTCAATGCCGCCGTAGTGATCCACATGGGCGTGGCTGATAATAATGGCCACAATACGCGCATCGCCCATCTCAGAGCGGAAGAGCTTGAGCGCTTCGGATGCGGTATACTTGCTGCTGCCGCAGTCCATGATGATCCAGCCGTTCCGGCTGCGGACAAACGTAATATTGGAAATGTCATAGCCGCGAACCTGGTAGATGTCGTCCGTGACCTTGAACAGGCCGTAGAGCGCATTATACTGTGTATTACGCCACAGGCCGGGGTTGGCCTCGGCGGGCGCTTCCTTGTCGCCGCGGACAAAGTCATAGGCATCCTGCGACCATACGGGCGCGCCGTTTTCGGTCTTGATCACAAGCGAATCCGGGGCAGTAATAAAGCCGCGATTGGCAAATTCGCCTTCCTGCTTATCATTAAAGTCAAGAAGCCGATACACCTCGGCATTGAGCTCCTCGGTAATCTTTGTCGCCGCTTTTTTCTCGTTGTTGAGCGCATCCTTGCCTTCGCTGCTACAGGCAGCAAGCGAAAGAAGCGTGAAAACGGCAAGAAGGGCTGCGAGAATACGTTTCATAGTTTTTCCTCCATCAAAGCTATGTTGTTTTTGAATCACGTCTCAGCGTTCATTTTCCCGATTTCTTTCGGGCATTGGAATGTGCCTTTCTTCACGGAAAAATCCGGGCGCAAAGTGCGCACAGCCATATCCGAATGACTGTGCGCCAAAAACATCCCGTACCTCGTCGAAAGCACATATTCGCATGACATGCCTCCTCCATGATCTTCTCTGATTTTTATTATACGAAACCGACATGCCTTTGTCAATAGGCTCTGCGCAAGCGGTCGAAAAGCTGCACAAGCGGTAAGACGTTCCGGCCGTCCCCCGGTGCTGCCGCAAAAAAACACTTGCATTTTCGGAAGAATGTGCTATAGTGAACGTGCAACATATACAGCGCTGTGAAGTCTTCAGGGCGGGGTGTAATTCCCCACCGGCGGTACAGTCCGCGAGCGTCTCCGGACGCATGATTCGGTGAAACTCCGAAACCGACAGTATAGTCTGGATGGAAGAAGATCGACGGTATCCCTTTTTGGAGGTTCTGTCGCCTGAGGAGACTCGGGCGACTTTCAATTTTCGGAGGGACACATGAAAACACTGCAATTTATCCTCGTCTGCGCAGGGATAACCGCGCTGCTGCTCGGTATCTCGGCGCTGTTTCAACACCTGCTTCGCAAGAATGTCCGCCGTGTTTCGGCCGCGAAATCACTGACGATTCTCGCCATGAGCGGCGCGTTGGCAGGCATACTGATGCTTCTGGAGCTGCCGCTCGTCTTCCTGGCACCTTCGTTCTACAAGCTCGATCTGAGTGAGCTGCCCGCGCTGATCTGCGCATTTTATCTCGGCCCCGTGGCGGGCGTGCTGACGGAACTGCTCAAGATCGGTCTGAAGCTGCTGCTCAAGGGTACGACAACGGCCTATGTCGGCGAGCTTGCGAATTTCGTCGTCGGCTGTATGCTGGTCGTCCCCGCATCCGTTGTCTATCATGCAAAAAAAACGCGCGGCTTTGCCGCGCTGGGGTTGGGCATCGGGACGTTGTGTATGACCGGCTTCGGCACAGTGTTCAACGCAGTCTATCTCCTGCCCGCCTTCTCCGAACTGTTTTCCCTGCCGCTTGACAGTATTATCGCGATGGGAACTGCCGTTTGGCGTGGCGTACACGATGTAACGAGCTTCGTCGTCCTGTGTGTCGCACCGCTGAACCTCGTCAAGGGTATATTGCTGACCATACTGACGCTGCTGTTATATAAGCGGATCGAGAAAGCCGTGTTTCAGCGTTTATAGGGGGCTTCTCCAATGAAGTATATTGCCAGTGCACTTTTGATTCTGACATTATGCACCGCATTGTCGGCCTGCAATGCCGGAGCCGTTGCCGAAATGCCTGCGCCGGAATCGACGGATCCGGTCACGGCGCCCGCTTCTGGACCGTCGCTCACACTGCATCACTTCGGACGTATCGGCTACTGGCTCTACAGTCCCGAAAATTCCCGTCCCGGCCTAAAGCTGGTCGTCTATCTGCACGGCGGCTCCGGGAAAGGCAGTGATGCGTCGCTTGTCCTGCAAAACGGCTTTCCAAAGCTTCTGAAGGAAGGGCTTCTGGGCAGACCAAACTGCTATATTCTGATTCCGCAGCTCTCCGACGAGTATCGCGACTGGGCAGAGATGCAGAGTGATTTGTTCGCTCTGCTGGACGATGTTACGGCACGCTTCGATATAGACGGGATATGCCTGACAGGTCACAGTATGGGCGGCACGGCCACCTGGACGCTTGCACTGGCTGCGCCGGAACGGTTCTGCTGCATCGTACCGCTGAGCGGCAGTATTCAAAACACGGCGGAAAACCGTGCCGCACTGTCGGAGCTCCCTGTTCGTGCTTTCGTCGGTTCAGAAGATACGATCGTCTCCCCGCAGCAGAGCATTGCATTTATTCGAGCACTTCAGAAAAACAATCCGAATGCGCAAATCACGGTCATTCCCGGTGCAGATCATTTTGCCGTTCCGGATGCATATACGGATGAAAAATATGACATTCTGGGTTGGATGTTGTCTCAATCATGAAAATCCCGCCGCTCCGTCGAGCGGCGGGATTTTCATATGCACCGTCTGCGCCTACGGCAAACGTCTGCTCAGTTCATCAAAGGCAACGGCAAAGGCGCGTTCCATCGACGGCCACATCGGGCAGTCATCCGGAAGCCTGCCACCGAGCAGTAATCCTGCAAGCTCACGCAGCAGCGCAGGATTTTTGACCAAAACCGGACCGGTCAGATGCGTCGCGTAGAGATTCTTTTCATGCCATCCCTCCGGGCCGCACTCCGCCTCATTTCCAAAACCGAGCGCCATGTGCAGAAACGGGTTTGCGACACCGGACGTCACACTGCACTTATTGACAAAGCCAACCAACGGCTTTTCGCCGTAGTAGGCAATCGCGTCGCCAACGATCCGCTTTTTACTCTCGGTTGTCTCAAACGCTGCAAGGCCGAGCGCCTCAAAGCGATGCCCGGACGCATCGGTCACGGCTCTGCCGAGCAGCTCCCATGCGTTGCCGGTAAAAAGCAAAACCTTGCCCGCCTGTATCGCCGCAGCAATCGCGTCACGGTGCACGGCAAGCTGGGAAAGGGCGAGCTTCTGATTGCGCTCCGTCCCCGCGCCCATAAAATAAAAGTCATAGCCGGAAATATCGCGTGTGTCGTAGAGCGAGAGTGTCTCCGTTGTAACCTGTGCCCCCTGTTCGAGCAGGAAGCGCTCCATGACGCGCACATTGGCATACTCGCCGTAGAGATTCATCAGATCTGGATAAATATGCAGCAGCCTCATGACAGTACCTCCACATTTGACAGGAATTTCTCCTTATCCGAAAAGCAGGTCACGGTGTAGACCGTTTCGTCTCCGCTTTCCCGCAACGCCGCCACACCATCGGCAACCTGCGCATACGTTTGAATCCGTTCCGGAGCAATCCCCGTGAAATCGAAGCGCAGCGCAAGATCATTGCAGTATTTGCCGCACAACAGGATCCTGCGCACATTTTCACTGTTCAGGAGTTCGAAGTTGATATCCCAGAGCCAGGAAGTCTCGCTTGTGAAATACTTGCGGCTCACCGCATCGACAATTACAACCACCGTACAGGGCTTTTTCTGCGCCACGGCATAGCGCAGTGAAAGGTCATAGGATACGGAATTCTCATGCTTGGAAACAAGAAACTCCCCCTCGTGTCTGCCGCAGCGAAAACGCACAAAGCGGCCGTTTTTGAGTATATAATCGCTCAGGATCGCGCAAATACGCTCGCCGGGAATATCAAGCAGACGACAGACGGTGTAGACCGCCAGCAGATTATATACGTTAAAGAGGCTGCGAAGCGCCAGACGGATATGCTGCGTACCGTTGATCTCCAGAAGGCCGGCATCCAGGTCGGCTTTCGTTACGCGCTCATCGGGCATATGGCGGCCGTAGCCGCAGGCGGGGCAGTCGTAAATGCCGATGTGGTTATAATGATAGGCAGAATAGTGCAGCGGCTTTCCGCACATGGGACAATAGGCGGCATCATGATAGCGCCCGACAAGCGTCTGCGTATCGCTCTCGACCGGCTCCATGCCAAACCACCGAACATTCCGTCTCTCCCGCCCGAACAGCGAGACCAGAGGATCGTCCGCATTGAGCACAAGCATGGTTTCCTCATGCAGACTGTCGGCGATGGCATCGAATACCCACTGCGGGTGGCCGTTTCGCGTAAGCTGATCACGGTAAAGATTTGTAATGACATAATGTGTGGGGCGGAACCAGCGGAAGGTGTACCGTGCGTAACGCTCGTCTGACTCAATCAGGAGCACATCCTGTTTCATTTTGCCGCCAAGTGTACAGGCACAGAGGATCATGGTCGTTACTCCCTCGATCTGATTGGAACCCTGCGCATTGTATGCGACGGTCTTTCCCTCGGCACGCAGCACCGCAGCAAGCATCTCCACGGTGGAGGTCTTGCCGTTGCTGCCCGTGACGGCGATGACCGTCTCCGGCAGACGGATGCGGCTTAAAACATCCGGGCATAGCTTCAGGGCATATTTCCCCGGCAGGCTCGACCCCTTTCCGAGCAGACCGCCGACAAAGCGCAGCAGACGGCACAACACGATTGCAAGGAATTTTCTCATTGGTATCCTTCTTTCCGCGAAAAATCTAATTTATTCTATCACGGCGCGGCACATCAGGCAAGCATTTTCAGAAATTCCTCTTCGCTGAGGACCGGAACTCCCAGCTCGCCCGCCTTTTTCAGCTTACTTCCGGCGCTGTCACCCGCAACAACATAACTCGTTTTTTTCGACACCGACCCGGAGGCCTTGCCCCCGTGCAGCTCAATCTGCGCGGTCGCCTCCTCACGGGTGAAGAGTGTCAGCGCGCCTGTCAGAACGAAAGTCAGGCCGGCAAAGCGTTGGTCGTATGCCTGCGTGTGCTCGGTAAAGTTTACACCTGCCTCACGCAGCCGCGCGATCATATGCTGCGACTGTGTGCCGGAGAACCACTGCTTCAGGCTCTCGGCAGTAATCGCGCCGACGTCGCGCAGCGCCGTAAGCTCCTCGACGGATGCCGCCGCCAGCGCGTCGAGCGAGCCGAACTGCCGCGCAAGCAGCTTGGCTGCCTTTTCGCCCACCTGACGGATACCAAAAGCATACAACAGACGCGACAGCTCGTTGTTTTTGCTGGCCTCAATCGCAGCAAGAAGCTTCTGCGCCGACTTTTCACCGCTTTTCCACAGACTTTTCAGCTCATCGAACGTCAGAAAGTAAATATCCGCGGGCGAATGAACCGCACCGTTTTCAATAAGCTGAGCGACAATAGAGTCTCCGAGTCCTTCAATATCCATTGCGCCGCGCGAGACGAAATGCGCAATGTTCCGCGAAAGCTGCGCAGGGCATTCCGCACCCGTACAGCGCAGTGCGGCACCGTCCTCATCCCGTTCCGTCGGAGCGCCGCAGACGGGACAGTGCGTTGGCAGACGATAGGGGCTTGTCCCGGCGGGGCGCTTTTCCGGCACGATCTCCAGAATTTCAGGAATGATCTCTCCCGCCTTGCGGATACGCACGGTATCGCCGATACGGATATCCTTAAGCGTGATGAAATCCTGATTATGCAGCGTGGCATTCGTCACGGTTGTCCCGGCCAGACGCACCGGGTCAACCACGGCCTTGGGGGTCAGAACGCCCGTGCGTCCGACCTGCACAACGATCTGCCGCAGCACCGTTTCGCGGATCTCCGGAGGATATTTATAGGCGCAGGCCCAGCGCGGAAACTTTGCGGTACTGCCAAGCAACGCCCGTCCTCCGAGGTCGTTGAGCTTGACAACTGCGCCGTCGATGTCAAAGGGATAATCGTAGCGCGCAGCGTCAATACGCTCGATCTGCGCAAGAACCGCCTCGCGCGTATCACAGAGTGTATGGGGAATAACCTTAAAGCGGCATTGCCGCAAAAAATTTAACGCTTCCGCATGGGTCGCAAATTCGCGCCCCTCTGCAAGCTGTAAATTGAAAATCAAAATATCCAACCGCCGCGCTGCCGCGATCGACGGGTCAAGCTGCCGAAGGCTGCCCGCTGCCGCATTGCGTGGATTGGCAAACAAAGCCTGTCCCTTTTCTTCCCGCTCGGCGTTGAGCGTCTCAAACACCGCGCGCGGCATGAACACTTCACCGCGCACGATCAATCTGTGCGGCGCGTCCGCAAGCTGCATGGGGATAGAGCGGATGGTCTTCAGATTCTCCGTCACGTCCTCGCCGATACGCCCGTCGCCGCGCGTAGCGCCGCGCACAAAGCGTCCGTCAAGATACTCCAGCGCAACGGAAAGCCCGTCCACCTTCGGCTCGACGCTGTAGACCGCATCGGGTAAGACCTCGCGCAGGCGCGCGTCGAATTCCTCGACCTCCTGCGGCGAGAACACATCCTGAAGGCTTTCCAGCGGCACCGCGTGCTCCACCTTTTCAAAGCGGCTGAGCGCCTCTCCGCCGACGCGCTTCGTCGGCGAGAGCGGCGACGCGTACTCCGGGTACTGAGCTTCCAGTTCTTCGAGCCGGCGCAGCAGACGGTCGTATTCATAGTCCTCCATCGTCGGCGCATCCAGAACATAGTATTTATGGTTGGCGTCTTCCAGCAGCGCCGTCAGACGCTCGATCTCCTGTTTGGGGTTCATGGTAAATCCTCCATGCCGAAATAAGTCTGCGGTACTCGGCCGACAATGACCGTCTCTGCGGCAAGCACGGCCGAATCGACCGGAATTTCGCGCATCCCGTCGTAGGTCAAAATGGTCACGACAACATGAATGTCGATAAAGATACGATGCAAAGTCTGGTTAATACCCGCCTCAAGGAAGCTGTTGCGGAACACCGCATCCGTCGTTCGGATTGCAAGTACCCGCGCATTCAGCTCCGGTCCGCGTCCGGAAAAAAGTTCCGGCAGCAGGACGCTTCCCAGCGGTACGCCCAACTCCTCAACGGACAGCTGCTCCAGCTTGGCATCCACACGGATGAGCACGGCGCTTTTCAGTCTGTTAACCTCCGCCGCATTTGTATGAACAGCCGTAATATTCCCCTGTGCATCCGTTTCCAGGGAAATGATCCGTTCGTAGTCGATCTCACCCGCTGCGATTTGCTCTGCAATGGCGGCATTGATGGCATCCGATGCCTGATTATCCACCTGAATTGCCAGCAGATCCGCCGCCGCAGGCGCAAGACGATAGCGGTAAAGCAACGCCATCGCCGTCAGAAACACGAGGGCAAGGGCGAGCAGCTTTCTGAGTGTATCACGCTGGGCGAACGTCATGGGCATACACCTCCGACGCAGATTATGCGCCGCAGGCGCGGGATATTACAGCTTTTTCATCCGGGCTGCGGCGGCACGCGCCATCAGCCGTTTTGTGCCGATGCTGTCAAATGCGATTTCCAGCATGGCATCGTTTCCCGTGGGCAGTACGGAGAGCACCATGCCCTTGCCGAAGCTGTCATGCAGCACCATATCCCCCTTGGCAAAGCCCGGCAGCGGCGCGCCGGCGGAAGGCGCCGGGCGACGCGTGGAGAAAGCACCTACGGTACGTTGCGGCACGTGAGCGGCGGCAGCCTGTACCTCATGGTCCGGGCGACGTTTGCCTTCGTGGACGATCAGCTCCTCCGGGATTTCATCCAGAAAACGGGAAGGCTTTGCGGCCGTTGTGTGACCGTAGAGCATTCTCTGACGCGCGCTTGTGATGGTCAGGCGGCGCTTGGCGCGGGTAATGGCAACATAACACAAGCGCCGCTCCTCCTCCATTTCCTGCTCCTCGCCGAACGCACGCGAGCCCGGGAAAAGCCCGTCCTCCGCGCCAACAAGAAAGACGTTCGGAAACTCCAAGCCTTTCGCCGAGTGGATGGTCATCATGACCACGGCATCGGCATCGCGGTCGTACTGATCGATGTCCGTATACAGTGCAATCTCCTCCAGGAAGCCGCCGAGCGTCGGCTCCTCGGCCGTTTCGACATAATTAACGATAGAGGACTTCAGTTCGCGCACGTTTTCCAACCGCGTGCGGTTTTCAGGGTCGTCCTTCTGCTCCAGCATGGTTACATAGCCCGTACGGATGAGCAGTTCCTCGTAGAATTCCGGCAGCGGCAGCGTTTGCAGCAGCTCCGCGCACTGTTCAATCAGCACAGTGAAGCCCATCAGCTTCTGCGCGGCGCGCTCCGCGGCAGGGTAACTGTAGGGGTCGCTGATAACGGTATACAGCGGTTCGCCGGAGGCAGTGCAGAGCCGTTCGATGGTCTCGACGGTCTTTGCCCCGATCCCGCGCGGGGGCTGATTAAGGATACGCTTGAGACGCAGATCATCGCTGCGGTTGTTAATGACCCAGAGGTACGCCAGCATATCCTTGACCTCCGCGCGGTCAAAGAAGCGCGTGCCGCCGATGATGCGGTACGGCACGCCCGCCCGTTTGAACGCATATTCCAGTGCATTGGACTGTGCATTCGTACGGTAGAGCACAGCGTTGTCACGGAAGCCGCGGCCGCCGCGCGCCTCGGAGAGAATCCGGTCGGCGACGAAGCTTGCCTCCTCCTGCTCGTTATAAGCCTCATAGTGCACAATACGGTCGCCCGAGCCGTTTTCCGTCCAGAGTTTTTTGCCCTTACGGCCGCGGTTATGCGCAATGACGGCATTGGCTGCGTCGAGAATCGTCTGTGTCGAGCGGTAGTTCTGCTCCAGGCGAATGACCTTTGCCCCCTTATACTCGTTTTCAAACTCCAGAATGTTCCGAATGGTCGCGCCGCGAAAGCGGTAGATGCTCTGATCGTCGTCGCCGACGACGCAGATATTGTGATGGCTGCCTGCCAGCAGGGACGCAAGCAAATACTGCACATGGTTTGTATCCTGATATTCGTCGATCAGCACATAGCGGAATTTGCGCTGATAGTATTCCCGTACCTCCGGGTATTCCTGAAGGAGCTTCACCGTCAGGACTATAATATCGTCAAAATCCAGCGCATTTGACGCGCGCAGGCGGTTTTGGTACTCCGTATACAATTCTACGACGCGCTTGAGGCGGAAATCGTCTCCCACCGCACGGGCATAGTCCTGCGGCGACTGCATTGAATCCTTTGCCCGCGAGATCTCGCCGAGGATCATGCGCGGCTGAAACACCTTATCATCCAGATTGCGCTCACGCAGCAGCTCCTTGACCACACGCTCGGAATCCGAAGTATCATAGATCGTAAAGCTGCGCTCATAGCCCAGCCGTTCGATCTCGCGGCGCAAAATGCGGCAGCAGGCGGAATGGAATGTCATCGCCCAGATGTCACGCGCCTGCTCGCCCAGCATCGCCTCAAGCCGATCCTTCAGCTCGTTTGCAGCCTTATTCGTAAAGGTGATGGCAAGAATTGTCCAGGGCGGCGCAGGGTCAAGCGCGCAGAGGCTGTCGGCTTCTTCATCCCGTTGACCGCGCATAGCCTCCAGATACTCCACATCCTCCCAACCGCAAATGGGCGGAAGCTCATTGCTGTCCGAGGCGCGGCCGTAGCGCACCAGATTGGCAATGCGGCTGATCAGGACGGTCGTCTTGCCGCTGCCGGCGCCCGCCAGCAGCAGAAGCGGCCCTTGCGTCGTCAGCGCAGCCTGAAGCTGCATTTCATTCAGCCGCGAAAACTGCGCGGCGATATAAGCCCGTCTGGCGGCGCAAAAGCGCCGGGAAATCTCCTGTGTCATGGTAAGTACCTCTCTGATTTTCTGTACCCATTATAATCCGTTTCCGATGAGAATGAAAGAGGGGATTTTCGGTTTCGGGAAAAACTTTGCGCTTCCCTTTTGACGATATATCTGCTATAATTTCGAAGAATAGACTCGAACGGAGGCGAAATGCCCATGTCCCTGTCAGCCGAAGCGCCTTGGCTGCGTTTTTACGGAACGATGCCCACCCATCTGGACTACCCGGAGAAAACGCTGTGGCAGCTTGTTCACGAAACCGCGCAGGCCAATCCGGGGCTCTGCGCCTATGAATTTCTCGGTAAAAAAACAACCTATGCGGAATTTGCACGCCGCGTTGAGCAAAGCGCACGCGCACTGTACCGGATCGGGATCCGGCGCGGCGACCGTGTGACAATCTGTATGCCAAATTCGCCGCAGGCGGTGGACTGCTTCTATGCGCTCAGCCGTCTCGGAGCAGTCTCCAACATGATCCATCCGCTCTCCGCAGTGGAGGAGATTCGCTTTTATCTGCGTGTATCCGGCAGTAAGGCCGTTCTGGCGCTCGACCGCTTCTACGATAAGCTCACGCAGGCAATGCAGGGGCTTGAATACAAACCGACGTTGCTTCTGGCACGCATTCCGGACGAGCTTTCTCTCCTGACAAGACTCGGCTACCGGCTTACGGAGGGCAAAAAAGACCCGAAGCTTCCGAATACCGGCGATTTTCTTTTCTGGTCGGAGCTTCTCCGCCACGCCGACAATACGCTTCCTCCCGATGACAGCAATTGCCGCGACTGCGCAAGCATCCTTTATTCCGGCGGCACAACCGGCACAACCAAGGGTATTTGTCTTTCCGGCTACAGTTTCAACGCTCTTGCGCTGCAAACCATCGCTGCCAGCGGTCTGAGTGATCTGCACGGACAAACCATGCTTTCGATCATGCCGATCTTCCACGGCTTCGGTCTGGGCATCGGAATCCACACCGCACTGGTCGGCGGAGCAAAGTGCCTGCTTGTACCGAATTTCAGCATCAGGCTCTATGCAAAGCTGCTGCGCACAAAGAAGCCGAATCTCATCCCCGGCGTACCGACGCTGTTTGAAGCTCTGCTTCGCGCCGAAGGGCTTGAGCATACCGACCTGTCCTTCCTGACGGGTGTATTCTCCGGCGGAGACTCGCTCTCCGTAGAACTGAAGCGAAAGGTTGACAGCTTTCTGCTCGCACACGGCGCAAGGGCGCAGATCCGTGAGGGCTATGGAACGACGGAATGTGTCACTGCAAGCTGTCTGACTCCCGCCGATTATGCCCGCGAGGGCTCTATCGGTATTCCTTTTCCGGACACCTATTACAAAATCGTCCGCCCCGGCACCTGCGAGGAACTGGATGCACGGCAGGAGGGAGAAATCTGTCTGAGCGGCCCCAGCGTCATGCTGGGTTATCTGGACAACCCCGAAGAAACGGCGCTTGTGCTGCGCCGCCACGCTGACGGTAAACTGTGGCTGCACACGGGCGATCTGGGCATGATGGATGAGGACGGCTTTGTCTATTTCCGCCAGCGCATCAAGCGAATGATCGTTTCCTCCGGCTATAACGTCTATCCCAGCCGGATCGAAAACGTGCTGGACAGTCACGAAAAAGTGCTTCTCTCCTGCGTCATCGGCGTGAAAGACCCGTACAAAATGCAAAAGGTGAAAGCCTTTGTGGTGCTGCGCCCCGGCATTACCGCCTCAGATGCACTGCGTCATGAGCTGATGGATTACTGCGCCGCACGCATCGCACGTTACGCTCTCCCCTATGCGATTGAATTCCGCGAGGATCTGCCGAAGACCCGCGTCGGAAAAGTTGCCTACCGTGTCCTCGAGGAGGAAGAAGCGCAAAAGGAGGCAAAGCAATGACAACAAAGCAGCGGATTTGGGAACTGGATGCCTTTCGCGGCCTGTGTGTGCTGGGGATGATCGTCGTCCACTTCGTTTACGACCTGACGGCATTCGGCGGGTTGGAGCTCGAGGTTCCCTACTGGTTGCAACTGATTCAGAATTATGGAAATCTCTCCTTCATTCTCCTTTCCGGTATTTGCGCCACGCTGGCCGGGCGCAGCTTCAAACGCGGCGTGCTTGTATTCGGTGCCGGGCTTCTGATCTCCTATGCTACGCTGTTCATGGAGTACGTACTCGGCTTCCAGCGAATTGCCATATGGTTCGGCATCCTGCATCTGCTCGGCGTGAGTATGATGCTCTTTCCCCTGCTGCGCAAGCTTCCGCATTGGGCCATGCTGCTGCTTGGCGCAGCACTGGCCGCGCTCGGATACTGGATGGCTACGGTCGAGGTCGGCGTTCCCTTCCTGTTTCCGCTCGGACTGCGGCAGCCCGGTTTTTTCACCGGGAGCGATTACTTTCCGCTGCTGCCCTTTTTCGGCTGGTTTGTGATCGGCGCGGGGCTCGGCAAGCTCGTCTATCGCAGAAAGCAGAGTCTCCTCCCCCGCGTCAATGCCGATTTCTTTCTGCTGCGCTTCCTGTGCTTTGTCGGGCGGCATTCGCTGGAGATTTATCTGCTGCATCAGCCCATCCTCTCCGGTATTACCGCACTGCTGTTTTCTTAGTGTTACTTTCGAATGTTTATATGTCAAAAAAGCAGGGCTCTACTGTCAGTAGAGCCCTGCTCCCGTCTCGGTAGAGCCTTTCCCCGCATCCGTGGCGTGACTTTTTCCGGGATGGTGCTTATACTGTTGGCGTAAATCACAACTCCGGAGGCTAGTATGGAACAGCAAAAATTCATTCTCATGACCGATTCCGCATCCGACCTCTCAGCAGGGCTGGTCGAGCAATATGACCTGGCCGTCATTCCCCTGCAAATGACCATCAACGGAAAGACCTACAACAACTACCCCGATGAGCGGGAAATTAAAAATAGAGACTTTTACAAAATGCTGCGCGAGGGCGGCCGTCCCACCACTTCGGCCGTCAATGTCGGCGACTTTCACCATTTTATGGAGGGCTATCTGGCGCAGGGGCTTGATATTCTGTACCTTGGTTTCTCCTCTGCACTTTCAAGCACTGTCGAAGCGGCAAAAATTGCCGCAGCGGAGCTTTGCGAGAAATTCCCGGGCCGCACCGTGCGTGTGATTGACACGCTCTGCGCGTCCCTGGGCGAAGGAATGCTGGTCTATCTCGCTGCAAAAAAGCGTCAGGAAGGCGCAGGGCTGGAGGAGGTGGCCGAATTCGCAGAGGGCATGAAGCTGAGCATTTGTCACTGGTTCACGGTCGATGACCTTTTCTTCCTTAAGCGCGGCGGACGGGTCAGCGCAGCTACCGCGCTACTCGGCAGTGCGCTGGGCATCAAGCCGATTCTGCATGTCGATAACCTTGGCCGACTGATCAATGTCTCCAAGATGCGCGGCCGCAAGAAGTCGATCGAGGAAATCGCGCGTCACATGAAGGAGGGCGTCCGCCCGGAATATGCAAAGCTGGCCTTTATCGTTCACGGCGACTGCATGGAAGATGCAAAGGCATTGGAGGCGATCCTGCGCCAAAACGGCGTTGAGGAGATCTACATCAACTTCAACGGCCCCGTGATCGGCGCGCACTCCGGTCCCGGCACGCTGTCGGTCTTCTACGTCGGCTACGAGCGTTGAATTAAAATGATACAAGCCGCCCGCCTCCAAACGGAGGCGGGCGGCTTATTGCGGTTTCAAAGAGGAAAGCCCCCGTAAGATATTGCCACGGGCAAAAGCACCCGTGGCAATCATCCGAATCTGTTTTTTACCCGATGAGTCCGCTTTCTTTCAGCAGAATCTCAATATCGGTGCCTTTGACCTTTCTCATTACGACCTTCAGCAATTCCTTCTCGGCAAAGGTCAGCTTTGCATCGGTGATCGGCTTCTTGTCGATGGCGTAGTAGCAAGCACGCAGGATCTCACGCACATCGTATTTGCTGCCCCAGACCTCCGGCACGCCGCGGTCGATGTCCAACAGGGTGTAAACCGACTCCATGCCGGTACGCATGGAATACTCGGTGGTGAAGATGGTGTCACGGGGTGTCTCGGCGAACTGGCCGATGAAAGCGAAGTTCACAGCGCCGTCGGGCACGACCTTCGGACGGTCAGACTCCTTACGAGGCTGGAAGAAGGCGTTGATATACGGCATGAAGCAGGTAGTGGTGTTGCAGGCATCGTGCGCCAGTGCGTCGATCTTTTCGGTCGGCACGCCGATGTGGTACAGCCACTCGCGGCAGACCTCTTCACCGGTGCAGTCCCGCATGGCCTTCTTTACGTAGTTGCCTTCTCTGTTGGTATTCAGGGAATACAGCCACACAAGCACCATGTTCTTATCTTGGGACTTGAACTGCGGCTGGCGGTTAATGGTCCAGGAGAGATACCAGTTGTCGGTGCTGTCCTTGACGGTGACAATGCCGCCGGTGGTTACCTTGCCGGAGCGCGGGTCGCGCTTGCAGACATTCATAATGTGCTGAATGATCTCTTCATTGGAAGTGGCGACGGTAGCGCTCATCCAGTTGGTGGCGTCCACATCGGAGCAGAACTTATCCGGGTTGCCGTACTCGCCGTGCTCAGCCTGTGCGGCGATAGCTTTCCACATATCCCAGGACTCCCCTGCACCGTTCTTTACGCCGGACAGATCGGGGGCATGAGTCTGGTCGCCATAGCAGGAGGTATCGGTGCAGCAGCCATTGGTGATGAACACCAGATCGTCCTCGATGAGGTCGATGGTCTGCTCCTCGCCGTCCTTGACATACACAATCTGCTTGGCAACCTTCTTGTCTCCCTCGGTTTCGATGATGACATTCTTGACATCCATGCCGTACTCGATGCGCACACCGTGCGATTCAAGATACTTGACGAGCGGCAGGATCATGCTCTCATACTGGTTATACTTGGTGAAGCGCAGGGCGCTGAAATCGGGCAGGCCGTCGATGTGATGGACATAGCGGCACAGATACCGCTTCATCTCCAGAGCGCTGGACCAACGCTGGAACGCGAACATGGTCTGCCAATACAGCCAGAAATTTGTGCTCCAGAAAGACTCCGGCAGAACATCGGAAATCTTTTTGTCTTCCAGATCCTTTTCCGGCGTCAGGAATAGCTTGGACAGCGCCATGGCGGAGTCCTTGTCCAACTTGAACTGCTTATCCGTGTGAGCGTCCTCGCCACGGTTCACGCTGGCACGGCACAGAGAATAGTTGGGATCGTGCTTATTGAGCCAGTAGTATTCGTCCAGGACGGAAACGCCCGGCGTTTCAATGGACGGGACATCGCGGAAGGTGTCCCACATGACCTCGAAATGGTTGTCCATTTCGCGGCCGCCCCGCATAAAGAAGCCCTTGGTGATATCCTTACGGCCGTCGCAGCTGCCGCCCGCCAGATCCAGCTTTTCCAGCAGATGGATGTGCTCTCCCTTCATCTGCCCGTCACGGACCAGGTAAAAGGCGGCGGTCAGGCCCGCCAGACCGGTGCCAATGATGTAAGCCGATTTTTTATCCACATCCTTCGGCTTTTCGGGATGAGCGAATGCTTCATAAGTTCCTGCTGAGTAATACATAATCGAAACCTCCGTTTGTTTTTTCTTATGCCTCGATTATACCCACTCGCCCGAAAAAATACCATCAACAGAAAGAGCTCCGTGATAAGAAACCTATCACGGAGCTTTTTCTGCCGGATTATTTATCATTTTCAGTTTTTTGCTAAATCTGAAACCGATATAGGGCCGAGGCAATGGTGCCTTGGACGACCTGTGCGAGGTCGGCAACAATTTTTTCCGGTTCTACGGTCATGCCGTCGCGTACCCAGTCAAGCATGATGCCGACAAAAATGTAAGAATATACCCGCGCAATGAAACGCTTGTCCTCTTCGCGGACGGTCAGCTCTGCGGCTTCCTCTTCAATCACTCCCATAATCAGCTCATCGGTCAGTGTTTTAAGATATTTCTCCACCTGCTCGCGATCCGCACAGCGATAGACATTCAGGACAAACGGCTTATTCTCTCGCACCGCCTCGAAAATCTGCAAAAATCCCTCCTGCCAAGTATCGTGCGTTTTCTTCTCTGCAAGGGCCTTGCGCGCATCCTCCAGGCAGGCCCATTCTACCAGATCATAGATATCCTTAAAATGGTAGTAAAACGTCATGCGGTTGATGCCGCAGTCCTCCGTAATATCATTGATGGTGATCTTGTTTAATGGCTTTTTCAACAGCAGATTCTTCAGTGACTGTTCCAGAGCCCGCTTTGTTACCTGTGACATGGTGATTCCTCCGCCTGTCGTTCCCGTCTGTTCTTCGGAATGAACAGTCCGCTCATATCGACACCTTCAAGCGTCAGAAGCCGGACTTTTTTCTCCAATCCGCCGGCATAACCTGTCAGGCTGCCGTTCGTTCCCACAACGCGATGGCAGGGAATGATAACGGAAATCTCGTTATGCCCTACCGCGCCGCCGACGGCCTGTGCCGAAACACGCCTGCCGGACGAGGCAGCCAGCTCGGCGGCAATCGCCCCATAGCTCACGGTTTGTCCGTAAGGAATTTGCAGGAGCCGCTTCCAGACCGCCTGACGGAAGGGCGAGCCGATCGGATGCAGCGGTGGCAGGAAATCCGGCTCACGGCCGGAAAAATAGGTCTCCAGCCATCGAATTGCCTCCGAAATCGGAGGGGTCTTTCGCTCGGTTGTCGATTCGTGCAGGCAATTTGCGAAGTATTTCTGTCCCTCTAACCATAGTCCGATCAGACCCGTTTCCTCCGCTGCCAAAAGAATTCTGCCAATCTCCGAGTTATAGTGCCATGTAAAAATCACACTGATCCCTCCAAAACATCTTTTCTTTCATTATATCCCACAAGCCGCTTAATTTCAACCTCGAAAAACCCTCCGCCATTTGGCGGAGGGTGATTTCCGTTAATTTCTGCGCTTTCTGCGCAGTACAAGCCACAGGCCCATGCAGAGCGCAGCCGTGCCGCTGACGGCAAACACCGCGATCCAGAGCGTCAGGTTTTCACCGTCGCCCGTCCCCGGCTGGTAAGCCTTGATGAGGAAGTGCGCCGTCGCCTCGCCGCCCGCCGAGCGGACGGTCAGCGTGTGTCGGCCGACGCTCAGCGTTTCAAGGAACGCGGGCTTCAGCGTCACGCGGATGCTCCCCTCCTGCACGTCGTATTGGGACGCGTCGAGCAGCTTTCCATCTACCAAAACCTCCAGGAAATCCGCAAAGGCTGCATTGGAGCGGAAGCTCAGGCCCTGATCGGTGTTCTTCATCCACTCACCGTTCATGCCCTCAATGATTTCCGGTGCGAGCTTCGGCAGGATCAATTCCTCCTCCGAAAGCTCCGTATTGGCAGAGGCGTCGGCAAAGGTGCGGCCGCAGCCGTCGCAGCGCCAGTGCGCACACAAACCTTCTGCCGTTACGCTGGCAGGCACCTCATCGACCTTCTCCAGGTGCGTATGGTTCTCCGGATCCTTTTCGCCGTAATGCTCATGGCAAAGCTCACAGACCGCCTGCTCTACGCACGTCGCCGTTCCGCCGGTGTGACCGTCGTTGACCGTCACATGCATCACCGTTTTGTTTCCGGCTTTGTCGGTCGCAACAAGAGTCTGTTCCCCCGCCGCAGGGTACAATGTAAACGTACCACCTATCAGTGTAACCTCTGTGCCATTCACCGTCACATTCAGCAAATACGTGTCATAAACCGTCACGCTTACGGGGGCACAGTAGGTCATGCCCTCTGAAATGCCGGAGATCACAGGTGCGGTGGCGTCGAATACGATGCCGTCCGTACGAAGGCAGGTCACGTTCCCCGCCGGGTCGGTAATCCGTGCGTAAACGATAACCTTACAGTCGGGCGCAAGACCGATTGCGCCTTCATAGGCGGCAAGCGTCCGCGCGTCAAGCTGTTCCGCCGTCAGGTCCTCGTCCGTCAGCAGATACTCGATCCGCAGCTCAGCATTGCTGTTGTCCCAGCCACTGATCGTAACGGTCTGTGCATCCGGGAAGAACAGGCCGAAGCTGATTGTATTCAGGAAGCTCTGCCATGCGGTGCGCTCGTTGATGCGAAGCTCGCCTGTCGGAACCGTGCGGTCAATCCGATAGTTCTCCACAATGGCTGCAGAGATCACACCCGTTGTCTCACTTTTCACATAGAAGGTCAGACGACCGTCGTTGTTTTCCTCCGAAACGCGCAGCTCGGTGAGCCATGTGCCGTCAGCGGTATCGCTCTGAGAAAGCAGCCAGCCCTGTCCCGCAGTAACGACAAAGTCCTCGCGCAGCCAATCGTTGGAATTGACACTGTACTCGCTGCCGTCAGAAAGGTAAGCGACGATACTTGCCGTGATCCCGTCGGGTTGTACAAGACTGTAGTTCGTCAGCAGCGTACTGTCGCCGAACAGCGCAAAGTCCGTAAAGCGGATGGGGATATTACTGCCGACTCTGACGTCTGTAAAAACAGGCACACCGTTGAGAAGCTGGAGTGTATCGCCTTCGACCACGCCGACAAGCTGCGGATTTCCATCCAGTTCGGCAGTACTTCTGCCGTCGTACAGCTTAAGTATAGCAGCTTCCTGTGACGCGTACAAGGGGGACGTGCACAAGCGGTCGGAATTCCTGCACAAACGGTCATTTCCCCTTGCCTGTGCCGAAAAGCTGTGCTATACTGGAGACAGTTTTTCGGGGAGGCGATGACATGCGAATCGCATTGGTAGACGACGATACAAATGCTCAGGCGGTTTTATTGCGTCTGCTCACGGAGCAAATCGGCTCGACACATGAGATCACCTGTTTCTCCGGCGGCGAAGCGTTTCTGGAAGCGTGGAGCGCCGGTCGTTACGAGCTTGTCATTCTCGATATTTTCATGGGCAGTCTGAGCGGAATGGACGTTGCGCGCCGCATCCGGCAGACCGACGGCGACGTGCGGCTGGTGTTTGCCACGTCAAGCAACGAGTTTGCAAGCGAGAGCTATGAGGTCAACGCCAGCTTCTATCTGCGCAAGCCCTTCGGCGCGCCCGAAATACTGCAATATGAGAATCTGCAAACAAGGATCGCCGACGCGCGGCGCGCGAAGCACGACGTGCGCCATCACATTGCGCTCATGCAGAGCTATCTGAAAAGCGGGACACGGGCAGGGGCTGCTCTCGGTGCGCACCATTGCGGAGAAGTATCACGGCCTGTGCCGCTTTGAGTCCGACGGGCAGATGTTTTACGCGTCGGTCATGCTTGATAAGGCGGAATGACCCCCGCGCGATTTTCTTTTATCGGTTGACAACATACGCAAAAAATGCTATACTGATGGCGATGGACAATCCAACCGCCGTTTGCAGACGCACCGGCAAACACAAAGGGGCCCGCCATGAATGACCGTCGAAACCGCTCTCTCACCCCTTTTGTGCAGTCCCTGCGCAAAAGGATGACACGGGAAGAGCGAATGCTTTGGTACAACTTTCTAAAGGAGCTTCCTGTAACTTTTTATCGACAAAAGGTGATTGGCAACTATATCGTTGATTTTTATTCTGCGAGTGCAAAACTGGTGATTGAGCTTGACGGCTCTCAACATTATGAGCAGGAGGCCGCAGAGTACGACGGCAAGCGCGATGCGTTTCTTACCGGTCTTGGCCTTACGGTATTGCGGTACTCAAATCTTGATGTCCGACGAAATTTCGGAGGCGTATGTGAGAGCATCCTGTTGCACCTGACCTTTGAAAAGGTTTCCCTCAAGGGGAAGGCTTTGGGGTGCAAACATCGCCGCGCAGCGGCGGCAGGGCTTCCCCTTGAGGGGAAGCTGGCTGCGGAGTGAAACGACGCAGACTGATGAGGTGTAGCCCACGAATGTGGGCGTGTCATAATCAGGCCGCCTTCGGCGGACACCTCATCCGCCTCGCTGCGCTCGGCACCTTCCCCTCAAGGGGAAGGCTTTGGGGTGCGAACCTTAGCGGCGCGGGGCGCCATTAAAACCGTTATTTTCCCGCTTCCCGGAGGCGGTAAAATAAAAAAAGCCCACCGGGAAGCCCGGCGGGGTATGAAGCTATTTTAATGAAGCTAAAAGGAGAGTTCACAATGAAGAACACCAAAAAGCGCGGCTTTACCATCGTAGAGCTCGTCATCGTCATCGCGGTCATCGCTATCCTGGCCGCCGTCCTCATCCCCACGTTCAGCAACGTGATCACCAAGGCCAATGAGTCCAATGCCCTTCAGGCTGCTCGCAACGGCTGGACTGCTTACACTGCTGACAATGCTACCACCTTCAGCGGCGTTAATGGTTACATCAGATTTGTCAAGGGCAGCAACACCTACTGGTATGCAGTAACAAACGGCCAGTTCCAGCCCACTCTGCTCACTTCGACCGCTATCCCCACGGTTGGAGAAGGTGATACAATCGCAGACCACACGGTCTTTACGGACTCCAACAAAATTCTTCCCACCGGTGTGACTCTTTTTATCAAAAACGTCACTCCCTAACATACCACTGAGTTAACCGAAAGGAGGCGGCGAGATGCTCCGTCGCAAACAGAAAGGCTTCACCTTCACCGAGCTGACGGTTGTGCTCGCCGTCTCCTCGATCATCATTCTGATCGTGGTCACGCTCATCGCAACCATGCAGAAGCATTCGCAGTTCCGGGCTGCGGATGCTCTGCTGGACGACGAGCTGGGCGGCCTGCAGCGCGCCGTCGAAAACGTGTTCAACAGCGGCACATACGACAGCAGCACCAACCCCGCGCCCAAAATCGCGGACCTCTCGGCCGAAGAGCCGGGCAATTTTTCCATAAAAACAAAAAATGCGCTTGCCCTCAAAGACGGGGACAGGCTTTTCCTGCGTTATAACGACGAAAACGGGAAATATGAGCTCATCCTGCGCCATAAGGACGAAGCAGAGGGGACGACCGAGGATGTCCTCTTTACCTCCGAACGCATTTTCAGCGTGGAGTTCTCTCAGGCGTCCGCACCAAAGAAGACGGACGGCGAAAACAATCCTCCCGCGGGCGACAACACGGAAACCACCGCTCAGCCCACGGAGATTCAAAACGAAAATTTCGTGCTCTGCACGGTCAAATATTACATTACCACCGACACCGAACGTACTTACCGCTTCTGGCTCGAAAAGCATAGCGGAAATTCGACCGACTCGCAATAACATACACCTGATTGGAGGGCAATTATGGCTGCAAAAGGAGATCTCATCATTTACTACGACCCGAAGGATTCGATGCTGCGCATCGTCCGCGAGGGACAAAAGCGTCTTGCCGAGCTCCCCGTCGATCGTGAACGGATGCAGCGCGGCGAGGACGTCGCGGCGCTGTCGGACGCTCTGAGCGCCCTGCCGAAGCGCCCGTCTCAGGAAAGCGCCGACTTTTTGCTGACCCACGCCATGTATGGTGTGGATTTTGTCACTTTACCGAACGTCAAGCGTTCCCAACAGGCCGACCTGTTCAGAACCGAACTGAAAAACCAGTACCTGAACTACGACAATCTGGAATTCCTGAAAACCGAAATCTACAGCGGCAAGAGCACCGTGACCTACTGCGTTCACTTCGTTCAGAAGTCGATGATGGACGAGCTGCGCGCCGCTTTTGCAAAGCTCAACATCAACATTACGCGCTTTTTGCCCTACGGCACGGCGCTGCTCTCCGGCGCGGCACAGCTCAATGCCGGCGTGAAAAAGCAGCCCTGCCTGCTGCTTGATATTCAGAACGGTGCGTCCTACATTGCCGCCTACGGCAAGGAAACACTGCTCGGCGGTCTGGAGGTGCCCTTCGGCATCGAGGCGCTGAGCGACAACCGCGTCGTCTCCGAGCGCGCGCTCTGCCGCGCGGACACCGCCGAGCTGCTTGTGATCAACTCACGCGAACGCGCCAAGTCTACCAAGCTGACAATGGCCATCAATATTGAGGACGAGTCGATCGACGACAGCGTGGAGGACGACGAAAGCGGCCTGACGGCCGAGGAGGTCGCGCAGCTTTCGAAGAATCCTCCCCTGCCCAAGCTCACCGCCGAAGGCTCTGTCGAAACCGGCGACGTTTACTACGACGACGAGGACGACGAGGACGCCAAGCCCACGCAGCCGAGCGTCAAGACGCTCAACCGCTCCGCCGTCCGCGTGCTGCCGAAGTTCATGCGCCGCCCCATCCCGGAAACGCCGCAGGGCTTTGTGCTCGAAAACTTCCGCCTTTTTGAAAAGCGCGTGCTGCTGACGCTGCGCCAGATGAAGGGCACGGAGTATATGCCCGATACGCAGACCGTTTTCCTGCGTCTGCCGAAGGGCATGGAGTATATTACCGAGGAGCTGGCCAAGGCCGACCCCAAGGTGCATTGGGTCACACTTACGGCCGACCGCGAGGCGCTGCTGGCGCTCTCCGGCGCGCAGGATGTGTTCTCCGCGAAATTGCCGGTGTTCTGATATGAAGAAAAAGGGCTTTACTCTGGTCGAGGTGGTCGTTTCCATCCTGCTGGTCGTCATGCTCATCGGCATGACCTACGGCGCGATCACCGTTTCGCTGCGCTACAGCAGCAAGTACGACCTCCAGCGCGACGCGCTGCACGAAATTCAAAACCTGCGCACTCTGCTGCGCGCCGATAACATCCCCGCCGCGCTGAATCTCTACATCGGCTGCGACGACCGCGACCTCGGACACCAACCGATCGCAGATGAGACCACCGGTTCGGTCATTCTCTATTACAGCAGAGAGGGCACGCTGCTCGGCTGGGACGATGGCAAGGATCCTGTACCGGAAACAACCGCTGAATCGTCCGGTGACGAGGCCGAGACTACGGAGCCGACCGCAGCGCCGTATGTCCCGCTGCGCGAACGCGCCGCATGGAAGATCACGCTGACCAAGAACGGCAACACATGGACGCTGGGAAATGCCGAAACGACAGGAGGGACGGTGCTTTATGAAAACAAATAAGCGTCTGAAAAAGCGCCGCGGCTTTGTCATGGCGACGGTTTTCGTAGCAATGTCCGTCGTAATGCTGCTCAGCTCCGTGCTGCTGCTTATGGTTCAGGTGGATATGAACCGCAGCAAGCTCAATGATACCCTGCTCAAACGCGAAGAGACTCTGCAAGAAATTGCGGATGAGTTTAAATCGGAGAAACTGTCCAGCAATGGTCAATACAACGGCAGCGGTTTCTATTATCGCGTTGTTGGAGCCGATGGCAAGAGTCAAAAAACCCTCTACGTCTCCGGCTCGGCCATTGCCGAAGATACAGAGGAAAATGACATCGACTATATTCTGAAAATAACGATCGACGCCAGTAAGAAAATTACCCTCTGGGATCGTAAGAAATAGAAACGGAGGACTGCAAATGCTTGTCGTCTATCTGCTCACCGGCATTTACGGGCTTTGTGTCGGTTCGTTTCTGAACGTCGTGATCTACCGCCTGCCGCGCGGCATGAACCTCGCCAGGCCCGGCTCACACTGCACCACCTGCGATTATGAGCTGAAATGGTACGACAACATTCCCATCGTGTCATATGTCATGCTCGGCGGCAAGTGCCGTAAATGCCATACGCACATCTCCTTCCGCTATACGGCGGTGGAGCTGCTGAACATGGGCTTCTGGCTGCTGGCTGCATGGCAATTCTGGGCAGCCTCGCCCGTTTACGCCATGGCCGTCATGCTTGCCTGCTCGCTGCTGCTGTGTATTGCCTTCATCGATCTGGAGACGATGTATATTCATGACATTCTCGTCATTCTGCTTGCCGTGCCCATCGTCATGGCCGCACTGAGCGGCTTCGGCGTGAATATTTGGGAGCGGCTCATCGGCCTTGCCGTAGGCGGAGGCGGCTTCGGCCTCATGTATCTGCTGGCAAAGCTCGTGCTGAAGAGGGAAGGCCTCGGTCTCGGCGACGTTCTGCTCATGGCCGCCGTCGGCGCGTTCCTCGGCTGGCGTGCAACGCTTTTTGCGGTTCTGGTCGGCAGCCTGCTTGGCACGCTCGTCCTGATCCCTCTGCGCTTTGTATGTACAAAGCAGCGGAAGGAATTCCCCTTTGCGCCGTTTCTCGTGGCGGGTGCGCTTGCCGCGATCTTCCTTGCCGAGCCTGTGCTCGCATGGTACCTCAACTTGTTTGCCATATAAAAAGAAAGGAATTGTGGTATGCAGAAATACAAGTATATCGCCGTAGACATCGACAAGAAGAAGTTTAAGGGCAACTTCCTTGCCGAGAACGAAGAAGATCTGCGGCGGCAGCTGCTCCGGCAGCGCCTGTACCTTATCAAAGCGACGCCCATCTCGGATAAGCCGCCTTCGGCCTTCTTCTCCCTCTCCGGCAAGGTCAGCGTCCGCGAGTTGACCACCTTCTGCCGTCAGTTCGCCATCATGATTGAGTCCGGCATCTCTATCGTAGACAGTCTGGATGTCCTGAAGGAGCAATCCTACTCCGGCTTTCTGAGAAAGGTTCTTGCCTCCGTGTATGAGGACGTAAAAGCGGGCGTCCTGCTGTCCGAAGCAATGAGCAAGCACAAGCGCGTGTTCCCGCACTTCTTTACCAGCATGGTCTTTGTCGGCGAGCAGAGCGGTATGCTTGACGAGGTGCTGCGCTCCGTTGCCGACTACTACGAAACCGACGCAAAGATCAAATCCAAGACCAAGGGCGCTATGATTTATCCGCTCTTTCTGGCAATCCTGATGCTCGGCATTCTGATCCTGATGGTTGCCTTCGTGATTCCGACCTTCAGCGACACGCTGAAAGACCTGAATGTTGAGATGCCGCCGCTGACGCTGGCGATCATGGCGATCAGCGATTGGTTTATCGCAAGCTGGATGTATCTTGTCCTCGCCATCGCCGCATTCGTCCTTGCCGTTATTATCTTCGGCCGCACGGCTACGGGCAAGTATTTCTTCAACACGCTGGTATTGAAGCTGCCGGTCTTCGGCAAAGTGCATATTGCGCTCATCAGCGCACGCTTTGCCCGCTCGTTCGGTCTGCTTCTGTCCGGCGGCATGGACATTGCCGACGCGATGGATGTTGTGTGCGTCGTACTCGGAAACAAAAATGTCGAAAAGCGCTTCCGTATGGCTGCCGACGCGGTGCGTCAGGGCCAAAGCCTGACACGCGCACTGACCGCCTACCGTCTGTTCCCCACCATTCTGATCCAGATGGTTTCCGTCGGTGAAAAAACCGGCAATCTCGATCGCGTGCTGCTCCAGTCCTGCGGGTACTTCGACGGTGAAGCCGAGCAGGCGCTCAACGCCATGACCACGCTGATCCAGCCGATCATGCTGGGTATTATGGGCGGTCTTGTCGGCCTGCTGTTCTACGCCATCTACTCACCGATGCTTTCGATCATGCAAACGTTGGAACCGGCTCAGGAACCGGCTCTTGCTTACATTGTGCAGAGGATAACGATGCTATGAACCTGAATTTTGAGATCCTACAGTATTTTGTCTACAAGAAAGTCGTCCGGAAGAAGAATTTTGACCGGATCCTGGAGGAAGCGGAACGTCTGGACATGCCGGTCGAGCGTTATCTGCTGGCGCAGAATCTCTGCAACGAGATTACCGCGCTCGACGCACTGGGCGAGTTCTTTGAAATGCCCTACATCCAGATGGATATGCTTGAGGTCGATCGCGACTTGCTTTCGCGCTTCGATCTCGCCTTCCTGCGCGCGAAAAAGATCGTCCCCATCGTCATCGCAGCCAACGGCACGCTGGTCGTTGCCTGCGCGCGACCGTTGGATTTCGCGTCCATGTCCGTCGTCTCCGCCGTGTTCCACGGCCATGTGGAATATGTCCTTGTTCCGCCTACACAAATCGACGTATTCATCGACGGCGAGCTGGCCATCAAGTCTACGGCCGTCGCCCTGAGCAACATCAACAAAAGCAACGATGAACGCATCATCGAACGCGGCATGGGCAATACGGAGGTTCGTTTGGACTCCGACGAGGACGTGCTCAATGCACCGACCGTCCGTCTCGTGGACTCGATCATTAAGGAAGCCATCCCCTTCCGCGCGTCGGATATTCACATTGAGCCGTTTGAGAGCTTTGTTACGGTTCGCTACCGTATCGACGGCCGTCTGAATGAGCGCGCCCGCTTCTCTATCGAATCCTATCCCGCCATTGCCGCACGCGTAAAGATCATGTCCGGCATCAACATTGCCGAGAAACGCATTCCGCAGGACGGCCGTATCAATCTGACCATCAACGGTTCGGAGTACGACTTCCGTGTCTCCACGCTGCCTACCGTTTACGGCGAAAAGTTTGTCATTCGAGTGCTCGACAAGAGCGCGTTCAACCTCTCGCGTACCGAGTTGGGCTTCACTACAAAGGCAAACGAAATCGTCGACAAAATGATTGCGCGGCCTCACGGTATCATCCTGATGTCCGGCCCGACCGGCTGCGGTAAGTCCACAACGCTCTATACCTTCCTGCGTGAGCTGAACCGCCCGGACGTCAATATCGTTACCGTCGAAGACCCGGTCGAATACACCATGCTCGGCATCAATCAGGTCAACGTCAACAACAAAGCAAACCTCACCTTCGCCACGGCGCTGCGTTCGATCATGCGTCAGGACCCGGACATCATCATGATCGGCGAGATTCGAGACGAGGAGACGGCGCAGATCGCCATTCGTGCGGCTATCACGGGTCACCTTGTCCTTTCAACCATCCATACAAACGACGCACCGGGCGTTCTGACACGTCTGACGGATATGGGAATCTCGCAGTATTTTGTCGCCGACGCGCTGATCGGCGTCATTTCCCAGCGACTTGTCAAGCGTCTCTGCCCCGCCTGTAAGCGCAAGGGCAAGACGAATGCCGTGGAAATGAAAATGCTCAAGCTCACCGAGCCGGTCACGATCTGCCGCCCCAAGGGCTGTCAGTTCTGCAACGGTACCGGCTACCGCGGCCGTACCGCCGTGCACGAGATCATGTATCTGGACGAATCCATCCGCGACGCACTTGCAACGGATATCTCCGCCGAGCAGCTCCGCGAGGCCGTGCGCCAGAGCGGCATGACGACCATCTGGGAAAACTGCCGCGAATATGTGCTGCGCGGCGTAACAAGCGTGCAGGAGCTGATGGCGCTGTCCATGGAATAACGGAGGGTACGGCTATGAAACACCACGGCTTTACGCTTCTTGAGATCGTCATTGTCATTGCCGTCATTGCGATTCTGGCCGGTGTACTGGCCTTCAGCTTCGACTGGGGCGCGATCTTCGATCGAGCGAATGGCGATGCCTCGGCGCTGTCCGACGCACAATCGCTGACGAATGAGCTGCTGGCCTCGCTGCTTGCCGATCACGGCGACGACAGCGCCGATCTTCTGATCTTCGTGCAGAAGAGCGACGATATTTTCGTCTTTGGCTACGATTCCTCGCAAACGAAGCTGCTGACCTACCGCAGCTCCCCCATTGCCAACGGAACGCTGTCGGAGGAGAAGAAAACGGAGCTCATCAAAACCCTGCTGGAAAGCTGCGCGATCAACGTAGACGACCGGTATTGGAATGCGGAGCGGCAGTTTCTCTGGCGTGTCCCGAAAAATCTGAATCCCCTGCTGGAGCAGACACAGTTCAAGGGGAGCGCCTCCATTGCCGTCTATGCGCTTTATGAGATTCTGCCCGTCAATTTTGACGCCGAAGCGGTGCATCCGAGCAGCTGTGAACATCCAAATCGCACCGAGCTAAAGGCTCACACAGCCGACTGTATCACGCCCGGGTATGCGGCCTGCTTCCTGTGTAACGACTGCGGCGCGATACTGAAGGAGAATACCACTGGGAATTCAGCAGAAAAAACTTATGACTCCATTAGTAGACGGGAAGTTAGCCCGGCCGCTGACGTGGATAAGGTACACAATTGCTATTACAAGCAGAACACGACGGATACGACGACCGCAACGCATACCGCCATCTGCCGGTTGTGTACTCACCGCGAGGATAAGGATTGTTCCTTCGAGAACAACAAATTCGGAGGCAAGTGTGTCTGCGGTCGCGAAAAACCAAATGAAAGCGGAGAGACAGCCTCGGGCTGGCAGATCATAGACGGTCTTCTGTACTTTGACGGGCAGCCGTTTACCGGGATCAACAACGGTGACCTCGGCGAGTCCGGACTATACTACGACACCGGTCGGCTTGCCGACGGAACCTGTAACGGGCTGCCCTTCTCCGAAGGGCGGCTCGTTTCCGATTTGCCGGGAACTTCAGAAAACGGCACACCGCTCGATACGCTCGCGCCAAACCCGGACGAGGGAAGCCTTCGTACAAAGGAGATGATCTACCGTTATACGCTGTATCCGAGTCCCGACGGGAGCTACACAATCCAGCTGCCCGAGGGGTATCGTCTGGTCGGGCTGCGGCAGGGCGACAGCTCCGCTTTTGGCGGCGCATTGACGCCGGAAAGCCTGATCGAAGCGTATGCCAGGTATTACGGCGTAAGATTCAAAATCACAGATCCCTTTTCTATTCCTTACAGCAGCGACTGCACGGCCTACGAAAAGCTGAGTATACCGGATTTTTCGCTGTCCGATTACTTGCTCCTGCGCTATGTTTCCGGCCTGACCGTAACCGGCAAGACCACCGCCCGGCGCTCCGTCTTTACCGATAAAGACGGCACGGCCTACGGCGCTTACGCCTTCCCGGAGGGCGAGAAGTCTGGGCTGATTATCTACAGTGACAGCGCCGGAATTGTTTCCTGCTGCACTTATCATACCAGAGCGGATTTCACATCGGAAACAAGGCAGGTGTCAAACCGAAGCAACGGCGTTTCCGTTGCGAATGGCTATTGGGAAGTTACTTACGATAAAACGAGCAACAGAGTATCCGTCTACCAAAACGATGCGTTCTGCAAGACCTTCACCTTCCGCAGCGAGAACGTGACCGACCTTTCGCTTGCCGATGCGATTGCCGAAGCAAAGGAAGCTCTGGAACGTACCCCGCGCGAGGCGTTGCTTGCGATGCTGGCCATGCCGACAGCCAATCAGCAAACCCCCACAAAAATGCAGCTTCCTATGCAGGACTGTCCTGAATTGGTCGCGCTGTTTCAGCAGGCCTTCTGGAAATGCGCGGAGTTCACCCTTGAGCGCGACGGCGAGTCCTACCCGCTTGACGCACTGACCGAAACAGAGCTTGCGCGACTCATGGCGAACGGTACGCTCAGGGTTCGCATTCCAACCTCCTATGCGCTGAGCCCCGATCCAGAGGATAGGGACAGGCCATATATGAACGATCCCCTCCTCGGGCCGATCCTCGAGATGGTAATCGAAAAAACAGACTGACAAAAACGGACCGTCTCCGCTCAGAGAGACAGTCCGTTTTTGTCTGCGTCGCTCCACGCGGCGAGATAGGCAAAGCAGGGCCAAAAGCCGTCGCGCAGCAGCAGTTCGCGCAATAGCGCCGTCCGATCCACCCCCGGGCAGAGAGACAGCGCATACGCCCCAATGGCAAACTCCATATCCTCCGGCTCGGAGCGGAGCGTTCTCAGCAGTGCCGCCGCATCTAGCTTCCCCGCAAAAACGCGCATTGCACGGTCGTAGCCCGTGTGATGGCCGGCAGCCATGTTTTCATGCCACTTCCCCAAAAGGATCGCCTTCGCACCGCACCTGCTTGCAGCGAGCGTATGCCAGTAGATCACGGCAACGCCCATCTCATCATCGCAAAGCGGGAGCACAGCTTCCCACAGCTCCATTGCCTCACGGTCACGGCCAAGGAAATACAGCGCCAGCGCCCTGCGGTAACCGACGTCGAGCGCGTCCGCACCGAGTGCAAGGCAGGCAGCGAAATCCGTTAACGCAAACTCACATTGCAGTGTTGTTAGATAACGTCCCGCGCGCAGACGCAGCGCCTGCGGATCGCGTGGGCGAAAACGCAGCGCCGTCGAGTACGCCGCGATCGCCTCGCGGTAGCGGAGCTGCCGCGAGAGCGCCTTCCCCGCGGCAATGCAGGCATCATAGTCCGTCCACACGGCCCGGTCTGCCGCCGGGAAGCCGTCCGGCAGTCCGTGCAGCTGGCTCTCCGCCGAGGCGTATGGGTTGTCAAAGGGGCGCATCATAGGCCGCGCGAGTAGTCGCTGAAGCACGCCGGACAGACCGTTTCACCGTTTTGCAGCCGTACATGGCTCTCCGCGACACGCTCACCGCAGACAGCGCAGAGATAGCTTTTGAAAATACGCGCGTGCTCCGGGACATCCTGCGGCGCCGGCTTGACATCGAACAGCTCGTGATAATCCCCGTCTGTCAACCAGTCGTGACGCTCCTGCCGGGTCATACCCGGCGTGTCGCGCAGTACCAGCCGCACGCTGCGGCCGCTTTTGCGCTCGTAGAAGGAAAACGCCTGCTTTCCGTGCATTTTAAAGATCAAATTTCCCTTGCCGACCGTACAGCCAAGCAGCGCCTGAATGGCATCCACGCCGCAGGCATCATTCTCGCTGACGCAGACCAGCTCCTCGTCCGCGGCGCGGCCAAAGTCCAGAAGCTCCTGCGCGTACAGACTGGCCTGAAATCCGATGGCCAGACCGCCGCAGGCGTGCCCGTGAAAGGCAACGCACTTCTCCCAACGTTCCAGATATTCCTGTTTCATAACACTCCTCCTAGCGTTCGGAAATGGTTTCCTGCTTGCTTTCAAGGAAACGACTGATAAGATAAAAGCTCAGCGACAGAAGCATAATACACACGCCGGGCGTAAGCAGATAAGCATACGCCCCGCGCAGAAATGCGCCGCGCTGGTAGGCAAAGCTGATCATCGTCCCCCATGTAGGGCGGTAGAGGTCACCGAAGCCGAGAAAACTCAGCGTGGACTCCATCATGATGCAGCTGTTGACGCCCAGCAAAAAACGCGAAAGCAGCACATCCTGCAAATTCGGCAGAAGATGATGCAAGGCAATGTGTCTGCGAGAATAGCCTTGAATCACACAGTTTTCAATAAACGGCTGCGCGTTCAAATGCTGCACCTTGGCGCGCACACCGCGCGCAATGCCCGCCCATCCAAACGCTGCGATCAGCAGAATCAAATTCCGCGTGGAGCTGCCGAGAAAGGCCGCCAACACAATCAGCGCAATCAGACGCGGCAGCAGCGTAAACAGATCGGCAGCACCCTTGCACAGTGCCGCAAGGGCTCCACGCTGCGCAGACAACACGCCCAGTACCGTACCGAGCAGCAGTGCAAGCAGACTACTTGTCATACCGACGAGCAATGTCTGCCGGGTTCCGTAAACCAGCTCCGTGAAGATGTCATAGCCCAGTGCATTGGTCCCGAGCCAGTGTTCTCCGGAAGCGGGTAGCCACGCACGGAACATCTGCTTCGGTTCGTAGCCCGTAAAGAGCTGCGGTACGGCAGCAGCCAGCAGAAAGACGGTCAAAAGCAGCAATCCCGCTGCCAGGATAGCGGCTCTTTCTCTTCTCATATTTGTTCCCCCCACCGCACGCGCGGGTCAATCAGAATACATAGCGCATCGCTTAGAAGAATGGCGGCCAGCATCACGGACGTCGTGACAAACAGGATGCCCTGCATCAGCGGGTAATCCAGCGTATAGACCGCACCGGTCAGCAGGCTGCCCATGCCCGGCACGGAGAACAGATTCTCCACCACCAGCGAGCCGCCAAAGCACGCACCGACGCTCATGCCCGTCATGGTCAGAAACGGCTGGGCCATATTGCGCAGAAGGTAGGCTCCACGAATCTTTGCAGGAGAAAGGCCTCGCTCTTTGGCATATAAGATATATTTTTCGTTGCTGATCTTCGTAGCGGTATTGCGCACCAACAGAAAGCGTGAGGGCGTCATCGCCAAAGTCAGTGTCAAAACGGGCAATACAAGGTGGTGCAGCCGATCGGCAAACCATGCCGCAGTTCCGGGCTGCACATCCGGTGCGCTAAGGCCGGTATAGGGGAACCAACGATTTTGAAAACAGAACAGCGCAATCAGAACCAGAGCGATCAAAAAGGTCGGCACGCTGTTGAGCACGACCAGTGCCGGCGTCGCAATGCGGTCGGCAATGCCGCCCTTACGGAAGCCGCAGCGCAATCCCCATAACAGCCCAAAAAGCGTGCTGAGCAGCACGCCGGGCAAAGCAATTTGAAGTGTCGCGCCGAGGCGCGTGCCGATCAGAGAGGCAACGTTGGCCTCCTTCTGGTAGGAATAACCAAGCGTTCCATCGGCCAGTGAGCGCAGATACCAGAGAAACTGCTTCGGAAGGCTGTCGTTCAGATGCAGCTTTTCCGTGTAATCCGCATACTGTGTAGGCGTGATTGCCTCCTCATCCATTCCGGTCAGGTAGGCTATCGGATCCCCCGGCAGCATACGCGGCAAAAGAAAATTCAGCACAATGATCAGAAGGAAGCACAGAAGTGCCGTGAGCATTGAGGTCAGATATTTTCGCACGACTGTGCCTCCCTTCGTCCGGAGCTTTGTCAGCTCTTTGCGGTAATCGAGAACCAGTTGGCAGCGCAATTCAGGCCAAAGGTCGCATCTGCGGTCAGATTCTCATAATTCGAAGAATACGCCAAAATGAGTTGATCCCAGTACAGCGCGATCAGCGGACAATGCGCTGCGTAGTAATCCTGAAGACGGCCTGCAGCGGCGGAATACGCATCCGGCGTTGTGGCCTCGCGCATCTGGCCGAGAATCGCGGTAAATTCGTCGTCGAACACCTGACAGCCGCCCTGCACATTGTGACTCCCGTCTACATAAATACTGCCGAGACCGCTTCCCATGCCCATTCCGGCAGCGGTAAAGCCATAAATGGCGGCCTCCATTGTAATGTTGTTCTGAGAGAATTTGTTGCTTGTCTTAGCGTTATAGCTGTCCTTATCCACGGCATCCAGCCCGACGCGGATACCGAAGCGCTCAAGCTGCGTTTTGACCAGCTCCGCCAACGCCACATGGGTTGTCTTGGAGGCGTTTACGGTCAAAACGAACGCGCACTCTTTGCCATCCTTCTCGTAGAAGCCCGCGGAATTCTTTGTATAGCCGGCCGCACGCATATAGTCCTGCGCAACCGCTTCGTTGTATTCCAGTTTATCGGTCGGCTTGTAACCTACGGTCGTCCCCGGCACAAAGCCGCGGTTGGGCAGATCTGCATTCGCGCTTCCGAAATACGTCCCGAACGCGGTATAATCCAACGCATAACTGACGGCAAGGCGAAGCTTCTCGTCAGCAAACAGGCCTTTGGCGTTGTTGAACGCAAGCACTGCGGGCGCGTTCGTCGCCGAAACCGCCATCAGCTTCACCGTATCCAAGCCGGCAAGAAGCTCCTGATATGTCGCGGCGACGCCGGAGGAGTAGTTCCAGACCATATCAATATCGCCATGCTGAAGCGCCAGATACATCGTATCCTCGTTTCCGAATATGCGATAGACGATCGTTTCCACATTCGGCTTCTGCGGGTAGAGTGCATTGACGCGGAAGGTCAACGTCCCGGCATCGCGGTTGAAGGACTCCAGCACATACGGACCGCAGGTTACGCGCGCCTCCGCCTCCGTTACGTCCGTTTTTCCGAAGTAGAGATGCATCGGCAAGATACGCAGCGTCGTAACCGTGCTCAGGAAACGTACATTGGGCGTAGTAAGCACCAGGGAAAGCTGCATTTTATCCTCGGAAAGCGCATAGCCGGAGAAGCGGGCCTCGGTCGTCTTGCCGTCCTCATCGGTCTGAGAGACGAAGTTCGCAGCGCCCTCCGTCCGATCCTCATATTGCAGGGTGTAGAGAATATCCTCAGCGGTCACGGGGGCGCCGTCCGACCATTTCAGTCCCTCGGTAACGGTAAACGTCCATGTTTGGGAGTCCTCGGTTGCAAAGCTTGCCAACAGCGGATGAAAATTCCCCTCCGTATCCTGCCAGATCAGCGGCAGCTCGGAAACACCGCTTGCCAGCATATCGAAAGCATACTCACCGCGCACGGCCTTTTCGATCTGCGCGGTCGTTCCGACGGTGAAGGTCTTGATATTCGTACCGTCGGGAGTATCGGTCGATGGCTGCGCCGTATGTACGGTCGATTCCGTCGGTGAAGCATCCTCGCGATGACAGGCTGCCAAGCCAAGCAGCATCACAAGGGTCAGGATCAAGGCAAAAAGTCGTTTCATGTCAATTACTCCTTTATCGTTTGATGTTCAAATATAACTACACGGTCGCAGAAAAAATCGGTCAGCACCCGGTCATGGCTGATAAGCAGAATTGAACCGCCGATGGCCTGCACCGCCCGGCGCACCGCGCCAAGCACATTGGCCTGCGTGGAAACGTCCAGCATGGATGTCGCTTCATCCAGGATCAACAGTTTCGGGCGCAGCAGAAGACATCGCGCAATGGCCACGCGCTGTGCTTCGCCGCCGGAAATCTGCCGCGGCAGATGCTGTAAAAGGCTGCGCTCCAGGTTGAGCTGCGCAAGTGTAGCGTCAATCAGCGCGTCCGTCTCGACCCGTGAAGCGGCAAGGCGGTGGTAATGGATCAACTCACGAAAACCGTATTCCAGTCTCTGCGAAGGGTCGAGCGTCGCATAGGGCTGCTGGTAGACCATCTGAATCGCCAGACCCCGCTTCCGGTCATAAGGCTGCACCGAAGAAACCAGTACCTTGCCGTCGAGCAGGATCTCGCCCGCATCCGGCCGCAGCACACCGCACAGCAGCTTGGCCAGCGTGGATTTTCCGACACCGCTGCGCCCGAACAGCCCGGTGACACACCCGTCCGGAAGCAGGATGGAAAAGTCCCGCAGAATCTCGCGCCCGGAAAAACTCTTGCAAAGATTTCTGATCTCAATCACGAGGCACTGCACCACCATTCCCGGCCATTCTCCTCCTGTTTCCGCGGCGGCTGCAGACACGCCTCGCAAGCTGCGGCACAGCGGCGGTAAAAGGCACAGGGGCTGCTGCCGGAACGTAAAACCGGCGTTTCCTGCATTCCATTACGTACAAGCGCACAGCAAAGCGCGCGGGTATAGGGATGCTTCGGCGCAGTGAGCACCTCGGAGGAGGCGCCGCTCTCCACCGGACGTCCGCCGCAAAGGACGATCGTGCGGCTGCACATCGCGGCGACGTCCACATCGTGCGTAATAAAGATCCGCGCCGCCTCTGGGAACAGCCGATCCAGAAGTCCGAAAAATGTACGGCATGCACGTTCATCCAGTCCGTTTGTCGGCTCGTCGGCAATGATAAGCTTTGCATCGGAACACGCAGCCAGTGCAATGGTCACACGCTGCGCCATGCCGCCGGAGAGCTGAAAGGGATAAGCACGCAGAACCGCCTCCGGCTCATCAAAGCCAACCAGTCGGAGTCCTTCCAGTGCCGCTGCACGGCGCTCCCCATATGGAACACCGAGCTTTTTCAAACCATCCGCCATCTGGTCGCAGATACGACGCGAGGGGTTGAGAAACTCCGACCCGTTCTGCGGGATATACACAATCTGCGCACCGAGAAGATGCCGTATCTGTCGTCCGCTGCACAGCGGCTGTCCGCAAAATGCGATGTGCCCACCGTGCCGCGACACGTTTGGCGGCAACGTGTTAAGGATTGATTGCGCGGCCATCGTTTTTCCGGAACCGGTCTCCCCGATCAGTGCCAGACTTTCGCCCGCGCAAACGGAAAAGGAAAGCCCCTGCACAAGGATCCGGCGTGAGCGGCTCAGGTTCGCTGCTATCGTTCCGCTGTCATATGACAGGATCTGCTCCATCGGGTCTTCCCTCCTTTCCAAGTGTCAAGAGGATTATACCGAAGCCCGCCGCAGTGCGCAAGCCCCCCCCGGGGTTGCCGTATGAAAAAAATCCTCCGGCATCAGCCGGAGGATTTACTGCTTATTCAATATCCCAAACGATCTGCTCGGGCGGCTGGTCAAGCACCTCGGGATTACGCAGAAGCTTGTGGAAGTATTTCATGACCGTAGCATAGTAAAAGCCGTCAACGGTACGCTCATCGCAGTTCAGTACAAAGTCGACATAACGTCGGGTCACGGGCTCGCCGTCGGCATTCAACTCCATACGGCGGTACTTACGGCCAAAGGCCACGAAGACAGGCAGATTACCAAAATCATACAAATGGTGTAAAATAGGCGGAATTCCCAGCGAACCCATAGAGGTGAAGATTACGGATGCATGAAAAGGACTGACCTCCAGCAAAAACCTGGGCAGCAGCCCGAAATAGTCCATCACCTTGAGGAGCCACACGACAAACTTCAAAAGCAGACCCGGAATGGATGCCAACATACCGGCAACATTGTCAAAGCTGCTGTCAAGCGGCGTGTTTTTAACCTCTTCACAGACCTTGTCAAATTTCTCATAAACCTCGCGGCTCGTATCGGTCTGCGTCAGATGCAGCTTGATCATCGTATCGGGGGCATCGGTACTCATTTCCTTCTTAATCGCCATGGTGAACTGAATGTCTTCATCCCGCTGGTAGACACGCTGACCGGAAAGGAAGCGATTGCAGCCGGGATATTTGGCAATGCAGCGTACATAAGCGGCAAGGAATACGTGTGTGATACCAAAATTCGTCATACCCTCGGCACGCTTGCGATGAATATAACGTTCAATATTGGTAATCTCCACCGTATCGCGTACACAGTTCGACGCGCCGTTGCGGTTCGGCATAATGTAATTGGCTACGACCGACATGCCGGACACGGTGCGCAAGCGGCGACCGTCGGGACGGTCACCCCATGTTTTATGATACCTGCCGTCACTGAAGGGCCGAATGGCCAGCGTCAGCACAAAGACCGCTGCAACCAGCGTCGTATTGGCCAGCTTATCAAACAGATACCAGAGCTGCATACCCTCCGAATTGAGATAATTGACAAGGTCAACGAGCATTACGGTCAACGGGGTGGCAAAGGTTGCAACCAGCAGGATCGGGTGACGGAACTTTCCCGTCAGGAACAGACGGTAAATCATGTAGACTACGAAATACAGAATCCAGCAGACGATTACATAGCGCAGGTAGCTGAAAAGTGTATTGCCGGCAAAAAGCTGATAACCCGTCTCCGGGTGCAAATAGGCACTGAGCGCGGCCTGGCCGAAATAGACGCAGACCCAGAACACCGGCGTCGTCGTGCGGTAAAGGCTGCGGTTGCCGATCAGCAGGATCTGAAGCAGGAAAACCAGTGCGGCCGCTACCGGGATGACCTTCTGGAACCAAATGTCCACCGTGCTCAGTCGCTCGCCGAAGCACAGCGCGAGAACATTCATCACAATCGAGGCAAGTGCCAGCAGAGCCGAAAACCATGTAAAGGCATTTTTTCGGCTGACGAAGAAACGAGGCTGTGTTAATTTCATTACGTCGTCTCCTTTCCGTTTTTTCTGAACCAATTGTATTCGTTTTTAGAGGCAATGTCAAGCGTGAATCTCCCAAAAAGCGCAACGCTCCGCCTACTTTGTGCGCATCATATAACCTTGGAAACGTAAAAAGCAGCATAGCCGAAGCTATGCTGCTTTTTGTAGGTAGATTGCTTAATTTTCCGTCGCGCTATCCAGGAAACGGATCATAATGACGGCAGCTTCGGCACGGGTTGCCAGAGCATCCGGACGGAGCATTCCGTCCTCGTAGCCCTTGAGCAGTCCGACCTCAACGGCCCACTGCATCGCTTCCGCTGCATACGACGACACCTTCCCGGCGTCCGCATAACCCGTATACTCCGCCACCTTCGGCAGATTCAGGTCATACGCCTTCACAAACCGGTACAGGAATGTCGCCATCTGCTCTCGCGTGATCTTCATTCCCGGCATGAACTCCGTCGCGGACACACCGTTCGTGATGCCCTTTTCGCAGGCCCAGCGAACCGCCTCGGCGTAGTATGCCCCTTCGGCCACGTCCGCGAACTTCAGCTCGCCCGTGCTCTCCGGACAGCCTGCCGCTCTCCAGAGCACCGTCACGAACATTCCGCGCGTCACCTTCTCGTTCGGCGCGAATTCCGTTTCGCTCACGCCGTTGAACAGTCCGCGATAGATCGCTTCCACGATCTCGTCGTAGGCCCAGTGTCCGCTCACGTCCTGATACGTCTTCCCAATCAGCTTCTTCGCCTCCAGCACTTCGGCAAGCGCGTTGAGACGGTTCTTAATGAGCAGCAGCTTGGTCCGTGCAGAAGCGCCCAGATTGACGGAGGGGATCAGCTTTTCCGCATCCGCCAGCAGCGCTTCGATCTGCGCGGCATCTTCGGCAGTCAGCGACTTGTTTTCCAGCTTCGTCGTCTCGGCATCAATCCGCGCGATCTCATCGAGCAGAGCGTTGACGATCTTCGCCAGGGACTGTGCCGTCTCCAGGTAGGCTTCGAGGCTTGCGCGCTCGTCGTCGGTCAGGTTGCTGCCGGCCAGCAGCACACCAACGTGCTCCACTGCCCACGCAAGGCTCTGCGCATCATCGGTAGAAACGTTCTGCTCCGTACGGTCACAGGCCTTGGCAATTGCCGCAATCTCGGCGGCAACCGCGTCGATGCGATCGACAAGCTGCTTGGCATAAGCGGCAATGCTCTGGCATAGCGCACGCTGCTGAGCCGTCAGGTTCTCCCCTTCCGTCAACTGTGCGATCTGCGCCGCGAAAGCAAGGATCGCGTCTTTGTCTGCGGAGGTCACGGTATCGATCGACATATCGCCCAGCGCATTCTGCACTTCCTCAATGGTATTGGCAACACGGGTCAGCAGCGACATCATATCCGTAATACGACGCAGCAGTGCGGCAAGCTCCGCCTGATCCTGCCCGGAGAGGTTGTTCTCTCTGCGCAGCGCATTGACCTGCTCATAGAGCGCATACAGCGTACCGAGGTCGTCTCTCGTAACGGTCTCGGGATCGATTTCATCGACCCGCGCGGTCAACTCGGCAATCGCTGCGGCGATGTCGGCCAGACGGCTCAGCATGGCGTTCAGTCCGGTCTGATAATCTTCCAATGTCTGCCTGGCGCTATCGGCGAGCAGCTCGTCGGTGAGCACGGCATCAATACGCGAGAGAAGCGCTTCCAGATCCGTCTTGTCGTCGGAGGTCACAGTCGCGGCATCGTAGCTCTGCACATCCTCACGCAGCGCAAGCAGCGTGGCATAGAGCGTCTCGGCAGCGGTCAACTTCGCATAGTTTTCCACCAGTGCCTGCTGCTCCTCGCTCGCAGCGTCGTAGGCGGTACGTGCGGCAGCGATGGCATCGCCGGAGGCAAAGCCGACCTTACCGATCGCATCGATCAGCGTTTCGACCTCATCGTGCGTAACGAGCTTGGTGAAGCCCAGTTCTTTGAACCAGCCCAGATCCTCGCCGGAGGCGGAGGAGGAATCCTTCGTGTAGGCGAAGGTGATGGAATACTCCACACCGGCCTTCAGGGCAAGGCTGAATTCGGCATTTCTTTCACCGCTGATACCGTTGGCAATGGTGACGGTCTGGCCGTCTACAACAGCGGTAATGGTGAGTTTGTCATAGTTGTTTTCGGACGATACGCCGTAAACAAAACGGAGCTGCGCGTCCTTCGCAAGTGTCAGCGTAAGCGTCAGAGAAGCCGTAGTTCTGTCCTGACCGACGCTGTTGCTTTCGATGCGGTTCTTTTCCGCATTGTAAATCCAGTTCGGCGTACCGTTGTTGACCGTAATGGAGGCGATCAGATCCTCGGGCAGATCCATACCGGCAAAGAGCGGATCGTTCCAAACGACATAGCTTTCACCGCAAACGGCACAGGTGCAGCTCTTGTAGGTCAGATGCGCAACGGTCTTGCCCTCGTCCTCCGTGTGGCCGGTCGCAGGCAGTACATCGACCTTCGTCTCCGTGCAGCCGTCAGCGCGGCAGGTACGGACGATCTTGCCGTCTGTGGTACAGCCGGGACGGACAAAGGTGCAGTCCGGGCAGGTTTCATCGATCCCGGCATGGTCACAGAAATCATGGCCGTCGGCGGGTTTGTAGTCGGTGCGATAGCTCACGCGGCACTTCGCGCAGGTGTATTCGGTGTACCCCTTCTCGGTGCAGGTCGGCGCCGTGACTCTGCCCTCGCCGGACGGCGTATGGAAGGTCACGTTCGTCTGCCACCTGAGAGCGGGGAAGCCGCCGCAGACAGGTGCAAAGGCATCGCTCAGGTCGGCGGAACGCAGCTCAGCCAGCGTCAACGCCTCGGCAATCTTATCGGAAGCGAATGCGGTATTCAGGAAGAAAACCTTTTCGGCCTTGACCTTATCGGTTGCAAAAGCGGCAAAGAAACCGCCGGAATTACTGCCCGTACAGGTCACGACGCCTGCAGCATAGCAGTTCGAAACGGAAGCCACGCCGGAGCCCCAGCTCGGTCCCTGGAAGCGGCCGAAGGCGCCGCCGACATTCTGCGTGCCGGACACGTCGCCGAGCGTATAGCAGTCGGAAATCACGCAGGAGTTGCATACGTCGCCCGCGATACCGCCGACAAACTGGTCGCCTGTCACAAGGCCGGTGTTGTAGCTTGCGGTCATCTCAAAGCCGCCGTTGACGGCGCCGACCAGACCGCCGACAAACTTCACGCCGGAGATCATCGCGGCGTTTCTGCCGTTGCGGATCACAACATTGCTCGACACGTTGCCGACCAGGCCGCCGACATTCTCATTACCGCCGACGAGTGCAAAGTTGGCGCAGTTAGTCAGGGTTACGCCGCTTGCGGTACCGAGCAAACCGCCGACATTCTTACTGTTGCCGGAAATCGTTGCATAGTTTGCACAATTCTCCAGGACGGTGCCGGTGCCACTCACGTTCGTGGCGATTGCACCGCCGCCGGCCAGTTCGCCGTAGACACGGAGGTTCCGGATCTCGGAATTTGCGCCCAGTGCGCCGAACAGACCCTTGTCGCCGTTCAGGTCACGGATCGCATAGCCCGCGCCGTCAAGCCTGACACAGGGGCCGCCGGAGGTCAGGGAAGCAATCCACGGATACTTGGCAAGCTCGATGTCCCCGGTCAGGCGGCCGCTGACTGCGGTCTTGGCGTTGACCTTCCGGACAAACCATGCCAGCTCCGCGCCGTTGGAAATGAGATACACGTCGCCATCCAGCTTCGGCTCCTGCACACTCACGCCGTCCCATGCGGAGGCAGAGGTGCTTTGCAGCGTAACCATGAAAATGTTCTCGCCGTCCTCGGTAACGGTAACGCTGCCGGTCTTGTACTCATAGCCCGCTGCGCGAACCGTAAAGTCATAGACGCCGGCGACACATCCAAAGGTGCCGTCAGAATTGACGGTAACGGCATTGTTTGCATCGTCCTTCATCGTAAAGGTGAAATCGGAGCAATCAACCGGGTTGCCTTTTTCGTCAACAAAGTGCAGTGTGCCGGTAAGGAACTTCGTCTCGCCCAGTGCGATGGAGAGCTCCGGGAGAACCGCCAGAACACCGGAGGTGTTCGGTGCGGTACCGACCATCTTCGCGCCGTTGGCGTAAGTCACCATGCGGTGCGTCGGTAAGCCGGGGAAGCCGGCAACCTTGATCGCGCCGGTCAGGTCATAGCTGCTGCCCGTCCAGTACTTCGGAATAGTGATCTCGATGACCTGTCGGACGGGGTTGCCGCTGAAGTCATAGACGCCAAAGTTGCCGCCGGGGTCAGAGCGGAAGTAGGTTCCGTCCTCACCCTGATAGTACAGAGAGAAGTTGAAGTTGTAAACGCCGGAGAGCTTCTCCTTCGGAGAAACCAGATTGTTGAATTGGAGACGGATGGTCTGACCTGCCTTGGGCAGCGTACCCTCGGGCAGCGGATTGCCGTCCTTGTCCTGAATCTCATAGGTCACGCCGCGGGCGGTGATAATCTGATAATTTGCCTTGCCATCCTTTTCAACCCTCACGATGTGGCGGCCGGTGGTCAGACCCGTCACGGTGACGTTTCCCTCACCGTCGGTCGTAACGCCTTCGGTTGTGAAGCCTGAGAAGGTCATGGCAGCGCCGACGGACGAACGGGCGACGGAGACGCTCGTACCTGCCTCGGGCTTGAAGGTGTAGCTCGCGCCCTCGCTGCCGACATAGAACAGAATGTCATGCTCGGCATCCGGACGAATGGCCTCTGCGCGGGCGGTATCGTCCTTAAACGTCGCATCCATGCGGTCGAGGGTCATGCCCAGCTCGATGGAAGATCCGTCGTTTCCGACGGTAACGATGAACACGCCCGTGCACTCCGGCCAGATGGCGGAGAACTGCTTGCTCGAAGAGGAGCTTTGGGCCTGCATATGGGTCATCGCGTCATAGGTAACGAGCACGATGGCCGTACCGGGCTTATTGGCGGTCATGACGGCCACGGAGCTGTTCTTCTCGTTCGGAACGATGGACAGGACGTCGCTCGGTGTGCCGTCGGGGTTGATCACCTGATAGTGCATATCCGGCAGCGCAACCTTGGCGTTCATATACCCCTCGATCGCCATCCAGTTACGGAAGACGTTCAGCTCGAAGGTACCGCCGACCTCCATATTCATATAGCCCTGGCCGTTGATGTTCAGATAAATATCCGCGCGGTCATAGGTATTCTTCTCATAGCGAAGAATCGAACTTTTTACAAAATCCGTGCTGCCGATGTAAAGATCCTCGGCGGTCACGGTGATCTCCGCCGCAGCCGTCCACTTGGCAAACTGCCAGTAGGTCACGCCGTCGGGATTCATCACGCGGTAGAAGTGATTCGCGCTGCCCGCCTCGGGAACTCTGAAAACTGCGGTCACGCCGTTATCGTCCGAAGTAACGCTCTCGGCTTCCACGAACTTGTAAATGTAGTAAGTACCGAAGGTGCCGACGTCGATCGTCGAACCGGCAGGCGCGTGGATGGTAATCATCAGTCCCTTCGGGACGGAGGTGCTGATGGAGGTGTTCATCGTCTCCGTCTTGCTGACGGTTACGGGAACATAGCCCTCCGCACGTTCACCGATCGGTGTAAGGGTTGCCGTAACGGTATCGCCGACAATAAAAATGCAGGAGGCGCGGACATTGCCCCAGTTCGTCGACACGCCGGTCTGAGACTTACGCACAACGCCGCCTCTGCTGACGGTAACGTCTACGCGGTAATCAACATCCCGTACCCAACCGGAGTTGGAGGCGTAGATTTCGTACACGCGCTTGACTTCAAACCTGTTTTCCGCATCGGTGCGGACGGTCAGAACGACCGCGCCGTTGCATTCGTTCTCGGCATTGTAGCCTTCGACCCAGTAGTCGCCGGCCGCAACGGTCAGCGTATAGCTGCTGTTCTCGGGCGTCACGGAAGCCAGCAGATCCTCCCCGGTCTTTTCCTCGCCGTTGAAGGAATAGAGCTTGAGGTACTTGACCTGCGCGTCATGAATGCCGCTCAGCTCCAGCTCGCACGGTGCACCGGGACCGGCAGGATCGGTCACTCTCAGTGTGACGGTATAGGTCTCGGTGCTGTCGGTCTTACCGTCGTTGGCTTTGAATACCAGCGTATAGGTTCCGGCAGCATCAGCGGAGAAACTGTAATCTTCCGCGGCGGCAACGAATTCGCCGTTGTTGACACTGACAAGGTAGCTCAGCGTATCGCCGTCCTCGTCGGCGAAGATCGTGCCGAGGTCAAGCGTATATGCCACACTCAGCGCAGTCTCGGCGGGTGCAGTCGCGGCAACGCCCTCGGCGCGCTTCGGCGCGGTATTGCCCTTGTCAATGCGGACGGTCAGCGTATAGGTTTCCGCCGGAACGTCCGCCGCTTCAGTATTCATGGTCGGCCAGCTCGGATCACCGCACTTAACGGTGATGACCGTTCCCTCGGAAACGGGAATGGCATCCTGTGCGCGATACGTCGTCCCGCCGACGGAGGTCTTCACCATAAAGTTCTTGTTGCTTGCCGTCGGACAGACGGTCAGGCTCGTCGTGCCCTGCGGGACGGTCAGCGTATAGCTGTGCGTGTCCTTGTCGAAGGCAGGCGCAATCGAACCGACGCTTGCGGTCAGGGCTTTGACGGTCTTGTCACTGTTGTTCCAGAAGCCGCCGAGATCCTCGCCGCCGTCGCAGGTATACATGACGCGGATCACATCGCCGTCGACGATCTTGCCGTCGTCATAGCCAAACGCAGCAAAACCGGAATTGACAAACCAGTCGTTCAGCGTGCCCATCCAGCCGGCGCTTGAGCCGCCGTCTCTTTCCGCAAGGCCGTTGATCGAACTGATGTAGGATCCGTCCGTACCCACGGAAGGGATATTTTTGGCGGAAAGTGCCGATGCAACGCACGACATCATCGTGCATCCCTCCGTCAGGGTGACATAGGTGTCAACGAGAGTACCCGACCACGGCGCTGTCTCGGCCGTGTAGGTCGTGTTCTCCACGATGACGCGAACCTTCTCCTCGCTGTCGCCGGCAAGCGCGCTCAGCGGCAGAACGCCGAACACCAATGCCAGTACGAGAAGCAGGCTCAGAAGACGTTTCTTCATGGTTTTCTTCCTCCGTTTATATTTGTTTTGAAAGCCGGGACGCGCGCCCGCCCCACCGCAAAGAAAAAGCCGCGGCGGCTCAAAATGAGCCGCCGCGGCCGTATTCCCGCGACAAGCGGCGCCCGAGATCCGTACTTGGCAGACCTCCGACGCTCCGAAGCATTCCGGCAGTTCTCCTGGCTCGCACATCATCGACCCGCCGCAGGCCTTCTCGGAAAAGCTTCCAATGACCGGCTTTCGCCAAAGCGGCGGTCTCCGCGCCTACAGTGGCGGTACCGCTCGTGATTCTCACACGATTCTCTATTCTCCCGCCGCGCTTTGACCACCCGACAGGAACCGAAACACTTATTCACTTTCTACCGCTTAAAATAGCACGAACGGAAGAATTTGTCAATCCCCCATTCAAAAAAAGTGCAGGGAAATCCTTGCGGTTTCCTTCGCCGCACGAAACAGCACCGCGAGGATTCTTTCGTGAAGGTCTATTCGCTTCCTTGTAGCATTTTTTCAAAATATATCTTTTTTTTCATCGTCCATATGCTTGACATCGTAAAAACTATGATATACTGACCTTAGACCGAAGTACGCCGCCCTGCTCAACGCTCGCGCCCCCGTGCTTTGGTTTTTTTCAAAGGAGGTGTAATTCGAAACAACGCCCGGAAGAAAATGAGACATAATTGTAAAAAAGGAAGGAGTAACATTATGAAAGAAAAGACAAAACGTCGTGTCCGTCATTTCCTGGAGGAATCGAAAAATGCATTTACATTCTAGCCGGGTTTTAATAGCTGCTTTGTTGACAAGCTTCATTTTTGCCCTCTGCGCTCCATGTTTTGCGCTGTCGGAGCCATTGGTGTCCGACTCGGAGCTTCCGCAGGAAGTACGCAGGACACTTTGCAAAAAGTACGACCTTGATCCGCAGGAATCCCTCAGTTACTATAAAATAGTGGTAACACGCCTCTCTGCGCTGATTGAGAAGGAAGAAAACATTACGCAATATGTGGATTCTCTCGCGCCGGACAGCCCGGAAATTGCCTACTACGTCGTCGGCAACGGCTCCGATTGGACTTCCCACGGTCTTTATCTGCAGCTCGGCAATCCGGATCAGCTCTACACCGGAATTCCCTACGCCTACTATTCCGTGCTCCTGCAAGCGTTCCCAAGCCTTGAAAGTATACAGGAAAGATTCCCACAGTTGGGCATACAGCGGACAATCCTATTCAAAGACTGTGCATTAGCCGCAGGCTGTTGCGCCAACCTCGGCTACTACCTCGTTACCGACCGGGGCGATTTCGTGTTGGGCACGTGCTTCGACCATTTTGATTACGACGGCAGCAGCCCGGTAAATGCCAGCTTCCGGCTGTTACCCGTTTCCCTTCTGGTCGAGAAAGCGCGTCTCGAAGAAAATGAATACATAAAATGGCGCACCCGTTACCCCGACGGAGAAACGGTGCTGATCGGCTTGTCTGCCGATGACGAACCTCCCACCTAGTCGTTTGTTTCCTCCAAGCTCGGACAGCAAAACAACGAGGAATTATCCGTCTATGATATCACGAATCCCAAACTGATGGACGTTATCCAATCGCACAAAAAGCAGGAGGCATTCGGGCTTACGCTCGTCTCTGCTGCGCGCATTTTGCTGATTGCTTCGATCCCTGCAGCCGCAATTCTGATCCTTCTGTACAAAAAGAAAAAAGCGGCGGATAAAGAAATGTAAATTCACTGCTCTCCCCCGCCCGGCGAGAAACGGGAGGCTGTCGTTTTTCACAGACAAAAAGAAGGAACCTTCATGAAAAAATCAATTCGATTGCTTCTGCTGCTGTTGGTTGTATTGCTCGCTGCAAACGGCTGCACATTCTTCGATGCCCGGACGAACCGGGTTCCCGACTCTCGCGATGTGGATGAACAGACCGTAGAGGCGTTGTTGTCCATAGAACAGAAGGAATGCGTCAATGCCGAGGTATTCCGCGTCTTCTCCTACCCCTATCGCGGCTTTGACGCTCCGCAGGAGCGACTTTTCGCAGAGTACAGCTCGCTTGAGGAGCTATTGGCAGAGCAATGCGATACAGTCTATCTCGTCATATACCAAACCGAGGAGGTATATCCAGAGAATTTTCCACGGGGCGGAGAAACCTATATTTCCACGATGCCATACGAATACGTAAAAACCGAAGACGGCTTTCGCGAAGCCAGTTCGGACGAATGTGTATGGTCCAGTTGGTCACTGGTGAACTTTCTCAAAGAAAAAGAACAGTTTTTCAACGGGAACGGATTTGTCGAAAAGACATTGAATTGCAGCATCCGCAAAGCGTATTTCATCGCAAATTGCGATCTCGGCGGCCCCGGTATCGGAAGAATATACTACGGCTTGGGTCCTCCCTTCGGCCTCGATTTTGCAATTTATCTTGTTACAGACAAAGGCGACTTCGTTTATCTTGCTTTCGGCCTGCCGGGTAGGCATTTGCGGCCTGAAGTGAACCCCGGCTATGAGGCGGATGAGGATTCCCGGTATTTTGTCGAAAACGGGCTTCTGGTTCCTGCGGAAGATCTTATTAAATATCAAAAGCTGCTGGAAAGCCTCCCCGAGGAGCGGCGCGGCGAATACGTCTGGGATGTCGTGCAGTATGATGTCGATTCTCCCTATCTGCCGTGGCTGCTTCGCTACCCCATTCTTCGTCCATCCGTCGCAACGAAGCAGCAGCGCATTGTTCGCAGTGTGGTCACGGGCGTAGTCGTTGTCACGTTGGCTGTCGGCTGCATTGTGCTGATCCGCCGCCGCAAAAAGAAAAAAGCAGCAGTCTGTCCCGCCGAGCTTCCCCCGCAGCCGACCGAACCGAGGGTGGAGCAGTAGGCAAGGCGCCCCCTCCCCCGCCTCCCGGTATTTCGGATTCTGCCCCTTTAGGCCCCTGCCCATGCGGCAGGGGCCTGTGCGTTTCTCAGTTATCGATAGCCGGATTCATATAATAGACGTTCTTTTCATCAAGCCGCTGGCGTACACGCTCCAGTGCCTCACCAAAGCGCTGGAAATGAACGACCTCACGTGCCCGCAGGAATTTGATCACATTGTTTACATCGGGATCGTCCGACAGCCGCAGAATGTTGTCGTAGGTCACACGCGCCTTTTGCTCTGGGGCAATCATATAAGAACAAACTTTTCAGAAATTCCAGTGAATTTCGATGGGAACATTCCGTGTTCCGGGGATTCTCTTGCCGACTGATATATAATCAATCAGCGTTTCCACGATTTCACGGTTCAGATGTTCCAGATTTGTGTATTGTTCGATCAGTTCACGGCGGTTGTCTCCGACCGCGATTTTTTCGTCGATTTCGGCTAACTGCTTTTCTCCGTCCGAGCATACACGTTCAAGACGTTCTTTTTGCACGGTAAAGTCTTTCGACAGCTCCACAAAATCACTCTCGGTTATCAGCCCCTTTACCTTATCCATGTAAAGCTCCCTGATACCTTTCGCATATTCCTCGATTTTTTTGCGGTATGCCGCAAGATTGGAGAGTATGCGTTTTTTCTGTGACTGTAAGTTGTCGCAAAACTCAATGTTCTGCTCCAACTCGTCCTTGTCCAGATACTCTGCGGATAGTCTGTTCAGTTCGGCAATTACCATCCGCTCCAATCGGTCAACCGAGATAAATGCGCCCTCGCAAGCGTCTTTTGCCACATGGCGGTTGGAGCATTGCAGAAAATGCTTTCCACCGTGATCGGGCGACGATTTGGATGAACGCATGATATACCCGCAGTTTGCACAGCGGACTTTTCGTGCGAACAGTCCGATTGTACCAACGTCAAACGGCTTGGCATGTTCCGCAATCATTTTCTGCACTCTGTTCCACAGCTCGCGGTCAATGATCGGTTCGTGCGTCCCCTCGACAATGTACCATTCACTTTTCGGGCGCGGCTTGTTCTGCTTGGTCTTATAAGAAACACTGCCGTATTTCCCCTGTACCATATTGCCGATGTAGATTTCGTTAATCAGCATATCGGAAATCGCAAAGTATTTCCAAAGGGTGCTGTTTTTCATGGTCGGCTGCTTGTAACGTAAGCCTTGCTGACGTTTGTATTCGGTTGGATTGGGTATGCCCCTGTCATTGAGCATACGGGCGATTGCGGTTTTGCCGTAACCTTGCGAAAATAAGGTGAATACCTCACGCACGACGGCGGCAGCTTCCTCGTCGATAATCAAATGCCCCTTTTGGTCGGGATCCTTTTTGTACCCGTACAAGGCAAATGCGCCGATGTGAAAACCGTTCTCTCGTCTGTTTGTCAGAACGCTTCGGATGTTGTCCGACATATCCTCAAGGTACCATTCGTTGACAAGCCCATTGATCTGTCGTGACTTTTTGTTCCCTTTGTTAGCGGTATCGGCGTTGTCAACAATGCTGATAAAGCGAATACCCCAAATCGGGAACAAGCCGTGTATGTACTTCTCAACGAGTTCAAGCTCGCGCGTAAAGCGCGATTGCGTCTTGCAGAGGATAATATCAAATCTCCGCTGTTCTGCGTCATGCAGCAGACGGTTGAATTCAGGGCGACGTCTGTCAGACCCTGTATAGTCGTCGTCGCTGTAAATGTTGTAAAGCTCCCACCCCTGTTCCATTGCGTACTGCAGCAGCATTGCTTTTTGGTTCTGTATGCTGTTACTGTCGTCGGTTTCAAATTGCTTGTTTCTGTCCTCTTCGGATAAGCGGCAATAAATAGCTACTTTCATTGATAAAGAAAGGGCAAGCTGTTCCTTATGGGATATATTCTACCATAAAAAATCAACTTGTCATCAGGTGTCGCAAAAGTTTAACCTTTTGCTTTTTTCAATTCGATTGATAAGCTCAATCCACTTCTTTGTATATTCTTCTTTGCTCGTTGTGTTCTCGCCGCTTTTGAAAACACTGACGCAAATTCCTTTTTCATCACCAATTTTAGATTTATTGCTTTGCTTCATAAGAATCCCCCTTTCAAAAAGGCGACTGTTACACTATATGAAAAGCGGCAAGTCCACTATTACAACTTGACACTCCCCACAGATAAATCAGGGGGATTTTGGGTTCAGCGACTGTTGCCCACCAAATAGGCGGGTCTTACGTAGTCTCCGCAAGCGTTAGGTTTGGGTGTGTCCCACCCTACCGTTATGATTATGTCATGCCATCAGCCGTATTCCTTCACGGAGGATGTTGACGGCGGTGACAAAGTGCGAATTGTTCGCCTTATATCCCCATGGCTAAAGCGAGGGGTTTTACGGCGCGCTTGATAACCCTCCTGCTATATATGGTTTTTGATCGGTATTCTTTTCTCATTAAAATTAAAAAACTGTCGCTCCACGATTGAATACCCCTGTCGCATCCATTATGGCGCACTCGTCGCGAAACTTGTGTGTACCGCCACCGGGTTCAGGAGAGGAACCCCAATCCAAAAACAGGCTATCAATTAAAAAAACAAGTCCCGTCATTGTTCTGCTTTGAGCAGTGAACGGAACCAGTAAAATAAGACAATAGACAAAATCCCCCCTGATGTAGGATAATAAAAACATCAGGGGGGATTCATTATGAGCAAGCGAAGATACACGAAGATGCAGGTTTTACTGCCGACCGTAGAAAAGATGCTGGAGTCAGGAATGAGGCACAGAGAGATAGAAGTGGAACTGGGATTGGAGGGAGACCGTCCGGTTCACAATCTGCTGAAACGGCAGCGCAGAAAAGCCGCCAAGGGCGCGCCGAAGTTTCGCGGAAGAAAACCTGCAAAGACGGTGCAGGAATATAAACCTGTGGTCAGAAAGAGAAAACCTCCGAGGCAGAGATGCCTCGGAGGAAAACAAAGCAGGCTGTATATGTTGTTGGAATGTCTTTTCTCAGGTTTATGTGAAATTGCGTATATATTTTCCTGGAAGCCATGTTTCACTTGTGTTCAAAAAAGGCTGTGACTTGCTTTGTTCCAAATGTAATCAAATTCTCCTGTATACAGTTTGTACTCCATTCCGGAATTGTCAAAAGCCATTCTAAAATCCTTTTCGGGCGTGTAGTTACCGTAAGTATAATATTTTACATTTACAAAGCCCTCATTTTCACCTCTAAGAATATATAAGCGATGTAATAACGGCACATCAGCGATGCGGACATGTACCACATCCGGATATAGTTTCATCAACTCAATCCATTCTTCTACACAATTGTCAAAGCCAACATATTTTTTTAATGGCTGAGACATATGCGAACATACAGAAGCTACAGTTTCTGCAGAATTTACAAGTATTCTAAGCGTTATATTTTTCTCAAAAATACTTGTCAAAATATTGACTTTATCGGAATTTCTACGCCATTTTGCCCCAGCATGAAAAGCCATGTCTACATATTGTACATTCTGCAAATTTTCGAAACCATAAATAAAGAACTTGGTTGTCCCAGCCGGAATTGCTCCTGATTTTATAAAATCATGTTCTTTGTGATTTATATTGGACATGTAAGCCATAATTTTTTCAATTGTAGCTTGTAAATATTCTTGTCTTAAAATAACGCCTTGTTTTTTCTCCAGAATTCGAATTTCGTCAGGAAAGTGTTCATTCAATTCTTTGGGCCAAATAAAGTCTGGATACATTACAGGAATAATATTTTTTTTCGAATTAACAGCTTCTGCTATTTCTCGCCTAACCCAGTCGTCTTTGTTTACGCACCTATCCAATGTACCTCTTGTAAGGATTAGGATAAAGTTCGACGAATCTCTAATTGCATCAAGCAGTCTTTCATCGAACTGACCTGAATGGTCTTCTTCCAAATCCAAATAGCAGTAGATGCCTTTGTCCTTTAACGAACTTCGAAGTAACTGAGCCATTAAATAACCGCCCTCGCGGCGATAACTTATAAAAGCATCGCTCATTGTTCTAAATCTCCTTTAGAAAGATATTTGACACTCCCCACAGATAAATCAGGGGGAGTGTCAACTCAATACTATCAATTCTGACTGCAGCGTTAGTCATGGTTCGTACTCCTTTCCTCATTGCACTGGGATGGACACAATGAAGCAGTACTAGTATTACACAAATCCGCCGAAAAGTCAACGCCAAACGGCAAATCGAAATAAATAATTCCGAACAAGCGATTCTTGTCGCATTTTTAGCTGGGGAAACAGCATGGTCTAAAGATGACTTACAACATATCAGGAGTGCTGCGACTCAGGTCGAAAATCCATTAGACAGAATGAACCCGTATTTACTGCGGACCAAGAAAACAGGAGCCGCAAAGATGCGAATTAACAACATTGAATGGCCGAATATTATCGGCCGGAAAGGAACAAACCATGTACTTCACTAACTCTCTTACCATCACCGGCACTGCTGTTGTAGCGCCCGAACTCCGTCAAACCAACAGCGGCAAGGCCGTTGCTGAACTTCGTATCGCGCACAATATCTTCAAGGATGGGCAGCAGCTTCGAACAGACTTTTTCAACGTGCAGTTGTGGAACAAGACTGCTGAAAACGCTGCGCGCGACATTCAGACTGGTGCCTTCGTTGTTGTAAGCGGCAAGCTTGCAACCCAGCAATACACCAACAAGGATGGCAACAAAGTCACAAAGACTTTCATTGTCGGCGAGTCCGTCGGCGTACTTGCTCGTGCCGCCAAGTCTGCGACCAATGCCGGCAGTCCCGATCCGACCGGAAACAGCTCTGTCACAGCCCGTGCAGAGAACTTCGCAGATTTCGGCGAAGACATTCCCGACGATGAACTGCCGTACTAAAAAACGCAGGGTGGAGTTTTCTCCACCCTGTTTTTTTTGCCTATACAAGCTGAGGCATTTAATCAAGTAGACCATACTCGGCTGCCTCGCGAATGAAACGCGTTCGCGCAGTCTCACTCTCTAAGAAATCGCGTGCGACAAGCACGTTCCCCCTTGCATGATTCAGTGCAATGATACACATTGCTTCTGGTACACCAGTTTCTTGCCGCAACCAATGTACCCAGCCATAGTTCTTTCTTTTATTGCAATGCTTCGTCATGCTTGACACTATCAGCCTCTGTACCATCGTTCACTCCTCTTTTCTTTCTCCGTAGCTGCAAAAATCATTGCCGTCCACCTGATTTGGTGACATACCCCGCTCGTATTCCCAATGGTAACAATACCCATATGGCATTCCGGCCGGGTATTTACCTTTTTGCTCAAATGCAGTGCACTCCCGGCATCTTACCACGGGGACAGCATCCACAGTCGGAGCGGCTTCGAGTCTTTGTAGAACCTGATAGACTTTCATTTCGGAGTCTGATATAGCCCCGTGGTATTCTGACTGGATTGGTCCGGATAGTGCTATTTCATCAATCAGTCTCCGTGCCATCGTTTACTCCTCCTTCCTTCGGCGGCTCCGGCAGGGGCATCCAGTACAAAACTTTTGCATCCCTCCCTTGGGCAACCTCACCGCCCCATCTACCGTTACAGTAATAACCGATACCGCAAGTTTGGTACATCGCATTGTAAGAGCCATAACGAAAGTATTCGTACCAACACAGATAACTCCTAATTTCGTCCTCCGGCAGTCTCTCGCTGCAAGGAATCCACCGTCTCACCGGCTCCACGTCCGCAAGCGGACAATCGTCGTAGAACGGGTCTTGTGGCTTGTTTTCCGATTTCGCTCCTCGTCTACACCGGTGCTTCTTGTAGTCGTAATCGGCACAGGCGCCGCAATATGTGATTCCCTTCATTCTGCACCTCCGTCCATCTTCGCGCCGCAGTTGGGGCAGAAATGATACGCTTCATAATACGACTGAAAATGTCTCCCGCAGTTAGAGCATACAGCGTTCTCAATCGTCCCCTCTATTACTTTCCACCGCCCATGCACCATCGGCGCAACGTCGGCGGTAGGCATATCCGCGATTGCTCGTTTTGCGTCCGTCATTGTGGCCAGCTTGTCGGTCACTTCCACCTTGGTCAGGCGTGCTATCGCCATGTCTCGGCTTAATGGACGCGGCATGTGCCAATTCCCAAATGCTTTTGCCCGTTTGCTCGGACAGATTTAGAATGGCTGAGCAAACATAGATCTGCCCTGTTCGACTCATACCGCCCGCTTCGGCATACAGCAGCTTCGCAAGAACGTAGTATTCCTTCTCCGTCAGTGTAGTCTTTCTCTCCGCAGCGGGTTCCCACTCGATACACTGTATATCTGCCTCCGGCTGAACCCCGGCAATATGCATCGGTTCGCATTCCGACTTCACAGACAGCTCGGCGCTCTGGCAGCATTCACTTGATTCCAGCGCAACAGGGACTGGCTCGGTCGGATTCCGTGGAGATGAAAGCAGTAAGACTACGCCCAAAATCGCAGCGACAAAACAATTCATAATCGATCAATTCCTTTCTGTTCTTATGTGAAGGAGATGGTTTTTGGACAGGCTGTGCAAAAAATGATCGGTTCGTTTCCAGAATGGCTCAGGCGGGGAAAAGTTTGTGTGCGTACAGAAAAGCAGCCTCCCATTTGGGAGGCTGCCATACCCCAGAAATGATGAATCCCCCTTCATGTAGTATTGTCTTACATGAAGGGGGATTGGGTCTATTGTCCGATTTACCGATTCAGTTTAGAATGCAGTAGGGACAAGAATTAAGGAAGGAGAACTGTCATTGTTCAAAAAAGTTGCTGCACAGCCGCATAATCACGGTCGCAAATTGAGCGCGTGTCGTTACACACTTTGGCTCCAGCTTACCGTCGGAACCGAGGAGCAAACCATTCTCGACTGCCCAGCAGACCGCGTCAATAGCATAATCGCTGATAACGTCAACGTCCGGGAACTCCGGCAAAGAATCTGCTTTGATGCTAATGCCACAGTACGATACATAGCGGGCAACCATGGTAATCATCTGCTCGCGGGTCGCCGCTGCGTTCGGTGCAAAGTGTGTTGGGTCAATTCCCTTAATGATTCCCGCATCATATGCCCATGCAACGGCTTCAGCATAATATGCTCCTGACGGAACATCTATAAAGGGAATAGATTTTTTCGTTTCCGGTTCGCCTGCCAGACGGTAAAGGACAGTAGCAAGCTGACCGCGCGTTAACGCCTGTGCAGGAGCAAACTGACTGTCAGACACGCCGTTCATATATCCTCTGCGAATAACAAAGTCCGTAGCACTGTGATACCAGAGATTTGTATTCAAGTCGGTAAAACGCCCGCTCGGACAGTTTGCAGGAATCACCTCTCCATTCTTTAACATTTTATTGCAATCAAGACAGTAGAGGTCGCCACTGTAGCCATCCTCTGTGCAGGTGGCGCTTTCTGCGTTCCGAAGCTCGGTATGCATATGCAAGCAAGAAAGCAGAAGCGTCTCTATACTGTTGGGAATTATATCATTTGTCTGGCAATTCGTAATCTCAATTTTGGTATCGCCGATACCCGTAAACTCAAAGTACAGAGAAATGACAGGTGCACCTGCTGCAATTCCGCTGGATGCATAGGCAATTCTCAGAATCCCCTCGGTCTCAACAATGGAAACCACTTCCGCAAATGCTTTGAGATTCTTCAGCGTCAACACTTGGGGGTCATATTTTACGGTAAGATACCCGTTTGTAGCCGCAACATCCTCGCCATCAGAATTCTTGGCGGTCACACTGACCTTGACCTGATGGCCGTCAGCTTCCTCGTTCTGATTTTCATTTTCGTGGGCGACCGTACTCTTCATTTCGTATAGAGGTTCTGCCTTCAGTGTCTCGGAGAGAAGCGTCCCGGAGGTCGGAACAGCTACATTTTGATTGATCGCAGAAGCATTTGTCTCAGCCGGGTCATATAGCCCGGAAATGGCGGTAACACCAGGCAGATTGGCGATCTTGCCACTGCTCAAGGTCTCATCAAGTTCCACCCAATACAGGGACGCGGTTGTTGAATCCGCAATTACGAGGCCGTTCCGGATTAATGTCATACTCAGCGACGTAGGATCGCTGAATTTTAATCCGATATCGCCCATCCGGACGAAGCGCAGACTATAATCCAAGCCATTCTGCGCAGCCGCGTTATAATCCGCCCACAGGTAAAAGCTGTAGAGGCTGCCGTCCATACAGAGAACATAGTAAGTCAGCGCGTTATGTGCACCGCTCTCATCATTAAACACACCCCTGCCAGCATAGGTGATGGCAGACAAATTGCTGATCTGGTTGAGAAGATTCCAGCCGCTGATTGCGCCGGTTGTGACGTCCTTAAGCATAACCAGGCATTGATTGTGAGAGAGATACAGCGGTACACCGAAGGCCTTGATCACTCCGGGCTCACCGTTTTCATCCTGATAAGGAACGTCAAGCGTGGGCGCAGTAGACAAATCACGGACGGCATAAGCCGCCGAACAACCGCTGCCGCTGAACTCACGGAAATTGCGGTCCGGATCGACCCAGATGAAATTACCGCTGTTAACAAAGTCGGAATTCGTACCATAGAGCTTGCCGTCATGCATACCGGCACCGGTAAGGCGGGTTGCATTCCCAGACTGAACGGTATGAGTCATATCCTCCGTGTTCAGCGTAACCCACGCGGTACCGTCTTTTGTGACGACCTGTGCGCCTACGCGAAGGCTAACTTGCGTCAACGGCTTTACCGTTACGGTGCAGGATGCGCTGGCTTTCCCGTTATCGTCTTCCGCTACAGACGTAGCGGTTATGATTGCCGTTCCGGGCTTCAGCGCAGTAACTCTACCGTTGGCATCCACAGTTGCAACCGTCTCATCACTGCTGGACCATGTCACCTGATCGTTATAATCGGTAGGCAGCACACGGGCACTCAGGATCTTCTCGTCACTTACAAAGAGTGTCGCATCCGTCACATTCAGGCGAACGGTCAGGTCAGTGATACGGGTATACTGGTAAAGGTTGTTCACGGACTGGACGCTGCCACCAAACTGTCCGATCGGCGTTGCCGCACAAGTAGTCGGTTCAATGGCATAGAGGCACGCCGGTTCTTCATCGAGATACACAGATAGAATCAGATATCCGCTTGCTCCGTCATAGATCATAGAGGTCCGACAACCGGTCATCAGACTGGAAGCACCGTGGAGCTTCAGGCCGGTATCGCCGATTTTTGTGCGGTATGCAGTGTAGCTTCCACCGTTGTTCGTGCTGAACAGGATGATTGACCAAAGCTCCCCATTTTCGGTAATCACATAGTGGAAATTGGCAGGCATATTTTTGTAGACCGACCAATCAAAGGTGCCGCTGTGACTGAAGGCAATGGCCGCCATTTGGTTATTGGCAAAGACATTTGAGACATCCCATGACAGAAGGCTGCCGTTTTCGGGATTCATCAGTTCCAGAATAATTCCATCTCTGCAAATACCAAGGATTCCTCCGAACAGTCCGTTCTGTTCCGGACAGGTAGTCGCATCGGTAAAGGCCCACTCTGCAGAAATCGGCGTCAACAACGTGGGTTCAAAGCTGTCCGGGTCAATGCGGTACAAGCTCTCGCCGTCATGTGCATACAGCATACCGTTGTAGAGCGTCCCTGCGACAAACTCTATTGTGGGGCTGCCGACAGCGCTCCATTGCTCGGGCGTATCGGTGTTCATCTCCGCCCAGCGGGAGATCCCGTCCTTGTTATTCACAAGGCCTTGGAAATGAATCGTTGTCAGAGGATTCACCGTAAATGAGCAGCTCGCAGTCAAGTGAGGTTCGGAAACGCTTGTCGCGGTAATCACGGCCGTTCCGACACCCACCGCAGTGACCATACCGTCACGAACGGTCACAACGGAGTTGTTCGAGCTTTCCCATGTAACACGTTTATCCGAGAGATTCCATGGATACACATCGCACTCCAGCTGGAGCTGTGTGCCCTTCAGAACGGTACGTTCACCGTCGCTCAAATTGATGGCGACAGCGTCGGAGGCGTCCGGTAACTTGATTGTATTGCTTGGAACAACGTAGGCGCCGGAAGCCGTAACAAACAGCCTAGATCCAACGGTTGCAGCGTTGAACCCACCGCCATAAGTCGAATTCGCACGAATCGCCTTACCAGTCTCCAAATCAATATAGGACAGGAGGTTCATTGTTCCGCCGCTCTGTGTTGTAGAGTTCGCAAAATAAAGAATACCCTTGTCATGATCCCAGAACAACGCACCGTTGAAAAAATTACTAAATCCGACACCGCCCTTGGCCGTGTTGTTGATAGGCGTCAGTGTCTCGATTACGCCGTCCACGGCATCGCTGAGCGTAAACGTGTAGAGAAATGCCTTGGAGCCTGCGCCTTCGTTAATTGTGTAGAACGTTCCGTTGTCATCAATGGCAAGGCGCGTGAGGTCTTGCAGCTTGCCATCTCTTGGATTTTCCAGTCGGCCGATGCATACGACCGGTGTCAGCGCGCAGGTAAGATAATCCACGGAATACACCGTGTTGTTTGCGCCGATGGCGTAGAGCTTTCCGTCGACAGAGTTAAATGCCATATCGGTGATCGCCGCCGTAGTATCCGTAAACGAACCGGCACGCACGGGCCTGTTCCATACGCCCTGTTGAGCAACATAGAAGTAGCCGTCCTCTGCAGCGATATACACATATCCACCAACATACTCAGCAGCGGAGACTGAAATATCGGTGTACGCCACATTTTCAGTGCCGTCGTATTCTGTCGCGCTGTTATAGTACAGTTTTTCCGGCTCAATGCGCATCCAGCGGTTGCCGCTGCCACGGTACTTGCCGGAGGTAAAGCCGAACATCTGACCTGTGTAATCCGTTTCCTCGCCGCCGTATGTTACTACGCAAGCACTCTCGTTACGCGCATAGTCACCTACAACTACGGTGCATTCCGGTCCGACGGTAGCCTGAGACAGATCGACAGTGACGGTGATCTGCTTACCCGGCTCTGACTGGTCAACGATCGTCTGTGCAAGGATCTCACCGGAGGGGCTGACAACGCGGACAGAAGCTGCATAGCGATTGTCACGCACGGTGACCTCCAGATTGCCGTTCAGCAGGTTTTTGCAAACACTTAAAATCTCGGGAGCGGTATCATCTACCGTCATGCAGGAGGTAATGATTGCACCTTTGCCTAGTTTCCCGGAGGTAAGCAACTCACGGAGCTCGGCTTCGGTAATGGTGCCGTTTGTTTCATAGTATTCCGGAATTGCAACCGCTCCGACATACAGCACATCGCCTTCCTCTGCGCCCAAGGTGGACACTTTCTTGTTCAGCGTATAAGCTGCAGCAGAATCACGCCATGCTTCGCTTCCATAGTGATAGTAGGCGCCGGACACCTGTTCGGTAAGCTGGCTGAGATACAGAATCTCATTCTTTTGATTCATAACCACCATCGCGAGAACCGATGCATTACGAATCAGAGATATTCTTTGCTGATATAGCGTATCTGCACTATTGATTGCCCAACGTTCGGGATGATACTCGGCATCCGCACCGTAGGGATTGCCCGCCATAAAGTAGTTGCCGACAGCAAGATCGTGATACAACAGCAGCAAAGCATTTGTGTTGGAAACCCCCAAGTAGCCCGGAACATCGTAGCCGCTGACACGCTCGGCATAGGTGCCTTTGTCAAACATTGACGGATCCGACCAGTTTCCATAATAGGCCAGTACCGGAATAGAATGATTAGTGCCGGATACACCTTCAGCAGTCGGAAGCTGCTTTGCAAATACATAGCCCTCAATATAAGCCCCGCTCGGGTAATCAGCATTCAGTTTTTCCTTCTGTTCCGGCGTCAGTGCAGCAGTCACGGTGATCTCCGCTTCCCCATTACCCTCCAGAACTAATGTGCCCGTATTCAGTCGGTCAAGAAGCAGGTACGCATCATAGGAAGTAACCGCACCGTCTGCATTCAGGTCGGCAAGATCGGCATTCTCCAGAGTTTCGCGTTTTTGTGTAACGTAGTCTAGAATTGCCTGCACGTCATCTGTATTGATCAGGCCGTCACCGTTAAAATCCAGTCCGTCCAGATTTGCAGGCACCAACGTCCGCCCGTTCACGAGCCAGGTAAGCTCAGCGCGGAGCAGCGCAGTTTTAGTGTCCATGTAATTCCGGCCATCCTCCGACAGAACAGCCTGTGTAAAGAGGTCTGCACTGAGTGTGAAGGTCTGGGAAGCCTCTGTTAAATTATGAAGAGTGAAGGTGAAGCAGTATACGCCGGTACGTTCCGGATCATCACCCAGTTCCGCCTTAACCTTGCCGTCCGAATAAGTTTTCGTCGCGTCCTTACCCATCAGGATATAGGATTGTGCAGCGATGGCATCGCCCACATTGGCAAGGCCTGCCCCCTGACGTAAGACCGGGTAATAAAGGCCGCTTGCTTCCTCCAGCATCGGCCGTGCGGTAGACATCAACAGACTCTGCGTCAGTGCGCGGACGGAAATCTTCAAATTCTTGTTTAAGCCGTTTTCGCGAACAAACTGAGAAACGAGTGCTGCCATGCCTGCAACCTGCGGCGAGGCCATGGATGTACCGGACATATACTCATAGGACTTGCCACCGGCAACCGAACCGTCAACGGAATAGATATTACCGCCCGGCGCAGTAATCTCCGGCTTCATCTCCAAAGAGCCAGGCACACCCCAAGATGAGAAGGAGCTGATACTGCAGTAATCGAGATCATACATCTCACTTCCCGGATAACCGCTAACATCAAGACTTCCTGTATAATAGAGCACATTGCCACTTGCATCCTTCACTGCCGTGGAGGCATTCCGGATCAGTTTCCCTTCGACCTGTGTCACGGAAACGCAGGGCGCGGTCTGCGTGTACTCCGTCAAATCCATTTTCAGCGATCCTTCGCGGTCGTTGTATACGATTGTAGCAATGGCGCCGTATTTGACAGCGGCCTCCGCTTTCTGATAGAAGGAGTTTGAGCCGCGGGAACAGATTGCGATTTTGCCGTTCAGAACACTCGCAAGTGCTTTGAAGTCTTCTTCCGTTCCGAAGCCGTCAATAAATATATACTCGTGTTCGCCGGCAAGCGTGCGCAGGGCGGCATTGCCGTAAGAAGATTCAGTGTAAAAGTAGCGGCGCTCCGCCAGTGTGAAGTATGTGCCGATAAAGCCAACATTGTCCGCAGAAGCGACGGTCAAACTGTTTGTAAGCGAGCCGGGTGTACTAACCATGTCCATATTCACATCGTCAATATACAGGTTGCCGGGACGAGAACTTTTTGCATTGTCAACCCAACTGCCGCTGTTACCGGCGGAGATGGTAACAACCGTATCGCTTTGGGTCAGACGCTGCATCAGCTCCTGATAGAGCTTGCTTCGAGTGAACCCGGGCTTAGCAGCGCCAAGCGAAAGGTTGATCGAATCCGAACCCAAAACAACCGCATCCTCCAGTGCGGCCATATAGTCGGAAGCATATGCGCCGCCGTTCTTACCAAAAACCTTCATGACAATGATCTGAGCATTCGGCGCAACGCCCTGCACCTGTACGGTGTCAAGCGCCCGGACAAAGCCACCCTTCCCGTCAGGAATGTAAGCATTTGCGGCAGCGATGCCGGCAACATGTGAGCCATGTTCGCCCTGAACGTCCTGATCATGATCCAGATACTCTGCGCTGCGATCCACATAATTGTAGCCGAACGGGAGCTTTGTATTCTGATACAACTCCTTCGCAGTCAAATGCGGCGACCGCGACACGATATTCATCTGCGGCAGAAGTCTCTCAATCTCTTCGACACCCAACAGCGAAACAGAGTCTTCCAGCGAAAGCGCGTATTCCAGCGCTTCTGCAGAGAAGCTCTGATGGTCCATATCAATACCGGTATCAATAATCGTGATTCGCGTCCCCGCGCCGGTCAGTCCGGCAGCATAGGCCGCAGAAGATCCGATCATCGCGGAGGAGGTCGCCATATTGGGATTGGCAGTCTCACCGGTCTCCGTCTCACACGGCACATACTGTTCTTCCAGAACGACATCAGCCACACCGGGGATTGACTTGATCCTGCCGATCTGCCCGTAAGCAACATTCGCTGAAATCAGATTTGCAGCCAGTGTCAGTTGCCATTGGATATCAAGCTTTTCGCCGGTAGCCTTTTCAATCAATGTCACAACCGAGTCCTGCGTCCTTCGCAGGCTTAAGCGGTAGTCAATCGCTTCAGTATTTGAAGCGATTCCGATCGTAGAAAAGCCGGCGTCCAGTGTGGAGAGCCCATCCAGAACAATGGAGACTCGGACCACATCCGTATCTGCGTAGTTTACGGTATCATCCGCCATGCCATTGGCGGCAAATGCCGGATTGGCAGGTGGAACCTCTGTCGGGGCAAAAGGAAGTAATGCTGTTTGATTTGACACCGCAAGTGCAGGCGTTGTGATACCTAAACACAACGCAAGCGCAAGGAAGTACGACAGCAAACGGGAGCAGGTGCGCTTCTTCATATGCTTTCTCCTTTGAAATTAGATTTTCAGCGAGCAAAATATAGTCCGCAGCATTGCGGACTGCACAGCAAGGCTGCGCCAATATTATATCATTATGTCCGCAGATTTGCAATGCCTTTTTATGTTATTTTCTATTTTCCTGACAAATTAATCCTTGTCTATTAGCCAAAATAAAAATCCCGACACCGTGGCAATACAGGTGTCGGGGTATAACAATCTCCCTTTTCTGTTATTTCAGCAAAAACATACCGAGCCGCTTGATCAGCATATCGACAGCAGCGGGGTTAACTCCGTACCGTGTTCTTCCGTCGATCATATGCACTGTAATCAGCCTCGCGTCATATAGGCTCGTCACATCCCGGCATACTGTGCCCAAATGCAGTCCAAGTTGCTGTGCCATTTCCCGCGAAGACATCGGTTGTTTGGCCACAGTCTGAAGCATCTTCAGGCGAGCCGAACTGCCCAGCAGATGAAATGCTTTGATCTCCCATTCCTCGGGTTCCGGGGCAGTGCAATCACACATTGGGAACGCAAGACCGATGTGGAACTGTGCTGTATTGCTATGCCCCTCCAAGCGACCGGGTGCATTTTGTGCGTCCATGCAGCGTAATGCAAAAGTGAAACAAGTAGTGGGTTTTTCAAAACAAATCCGCCAACACTTCAGCATAATCTCTTGCAGATCACTTTCCATCAGCAGTTTACGCCAAGCATCAGCCAGCGGCGCTGCGCGTTCAATCCACGGCTCAAGCATTGGCTGGAGCTTGCGCGCTACAGGAAGCAAAAGTCGCTCGAGCTGCTCGGCGTAGAAATCGAAACCCGAGAATGCCTCAAGCAGTTTCTGGCTGTAGTATGCAGATACGGGAAGCTGCCGCACGCTCTGCGCCAACGGAATGTAATCCATATCTTCAGCTACATTTATCCCAAGTCCGTATGGTCCCGCATTAGTAAAGCAAATATGTTTATTTCGGATCGATTTCCAGTACTCGCGTGCCTGTTCCATATGTGTGTGAAGATCTCCGTCGGAAAGCACAGTCAAGCTGAAAAGCATATTTCGTGCGATGCAGGTCTCATTATCGGAATCGTCATTCAGAGATTCCTTTTCAAAGAAAAAGCGCAAAATAGTATCGTTGCGATCAATCTCTGCACAGCAAGTATCCATTATCTGCTGCAGTGACTCGGCAGGAACGCAATATAAACCATGTCCCGCAACTTCCACGGGTGGGATACGGTTAACAAAAGCATACATAAGCTCTACTGTTTCCAGCAGCATCTGCGGTTGTTTGTAATAGCGGATTTCCATAAATAAAACAGCCTCCCAGCAAAACAGTCGATTTGGCCCGGCAAAAACTCCCTTACAGACTATCACGGAGTACACTTCTTGTCAAGCGGCGAACCGGAACCGCGCCGGTGAGAATGGCAATTTTCGCCAGATCAGGCGGCAGTTTGTCTCTCAGCAGCGCCAAGGCTCTGCGGTATATGATTTGGTTAATGACAGGATCCTGCATCGGATCGCCCCCTCTCGGAATATGGATGGTTTTTATATGTAGGCGGCAGCTAACTGCCTATCCCCCATCTGTATCCGATGAAAAGCAAGAAGAACAAAGAAAGGTATCCCAGAGTTTGAGCCGGACCGGATTCTTTTGGGTTCCATCTGTATAGATGCCGTTTTTCTTGTTTATGGGCATAAAAAGAGCCGACGAGAAATTTCCCTTCGACTCATGTCAATATATTAACGGTCGTTTCAAGCACATTCGATCATTCAAAATTGCCAACATAGTAAACAGCCCGTATTTCATCGATGCAAAGCAATTAAAGTCCTTAACCGATAGATATGTGGATTGTTGCTATAGGTGTATCCAATGTGAAAACATTGGCACTTATGACACGGCAGGAGCTTCCCACGTCGGCATTTATGTCGGTAGCAACAAAATGATTCATCGCGGCGACCCCATTCAGTGTGCCGACCTTTCCTCAAGCTACTGGTAACAGCACTTTTTTATCATTTGCGCGTTTGCCCCATCCGTAAGCGACACAGAAAATTTACAAGTGAGATTCTCGCAGCTCATTGACAATATCACGGTATCGTGATATGCTATAAGCAACAAGAGAGGAGGTTGATTTCACGGTGCCGGTGTTGTCACGATTTTACGGAATTATCATCCGAATGTATTTCCTGCAAAGCGAGGCATAACCCGCCCCACATTCACGCAATCTATAACGAAGATGTGGCAGCCATCGACTTTATGACGGGCGAGGTGTTGGAAGGTCATCTCCCTGCCAAAGCTCTGGCGATGGTGCGGGAATGGATTTCCATTCACCAAGACACCTTGCAGGAAATTTGGGAAACGCAGGAGTTTAAGCAACTCCCACCGTTGGAATAAGGAGGCTTCGTATGTTTCACAAGGTAAAAAACGTCACTCCCATTTCCGACTTCAATTTAAGTGTTCAGTTCAGTGAGGGCGTGACCAAGGTTTACGATGTAAAGCCCCTATTTGAAAAACTCCCGGGTTTTAAGGCTTTTCAAAATGACCCTGCCGAGTTCGCCTGCGTCACCGTGGATGTAGGCGGCTATGGGATTGTCTGGAACGATGATCTGGATTTGTCCTGCGATGAGCTGTGGGAAAACGGAACGGTGGTGGAAACACCATTTGACGGACTGATGGCATTCAGCGATGCCACCGAGTTGTGGGGACTGAATGAAAGCACCCTGCGAAAAGCAATTTCCTATGGAAAGCTGGTAAACGGCGTGGATGTCTGCAAATTCGGGAAACAATGGTTGGTATCCATTGATGCTATGAAGCGTGAATATGGAGCGCCTGTCCGCTGACAACCAAATAACTACGGAAAGCATTAACCGTCAGAGTTGTCTGAATTTAAGGAAACAGCTTGTCCTCGTCACCTTTCATAAGATTTTGATGATTTCAGACGTTTGTTGTCCTTATATGGTTGCAGGGCGGTAAGGCTTGTACAACCCCCAAAAACGGAAAAACCCAATAAAATCAAGGGTTTTCGGCACTTCGTTTTCACAGGTTGTTCTTTGGTGGTCGTACCATCCGCGGCCATATCCTCCGTCAGGTCAGCGATTGGATCACCGAGAACCTGCATTGTCGCTGCAGACCACGGTGTACCACCGGCCGACTGCGGATATACACCGGCGGTGTGGTCAACAAAATACTGTGCGAAGCCATCCGTACGCTGCTGCTCCGGCGTGAGCTTGCGTGTGAGCTGGTGCACAATTGCGCCTACCATCTCCAGGTGACCAAGTTCTTCTACCGCGATATCGGTCAGGAGCCCCTTCAGTTCGGCGTAGGGCATGGCGTAGCGCTGCGACAGGTAGCGCAGCGAGGCACCGAGTTCGCCGTTCGGGCCGCCGTATTGGCTGATGATGATACTTGCAAGCTTCGGGTTCGGATTCTGAATGCGCACCGGGTATTGCAGTTTCTTTTCATAAACAAACATTGCTCAGCCCTCCTTGTTGTCCATGGCAGCGCAGAATTCCCAAGGCCACGGATCGTTGAGCCATGCATAGCGTTCGCCGCTTGCGGCTGCCAGCTGTGTCAGCGGACCGCACATCTCCTCATAACGCTCACGTCCCGTACGGTAAAGCTCCGCATAGGAGCGGAACATGGAAAATGCCTCCGTATCGTCCGGATGTGTGTCCAGGTATTCACCCAGTTCTATAATGGCAAAGCCGAGCGCCTGAAGCTCATGCAGCGGCCGGTCGGACAGCTCCTGCTCGTTGACCATACCCATGAAGGGCAGATCCAGTCCCGGAAACAACGTACCGCGCACAACTCCCTTTTTGGCCGGGTACGTCTGCGGATCGTTCTGCTGGAAAGGGACGAAGGGCACGCTCAGCGGCGCACAGGACGGCAGACTTCCCTGCCAGTTTGCACAGTCAAGCGGGCAGTTTTGCCCACGCATTGTTTCATTGGTGCGGGTGATCGGTTGCGATCTCATCTCCATAAAGAAGCCTCCTTCGGGGGAAATGCCCCCGATTCAGCTTATGACGATCCCCTTCGGGGCGTTCCGCCGTTCTTCGTCTTTGCGATTGACACAGCGGGAACCTTTTTGCTGCGTTCGAACAAGTCCGGTGTCCGTGCCGGGGACGGCCCGACAAAAAGAATCGGCCTCCCGCACGGGAAGCCAGTTCTTAGGGGAGTGATTTCATAAAATACCACAACGCCAGCAGGTCTGCGCTGCCGCCGGGGCTGAGGTTTCCGGCAATCAACTTGTCATCCATACGTTCAAGCGCCTGTGTCCACTGCGTTTCCGGAAGAAGCAGGATATTTTGCGCGGCTCGTTGGACGGTCGTCAGTCCGGCGATCCCGCCGCGGTAGACCAGATTGCTGTCGGCAAGACCCGCCATCGCTGTCAGCAGCACACGCTGCGGATCCTCCAAAAGCAGCAGCCGCCGCAGCGTCGGAAAGCCGGCAATCGCCTCACTGCGTACACCGGGAAGCGCATACCGTTCCCGGACGGACGCGCCGTGTGTCCCCTGCGGAACGGGCAAACCGGCGGCAATCTGCGCCGCGATTCGGAAAACATCCCCCTCCTGCCCGGCGAGGCTGCGTCCAAGCGCGGAAAGCAGCAGCGCCAGAGAATACAGAGCTCCCTTATGCGTATTGACACCACCCGTGGCGTGGAGCATGGCCGTCTCTGCCTCGATACCATAATCCCGAAGCTCAGACACGGCCGCACCGTTCAATCCCCGACGGACGAATCCGGCAAAAAACGGCCGCAGAAGCTCCGCACTGCGACACATCAGCGCCGTGTCCATATCGCGATGCGCACCCGTATTTCTCCTATCCACAAGGCCGGGCTTCGGCGTCTGTTCTACTTCGCGGCAAAGCGCCTCCGTGGCACGGCGCGCCAGATCGTCCTGCGCAAATTCGCGCAGTCTGCGCTGCGTCTCGGAGATCACCGCCTCCAGCCCGTGTCTTCGACTACGCGCGCAATCTGCCGCGGAACGGCCGCACAAAAGGCATCGCCGCGGCTTGCCACGCGACAGTTTTTTCCCCTCCGTATCCAGCACGTCCAGATCATACAAGCGTCCGACAGCACTCTCCTCTACCGCGAGGCAGGCTGTTTTCAATGTCTGCGCAGGCAAATCATAAACCAGAAACGCCTCGCAGCCGGTCTTCCGTTCCTCGCTCTCGAAGAATATCGGCACACCGAGCCGCTCACGGAGCATGGAAATGCCTGCACGAAAGGCATAGCCGATTAGCGGAGAATTCTTGACCGCCCCGGCGATATTCATCGTAAAACAAACAAGCGGCAGAGCGTGCTCTCCCAAAAGCGTCCTCTGACGCGCCGCCCGGCGCTCACGGACGTCCAGCAATTCATTTAGAGAAACCGCGTCGTACATTCCCTTCGCTCCTTTCCGGAAGTCGATTTCCATTCTTCGAGTCCCGCAAGATATGCCAAAACCGCCCACCCGAAAGGGTGGGCCCCCTCTCTCCATCGGAAGGGACTCGGCTTGTTGTATGGATGCAGCTACGGCAAACTGCCGCAGGCAGTTTGCTTTTGACATTGTACATATCCCGGTGCGTTCTGTGGATCGATATTCGATTGCCATTCTTCGAGTCCCGCAAGATATGCCAAAACCGCCCACCCGAAAGGGTGGGCGGTTTTGGCACGCCAGAAGGGACTCGAACCCCCAACCCTCAGAACCGGAATCTGATGCTCTATCCATTGAGCCACTGGCGCATTTACTCGGACATTATAGCAGGTTTCATATCAAAAGGCAAGCCTTTTTCCTGCAGTAAACGGATTTTTTATCGACGGAATTCTACAGGAAGTCCCTTCACATGCAGCGGATTGATCTCCAGCCGCACCTCATCACCGGGACAAATCTCCATCCCGGTCACATCAACGGCACAGTGCAGCATTCCCACAACGCCGATCACACGGCATTTTCTTCCCTGGATTGTTACATAAGTGGCATTCCCATGCAAAAACGCACGAAAATCACCCAAAATCGCCCGCAGGCAGTCGCGTTTTCGATTCAGGTCAACCTTCATGCCAATACGCAGGCCATGATACCAGCCGATTGGCACGATCGCAGCAACGGTATCGCGCTTTGCCTTCCAGACGGCGCTATAGCCGGTCGTCTGTCCCTTTTCGAGTCGATGAAGCTCATCGACCGCACTCAGGCAATAGCCGACCGGACGCAGCGTATTCCGAACGGTTACGCGCCCAAGCAGTGCCGAGCCGAGGCGGACGGCATCGCAGTGCATCTCCGGGAATCGCAAAAATGCCGAGGAATTGCAGCAATGCACCATACCCGGCTCCAACCCTGCCGTACGCAGTGAGGCGACCACCTCGCGAAATGCGGCAAATTCGTGCCGGGTCAGCTTTTCGTCTCCGTAAGCACAGTTAAAGTGCGTAAACACGCCGCAGACACGCAGATTCGGGTCGGCAAACACCCTGCGCATGGCTTCCGTCTCGCACGGTGCAAAGCCGAAGCGACCCATGCCGGTATCGACCTTCAGATGAACGCGTGCCGAGGTACCGCACCCGGCCGCCAGTGCAGAAACGGTCGCGGCAGATTGCGTGCTGCCCACGGTCAGGATAACCCCCAGATCAAGCAGCGCGCGCAGCAGCGCGGTATCGTTCGTCACACGCAGCATCAGGATCTCGGCGTCGTCAAAGCCGTTTTCACGCAGCAGCGCGGCCTCGCGCAGTTCGGTCACGCAAAAGCGGTCGATTCCCTCGCTGCGCAGCAAACGGGCCAGCGGAAGCGCGCCGATACCATAACCATCGCCCTTGAGCACCGCCCAGATCGGCACGCCGTTCGCCAGACGCTTCAGTTCCCGAATGTTATGCAGGAGAGCGTCCTGCTCTACAATATAGGCATTCATTGCGCGTTCTCCCCGGACGATTTTCGGTGCTTCCAGCGGAATACGCGCGATATGACCCATTTAAATGCCAGGCTGCCCTTTTCCGCGACAAATTGCGCGGGCCTGCTGAGCACATAGTCATATTCGCCGACAAACTCCGTAAACTCACCGCCGAAGCCCTTCTTGAAGCGGTACAGTCCGTAATGCGGACTGTTTTCGTCCAGGTCACCCGATACGCCGCGGAAATCATACACACGGCTCCCGGTCTCAATCGCCCACCGGATCATGTTCCACTGCAGCAGATAATTCGGCATCAGATTGCGGTGCGCATTTGAGCTGGCGCCGTAAAGATACCAGACCTTATCGCCGTAGTGGATGGCAAGCGTACCGGCAATTGGCTTGTCCTCGTAAAATGCCATATAGAGCCGCGCGTGCTCACCGAGGTTGTCCAGCATGGCGGAGAAATACTCCGCCGGACGGACGGCAAAATGATCGCGCACTCCGGTCTCCACCATAATTCTGGAGAATTCCGGCACCATCTCCTTGCCGCAGATGCGTATCTCCACGCCCTTTTTGACTGCGAGGCGAATATTGTAGCGCCATTTTTGCTGGAAGGAGGCAAGCATTTCCTCCTCATTACGTCCGTTCAGGTACAACCGGAACACATATCGCGGCTGGACGGCTTCAAAATTCTTGCCGAGGTCGCGGCGGCAAAAGCCGTTATCCTCCAGCATTTGCGCAAACGCCGTTTCCGACGAAGGCACATCGGGGTCGATCTTGATCACATAAGCATGCTGCTCGGCAGCCAGCCGTCTGGCGGCGGTCATCAGCTCCGCAAACGTCTCGCGATCGTCCAGATCGCAGACGGGCCCGCGGCAGCCGTAAAGCATCGGGCGACGAACAACCGGCATTTTGCGGATCAGGAAGGCGATGCTGCCCCGTATTTTTCCGTCGTTGCCGCGGCAGATAATTGCCTTCCACGTCCATGCGGGTTTCTGCTTCGCCCAGAGTGCGCTCTGCATAAATGTCCCCTTTGGGTGGTTCTGAACAAACGCCTCATATTCGGCCAGATTGGTCTCATTGACATATTCCGTCATGTCTGAAAATCTCCATGTCCTGTAGCGTATTTATTCTCCCGCGTAAACGGTCTTATCCGCATCGGAAAGACTACGGGCAGTCGTTGAATTGTGAAAGATCCGGTCTACGGCAGGCGTCAGTGCGAAGAGTTTTCCGCGTGTCGCATAAACCGCATAGCTCTTGAAACCCAGCGGACAGATGGGCGCCTGCTCAAGAAGTCTGCCGTAAAGCGTGGAATAGTCGCCCGAGTTGGCTCGTGCCGCGGTACACAACGCACTGAGCGTCGAATCGGAGATCCCGCCGACACAAAGGCTGCCGCCGGGGGTGAAAAAGTCACTCAGGTCAAAATCAGAGGTCAGGCGCACCTCGCCCAAATAAAGGTCAAATTCCCCTTTCTCCAGTGCGATATGATACTCCTCCGCAGAAAGCGCACTCAGAGTAACATTTAATCCCGCGTCGGTACAGACCTGCACGATCCGCTGTGCAGCCGTCACGCGGGCCGGGTCTTCTACACAGACCAGAAACACCGCACTTTGGTTCGGATCAAACGAGGGCAGATTCCGCACGGCACTCAGGAGTGCCGATTCCGCGTAACCATACCGCGCGGCAAGCGTCCGGTCATAAAGCGAGCTGTTCGGGGAACACGGCAAAACCGAAGCCTGCGCAAACCCGCCGTAGCAATCGTTGACCAGCGCAGCGCGGTCAACGGCGCGGCCGAGCGCTACGCGGAGAGAGGCATCCGAAAAATAACCGTTCATATTGAATCCGAGGTAGTGCATGACCGTCGTCGGCACCTCCCAGACCTCATAGTCGCAGCGGAAGCTGACGGCGGCGGGGGCATTGGGGTCACAGTAGACCATATCCGCCCCGCCGAGCTCAAACGCATCGCGCACCTCCTCTGCAGTCGCCGCGGAACGCAGAGGAAGCGTCTGCTGCATCAGCGGCGCAGCGGCGTCCTGCCACCAGCTGTCGCAGCGCACCAGCGCAGCATAGGCATAACGGTAGGGTCCGGAACCGGTCGGATAGGGCGCGGAAACCTCCGCTTCCTTCACTATGGGGAAATCCAGCAGAACAGCAGGGTTCTCATAGACTTTGTTGAAGCGGATCGTCAGCTCCCGCAGACCGGTCGCTTCGGCGGAATCCACACTGGCCAGACGGCCGGAATAAACCGGCCCCGCCTTAGCCGCCCTCAGGCTGGCTGCCGCATCGGCGGCAGTCAGCGGCGTACCGTCAGAAAACTGTGCATCGGCACAGAGCGTGATCGTATACTGCAGTCCGTCCATCTCGATCCGGAAGCTCTCACAGAGCACCGGCTCGGCCCGGAAGCTGCTCGAAACGGCAAACAGGCTCTCATAAAGCAGAGAAAACAGCGCACGGTTCAGCGTCGCCGTACAGGTATACGGGTTCAACCCGTAGACGGGCAGATAGACCGGCGAAAACACTATCTCCCCCGGCTGCTCTGTCGGGGAGGTCGTCTGCGTCGGCTCAATCGAAGTCGGAGCTGTCGGCTGTGTCGGCTCAGTTGAAACGGTGCAGCCCGACAGCAGCACGGCAAGCATCAGAAACACAAGCAGTCGCCTCATGATTCCTCCTCTCGCAGTGCGATGATTGCCGCCATCGCGCCGCGGCGGCCATGCGTGCGGCGATGCGACCAATAGCGGTCACACAGACACGCGGTACAGTCCTCGGAAACATCGACGTGCTCTACGCCCGCACGGCGCAGCCAAAGCTCGTTGAGTCCCTTCAAATCGACAAAATACTTTTCTCCGCGCGGTGCGATATGGCTCTGCGCCGCGTCGCCCAACGCGGCAAGCATGGCCTCCGGAACATCCGCATCGGTCTCAAAGCAGCATGGCCCGATACACGGGCCAATGACAGCACGGATATGCCCCGGCACACAGCCAAACTCCTCCGCCATGCGTGAAACGGCTTTTGCAGCAATTCCCAGCGCCGTGCCGCGCCAACCCGCATGAACCGCACCGATCGCGCGGCGCACGGGGTCATAGAGCAGGATCGGCGTACAATCCGCCGAGAATACGGTCAGAACCACATCCGGTTCATCGGTAATCAGGCCGTCGCGTCCCTCCGGTGCCTCAATGACCAGTCCTTCGCCTCGATTTTGGCGGCCAACGCGGGCAACATGATCGCCGTGGACCTGTCTGGAAAATACCATATCACGCTCCGATATGCCGACGGCCGCGGCAAAACGGCGATAGTTTTCCAGTACGTTTTCACGCGTATCGCCCCGGTGTGTACCGAGATTCAGACTGGATAAATAATCCTCACTGACGCCACCCAGGCGGGTAGAAAAGCCGTGCGGCGTCCCGCGCAGGAGATCGGACGCCAGATATTCCAGCGCCCCGATACGATTCACGAAGCAGCCGCTCACTTTGCTTCGTCCTTATCACGGCAGCAGTTTTTGTACTTTTTCCCGCTCCCGCAGGGGCAGGGGTCGTTTGCACCGATCTTAATCTTCTTGACCGGCTGTTTACGCACCGCCTTCTCGGGCGCAGCCGTATCGGTAATGGTCGCGACCTGTTTACGGCGGACCTCTTCATTTGGACGCAGGCGCACCAGGAACAGACGGCGCACCGTCTCCTCGCGGATGGCATTGATCATTCCGTCGAACATTTCAAAGCCCTCACGCTTATACGCAACGACGGGGTCGGTCTGGCCGTATGCACGCAGACGGATACCCTGTTTGAGCTCCTCCATCGCATCGATGTTGTCCATCCAGTATTCGTCCACGACACGCAGCAGGATGATTCGTTCGATCTCGCGCATCATCTCAGTGCCGAATTCGGCTTCGCGACGGGAATAATTCTCGCGCAGCAGCTCCAGAAGCGTCTGCTTGGCCTGTTCTTTCGTCATCGACGGATCCGGCCGGAACGCACCCTTGGCAAAGTAAATCCCTTCAAATTTCGTGAGCACGCCGTCGAGCTGCGACGACTCCTGCAGATGCTCCGCCGAACCGTAGGCGTTTTCGATCTCGGAATCGACGACATATTTCATCATGCCCTCAATGGTGGCGGAAAGGTCCTCGCCGTCGAGCACCTTCCGGCGCTGCTCGTAGATCACCTTGCGCTGGGTATTCATCACATCATCGTATTCCAGGACGTTCTTACGAATCTGGAAGTTCCGGCTTTCGACGGTGCGCTGGGCATTCTCGATTGCACCGGAGAGAATCTTCGCATCAATGGGCGTATCCTCATCCACACCGAGCGACTCCATCAGATTCATCACACGCTCCGAGCCGAACAGACGCATCACGTCGTCCTGAAGCGACAGATAGAAACGTGATTCGCCCGGATCGCCCTGACGACCGGAACGACCGCGGAGCTGGTTATCGATCCGGCGGGACTCATGACGCTCCGTGCCGACGATAAACAGTCCGCCCGCGGTGCGCACGCGATCTGCCTCTTCGGCAATCTCCGACTTGTATTTTGCCAGCAGGCGTTTGAATTCCTCACGGATCTCCAGAATCTCCGGCGCATCCGTTTCGGCATAGGAATTGGCCTCGGCGAGCAGCTCATCGGGCGTGCCGCGCTTACGCAGGTCGTTGAGTGCGAGGTACTCGGCGTTGCCGCCGAGCACGATATCCGTGCCGCGGCCGGCCATATTGGTAGAAATGGTCACGGCGCCAAACTTACCGGCCTGTGCAACGATCTCCGCTTCCTTCTCATGGTGTTTTGCGTTCAGGACGGTATGCGGCACACCTTCGCGCCTGAGCAGCTTGGAAAGCTGCTCGGATTTTTCGATGGAGATCGTGCCGACCAGCACAGGCTGACCCTTTTCATGGCATTGCTTGATCTGCTCGATCACCGCACGGAACTTCCCCGCCTCGGTCTTATAAATCAGGTCGTGATGATCAATGCGAACGACGGGTTTATTCGTCGGAATCTCCACAATATCCAGCCCATAGATCGCGGAGAATTCCTCCTCCTCGGTCAGCGCGGTGCCGGTCATACCGGAGAGCTTGCGGTACATACGGAAATAATTCTGGAACGTGATGGTCGCAAGCGTTTTGCTTTCGCTGGCAACGGACACGCCTTCCTTGGCCTCGATGGCCTGATGCAAACCCTCGTTGTATCGGCGGCCGTACATCAACCGGCCGGTGAACTCGTCAACGATGATGACCTGACCGTCCTTGACCACATAGTCGATATCACGCTTCATGACGCCCCTTGCGCGCATGGCGATATCAATGTGGTGCATGATGGTCGTATTCTCCACGTCGGCAAGGTTTTCAACATTAAAGTATTTTTCGGCCTTGGCAATGCCGGAGGCCGTCAGCGAAGCGGTGCGGGACTTTTCCTCGACGTAATAGTCGTAGTCCGCAGCATCGTCAAGCTCGACCTTTTCGTCGGTCGTGGCAAAAACCTTTTTGCGCAGCCCGGCCACAAAGCGGTCCGCAAGCTCATAAAGCTGCGTCGATTCCTCGCCCTTGCCGGAAATGATGAGCGGTGTTCTGGCCTCGTCGATCAAAATGGAGTCCACCTCGTCGACGATGACAAAATTATGCCCGCGCTGTACCATATCGCGCTGATACAGCGCCATATTGTCACGCAGATAGTCAAAGCCCAGTTCGTTGTTTGTACCGTAGGTAATATCGGCGGCATAGGCCTCGCGGCGCTGTGCGGGCTCGAGGTCATGGACGATCAGACCGACGTTCAGGCCGAGAAAGCGGTGCACCTTCCCCATCCATTCCGCGTCGCGCTTGGCAAGATAGTCGTTGACCGTAACGATATGGACGCCCTCGCCGCTCAGCGCGTTCAGATAAGCCGGCAGGACGGCGACGAGCGTCTTGCCCTCGCCGGTTTTCATTTCCGCGATGCGTCCCTGATGCAGCACAATACCGCCGATAAGCTGCACACGGTAAGGCCGCATTCCCAGCACGCGGTCGGCGGCCTCCCGGCAGACGGCAAAGGCCTCCGGCAGCAGCTCGTCGAGTGTTTCGCCGGCACGGTAGCGGCTGCGGAACTCATCGGTTTTCGCGCGAAGCTGCTCGTCCGTCAGCTCCTTCATCTGCGCTCCGAGCGCCTCAATGCGCTCAACGGTGGGCAGAAGCTTTTTCACCTCGCGCTCCGAGCGCGTTCCGAACAGTTTCGTAAACAGACCCATAATTCCAGTTTTCCTCTCCACAGGATAGCAGCAAGCTGCATTTTTCTCCGATGATAACATACGGATATGTGCAATTGGTTGAGCGGTGGTTACATTTTATTAAACACTTTTATTTCCGATGCCGTCTGCGCAGGCGCCTTCGCAGGAATGTGCTTCGTCCGTGTATCCCTCTGCGGTGCACCCCGTTGCCGACAATGATATATTGGATATTATACCACTTTTCCGGGACACAGGTCAAGAACAGTTAGATTACATTCAGCGGGGCGCGCGGCAGACAAATCGCTGTGATGTTGCAAAGCGAAAACATACCTTCCCCCCGTCGGCAGCGTCGTTCACCTCCCGGCACTCGGAAAAGCAGCGTCTTGTACAATGTTTTGCAATTTAATATATATTTTCGTATGAGGTTTTTGTGCGAATTCACGTTTTACAGCTTTCCATCGGATTTGCATTGACTCAGACATGAAAGCACGATATAATGAAAGCGAAAGGAGGGAACGGATTTTCAGGGAGTTTATTGGTCTGCCAATCTTTTCGGCAGTCGAGTTTTTCGGCACGTATAACCACAAATGATTCTGGGGAGGAGTTTTTTATGAAAAAAATGCTTCGAATTCTCGCATTGACCGTGGATATTACAAGCATTCCACCGGATATATTTATAACCCGTAAGATATGCAGATAATTTATGTAAGTAGAGTGTGAAGTGAGATCGTGTTATGAAATTTAGAATTGCAATTATCGCAATTTTTCTATCCCTCCTCGTCACCGGCTGCATCTCCTCGATTGTTCCGACCACGCTGACCGCCCCGCCGTCTACGCAGCCGCCGTCCACGGAGGACGCGGGTCCGACGCTCAGCGACGTCGGGATTCTCTGCGACATTGCGGAATATGGCGACGGCTATCTGCTCCTGACGCACACCGGACTGTATACAACGGATGCAAACTTCCGGAACCTGAAAAGCGCGGGAGAGGAATGGGATCGTCTTTTTGACTCCGACGACGAGTTTTTCTTCCGGCTCAAGCTCTATCAGAACTATGACGAGCCGGTATTCAAGAACCTTACGGTCGTCTCCGATGGAATCTTCTTCTGCAAGGTGAACGAGGTTGACTCCTTCTTCAACGGAGCGGCGTGGAAGCTGCCCGTGGAAGATTCCGAAGCCTCAGGCGGTGCGCAAAAGCCCTGGGAGGAAACCATACGTCAGGTCATTGACTACGCCGGTTCGACCTATGCACTATCCGGAAAGAGACTGTTCCGGGATGGTGATTGTATCAGCGTCCTTCCCGTCGGCGAATTAAGCTTCCTGAGTATGCAGGAAAAGCCCTATATTCTTTCAAGCAGCTTGCTGCATCTGGACACGAACGGTTTCTTCACCTTCAGCGAAGACGGCTCTACGGAAAAGGTTTTTGATCTGGACTGGCGGCTGACCGTTTTAAGCACCGCCAGCGACGGGAATTATGCCTATTTGCTCATAAATGAAATGACGTATGAGGAAGACCCCAATACCGGCGAACGCATTTACATCCGCCGTCTCATGCGAACGGACGGCACCTGGGTGGAAAAGCGCGACCCGGAAAGCGGCGAGCTGATCTACGAAGGACTGAATTGCGAATTTCTGGACTGTCCTCCGCTCCTGCGCGACGACATCCGCGTCCTGCGCATGATCCCCAAGGGCAGCAACACCATTCTTTTCCTCACCGAGGCCGGTAACATCCAGACCGTGTCCTTCACTCCCCTTGGCTATGGATACGGCGACAAGCTGCCGGAGGAGGCGCAGGAATCCTGAGAAAGAGCGCATCCCGTCACGGGATGCGCTCTTTTGCTATCGCTTCGCTTATACCGTCCAGCCGGAGAGATAAGCCTCCTGCTCCGGGGTAAGCGTGTCGATTTTCAGTCCTGCGCCGGCAAGCTTGAGGCGTGAAACCTCCTCATCGACCGTCTGCGGCAGGTCATAAAGCCCCGGCTGCAGCGTTCCACCGTTGCGCACCAGATATTCCAGCGCCAGAGCCTGCACGGCGAAGCTCGTATCCATAATCTCCGCCGGATGGCCGTTTCCGGAGGCAAGATTCACCAGCCGTCCCTCGGCCAGCAGGTTGAGTACCCGTCCATCGGGCAGCTCATAGCCGACGATTTCCTCGCGGCGCGGGAAAACGCGCACGGCCATACGCCGCAGTGCCTCGCCGTTGACCTCCACATTGAAATGCCCCGCATTCGACAGGAAGGCGTTGTTCTTCATAACGGCAAAATGCCGCTCGGTGATTACGTCGCGACAGCCGGTGGTGGTAACAAACAGGTCGCCCTCCCGCGCCGCCTCGTCCATCGGCATCACGCGGCAGCCGTCCATGGTTGCTTCCAGCGCCTTGATGGGGTCGATCTCGGTGACGATCACGTTCGCGCCCATACCCTTCGCACGCATTGCCACACCCCGGCCGCAATAGCCGTAGCCCGCAACCACGACGGTCTTGCCCGCAACGAGCAGGTTTGTCGTGTGCATAATCGCATCCCAGACGGACTGACCGGTGCCGTATTTGTTATCGTAGTAGTGCTTGCACTTGGCGTCGTTGACGTTCATCATCACAAAGGGCAGAGCCCCGGCTTTGGCACGCGCACGCAGACGATGAATTCCGGTTGTCGTTTCCTCGGCGCCGCCGATCAGATTCACGCCCAGCCCTGCGGCCTCCCCGCTGAGCAGGTCGATCAGATCGCCGCCGTCGTCAATGATGAGATCCGGCTTGCACGCAAGTGCCTCCAGAAGCAGTCCGCGGTACTCCTGCTCGGTCACGCCGTGGACGGCGTAGGTCTCGACGCCCATGGAAGCAAGCCCCGCCGCAACGTCATCCTGCGTAGACAGCGGGTTGCAGCCCGTAGCGTGAACCTCCGCGCCGCCTGCCGCCAGACACAGCGCCAGAAAAGCCGTCTTGGCCTCCATATGAATGGAGATGGTGATCCTTTTTCCCGCAAATGGCTTCTCACGTTCAAAACGCTCACGAATGGCAACCAGCGCGGGCATGAAGTCCCGTACCCATTCAATTTTCATGCGGCCGTACTCGGCCAAAGCGGTGTTGCGTACATGACTCATGGCATCATGCCTCCCAATTTTCTTTTTTCAAATTGTAGCATACCCTTCGGAAAAATTCAACTGCGCCGTAAAATTCAGAGATTCTTTATGGACAAATCTCCGGAAATCGGTTAGAATAGCAGCACTGACCAAAGTAAGGGGGACTGCATATGCGCCAACTGAGAAAAAAGTACACCACTTTCCTGCTGCGTAATCGCGACAAGGGAATTCCGAAGCTGATGCTTTGGATCGGCCTTGCCAATATGGCCGTCTATCTGATCTGTCTTCTCGGTACCGTGATGGCAAGCGGCAGCGCGTTTTCCAACGCCGCAGTCAATCTTTACGACTGGCTGTGCTATGATGCAACGCTGATTCTGAAGGGGCAGGTCTGGCGTATGTTCTCTTTCCTGCTGACCTACCTCTCCGACGTCAGCGGCACTGCGTTCTATGGTGTGCTGATCGCTGCGATCAACGTGCTTTTCTATTACTGGCTCGGTTCGGTGCTGGAAAGCAGCATGGGCAGGCTGCGGATGAATATCTACTATTTTTCCGGTGTCCTGATGCTGGGTCTGGCGGGCGTTCTGCTTGAGCTGTTCTTCCCCGGCTCCGGCTCGCTGTTCGGCTCATACGTAAGCGCCGCTTATATCAACATTTCGATGTTTATCGCCGTGGCAACGCTGATCCCCGATGAACGGGTCTATCTCTTTATGATCATCCCCGTCCGAATGCGCTGGCTGGCGCTGCTGGATCTGGCCCTGATGACGATCGAGATCGGCGGAGGCGTTCTGAACGCCGTTGGTCTTGGCTCCTACTATGGCGTCAAGATCTTCTGGGTCGGAATGCTTTATGCACAGTTCCCGCTGATCGGCCTTGCAAATTACTTCCTCCACTTCGGGCGCAACGTTTCCCGACTGTTCCGCCGCAGCGGAGCGCCGCAGACGCGTCGCAGACAACAGCCTCCCATTCAGGCCGTGCCGAATCCTTCCCGCGCGACGGACGGCACGGGCACGCAGCGCCCCTACCGCCACAAATGTACCGTCTGCGGCCGCACGGATACGGATTACCCCGACTTGGAATTCCGCTACTGCTCCAAATGCAAGGGTTATTTCTGCTACTGCATCGACCATATTAACAACCACACTCATGTCACATAAATCATGGTTCTGCCGGCCAACCACAAACCGTCAAAAGAGTCGTTCCGGTACGGAGAAAACGCGCAGGGAAGCCAACCCGGGCTTCCCTGCGCGTTTTCATCGTCCGCCCGTCCTGTAGGGGCAGTCCGTTTATTCTCTTTCATTTTCATACAAAAGGCCGCCGAAGCAGGCAGGAAACTGCTGCGCAGCATAATCGTTCAGCTCGGCGCAATATCTCTCGTAAGCGGAGAGTAGCTCAAAAGCCTTGCAGGACAGTGTAGCACCTCCTCCGTGTTTTCCGCCGGTTGATGAGAGAAGCAGGGGGAAGCCGAGAATCGTCTCGGCATTTTTGATGACCTTCCACGCCTTGGAATAGGCCATGCCCATCGATCCGGCAGCGGCACGCAGAGAGCCATGCTCCTGCACACGGCGCAAAAGCTGCGCCACGCCGGGCCCGAAGCACTTTTCCTCGCCAAAGATACGGATCGACAATACGGGTCTGAATTTCGTTTCCATATTCCGATTATACCACGCAGAGATGAAACAAGTCAATCGGTTTTTTTTAAGACACTTGCTTTTGAAAAAAACACATGATATACTGTCGGTAAGGAATCTCAAAGATACAGGAGGGTTTTCCACTGAACGAACCTTACGAATACGACATTTCCACGCGTCCCGTCTATGAGACGCAGCCCGTGACGCCGCCGAGCGGCACACCGATCCTTGTGTTCGGCATTCTTTCTCTCGCGTTTGCGCAAACGTTCTACCTTGCTTTCCTCGGCATCATCTTCGGCGCTGTCTCCAAGTCCAAGCTGCGCAGCTACCTTGCCTCCGGCGGCTCGCTCGCAGGCACCGCCAAGGTCGGCCGCATTCTCGGCAAGATCGGATTTATCCTCGGCATTGTCCTGACCTGCCTGTTCGTGGCCTGGCTGGTCGTTATGATCGTTGTCGTTTTCAACAGCGGCAGCTTTCCGTACGACGGCTGGTATCAGTGGCGTATCGATCTCTAATCACGCACCCGTCAGCCGCCCGGCCGGGCGGCTGATTTTTCGCAAAAGCACTTGACGCATCCGCAGAAAAATGGTAAAATGGCCGGGTGGATATGCCGCTGTGGTGGAATAGGTAGACACAAGGGACTTAAAATCCCTCGCCTTATCAGCGTACCGGTTCGAGTCCGGTCAGCGGCACCAACGGGGCTCTGAATCGCTTTGATTCCGGAGTCTTTTTTTATATGGGGGACACGATGCGTATCACGGTCAATCTGTACTACACCGGCAAAAACGGAGCCGCCCGCAGATTTGCCGAGGAAATGATGTCCGGCGGCACAGTCGACGCAATCCGAAATGAAAAGGGAAACCTTCGGTATGAGTATTACTATCCCATGGACGATACGGAAACCGTTCTGCTGATCGACAGTTGGGAAAACCAGGAAGCCATCGACGCACATCATAACTCGGCAATGATGCAAACAATCCTGAAGCTGCGGGAAAAATACGACCTGCATATGCGTGCGGAGCGCTTCCGTTCGGAGGATGTGCCGGAAACGGAAAGCCGATTCCTTCGTAAATAGGATCTGAAAAGCTATCCCGCTGCAGGGTCTTGACATTGCGGGTCGAAAGCGGCAAAATTACTTAAGAAAGCAAACTTCTTATTACCGCACAGGAGGCAATTATGAGCAATAACATTGTGTTCCCGGCAGGCGACGGTGCGCGCTACGTGCCCTATGCAGAGCGCAAAGGTGAGGAATCGACCGTATGGTTCACGCGCGATCCGAGCGCCGCAGGTCTGGAAAAGCTGTTTGATAAAGTCGGCGGCAGGTTGACCGGCAAGGTTGCAATCAAGCTGCACACCGGAGAACAGAACGGTCCGAATATCATCCCCCGGCCGTGGGTCGAGCGACTCGTCCGCGATCGTCTGCCGCAGGCCGTTATCGTGGAGACGAACACCTATTACGACGGAGATCGCTATACGACCGAGCAGCACAGGAAAACGCTGGCAGTCAACGGCTGGACCTTCTGCCCCGTTGACATCCTTGACGAGGACGGAACCGCGATGCTGCCGGTAAAGGGCGGAAAATGGTTTTCGGAAATGTCGATGGGCAAGAATCTGCTGAATTACAATTCGCTGCTTGTCCTGACGCACTTCAAGGGACATACGATGGGCGGCTTCGGCGGTTCAAACAAAAACATCGGCATCGGCTGCGCCGACGGCCGCATCGGCAAAGCGATGATCCATACCGTGGAAGGCTCGGACAATCTCTGGAGCATTTCCATGGAGGAATTCATGGAGCGGATGACGGAATCCGCAAAGGCCACGGTTGACCACTTCGGCGAACACATCGTTTATATCAACGTGATGCGCAACATGTCCGTTTCCTGCGACTGTGAAGGCTGCGCCGCCGAGCCGGTCGTGACGCCGAACGTTGGTATCCTGGCATCGACCGACATTCTCGCCGTCGATCAGGCGTCGGTCGATCTGATCTATGCCATGCGCGAATGTGACCGCCATGCGCTTCCTGAGCTTGTCCGTCATAATGCCTTCCACTACGGTGTCGCACACATCCGGCTGCTCGGCGATGAGGATGTCCTCGCCGCTGAATTCACTGGTGGTCAGCATATCGTAGGAGAAGTCGCCGTTGTCCGCAGAGCGTCCGTCCAGATATTTCTGACGGCGCTTTGCTTGATAGAATTCCGTGTAATCCTCTTTGGATACCTCCATAAGCCTGCCGTAGAGAGGCAGGAACAGCTTGTCCGCATATAACGGGCAGATTTGCTCACGGCGACGGAATTCCTCATAGGTTAGTTCCGTGTACCCGCCGTTTTCTATGATATAAACCGCTTTGGGTTGTTTTTTCAAGGTTATGTACCTCCGTTCAATCGTTTTTTGTTAGGTCAAAAACGATTGATACGGAGGGCTGCGGCAGCCGACAGAGCTGCCGGATTGCCGCTGTTTTAGGGCGCAAAGGCCGCAAAAAGTCAAGCCAAGTAAAATTCCCGTTTTTTCGGGGCTTTTATTGGCGCTTCTCGGATATTGCTTTGAATTTTGTCGACCGGGAAGGTCAAAAAAATATAGGTGTCTGTGTGTCTGCGCAAAGACAGCCTTTGCTATTTCAACACCTTTATCTTTCCTATGTTCTTTTTCATGTTCTCACCTTGTCGCCGAAGGACGGCAGGGCGGCCGCCCTTTACGGCATAGATCCGTATGGTATGTCCTTTGAAAGCACTGCACTGTACATCGGTATCACCTCCTTGCCGGAATATTTTGCCGAACCGTTTGTTTTGCTGCTGGAAACGGCTGATTTTTGTCGAAGGCATAAAGAAAGAGCGCCCAGCAAGTTTTTTACTTGCTGAGCGCTCTTGAAACTGTGCCGGAGATTGCCGTCCGGTCGGCTATTCTCTTTTCAGGCGGCATATCGCCGTCACCTTCCTTACCTATAAGCTCTTATTTGACCAGTAGAGCAGATTACTCCTGTCATATATCGGATGTTTTGTGATCAGCGATATTCAAAACCGATTTTGCAGGTAGGCAGTGCGTATTCCGGCTTGGCACTGTCTGTGTCGTTGGGGGCGATCTGTATTTTTACGCTGACTGTTTTCCCTTTATAGACATATTCGCCGTCAAGCTGCATTTTCTCATCGATCCACGCTTTTTCCTTGGATGTCACAAAATCAACCGTCCACGGGTCGTTGCCGGGTGTCAGCTTACCGGAGTTTTTCACAGTACCGTCATCAGAGAGAGCTTCCAGATCCTTCAATATTCTTTCAAGCCAGGCATTCATGTCTCTTTCCGACATCGGATTGATTGCAAATACACCGACTTCATTGATTTTGCCGGATTCGTCACGGCTTACGGCATCAACACGGGTACAGGAAGGGCATTTCAATTCGTCCTCCGTAAATCCGAATGAATTCAGATAGCCTGCGACGGTTGTGGCGTCTGTATTTTTGGCGCTGTCGGGAGCTTTTTCGTCTGCCTGTGCAGAACCTGACGATTTATCGGTATTTCCTCCCGAGTCTTTGCTGCTCATGCCGCAAGCGGCAAGGGAAAGCAGCAAAACTGCTGCAAGTGTGAGTGCGATAAGCTTCTTCATGCTTCTCCTCCCAAATGTTTTCAATCAAATCACTTTACCTTTTTTCTTATGCCTAAAGCTCCGGTTCCGACAAGTGAAAGCGCGCTGACAGCAAGCAAAGCGAACCATAGCATAAGATTGCTGTTATCGCCGGTGTTGGGACTTGTAGGAGCATCGGCATTAGAATTTGCTGCAGATTTGATTTCAAAATCCGTACTGCATTCGCCGTCGCTGTAAACCACAGTCAGCGTATGCTTGCCGACAGAAAGCGAACCGAGATAATCGGCATTCAAGGTTACGACTGTAGAGCCTGAAACCGCCTTGTATTTATCCGAGGGAACAAGTATACCGTCAACCTTTACGCCGGTAAAACTTGAGAAGTCGCCGTTTGCACGGAAGGTCAGAGTCTGATCGATATTTTTTGTCCAAACGGCGTTTGCGCCCTCAATAATTGCATAGGAGGGCTGAATAGCTCCGCTTGCCGGAATATCAACCGACGGTTTCCTGTCGTGGCAGACGGTACATTCCTCGTGCTTTGAGCCTTTTTCGGTAGCCGTGGCTTCTTTGTCAATTACCCATTCATACTTGTGATCCGTTACGGTTTTGCCGCAGATATCACATTTGTGATCCTTGTCGGTATCAGCATGTGACGCCTCGTCCTTGACACTGCCGATCAGATCCGTACAGTCATCGGCGATACATTCATGCCAGTGCTTTTCACTGTTGACGCTCCATGTACTTTCATCATAGGCGTGAGTATGGGGTGCAGAGGACACCTTGATATATTGATAGGTGCTATGATCGGCAGCGTTATAGGTCACAGAAGAACTGCCGTTGTAGTTTACCGACGCAGTACACTTTCCGTCGGCAGGGGTAAAATCAAGATCGTCCTTTACAGCGCAAGTGTATCCTTTGGCTTCCAGTGCGGTATTGTATTTCAGCGCTGCGGAGGAGTTGGCAAAAATACCGTAACTCTTTCCGTTGGCCGTGTCTCCTGTGCCTGTGATACGGGAATCATTGCCGAATGTAATATTACCGTTATTGCAGCACATGCCAATGCTGTCTCCGTAAGGGGCTTTGCCTGCGGTGCCTGTGACTGCGGCTCCCTTACCCACATTGATCATCCCGTTAAGATACACACGAATACCGCAGGAGGTAATGCCTCCGATGCCGGAGGAACAGTTCAGCGTGACACCATCGTCTACCGTAAGCGTTCCTTTATAAAGATAGATACCGTAGGAATGGTGGGATGAAGCCGTAGCATCACCACCGGCCGCAGTCAGCGCGCCCGCACCCGTGATCTTAACGGATGTCAGTCCGTGGATTCCGATGGAGTAGTTGCCGTAGGAGGAATAGCCACTGGTAACATTGCCGGCTGTGACCGTATTATTACCGATCAGTTTAATAGTCAGCGGTTTGTCTGCCGACTTCTCTTTCCAGCTGATTCTGATTCGGTCGCCGGCACCTGCTTCCACTTCAATGTTTGCGTTATCCAGCGTCAGCGTAGCGGTGTCGGGATCAAACCTTACCTTGCCGTCATGCAGGATATCGCCTGCATTGGCGCTTGTGACCTGTGTGCTGCCGACCCAAAGGTTATACTTTACGGTGTCTTCTGCCTGCGCCGCTATGGGCAGCAGGCTGAGACATAGTCCCAGAGCCAGCGTGATACTTAATAATCTTTTTTTCATAAAATAATTCCTCCAAAATAGTTTTTGCAAAATGCTTTAGCTTAGCATAATTGAAAACTTATTCCTTAAAATATACAGTGCAGTCGGTAATCGGGATCGGCTTCGGCATGACAGCGGGCAGAGCGGTGGCAAAGGTGAAATTGAACAGGAACTCGGCAAGCGCCTTGAGGTTGTCTATGATATTGATGCGCAGGACGGAATCCCCGACCTTAATATCAATATCAAAATTGCCCTTTTCGACAAAAGCCGCCATTGTACGGCAGGTAAGACCCACACCCTCTGCTCCTGCCTTTTGAGCGGAAATCTTGCCGGCTTGCAGATCGGCCTTGAGCTGTTCAAGCTCTGACAGACTGTCGTAGCTGATATCTACCATTTTTCCGTGAACACTCTGGGCGCCCTCAATATAGATGGTAGCACAGAGTCCCGCAAATTCAGAAACATACTTTCCTACCACATCCACGATCCACTTGGTTGCGGTATCGGTGGCAAACTTGATGGAATGTCCGATTCCTACGCTGCCGTTGGGGAACCTTTTGCAGAAGTCCTTGGCAAAGTACGAGCAGATCACGGGCTTTATGCGTAATCTTCTGTCTGGTGCCTTCAAAGATAACTCGAACCTTTCCTACGGTTTCCTGACCGGCATTCTTCGTGTGGCAAAGGAAAGCATTTTCAGCGGCCTCAACAACTTGAAGGTAAACTCCATTCTCGAAGATCGATACAGTGAATATTTCGGCTTTACCAAAGACGAGATCCGAGGCATCATGGAGTATTACGGCCGAACGGATAAGTACGAGGAGATCTGTAAGTGGTATGACGGCTATCGCTTTGGCGATACGGACATTTTCAACCCCTGGTCCGTTCTCAATTATATGGACGAGAATTGTTCGGCAAAAGCCTATTGGCAATCCACGGGAGATAACAGCATCATCCGACAGATCGTTGCAGAGGCGGACGACGAGACTGCCGACAATCTCCGCAAATTGATGCAGGGACAAATGGTTCCCTCTTATGTGGACACCTCTGTGATCCACCCCGAAATCAGGAATAACCCGACAACGATCTACAGCTTTCTGCTTTCTGCCGGCTATCTGAAGGTCGTAAAAAAGGATGAGCTGCATGACGGAAATGCCATCTGCGACATTGCCATACCGAATAAAGAGATTTTCTATGTCTATGAAAAGGAGATCCTTTCTGCACTGACGAATGTGATCTCTCAGTCAACGGCTATTGCGATCCAGCAGGCTATCATAAGGCAGGATGTTCCGAAATTGCAGAATAATCTGCAAAAGCTGCTGCTGAATTCCATCAGCTCCTTTGACTATGCCCATGAGAATTTCTATCACGGACTTATCCTCGGGATCTGCGCGATCATGAATAACCTCTATCGTGTGGACTCCAACAGAGAATCCGGCCACGGCAGATACGACATTCAGTTAAGGCCCTACGACAAGAAAATGCCGGGTATCATCATAGAGCTCAAGGTGTTAAAGGACGGCATTGCCGAAGCCTGCATTGACACTGAGCTTGAGGCTTCTGCCAAAGAGGCTCTGGCGCAAATCGGAAGACGGCAGTATGTCACAGCGATGAAGCAGGAAGGCATTACCCACTTCTTCAAGGTTGGTGGCTCCTTCTACAAGAAGCATGTCAAACTGCTGAGCGACACCGAATAAACAAAAAAATAGACTTCCCGGAGCGGTTATAGGAAGCGTCGACCACCCGAGAGCCATATACGGATGACGACAAAAGCCTGTAGCTTGCAAAAAAGTTATGGGCTTTTGCGTTTTTTATAAGGAATGCCGCTTTGCCCGATTGTATAATAAGTGAAGGGATCAGACGTGATCCCGCAATAAGGAGGAACTCCTATGGATAACGGCGCAAGTAGCTACCGCCGTTTCCTTGAAGGTGATGAGAGTGCCTTTGACGAGATAATGAAGGAACTGTTTGACGGCCTTGTGTTCTTCATCGACCGTTATGTGCATGACATCCATGCGGCCGAGGATATTGCCATCGATGCTTTTTCCGATCTGGTGGTCAATAAACATCGGTACAATTTCAAGGTGACACTGAAAACCTATCTGTTCATGCTCGGTCGCAGCAGAGCGTTGAATTACATAAAGCGTCGCAAAATCATCGATTTTGTTGAGCTTTCCGAGGCAGAGAAAGTGTCGACCGAACTGGAGGCACTGGAAGAAACCGTTTTGAAGAACGAGCGGAAAAGAATCGTAAACAATGCTCTCGACTCACTTCCGGATGATATGCGTGTTGTCATTCATTTGATTTATTTTGAAGATCTGTCTTATGACGAAGCAGGAAAGGTCATGAAGAAAAGCCGCAAGCAGGTGGATAACCTTCTGTATCGTGCCAAAAAGGAGCTTCGCATCATTCTTGGAAAGGATGGTGAGCTGTTATTATGAGAAGCTTTGAAGAAAGAAAAGCGGAGGTGTTCCGCCGCAGTGAAAACAGAATAAAAGAGTGCAGAAAAGCTCGCAACCGTGCGCTTGCGGTGTGTATACCGCTTTGTCTGATCATAATGGTATGGTCTGTAATGGTTTTGCCGGCAATGCTGCCTGTAAACAACAAGAAATCCGGTGCAACGGATGAGCGTGCCGAAAATACTTCCGGTGCTGCATATAGCCAAAACGAATATGTACGAATAGAGACGAAGAACAGTGCAACCAAAGATCAGACCGCGGTATTGAAGGACGATCCGGCAGAAATAGCAGGAGTCTATCGTTTGGTTCAGTCGATGCTTAATAACATTGTTCAGACCGGCGAGCATAAAAACGAAGATCAGGAAGGACAACAGACATCCGGCAGCGATGCATATGATGCGGCACCTGTATATATGATCATATTTACGGCAACCGATGGCGGTCAAACTTGTTATATGCTGAATGACCACATTCTTATAGACAATGCAGCAAAGAAAGAAACCGTTTTGACCGAGGAGCAATATGTGCAGCTGTTACAGGCACTGGGAGTAGTGCTCAAAAAGGAGGATGGCAAATGAAAAGAGTAATTTCTGCGTTACTGTCTGTTTTGCTGCTGGGTTGCCTCACTGCGTGCAGCCGGGATGATGGGCAAAGCAAAAACGGCGATAGCCGATCCGGCACACTCAAAGTTGCAATCAGCGAGACCAACACGGATTTTGACGGTGTAAGTGTCAGAATTTTAAATCTTGCCGAGGATGAAGGAAAAACACAGTTAAATGTCAGATGGGTCAACGAAACCTCTTATGAAGTGGTTTATGGGGAAAGCTACGATATTGAGCGTGAGCAGAACGGTAAATGGTCAAGCTGTGCGATCAACGGTCTTTACTTTACTGCCATAGGCTATGAACTGAGAAAAAATGCCACTCAAACAAAAAGCTATACCCTGTCAAACTCTTTTGATATCTCCGAAAACGGAAAGTACCGTTTTGTGACTGACTGCAGTGTTTACGATAAGGGACGCGGCGGAGAAAGTAGAAAGTGCAAGCTGTGGGCGGAGTTTACTGTTACCCGCACCGGAGATTCCGGCGAAGAAGTACAAAAGTCCTTTATCGATTTTAAGCCTCAATATATCAGAACAGACGGGCATCGCGAAGATGCGGACTATCCCGTTGTTAAGATCATTCGCTCTGTTGATGGACTGAAGGCATACTATAATGCAAACAAAGATAAGTATGATCTGGAGCGTAAAGACAAAGTTTATTCGGACACCACCATCGGTTTTCTTGACGCTTGCGATAAATACAATGAGGCATACTTTGAAAAGCAGATTCTTGTAATGGTTCTTCTTGAAGAAGGCAGCGGATCAAATCGACATAATGTCGATAATGTCAAATTAGGTTCCGATGGTAAGCTGTATATCAGCATTCGTTCCATTATTCCGGAGGTCGGTACTTCTGACATGGCTGCATGGCACATTTTGATCGAACCTGAAGCGGACATTGATGTGGCGAGCGAATCTGATGTGATCGTGTGCTTGGACGGTGTTAACCCCAAGACACAGCCAACCACGGCACGAGAGTCCGGAAACTATTCCAATATTGAACTTACGATCCCTCACGACTGGAATTATGAGACGGAGCATGGTGATAATGCCAACGAATATTGTATTTCCTTTTGGCCTGCAGATCAGGACGAGGGCAAAATAAAAGTATGGTGCTATACCGCATTCGGTGTTTGCGGCACCGATCTTGAAGAGAAAGAAATCACTGTCGGTGCATATAAAGCACGAAAAGGCACTTACGGTAATAAGAAGGCATGGGATTTTATCATCTTTACCGATATGCCCGGTTCTTATGTGGCAATAAATGAAGGAGCGGAGAAATGGTGGAACCGGTATGGCGATGAAGCTATGCAGATACTCGGCACCGTTAAAATTGCAGACGGTATCATAGATAAATCCCAAGCAATCGAAATTGCAAAGAAGGGTATTACCGCAAAATATGATCGGACCGATGCGATATTCGACTCGGAAAAAGGCTTATGGACAGTCAGCTTTTATGAAAAGAACAGGTCCGAGAAAGTACAGAGCATAACGGTTTCTTATAACGGCAAAGTCGTCGATAAGGAGGAGGCAAAATGAAAAAGAAAATATGGATCCCCATCGTTATTGTCCTTATTGCAGTTCTCTTCATACCGATTCCCAGTGGTGTTTGTCAGGATGGCGGAACGAAAGAATATACCGCTTTGACTTATAAAATCGTGAAATGGAACAGGCTGACCGGGGATAGCACCTACGATAAGCTGCGTGTTTATCTTTTTCCGAATAATTTCAAATCTATCGACAGCTTATGGACACGGGAGAAAGATAAAGCGGAGCATTCGTTTACAGCAACCGTACTTGAAGTCGGTGAATCATCCGCTCTTGTTCAGCCGGTTTCAGATAGCGCCGAGCTGAAAAGCAGCGATAAGATTTCTTTTGGCATCAGTGAATTGGAGAAGCTTGATGTTGAGGTCGGCAGTGTGGTCAAGGTGACCTATACGGGCGAAATTATGGAGTCCTACCCTGCTCGGATCCATGCGACAAGCTGGCAATTATCCGATGACCTTCGCCATATGGAGTATACCGAGCAGTGGCTTGATAAAAATAAGGCAGAAAAAGTCGATTACAACTTTTTCGACCATATCAGGATCACAAAGATCTATTCCAATTGCTTTTTTGCAAGCCCCGTTATCCCGATGCCGTATGAAATTAAGCTAAACGGCAAACTTTCAGAGGAGTGGTGTGTCGGAGATCAGGTCACCTGCACCTATGAAAACACCTATTATGACCAAGAAAATGAACGCGTGGAAGCGGATATGCTGACTGTACAGGCAAGCGATTGGCAACCGGATCCCTATGTTGCATATAAGCCGGTCATTTATCTGTATCCCGAAAAGGAAACAGACGTCTCCGTTGAGCTTACTCTTGACGGCAGACTGACTTGCACCTATCCAAAGTATAGCGACGGATGGGTCGTCACGGCGGCGCCGGACGGAACATTGACCGATAAAAACGGACGAACCTATAACTATCTTTACTGGGAAGGCGAAACCTACGCGAAGTATGATATGAGCAAAGGCTTTTGTGTAAAGGGCAAAGATACCGCTGCATTTTTGGAAGGTGCCTTGGAGCAACTGGGTCTCACGCGCCGTGAAGCAAACGAGTTTATCGTGTATTGGCTGCCGCAGATGGAGCAAAACCCATACAACATTATTTCTTTCCAGACTGACGCTTATACAAACGCCGCCGAGCTTAAAGTAAGCCCTGAACCGGATACGCTGATCCGTGTTTTTATGGCCTGGAAAAAGGCAGATTTGTATATCCCCTTGCCGGAGCAGGATTTGAGTGCAGTACGGCGTTCCGGTTTTACGGTAGTGGAGTGGGGCGGAACCGAAATTCAATAAGGAGCAGTGACATGAAGATAAGGAAATTGCTTTTATCTTTCTTAGCAGGGGGTTGCTTTGATTTTTGAATTACTGCCAAACGGGGTGGTGCTGCGATTTATGAATCCTGAGGGCGAGCCTTGGGTGCGAACCTATTCCTATTTTAGCCTTGTGCCGTATGGCTATGCAAATTTCGGACCATTGATTGCCGCAGTCCTGACCTGTGTGCTGATTATTCTGATAGCGATTAGCTGGTTTAAATACAGCCGAGGTCTGAACACGGCGATTATGTGCGTCTCGGGAATTGCAGCTATAAGCTCGTTGTCGCCTGTTTTGTATGGATTTGAATATGTCACCTCCATAGCAATTGTTGTTACAATTCTGCTGGCAGCAATATTCGTCGGATGCACTATCAGGGCGAAGGAATGATCATAATTTATGGTGAACTGAGTTGCCCGGGCGCGGCTTTTTTCGGCGGTGAGTTAACCCCAAAATAAAAGGCCGCAGACAATGCGGTCAAATCATTCGGGTAATGACGGTTGCAATTTTTTCAAGCCAATGTTTTTCTATGAATCGGTAGGCTTCATACAGATTCGGGAAGGATAATGCCTCATGGAAATATTCCGTGTAGTCCTGGGCGGTTTTCAATAGCGGATACCGTCCGCCGGCATTAACGGCAATATAGTGCTTGGCTTTTGATACTTCTTTTTATTTCCAATCCTCCCGACGAATCACACGATATCTATTATAATCGTTGTAGACGGCTTTTTCAAGGAGTTTGGTGAACCTCCTTGTGGGACATAATGAATACCGTATCATAAGCGGAAAAGGCAAAGGCAACCGAGTTCTGTTTGGGTCAACTCGGTTGCCTTAATTTAATCATATGCAGAAACTGACGCACCCGCCGAGAAGGAGACCGATCATGAGCATGGCGATTTCCATTTTACATTCCTCCCATCGTTATGCTTTCGTCCTCATCGGGAAACAGCTCGGCGGTCCGGACAGCGTCCTCGCCGAGCCCGCGGAGCAGGCTGTTAAAATCCTCAATGTCACAGCAGGAGCGGATACCGTAATCGGCACACAAATCTCTGTAATAGCCGAGTTCTATGCCATCTCTGTCCATAAGGATATTTTCATTGAGTTCGAGCCACGCCTTTTGCTTTTCCCAACATACGCAAAGCGAGGTCGGGAAGCCGCCTGTTTGGTCGCACTGAAAATCCGGCGAAGTATATACCTCGCCGGATGCGTAAAGCTCTGCGGTTTTCCTTTGCAGTTCGTCATAGGTCATAAGCGCATACCCATCCCTTCGTCCTCATCCTCGGATTCCTCGCTGCCGGTGATATTAACATATTCTCCGATAGGGCATCCGACCTGTTCCTTATGCTATTTGGTCACCTCACATTCCCATAGTGAATCCCTGGGCTTCATCCTCGGACTCATCTTCGTCCTCGTCGGAATCGGCTTCAGAATCGTCAAGGGCGGCGTCTTCGTTCTGCTCGGGATCATCTTCGTCCTGGTTGGGATCGTAGCTCACAGCCTCGTTCTGGCTCTCACGCTCGGTCTGATCCCGTTCCAGCTCGTCCTCAATGAGTCCGATGAGGAACTGCCGCTGAGTCATGTTGTTGCGCTGCAGGTAGTCCTTGATCCGCTGAAACAGATCCTCCGGCACCTGCACGGCAATGGTTCTTGTGTTTGCCATTGTACTTCCTTCCTTCATCTGATTTTTCGGGTGGAGCTCGTCATCCAGTGCCAGACTGACGAACTCTGCCATAGTCATGCTGTGATCCCGCAAGTACTGACTGACCTCTGCATGGAGGTCGGCGTCGATCCGCACGGTGATTCCTTTCTTTTCGCCGTTAGGCATTGGCTGACTGTGCATTTTTTCTTTCTGTTGTAATAGAGGCACAGACGGCAGTCGCACATTTCTGCCGTGTATTCAAAACGGCGCAGAACCATCACGCCGCTGCCTCGTGGGAGAAAGCCCTTTACTTGCGTCATCATTCGCTCGAGGGCTTTCTGACTCGGTAAATCTGAAAATATCATCGTCTTGCTCCTTTGTCTGTGAAATAAAAAAAGAGCCAACCGTTTCTTTTCAAAACGATTGGCTCCGATGGCAACAAAAAACGGCAGGTAGTATCTGTTACTGTCTGCCGTCCTTGTACTGTATTCAGTTGTTACTTGGGTTCGTATCTATCTTCAAAGGGGAAAAGCCGTTTTTACATCTACGAATTTAAAACTTTGAAAAACGGTGTTTGGGCAGCAAAAAAGCCCGATAAAATCGGGCTTTTTGCGGGGTACATCTTTTTCGTACCCTCTTGATGGTGGAGGCGGGGGGAGTCGAACCCCCGTCCGAAAGCAGCTTGACAGGAACTTCTCCGGGCGCAGTCTGTTATTTACATTCCCTCACGCGGACGGGAGCAGACACCCTGCCGCATTTGGTAGCTTCATGATTCATGGTGCGGGCAAAGCTTACCGCACACACGTTCTCCACTCAAATCACACCCGAGCCCGGCTCGTGGACCTTCCGGGGCGGATGGGCGCTTAATTAAGCAGCCAGTGCGTAGTTATTATTGTCAGTTAATTTAAAAAATGCCCGTTTTTCTGTGGTCAGGCGCCACAGCCCGCTATTCCTGCCTTACCACCCCCGTCGAAACCGGTACGCCCCCATATCTGGCGGAGAGAACCCCGCCGGAATGACGCAAGTCAGATCAGAATCTCCCGTAAGGATCCTTGAGCTTTTTGGGTTCGGGGTAGGTCTCACCTTTTGTATCGACGCGGACGGATTTCATCTTCTGTTCCGTCTGCGGGCGGTCATTGCCGTCGGTTTTGACCTTGCAGATTTCATCTACGACCTCCATGCCGCTGAGCACCTTGCCAAAGGCGGCATACTGCTTATCCAAATGCGGTGCGTCCTGATGCATAATAAAGAACTGCGAGCCGCCGGAATTCGGGTTTTGCGCGCGCGCCATGGAAAGAATGCCGCGCTTATGCTTGATGGGGTTATCAACGCCATTGAAGAGGAACTCGCCCTTGATACAATAGCCGGGACCACCCATGCCGGTACCCTCAGGGCAACCGCCCTGAATCATAAAGCCGGGGATAACGCGGTGGAAAATCAGCCCGTCATAGAAACCGGCATTTGCCAGTGCGATGAAGTTGTAAACGGACTGAGGGGCTTTGTCCGGATAGAGCTCGGCGGTAATCACGCCGCCGTTTTCCATTTCAATGGTCACAATAGGATTCTCTTTCATCGATTCTTCTCCTTCATGGCGCGCTCGATCTGACGGCGCGCATCCTGGTTTGCGGCATCCTGCCGTTTGTCGTAGAGCTTTTTGCCTTTGCACAGCGCGATTTCCAACTTGACGCGTGAGTTTTTCAAATACACGGACAGCGGAACAATGGCGTAGCCCTCCATACAAACCTTGTTATACAGCCGTAGGATCTCCCGCTTGTGCATCAGGAGTCTGCGCGGACGCAAGGGATCCTTGTTGTAAATGTTTCCCTTCTCATAAGGGCTGATATGCATCTGCCGAACCCACAGCTCACCGTCCTTGACGGCACACCATGCCTCCTTCAGATTCAGCGTACCGAGGCGAACGGACTTGACCTCCGTACCGAACAACTCGATACCGGCCTCAAAGCGTTCCTCCACAAAATACTCGTGAAACGCCTTCGGGTTTTTTGCGATTATTTTAACACCCTTCTCCACTGCCTCACCACCTTCTTTCTTATTATATCATGCCTGTCAAGTGAGATTCTGTAGAATCACCGCCGAAACATGAATTTCCGAACAAATGATGAAAACTGCCCATTGTTTCGCAGTGGCGGAATGCGTATAATGGGAGGCACTGCGGGACGCCCCGCAAAGAACATGAAAGAAGGATTCAACTTATGTCTCAAAACGCGACCGCAGCGCCAAAAACGCATAAGGCGCGCAAGATCATCCTGATCGTTCTTGCCTGTCTGGTCGGGCTGGTGCTTCTGGTTCTGATTGCCGCACGCTGCTATTTCCGTCTGCCCGTGCGCGAGTATTACAGCAACTCCGAAAAAACCTTTGTGATTCCCGGTCTTTCCGACGGAATGATCGTGCAGGGACTTGCCTACGACGACAGAGCCGCGCAGTTCTATGTGACCGGCTATCGCACGGACGGTAACGCCTCACAGGTTTCGCTCGTCAGCAAGGAGACCGGTAAAGAAGTGAAACGCATCTCTCTGGCCGACGCCGACGGTCTGCCCTATTCCGGCCATGTCGGCGGTATTACGATCCACGGCGACTACGTTTATGTTGCAAGCAGCAAGGGACTCGTCGTCTACGCCTACGAGGACTTCCAAAGCGCGGAGAGCGGCAAGAGCATTATGGCGCTCGGCGTGTTCTCCACCGTTACCGCCGATGACAAGCTGGGCGTTGCGTTCACACACGCAGAAAACGGGATGATCTACGTTGGCGAGTTCTACCGTGAGGCAAACTATCCGACGCCGGACAGTCACAAGTATAAGACGGCTGCCGGAGATGAAAACACCGCGCTGATCCTCGCTTATCGCTTTGATGCGGCAGCGGAGTTTGGTATCGATCCGACAATTCAGGCCGCGTATTCCGTTACCGGGCTTGTGCAGGGTATGTGTTTCGACGCAAACGGCCGCTTCTGCCTGTCGACCTCCTATGGTCCTGCTTTCTCGCATATTTATATTTATGACACGCCCAAGCAGGAAGGCGAAATTACCGTGCTCGGGCAGACCGTGGCGCGCTATGTGCTCGATTCATCCAACCTCGCCCTTGATCTGAAGATTGCCCCAATGTCCGAGGAGATCGTTTTTGTGGATGATAAGCTCTATACCATGTGTGAGTCCGCAAGCAACAAGTACATCTTCGGCAAATTTACCTCCGCAAAATACTGCTACGCAACCGACCTCTCCGCATACGAGAAGTAATTCCGATCAGTGGATGTCTCTGCATAAAAGGCAATTCATACAAAGCGGCGCAGCGCGAGCTGCGTCGCTTCCGTTCTTTCCGGATGCCCTCGTGACTGCAGAAGTGCGTATATCCGTTCAGAAAATGCCGCTTATTTGCAAACACAATGCAATTTTTGTTGAAAGGGGCACTCTCATCCGTTATAATAAAGGAATGGGACAGGCCGGGCGGTAATACATTGTACCCATGGGGGTGCTTGTATGACTTTGAAGGATCACGGACTGATCTATTTGACGCTTTGTGCGGTCGTTATTCTCGCTGCACTGTTGATTTCGCGCGGTGCTTCCGCCATTCCGACAGACAAGCCGGACGGCGGTACGGTCGTAATCATCGATGCAGGCCACGGCGGTGAGGACGGCGGCGCCGTCTCCGTAACCGGACGGCATGAGAGCCGGTTGAATCTCGCCATTTCGCTGCGGCTGCGCGACCTGCTGCATCTTCTGGGGCAGCAGACAAAGATGATCCGCACCGAGGACGTCTCTGTCTATACGGAGGGCGAGACAATTGCGGCAAAGAAGGTTTCGGACATCCGCAATCGCGTAAAAACCGTTGAACAGACACCGGGAGCTTTGCTGATAAGCATTCATCAAAATCACTTCCCGGAGGGAAAATACCGCGGGGCACAGGTATTTTACGCAAAAACCGACGGCAGCGACATACTTGCAAAGCGATTGCAAACAATCCTGACAACACAGGTCGATACGCGCAATCACCGGCAGTGCAAGCCGGCGCAGGATGTCTATCTGATGAGTCACATCTCCTGCACGGCGGTTCTGGTGGAATGCGGTTTCCTGTCAAACCCGGCCGAGGAGGCACTGCTGCACGAGGCGCAATATCAAAAAAAGCTCGCTGCAGCGGTCTGCTGCGGCGTGATACAGCATCTGGAGGAGCAAAATGAAGTCTAAAACGGTTTTCTACTGCACGAACTGCGGTAATGAGACTCCGAAGTGGCTGGGGCGCTGCCCCGCCTGCGGTCAATGGAATACGCTGGAGGAGTACACGCCCTCCCCTGTCACCAAGACAGGTTCACGCGATACCGGAGTACGTTCCGGGCCGCGCGCAAAGCGGCTGACAGAGCTGGAAACGGACGATGCCGTCCGTTTTTCCGGCGGGATGAGCGAGCTTGATCGTGTTCTTGGCGGCGGTGTGGTTCGCGGCTCGTTGGTTCTGGTCAGCGGCGCGCCCGGTATCGGAAAATCGACTCTCCTATTACAGATCTGCGCAAAAATCTGTGCCGCACAGCGGGTACTCTACGTCTCCGGCGAGGAAAGCGAAAGTCAGCTTAAACTACGCGCAAGACGACTTGGCATAGAGAGCGACGAGCTGTTTCTGCTTTGCGAAACGGACCTGGACAACCTTCTTGCCGCTGCGGAGAGTGTAAAACCGGATCTTCTGATCGTAGATTCCGTGCAGACGCTCTATACACAGGACAAGCCTGCCTCCCCCGGCTCGATCACGCAGGTTCGTGACTGCACCATGCGGCTGATGCAGTATTGTAAAAGCTCCGGCGTAACGGTTTTCGTCGTCGGGCATATCAATAAGGAAGGCGCCATCGCAGGACCAAAGGTGCTCGAACACATGGTTGACTGCGTGCTTTACTTTGAGGGAGATGCAAACACTTCCTATCGTCTGCTGCGTGCGGCAAAAAACCGTTTCGGTTCGACCAACGAAATCGGAGTCTTTGAAATGCGGGACAACGGGTTGCGAGAGGTACCGAATCCCTCGGAGATGCTGCTCTCCGGGCGCCCCGTCGGCACACCGGGCACCTGCGTGGCCTGTGTCATGGAGGGGTCGCGACCGATTCTCGCCGAGGTACAGGCGCTTGTCTGCCCGACTACACTGAATGTTCCGCGCCGCGCTACGAACGGGCTCGATTATAACCGCGCAGCCATGCTGTTGGCCGTACTGGAAAAACGCGGCGGACTGCGCTTTTCGTCTGCTGACGTTTATCTGAATGTCATCGGCGGGCTGCGGCTGGACGAGCCTGCATCCGATCTTGCCGTCGTGCTTGCCGTTGCTTCGGCGGCGAAGGACACCCCCGTGCCGGACGCGCTTGCCGCCGTCGGCGAAGTTGGTCTGACAGGAGAGATCCGTTCCGTTTCGCAGCTCTCTCAGCGTCTGGCAGAGCTGCACCGACTGGGTTTTACCCGCTGTCTGATCCCGCGCGGAGAACGCGCGGCCTTTCAGACACCGGAGGGACTGGAGCTACTGCGCGTGAAGAACATCCGCGAGGCAATTGCTGTTGTATTCTGAAAAAACGCGGTGGACGGAGTGCACCGCTTTTTTTCAATCTCGTACAAACTTTTTGTAAGTTTTCCCCATTACTGTAGACAAATCACAGTTTTTCTGTTAGAATAGAACGGAATACGAATCATGGAGCGTTTGAATTGGAACAGACGATGAAAAACAGGCTTCGACTTGTTACGGAAAAATATGAGGAGCTGTGCGCACGAGCGGAGCAGCCGGATTTCTTTGCCGACCCCAAAAAGGCGGCCGCCTATCTCAAGGAGCAGCGCGAACTGGAACCGGTCGTAACGACCTTTCGGGCATACGAATCCGCTCTGCGCGATATGCATGATGCCGAAGAGCTGATGAGCGGTGTTGACGCCGAGCTGCGTGAGCTGTGCCGCGAAGAATTTTCCGATGCAAAAAAACGCAGCGAACGGTTGGAGCAGGAGCTGACGCTTTTGCTGCTGCCGAAGGATCCAAATGACGGAAAAAGTGTGATCGTAGAAATTCGCGGAGGCGTAGGCGGAGAAGAAAGCGCCCTTTTTGCCTACGATCTTTATCGGATGTATCAGCTCTATGCCGCCTCCAGAGGCTGGTCTGTCTCCCTGCTGAACTACAGCGAAACGGAGCTTGGCGGCGTCAGGGAAGCGGATTTTGAAATTCGCGGTGCGGGTGCCTACTCACGGCTGAAGTTTGAAAGCGGCGTCCATCGTGTTCAGCGCGTGCCGGAAACGGAATCCGGCGGACGTATTCATACTTCTACGGCAACCGTCGCGGTGCTTCCGGAAATGGAAGAGGCGGATGTGAACATCCGACCTGAGGACATCGAAATGCAGGTGTACCGTTCTTCCGGCGCAGGCGGTCAGCATATCAACAAAACCTCCTCCGCCGTGCGACTGATTCACAAGCCGACCGGTATTGTCGTCGCTTGTCAGGAGGAGCGCAGCCAGTTCCAGAACCGTGAAAAATGTATGCTTATGCTTTCGTCGAAGCTTTATCAACTGGAGCAGGAGCGCATCGAAACCGCTTACTCCGGTCAGCGCAGGAGTCAGATCGGCTCCGGAATGCGAAACGAGAAGATACGCACCTATAATTTCCCACAAAGCCGCGTTACCGATCACCGCATCGGTCTGACGCTTTACAAAATCGATTCCATTATGAACGGAGATCTCGACGAGCTGATCGACGCCCTTGTATCGGCAGATCAAGCGGAGAAGCTGCGTCAGAGCGAAAGCAGGCAGGAAGCATGAAAACGCAAATGCTGTCGGCTGACCGTCCGGAGGATCTGCGCCTTGCATCGAAGATCCTGAGAAACGGCGGTTTGGTCGGGATACCAACGGAGACCGTCTACGGTCTGGCCGCAAACGGTCTGGACGAAACGGCCGTGTCGCATATTTTTGAAGCCAAGGGGCGTCCGCAGGACAACCCCCTGATTCTTCACATCTCCGAAGTGGCAGAGCTGGATATTCTTTGCCATGACATTCCCGATGCCGCACGGCTTTTGGCCTCGCGTTTCTGGCCCGGGCCTCTGACGATGGTTCTCCCCGTTCGTCCGCTTGTCCCGAAGCGTACAACTGCCGGGCTGGATACCGTTGCCGTCCGCTGCCCGCGCACGGCTGCAACGCGCGAGCTGATCCGTCTGGCAGGCGTCCCCATCGCCGCGCCGTCTGCAAATCTCTCCGGCAAGCCCTCGACCACGACTGCGCAGCACGTTCTGCACGACATGGACGGGCGAATTGATGCCATCATTGACGGCGGCCCCTGCGAGGTCGGTGTGGAATCAACCATTGTTGACCTCTCCGGTGAAAGTCCACGTCTTTTACGACCGGGCGGCATTACACCGGAGCAGCTCCGAGCGCTTCTCGGCGAGTTGATTATCGATCGCGCCGTTTTGGGACAAATCGACAGAGACGCCGTTGTCCGCGCGCCAGGGATGAAGTACAAGCACTACGCCCCCTCCGGGGAAGTACGCATCGTCTCCGGCAGCAGTGAAGCCGCCGCGGCATATGTGCGGCGTCATTTCACCCCCGGCGATGCCGTTCTTTGTTTTGAAGAGGAACTGCCGCTCTACGACGGCTGTGAGCCGCTCGCCTACGGGAAACGTGCCGCACCGGAGACACTCTCTGCAGGGCTGTTTGCCGCACTTCGTGCGCTGGATCGCTCGGATATCCGCGTAATCTTTGCACGCTGCCCCGAAGGTGGCGGTATTGCCTACGCCATTGGAAACCGACTGAAGAAGGCCGCCGGCTTCCATATCGTCGATGCAGAGGCTGAGCAATGAAGGTTCTTGGTATCACGGGCGGCACCGGCTGCGGCAAGACGACCCTGCTGCACGCTGCGGGCAGACTGGGCGCGTACTGCATCGATTGCGACGAACTGTACCATTCTCTGCTTGAATCCGACGTCTCTCTGCGTGCTGCGCTGCGCGATCACTTCCCTTCCGCCTTCAGCGGCGGTCACTTTGATCGTAAAGCGCTCGGGCGACTGGTGTTTCACGACCCGCAGCTGCTCCGTGCGCTCAATACCCTGACGCACAGTCATGTCTGCGCCGCCGTAGATCGTCTGCTGACACAGGCACGCGAAAACGGTTATACGCTTGCGGCCATTGATGCCATTGCGCTGTTTGAAAGCGGCCTTGCCCGGCGCTGCGATCTGACCGTTGCCGTGACCGCACCGGAGGTACTTCGCACCCAACGTCTCATGCGGCGTGACGGAATTTCCTACGACTATGCTCTCTTGCGTATCCGCGCACAGAAGCCGGATAAGGAATTTATCCGCATGGCCCAATATCATCTGGAAACCCACGGGGAAAGCCCCGAAGCATTTATCAATACCTGTATTCAATTTCTGAAAGGAGTTATCACAATGGAAGAAAAAAAATACGAGGCAAAGCGCAAAGAGCTGCTCATGGCTCCGAAGAACGGCTATGACCGCATCTCCGCCGAGGATCTGGCCAAGATGGAGCCGTATTGCAAGGAATACATCGACTTCATCTCCGAGTGCAAGATCGAACGTGAGGCCGTAGACTGGACAATCGCAAAGGCCGAAGCTGCCGGCTTCAAGCCGCTTATTCCCGGTATGGAACTCAAGCCCGGCGACCGCGTCTATGGCAACAACCATGGGAAATCCGTGATTTTTGCCGTCATCGGCTCGGAGTCTCTCAATAACGGTACGCACATCTGCGCCGCACATATTGACTCCCCTCGTCTTGACCTGAAGCCCAACCCCCTGTATGAAGACGCCGAAATGGCATACTTCAAGACACACTATTACGGCGGCATTAAGAAGTATCAGTGGACGACCACGCCTCTGGCGCTGCATGGTGTCGTAGCGAAGAAGGACGGCACCGTCGTGAAGGTAACGGTCGGCGAAGATCCCTCCGATCCCATCTTCTGCATCACCGACCTCCTGATTCACCTTGCAGGCGATCAGATGCGTAAAACGCTCGCCGAGGGTGTTTCGGGCGAAGCCCTGAACATCCTGCTTGGCAGCCGTCCGCTGACGGATGACGACGGCGCCGACCGGATCAAATTCGCGGTTATGTGCCTTATCAACGAAAAATACGGCATCACCGAGGACGATTTCCTCTCTGCCGAGCTGACCATGGTTCCGGCAGGTCCCGCCCGAGAGGTCGGCTTCGACCGCAGCCTCATCGCTGCCTATGGCCACGATGACCGTGTCTGTGCATACGCGGCATTCCGTCCCCTGCTTGACCTCAATACCCCTGTCAAAACTGCCGTGTGCGTTCTGGCGGACAAGGAGGAAGTCGGCTCCGGCGGCATCTCCGGCATGCAAAGCCACTACTTTGAAACCTTTATGCACGACCTGTGCAAAGCCACCGGTGCCTGCGTGCATCGCTGCTTTGAAAAATCCTTCTGCCTCTCTGCAGATGTCAGTAACGCCTTTGACCCGATCTATGCCGAAACCTGCGATCGCCGCAACAACACCCGTATCAACTACGGCACGGGCATTTTCAAGTATACCGGTTCGCGCGGCAAGGGCGGCTCGTCCGATGCCGCAGGTGAGGTTATGGCCTATGTGCGCCGTCTGTTTGAGGACAACGACGTAATCTGGCAGACCGGTGAACTGGGCAAGGTTGACCAGGGCGGCGGCGGCACCGTAGCCATCTACATGGCAAATCGCAACATTGAAACCGTAGATGCAGGTGTGCCCGTTCTGTCCATGCACGCGCCGATGGAAATCGTTGCAAAGCTCGACACCTATATGACCTACAAGGGCATGAAAGTGTTCTACGAAGAAAAGTAATCCTGATACTTTGGGGGCGGCGGACAGCCGCCCCTCTTTGTTTGTTTCACCGAAGATTCACGGGGAAAAACCGTAAAAATCGTCGGAATAATTTACAATGATTGCTTGTATTTCCGAAAAAAGTCGAGTATAATAACATGAAATACTATTTCGCCGCAATGCGGCAGGGATTGTGAGGGAACATCCATGCAGTTGGTCCAAATTCGCGAGCTGTTTAAAAACACTGCGCAATACGCCGGAAAGACCGTCGAGGTCGGCGGCTGGGTGCGCTCTGTGCGCGCTTCCAAGTCCTTTGGCTTTATCGTCCTGAGCGACGGCACCTACTTCCTCCCGCTTCAGGTCGTTTATCATGACACTCTGGAGAATTTCGCCGAGCTCTCAAAGACCAACGTCGGGGCTGCGCTCATTGTGCGCGGCACAATCGTGGAAACGCCGGATGCGAAGCAACCCTTCGAGCTTCAGGCGGAGGAGGTTACGGTAGAAGGTGCCTCCACCCCGGACTATCCGCTGCAGAAGAAGCGCCACACGCTTGAATTCCTGCGCACCATGACGCATCTGCGTCCGCGTACAAACACCTTCCAGGCTGTGTTCCGCGTGCGCAGTCTCGCTGCATTCGCGATCCACAAGTTCTTCCAGGAGCGCGGCTTCGTCTATGTCCATACGCCGCTCATCACCGGCTCGGACTGCGAGGGCGCAGGCGAAATGTTCCAGGTAACGACACTTGACCTGAACAACATCCCCCGCACGGAGGACGGCAAGGTCGATTACTCCATGGACTTCTTCAACAAGCCGACAAACCTGACCGTCTCCGGTCAGCTCAACGGCGAGACATACGCCATGGCCTTCCGCAATATCTACACCTTCGGCCCGACGTTCCGCGCCGAAAACTCCAACACCACGCGCCATGCCGCAGAGTTTTGGATGATCGAACCGGAGATTGCCTTTGCCGATCTGTCGGATGATATGCGTTTGGCGGAGGATATGCTCAAGTACGTCATCGCCTATGTTCTGGAAAATGCACCGGAGGAGATGCAGTTCTTCAATCAGTTTGTGGACAAGGAGCTGCTTGACCGGCTGCACCACGTGCTGACCTCAGATTTTGGCCATGTGACCTATACGGAAGCAATTTCCCTGTTGGAGCCGCACAATGCGCAGTTTGAATACCCCGTCCACTGGGGCAGCGATCTGCAAACCGAGCACGAGCGCTACCTGACCGAGGTGCTGTTCAAGCGCCCGGTATTCGTGACGGACTATCCGAAGGAAATCAAGGCGTTCTATATGAAGCTCAACCCGGACGGCAAGACCGTCGCCGCGATGGACTGCCTTGTGCCGGGCATCGGCGAGATCATTGGCGGCAGCCAGCGTGAGGACGACTACGAGGTTCTGCTTGCGCGCATGAACGAGCTTGGCCTCAAGCCGGAGGATTACGGCTTCTATCTGGATCTGCGCAAGTACGGCACGGCGCGGCACGCGGGCTTTGGTCTTGGCTTTGAGCGCTGCGTCATGTATCTGACAGGCATGGGCAACATCCGCGACGTGATCCCCTTCCCTCGCACGGTCAACAACTGCGAGCTTTAACGGACAGCAAAAATCCCTCCCGAGTGGGAGGGATTTTTTTTGCTCTGCCCGGCGAAGAGCAGCCGGGCAAAGCGGGGAAAAGCAAAAATGTGTGGAAAGGGTGCAAATTACTTAAAGGGGAAGCAAAAGCATCCCGTCATTGTGAGACCTCCGAATGTGTCATTGCGAGGCCACATCAGTGGCCGTGGCAATCTCCTGTCAAACCCCTGCATTAGATTGCCGCGTCGGGCTGCGCCCTCCTCGCAATGAAACGTTATGAGCGCCGCACCCTAAAGCCTCCCCTGTGCAAGGGGAGGTGT
>CAKUGQ010000002.1 GCA_934654755.1 uncultured Oscillospiraceae bacterium | reverse complement strand
ATGGGAGCCAGCTCGTTCTCACCTTCGTCGGTGTCGATGTTGTCCGAAACAGCGACCAGCCGAATGTCGTGATTGGGGAAGAATTCCTCAGTCAGTCTGCCGACCTCGATGTAATTACGACCCAGGCGGCTGAGATCTTTTACAAACACAGCCGCCGCTTTTCCCTGCTCCAGCTGCTGAATCATATCGGCAAAGCCGGGGCGATCCATCGTAACGCCGGAGATGCCGTCGTCAAAAAAATGAACCAGGTTCGTGTAGCCTTTTTCCTTTGCTACCTTGATGAGCAGTTTTTTCTGATTCCCTATGCTGTAGCTCTCGCCGTCCATGTTATCGTCACGGGAAAGCCTCTCATACAGAAAGGCGGTCACGTCACGGGATTTTTTGTTGTTATTCGACTGTTTCATGCAGTCCTCCTTTCCGGGCAGCCGAACAGCAACACTTGTATTCCACAACAAGTATATCACTGTCTCGCCCTGTTGTCATGTATGCGGCGGAGATATGCCCCGCCGCCTGGGACTACGCCCCCGCAGATTCCGATTTCATCAGGTGCAGAAGGACGCAGCCCAATGTGTTCTGCGTCTCCTCCTTGAACACCGGTTCAACAATAAACGACCTGTTGCCGAAGCGATAGGTCGTTTTCTCGTTCAGATCATGTTTTGCTTTTTCGCCGGGTTTTGTCCGCTTTTCCTGCATGGATTACCTCCTTGTGGTTGAATTGAAGCTGTGCAGGCGGTCAAAACTTCATGGGAAGAATCTCGTGCCTGCGCCTGCCGTTGTAGATGCGGTAGAACAGGTTGACGTAGCGCTTTACGCCCCGCAGCTCCTTTTCCGCCTTGCCCGCCGCGTAGATAAACTTGGGCTCGTAGGCGCGGAGGCTGTAAATGAGCCGCTCCCGGTCGTACTCGCCGTTGTACAGCTCCACGAAGTGGACGATACCCTGAATGATTTCCGCTCTCAGGGAATCGGGATCGCCGCCCCAGGCTTCCAGCAGGATGGTCAGCGCTTCCTTGTAAACCTCTGCGCCGACGCGCTTGAACTCTGCAAAAGCGGTGTTGATGCAGAGGATGCGACCCGTGCCGCCGCCTCGCTCAAAGCCCACATGCAGCCCCGCTTCCTCTGTGGCCTCGTAGAACTCGCCCGATGCCTTATCCTCTCCGCGAAGATTGGCGCGGAGCCTGGCGCTGGGCGTCAGGGCTGCGGAGTAGCCGGTCTGCATGGCAAACAGCAGGGCTTCCTCAGCCTCTGTCATACCGTAGTACACCTTACAGAGGATCGGCAGGTCGGCATTGCCGTTCATGTGCTTGCGCGCCACAATAGTATGTTGCCCGTCAAACACATAATAGTGACCGTCACGAAAGCTAACCTTCGGTTCGTTGGCGATACGCTCATTGAACCCGGCCACGATCTTTGCCACACGCTCGGCGTTCAGCTTGCGCTGGTACGCATCGGGAATCTCCAAATCCCGGCTGCTGACCTCCATCAGCTTGTAGAGTGTCTTAATGCTGTCCATTGTCTGTTTCTCCTTCCAATTTGAGAATGTATTGTTTTGGCTCCTGCATGATTTCAATGACCTGATCTTTGTAGTCCGGCTTTTCCAATAGACCGGGGAAGTTCGTAAAAAGCACGTCGCATGTCTCGACCATGTTCCGCGCCGTATAGCGCAGGCTTACCAGTGCCGAATCCTCCGTGACGCGCTTGGAGTCCTTCATATCCTCGTAGCTTTTGTCGATAGTCGCATAAACCTCTTGCTGGCGCTTTGTGCCGCTCCGGGCAGATTCCTTATCTGCTTTGGGCTTCTTTTCCGGGATCACCCTGAGCTGTTCCGCTTTTTCCCGGCGCTCCTCGGGAGAGGCACGGGCGACAGCCGCCACATCGGTTTCTCTGGGCTTAAACTTTCCGAGCAACAGGTCATTCTTGATGCCCGGAAGCACTTCTTCAGCGGCGTCCACACCTTTTGCATACTGATCCGCTCGTTTAACATATGCTGTTCCTCCGGGGTGGCATTTCTGTTTTCGCTTTCAATCTGCTTCAGCGTGGCGATTGCCTTGATGTTGCGCCAGAACTTCTCCTTTGCGCCGCCTTTGCCGAGATCATCGTCCAAAATGCGGAAATTCTCCGCAGGCGGCAGCGGCGCGAAAGGCTCGTCTATCTCGGCCTGCAAAATTGCATCATCGGGGTCGGGTACAAACTCACCCATTTCCGAAAGTGCCGCCCGCCCCTCATGCTCCAGAGCCAATCGTTCTTCTTCACTCATGACGGGCGGGTCATGCTCCGGCTCGTCAAAGCGCAGGGTGCGAATCTCTACATCATAGGGGAGGTTGTTTTTGTCACCGGGATATACCGCCACGGTTTCCTCGGTGTAAGCGGGTTTTGGTTCTTTTTCGGGGACAGACGTATTCTCTGCGGGAGCCTGTTCCGGCTGCGGATACCGCTCCATGAGCCGCGCGAAGCTCTCCCTGCTCTCCGCACGGGAGATGGGATAGAAAAGCGTCGGGTCGCTGAGGGTAATATCAAAGACGCCGACGCTCTCGATGATATAGGGCTTGCCGTTTTCCAGATACACCGTATCGCCTACGGAATACGGGAACGGTTCTCTCTGCGGGGCAGGAGCCGTTCCGGGAGCTTCCGCAACTGCTTCCTCCGGCACGTGCCAACGGTATTGCTCCACGTCCTCATCCGAAACATGAATGAGGTCGCTGAAATCGAGATTTTCCAGCTCGTTGGTAATAATCTCTTGCAAAGAGCCGTACTGCCGGGTTTCCAGATGCTCATCATCCAGATAGCGCTCCAGCCGATAATTCACAAGGTCAATGTTCACCTGAATGGGTATCTCGTCATCGGTGACGGTGGTGTAGGCGACGCCGATCTTCGCCGGGTCGCTGAAATCCGCCTCTGAGCCGTATTCGCTCCGGCAAAAGTCGGAGATAAGTCCCTTTGCACGCTCCGTGAGCGCCTGCTCCGCCTGTCCTTGCAGCTCCAGCCGGTACGCCTCCGCCTGCCATTCGCTTGTAAATTCCTCGGTCACGCCGTCTGCGTCCACATAGTAGCCGTGGATCTCGTCGTCCCACACGGCGTACAGGGTACGGAAGCCCCGGTCAAGGCTCACCACATGGAAGCGGTCTGCGGGGGCGAAGGCAGGTTCTTCCTGCTGTGCCTTTCTTTCCTGCGCCGCGATCCGCTCCACATCCGCCATGACCTGCCGGACGAAGGGGCTGTTGCGATTAGCTTCCGCATCCACAACCTGCCCATTTACAATACCGCGTTCAGCAAGCGCTTCCCGGATGGCGATGGGGTCAATATTGTCAAAGTTGTCCTGTTCCTGCTCGGTGTAGAAGTTATCGGATTGAATGAGTTGGGCGATACGCCGCTGCACCTTTGCCCATGACAGCGTGACCGGCTCGGAATTGCCCACGGAGATTTGCAGCGGTTTAGAGGTATCCTTCAAGCCATACTCCCGCGCCAGCCATGCGGCGGTGTCCCGGTCGCGGGCGTGAGCCTTCATATAGCGGACAACTGCGTGCTTGCTTTCAATCCTGCCGTTCCACTGCTGCAAGGCAGCGTCGATGTCCTCCTGCGTCACCTTGTAGGGAGAGGGCGTTATCGTGGTCGCCAGCGTGGGATACAGCTCGTCCAAAAGCTCCTGATGGAGCCGGTTATGGAAGGAGGGCATATCGAAATAGAGGCGCGTGAGCTGTAAATCCTCAGACGCCATGACGATGCGCCGGATTGCCGCCGCGCCCTCCAGATAGGCGTTTTGACGGTCGGAATTGCGGCAGGCATTGAGGAAAGCTTCATCTTCGGACAAAGAATTGCCCACGGTCAGCTTATATTGTTCGAACAGCTCCTGCACCGTGGATTGCGGCGCATCGGCGGCAGGATCGCGGAATACCCTTGTCCCATCCGCGCCGAACTCCGCTTCATAAGCATTGATGGCGGCTTCTGCTTCATGGTCGATAGAGCGCAGCGTGTAAATGTGGCGCTCACCTCTAAAGTCCGGCGCTTCGGCAATCGTTACATCATACTTATCGCGCAATTTCTCTACATACATCTCTAAATTGTGCGACGGTACGCCGCACATCTCCACACGGCCAGCGCCGGGAATATTGCGGGTGGTCAGGTTCACATCCAGCAGCTTCGCTGCCTGTTTTGCGTCCTCGCCATACATCTCAAAGAAATCGCCCACCTGAAACAGCACGAGGTCGTCCGGGTAGGCTTCCTTTACGGCATTGTAGTCATTCCATGCTGCGCTTCGCGCTGCGGTCTGCCGCTGAAGCTGCTCGTACTGCGCCTTTTCCTCCGGGGTCAGGAAACGGTCTTTGCGGATCAGCTCAGAAATACGCTTGGCGACGTTCGCCCAGTTCAGTTGAATTTCCGGGCAGTCCTGTTTTTTCAGGCTGACGCCCTTGCCGCTGTGGTCTTCGCCGCTGTGGGACGCGCCGGATACCGCGTGGGAGCGTCCCCCAATGCCGTATTCATCTTTCAGGAAATCTGCCTGCTCTTTGGGGCTGTGTTTCTCTTTGAAATAGGCGTAGATGCGCCCCTTGCTCCCTTCAATATTGCTGCCGCGGGTCAGGGTCGCGGCGATCTCGTCCTCCGTAATGAACCGCTGCACGGCGGGGATCTCCGCCATTTCGGTGCGGTATTCCCTGCGGGGCAGGGACAGCTCCCGTAAACCCTGCTCGATATTGTCCGGCTTATGGTAATGGAAGCGCAGCAGGCTCCTGTCCTCCCGGCAGTCGGATCGGAGCTGTGCAAAATCGTCCATGAGGACTTCGCGGAACGCAGGGTCTCTCAGCCGCTCGGCAAGCCGCGCCGTTTCCTCCGGAAAACCGCCGCCCCGCATATCCGACAGGCAGGAGAGATAGCCCTGCGCCCGTGCCTTTTCACTTAAATCCTGCCGTAGATACCAGATAGACTGCGCCAGCTCCGTGCGCTCGTGCCCCGGCGCTTCCGCAAGCTCCACGTTGGTTGTGTATTCGCCCTTCTCCAAAAGCTCGGAAATGCGCACCGCTGCTTCCTGCCAGCTTACGACCTTTGCGGAGGTCAGATATCTTGCCGCGTCCCCATTGGCGATGTGGATGCCGTCCTCGGCGTACCACGCGGAATATCTGCCGTTTTCGGTGACGACGCCGTTGCCGCCGTGGAAGCTGCTTTGAAGAAACGCCGCGATTTCTTCCACGCTCTTGCCCTTGGAGAACTCCGTGGCGATCTTCATGCGGGCATAGTCGGCGTTGCCCTCCATGCGCAGAATGTGGTCGATATCCGCCTGCGGGATGGACATGGAAAAAGCGGAGGGCGTGTAGCTCTCCGCTTCTGCGATATATGCGATTTGCTCATCCTCCGTGGGGAACAGGCTCAGTTGGTATGCCTGCGGTATCGGAGGCTGCGCCGGTTCCGCTTCCGGCGCGTCATTGGTCAGTTGTACACCAGCTCGCTGAGGATGATCTCCTCCGCCTGCGCTTTCAGGCTGTTCATCAGCCCCACCCATTTCATCTGGTCGCGGGCTTTCAGCTCCTCCGTCACGCCCGCCGACTTCATCAGCTCCGGCATCATCTGCTCCAGCCTCCGGTTCGCCGTCTCGTCGATCTCCCGCAGGTGCGGGAACAGCTTCTCCGACAGCACCAGACGGCTGTACAGCCCCGGTCTGTGCTCCTGAAGGTAGCTCCTGCGCAGTCTCCCGTACTTGCCCAGGGGTCTCGCGTCCTCCGGCGTTTCGCTCAGCGTCAGGTCGGGAATCAGGTAGTCCCCGTTCTTGGTGTAGGTCAGCTCTGTCATGGCTATGGCTCCTTTCCGCGAGTTTCTCGCGCTCGTAATTCTTGATGGTGACTTCGATCTGCCGCAGCACCTCTCCGTTGATCCTGCTCACCGCCGTGCCCAGCTCGGCGGCGGCTTCCGGGGTGTTGAAATCGAAGATGCTCAGGAAGTCCTCATGCTCGAAGCGGTCGTCCGCTTCAAGCCCGCAGCGGGACATGAGCGAGTAGGCGATGCTGACGGCGGCGGCGCTTTGGAAGGCCGCTCCTACGTTGAACTCATCATACCCGTAAAGAAAGGAATCGTCAACGATGGCGAGGATATCCCGCTTATAGTCCCGCCAGTATTCCTCCGCAAGCTGAGACGCGATGCGCTCAAGCTGGTCGGGAAGCCCTCCTTTTCCGTCCACACCGTAGCGGCTTTCCAGCATGGCGCTTACCGCGTCCGCGTGTTCCTCCCGGTATTCCCACAGATAGCGGCTCTTTGGAAATTCTCTGCCGCCCGTATCCGACACGTCGAACACATACCGAAGCCTCGGCCTTTCGCCGCTGCTGTCGATGAGGGCGATGCCCTTGGAGCCCCTGCGGACATACCGGCCCATCTTTTCGTTCCAGAAGTCGTACTCCGCGCAGGCGGTGGCGTCCGGACGCTGGGCGTGGATCATGACCTGCTCGGCGTAGGGGTATTTGTACAGCCTTGCGGCGGTGGTGAGAAAGCCCGTCCAGCCCCGGTAGCTGCCGGTGATCTGCCGCTGCGCCTCGTCCGCCATCTGCATATACGTTTGTAGCTTGCTCGGCATATTGCTCCTCCTTCATGGCATAAATTTAGAGCGCCCGGAACGGACGCTCTATGTAAGGGCGGTATTCGGTTTTCAGTCGGGGACTATACCGCAGTCAGTCCCTCCGTGATTTGTTTGAAAAAGTCTGCGCTCCAGATATTCAGCACGGAGGAATCGTGAATGAACGGCTCCACATCCTGCCTTGCCTGTGCGTAATCGATGCTGTCGAAGCGTTCCGCCAGCATCGCTTTGATTTTCGGCAAGGAACAGTCCGCATCGGCAGAAATATATCCGGAATCAATCAATCGTGCCTGAAGGTGTTTTTGATTGACGGCCGCACCCCTTGAAAGATAGAATACATAGTCGTAAAGATCCCTGCCCTTGATGCGGCTTTGCCACGCACGGCAGATGACCGCATGGATTTTTCCTGCGAACAGGGAGGGCATATCGTACAGCCGCACCTCATACGGCACGGGCAGCAGCCGGTATTTGTGCTCGAATGCGGCGAAGGCGGGCGGGTTAACGTCCACCTCGAACTTAATCTTGACCGCTTCATTCTTCGCCACGCTTCCCGCCACCTTTTCATCCGCGTAGAACAGCAGGAGATGTTCCTTCGTGTTCCCCTTCAGAAAGGCGGAGCGGATGGTGCTTTCTTTTGTCTTTTCCTTTTCCTGAATCTCCACGTTCAGCCCAAAGGCTTTCACTTCCTTCTCCAGCACGGGAAAGTAGGCGGTCAGGTCAAAGTCCAAATCCTCCGCTTCCAGCGAAAAATCCAGATCCTCGGAAAAGCGGTCGAGACCGTAGAAGATTCGCAGGGCGGTTCCGCCGTAGAACGCCGCTTTTTTGAAGAAGCCCGCACGGGACAAGCCGCAGAGCACAATTTCCTGCATGATCTCCTTCATAGCGTTCTTTCTGTCGTAGATATTCTCTACATGGTAGCTTTTCAGCATCTGTTCAATGGCGCTGTTCATATCAAAGCCTCCTTAAAAGCGAGCAGAGCTTTTTGATGTTCGTGGTATGATACGCTCCGCTGTATTCGCAAACCTTATTTCCGTCCAGCTTCCCAATCTCCGATTCCTCAATCCGCAAATCCTCCGTCAGCAGCCGGAAAAGCTCCTGTGTGTTCGGCACGGGCGGCATAGTATAGAGCTGGTCGCACAGTGCCTTTTCCGGCTCTGCGATCCGGTAGAAATAATCGCCCTCCTGCACGAGCCGAAGCCCCAGCGGGAACGCCTCGGACGGCACATCCCGATAGGTGAAGATTCCGAAGGGCGTTTCATACTTCTTTTTCTTTTTCTTTTCAAAGGTGGCGCAGGTAACGGCATATACCGCCTCGGGAATTAGCCCGTAGCGACTGAGGGCATATTCAAAGGAAATGTATGAAGGTCCGTAAATACTGCCCGCAAGCAGGTACGCAGGAACGTTCCGGTCAGTTTCATACAGTCCCCTTGTAATGGGAAAGCATTCGCCCCGCTCCGCCATACGCGCCAACTTTGACTTCGGAGAACCGTATTCCCGCAGTTCCTCCAGTAGCATTGCTGTTGTCTTTATCATATTTTCACCTCGCAGTCTTATTATACGCAACTATCCGGTGAAAATCAAGTGATTTCAAAAAATAGTGCGGATTCTTTCCTGCTCATTCTGTGCGTTTTCCGTGGATGTTACGCACTCGAACGGACATTTTTGTAAAGAGAAGGGCAAACCGCATCTATTGAACATTTTTGCGGATACACGCATTTTGTCCAACAATGCGGCAGTGCAGACAAGCGAAGCATCACCATCTATTTCCCAAAATCAATATTTTTTCGATTTTGGGAAATAGAGCCGAAGAAGCAAAACGGGAGCGACCCGAAGGCCGCTCCCGCCGCATCCGCCTTATTCGTCCGTGTCGAAGTCCGGCACCAACTCCAGCTCCGCGAAGTCCTCGTCGGTGATTTCGCCCAGCTTTTGCAGGGCGCTGTCGGTCAGCGCTCGCAGCTCGGCTTCGTCCTCGTCCAGGTATCCGCGCATTTCGGTGAGGGCGGCAATCAGCCCGCTGCGGCTGTCGCTTTGGTAGATGCACATGAGGTTCATTTCATCGTTGGTAAAAATCATCATAGCAGCTCTCTTTCCGCGCGCTTTGAACGCGCTGTCTTTTTCGGCTCGTTGACGGGAGGACAGAGCTTTGCCAGCACGGAGGGCTTCTTCTCCTGCCGTGACGCCTGCGCCTGTTCCCGGCGCGCCGCCTGCGCCAGCTCCATGAGGGAGACGGGCTTGCCGGACTTTTGCCCACAACGGGTCTGCCGGAGGGGAACAGCACCTCCGCGCCGTCCACAGGCGCAGCGTCCCGAACCAGCGCTGCGACCATATCGCAGATGCCGGCGAGGAACTCGTCCGCGCCCAGCTCGCCGCACTCGATCTCCTTGAGGCGGTGCTCCCATTCGGCGGTGAGCAGCGGGGACTGGAGCTGTTCGGGCAGCACGGTAATGAGGGAAACGCCCGCTTCGGTGGGAACGAGGCGTACAGATTTTTTCGCCTTTCTGCGCTCCGCAAAGCCCGTGGTCACCAGCTTTTCAATGACCGCCGCCCTTGTCGCGGGAGTTCCCAATCCCTTTCTCTCGGCATCTTCCGGCATATCCTCCTTGCCCGCCGTCTCCATGGCCGACAGCAGCGTATCCTCGGTGAAGTGTTTGGGCGGGGTCGTTTTTCCCTCCTTGACCTCGCAGGAGGAAACGGAAAGCAACTGTCCCTCGGAAAGCTCCGGGAGGGTGTTGTCCTGCTTGCCCTTTTCCGTGTATGCCCTCCAACCCATATGAAGGATTGTTTTCCCCTTGGCGGCAAAGGCTTTCCCGCCGCAGTCCAGCTTCACCTCGGTTTCCAGATAGACGAAGGGCGCGCTGACCGCCATAAGCACCTGACGGGAAACAAGGCGCAGCAGCTCCCGTTCGCCTGCGGGCAAGGTTTCCAAGTCCGTTTCGCCCGCCGCCATCGTGGGAACGACGGCGTGGTGGTCGCTGACCTTTTTGCTGCTGCACACCTGCCCCGAACAGACGGCTGCGGGCGGCTCCGTGCCGCAGACGCCCGCACAGCACAGCGCCAGCGCGTTTACGCCGCCCTCCATATCGTCGGTGAGATAGCGGCTGTCGGTGCGGGGGTAGGTGCAGAGCTTCTTTTCATACAGGCTTTGCAGATAGTCCAGCGTCTGCTGCGCGGTGTACCCAAGCAAGCGATTCGCGTCCCGCTGGAGCGTGGTCAGGTCGTAGAGCGCCGGGGCTTTCTCTGTCTTTTCCGTCCGCACGACGGAGGTAACAGCGGCGGTTTTGCTGTTGCAGTCCCCGGCAAGCCGCTCCGCCTCAGCCTGCTCCTTCATGCGCCCGCCTGCGGCGGAGAAGCCGTCAAAGTCCAGATGGACGGTGTAAAAGCTCTCCGGCTGAAAGGCATTGATCTCCGCTTCCCGCTGCACCAGCAGCGCAAGCGTGGGCGATACCACGCGCCCCACGTTCAGGGTGCGGTGGTACATCACGGAAAACAGGCGGGTGGCGTTGATGCCCACCAGCCAGTCCGCCTTGCTGCGGCAGAGGGCGGAGGCGTAGAGGTTGTCGTACTCCGCGCCGTCGCGGAGATTTCCAAAGCCCTGAAGAATCGCCGCATCCTCCATGGAGGAGATCCAGAGCCGCTTTACGCGCTTGCGGCAGTTGTTGAGATTATACGCCGTGCGGAAGATCAGCTCGCCCTCGCGCCCGGCGTCGCAGGCGTTGACGACCTCGCAAACGTCCTCTCTGTGCATGAGGGTGCGCAGGGTGTTCATCTGCTTCTGCTTGTCCCGCGCCACGGTGTACTGCCAGCTTTCCGGCAGAATGGGCAAGTCCTCCCTTCGCCATTTGCCGAACTTCTCGTCGTAAGCGTCCGCATCCGAAAGCTCCGCAAGATGCCCGAAGCACCAGGAGACGAGATAGCCGCCGCCCGAAAGAAAGCCGTCCCCGCGCCTGCCTGCGCCAAGAACGGCGGCGATGCTCCTTGCCACGGAGGGCTTTTCACACACAACCAGTCGGTATTCGTTCATATTCCTTTATTCCTCCTCATCGTTGATATCGAAATCATCCGGCGCGTCCCAGCCCTTTGCCCGCAGGAACTCCTTGCGCAGGGTATTGTTCCCGCAGTCCTCGATGGCCTTCTCCACATACAGGTCGCAGTTTGCGTAGCTGTATTCGTCGAAATAGTATTTGAAGTCGTAGTAGATGGATTTGACGGGCTTGGGGGTGCGGAGCAGCGCCTCCGCGTCCCCGCAGCCCGCTTCCACGGCTTTTACGATCTTCTGCCGGATGAAGTATTCAAAGGCTTTCTTGCCGCCCCGGTATCCGGGCTTTTGGGAGAGCGTCTGCCGAATGAAAAGCGCCTGCTCGCGCTTCATGATCTGAATAAGCCTCTCGCGGGGGGTCAGCTCCATGGGCGATTCTGTGCTGACTGTCTGTGTCACTTTTCTTCATCCTCCCCGGCGTCCGTCTCGTCCTCGGCTTCAAACTCGTAATCCTCTTCTTCCTCGTCCTCGCCGTAGTCGTAATCGTCCAGATCGTCCGCCCCACGGGTGTCGGCCTTGGGCTTGCGGAGCTTGAACCAGTACAGCGCACCGCCGCCGCCCAGCAGCAGGAGCAGCAGAACGGCGATGATACCCGTGCCGCCGGTCTTCTTTTCGGACGCGGTCTCCGCAGGCTCGGCGGGCTGTGGCGTGGGTTCCGTCACTTCCTTGCCCGCGCACTCGCTCATATTGGTTCTGCACACCTTGCAGCCCGTATTGATTTTGCCCACGGCGCATTTGTCCGTGCAGGAGCAGGCGGGGACGATGCTCTCGCCGTCCTTGGTCAGCGCCAGCAGGTCGGCCTCGTCCACAAGATTCAGGAAATGGACGTTCTCATTGCCCTTATCGTCCCGGTCGATTATGAGATAAAAGGTATTGCCACCCTTGGTCGTCACGGTGATGAACTGCTTGCCTGCGCCGAAAGCGGAGCCGATGTCGTCCATAAGCGTCAGGTTGCCGTCCGGGGTCAGAGGCGCGGAGCCTCCGGCAGCGGCGTAATATTGCAGCAGTATCTCCGGCAGTCCCGCCATATCCGTATCGCTTCCGCTGTTTTCTGTCGGCGCGTTCATGACGTCAAGGTATTTGCCATATACATAGCCTGTCTGCTCCGGCACGACCACCTTGTACCAGCCGTTGCTTTCCTCCAGCACCTTCACCTCCGCGCCGTTGAGCAGACGCCCGATCACGGTGTAGTCCGTGCCGGGGCCGGTGCGCAGGTTCAAATAGGTGCGGACGTTGACCACCTTTCCGGCCTGCTCCCGTTTGGCGGGAAGCGTCCAGCTCCGATCCCCGATGGTCACGGTATGGCTTCCGTCCGCATTTTCGGTCACAAGCACGGTCAGGGTCTGTCCGTTTGGGGTCTGCTCACCGGTATTCGTATTCTCCGGCTGTGTAGTTGCAGTTGGGGTTTCCATGGTCGGGTCGCCCATTGTCGAATCGACCATATCGCCGCCTGCATAGGCCGTAACGGAAAAGACCGTCATGCAGAGCACGACGGCCATCGTCACGGCAAAAAATCTCCATTTATTCTTCATCCACAAATTCCTCCGTTTTTCTGTATTCGTCGTGCCGCGCCGCCGTGGGACGCTTTTCCAGCATCTCCATCAGCGCCGCGAGCTGCTCGATGGTCAGCCCGTTCTCGCGGACGATGCCCACAATATCCGTGTTTTCCAGCTTCAGAATCTGCTCGTCCAGGGCTTTGAGCCGTGCGGTCAGCGATGTGAGCTTTTCCGCCAGCTTCTCGCGCTCCTGACGCAGCTTTTCAAGTCGCGGGTTCATAACATCCTCCTTTTTGCGTTGATATGGTTGTTGTTAAGGTAATCTGCCGAACTGGAGAAAATGGCTTCGCCAGTAGCTCGTGTCGATGGAAGCGTAGTGAATGGGGTCGCCGCAGTGGAGCATCCTGTTATTGCCCACATAGATGCCCACATGGGACGCGCCTGCGGTGTCGTAGGTTTTTTCAAAGAAAATAAGGTCGCCGGGACGGGCGCTCTCCGGGGAAACATAGGCGCACATGCCCCGCAGACCCTCCGCGCCCAGCCTGCCGAAGCTCCAATGCAGGCCGCAGTGGTTGTAGACATACGAAACGAAGCCGGAGCAGTCGAAGGAGGTGTCCGGCGAGCTGCCTCCCCAGATATAGGGGTAGCCCAGATACTTTTCCGCTTCCTTGATGATGGCGGCGAACTGCTCGTCCGCCAGCGCCTCAGGGGGTATCTCGTACTTCTCATACTTGGTGTGGTAGTACCGGTTCACATACGGAGAGCCGGGGAACAGGTCGGGGCGGTTGCCCAGCACGCTCATATACACGGCGTACATAGAGAGCTGATCGTGGGACATGATATGCACCGGCACATGGGAGAGGTTGAAATTTTCCAGCTCCACATGGCAGATATACCAGGTGTAGGGAACCTCCGCCTCGTACTCGTAGCTTTGCAGGTTGCCGTTTTCGTCGGTGTAATAGCCGATATGCGTTTCGGTGCGGTATCTGGTTTCCGTGGTGACGGTTTCCGTTAAGATATACTGCTTTTCAAACAGCGTCTCCAGAATCCCGCCTATTTCGTCAATCGTCCATTCTCCGCCCTTGAGGGCGGTAATCATGGAAATGAGCACATAGGGGTCGTGCTCAATCTCGTCCAGGTCGAAGTGGTACTCGTCGTAATCGTGGGTGCGTTCGTAGCTGTTCAGGTATTCCCGTAGCTCGTCCTCCATGGCGCAGTAGGCGGCTTCCGCTGCCAGCATATCCGCATCCTCCAGCGGATAGGTGGAGGATGCAACACCGGATATTCCGCCCTGAAACAGCGTGGAACAGGAGGAAATGCAGGTCATGAGCAGCAGTATCGCGGCGGCGACGCCGCCCGCGATGAGAAAGCCCTTCTTGTGCCGGACAAAAAAGCTGCCGGCCTTTTTGCTCCCCTCGGCGGCGTGCTTTGCCGCCTTTGCGGTGGTCTCGGACGCTTTGACGGTATTCCTCGCGCCGTTCCCCGCTTTTGCGGCGGCGTATTCCTTTTTAATGGCCTGCTTCTGCTGCCAGCGGGAATAAGGGTTGGAAGCCCTGCCGTATTCCTGCTCGTACTGTTTGTTCAGCGCCTTGAGATTGGCTTTGTCTGCGGCGGCTTCCGCCTTGTCCGCCCTGCGGTAGGGCTTTTCCGCATGGGAGCGGTGCGCCGATTCCGCAATGCGCCAGGTGCGCTCCGCCGTCTCGGTCAGGGTGTTCGCCGCCTCCGTGCCGGGGTTGTCATCGCCCTCCTCCCGGAGCTTGCGGTGGACTGCGCTGCGGACGGTATCCAGCGGCGCTTTCCTTGCGGCGTGCGCCAGCTTGGAGGGCGGACGCTTTTTGTCCGCCTCCTCAAAGAAAAGGCGCGTCGTGACCTTGCCGCTCTCACTGTCCACAACGCGCTTTTTGACCTTAACGGTTTTCTTGGGAATTTTCGCTTCGGCCTTTTCCAGCTTAACCGCCGCCCTGTCCGCCTTGCGGACGGCTCGTTCCAGCTCCGGCAGGGCGCGTTCTTCCTCGGTGAAAATCAGCCTTGGCGAGCGTTTTGCCATATTCATCACCTCCTGATGGGACTGCTGATGGATTAAAAGCGTTATTCAAACAGAATTTCATCTGTTCTCTCCAGAAAATGCCGCTTGCCCGCCGGGGTGATGAGGGTATAGTGTCCCAGCTTGCCGCGCTCGGTGTAGAAGTCCCTCACCAGAAACAGACCGGCGCTCTTTTTGACCGCACGGGGAAAGAGCTTGCGGTTCTTGTCCCGGAACAGATACTTCTTTTCCTCCAGATACCGGGTAAACTGTTTTTCGGGAACGCCCAGCTCCTTGGCGGTGGTGCGGATGTTGGTGCAGTCCGCAGGGTCAACAAAGGCGTCGTAATACTCCGCTTTGGGGAGGGCAAGCCGGAGACGGCGGGTCAGCTCCCGGTTTCGGGCGTTTTCGCTGCGCAGGCGGTTCAGGTACTCCGGCACGGCCTCGGGGTGCGCCTCCAGCGCATCCAACAGGCTGTCCGTCATATACGCGCCGTGCTTGCGGATGGAGGGAATGACCTCATGGGTGATCCAGCGCTTGAAGGCTCTCGCTTCCGGCTTTTTGGAACAAAGGATCAAATGATAGAGTCCGGCTTCACTTACTGCATTTATTTCAATCGTCTTATCGGCGTTCTGGGGGTGGGGTACTTCAAGTAACCCACCTTCATCCGAGTCCAATCTGGACATTGCGCGCGTAACCTGGTTCAATCCGAGAGCTTTGCACACATCAACCGCAACAAACCAAGGAGCTCCGTCTTTCAGCACGGAACGCACCCGACCAAAATCTGCGCTTTCAAAAATCATAAGGTGGTTATCCATAGTCTTTTCTCCTTCCTTACACTGTAATTGCGTCCTTCGCTTCCTCCCCGGTTTGTTCGGAGAGGTCGGACAATTTTGTCGTGATGATTTTGTACAGCTCCGTATCCTTGGGAAAGCGGTCTACGAAGGGCAGGATCACGCTGCCGTAGAACAAAAGCCCCTCGCCCTCGGCGGATTGGGTCACATACGAGAGCTGGTGGGGCGAGATGTTGAGCTGCTTCGCCAGAATCTGCCGGTCGCCGGAAGCCTGGTTGAGCATATACACATAGTCGGAGTTTTCAAAGATGTTCTCCACCTCACGGCTGGAGAGCAGGTCTTTGACGTTCTGGGTGATGCCCGTGGGAACGCCGCCCCACTTGCGGAATCGCTTCCATATCTCCACCGTATACGCGGCGGTCTGCTCCTCCTTCAAAAGAAGGTGCATTTCGTCGATATAGTAGCGGGTGGACTTGCGCTGTTCCCGGTTAATTGTGACGCGGTTCCACACCGCGTCCTGCACCACCAGCATCCCGATCTTTTTGAGCTGCTTGCCCAGCTCCTTGATATCGAAGCTGACCACGCGGTTTTCGATATTCACGTTGCTGCGGTGGTTGAACACGTTGAGGGAGCCGGTGACGTAGATTTCCAGCGCCGTGGCGATATACTGCGCTTCCTTTTCATCCTGCCTGCGAAGCTCGTTGTACAAGTCCTCTAAGATAGGCATCTTTTCCGGGCGTGGGTCGCTCAGGTATTCCCGGTAAACAGAGCGCACACAGCGGTCGATGATGGTCTTTTCCACCGGCATGAGGCCGTCCTTGCCGCCCACGATCAGCTCGCACAGGGAGAGGATGAAGTCGGATTTCAGGCTCAGCGGGTTTTCATCGTCGCTGTAATTCAGGTTCAAATCCATGGGGTTCAGGTAGTCGGTGGAGGTGGGCGAGATCTTCACCACCTGCCCGTGCAGGTGCTCCACCAGCGGGCCGTACTCCGCCTCCGGGTCGCAGATGATGATATCGTCATTCGTGACGAGGAACACGTTGGCGATCTCACGCTTGGCGGAGAAGGACTTGCCGCTGCCGGGAGTACCCAAGATCAGCCCGTTGGGGTTTTTCAGCAGCTTTCTGTCTACCATGATGAGGTTGTTGGAAAGGGCGTTCAGCCCGCAGTACAGGGCTTCCTTCCCGTCCTGAAACAGCTCCTGGGTGGTGAACGGCACGAAGATCGCCACGCTGGAGGTGGTTAGCCCCCGCTGGATCTCGATCTGGTTATATCCCAGCGGCAGCGCGGACATGAAGCCCTCCTCCTGCTGAAAGTCCAGCCGTGTGAGCTGGCAGTTGTACTTCTGGGCGATGGAGCCCGCCTGAAAGACGTTGTTGCCGAGGCGCTGCCTGTTGTCCGCCACGTTCACCACAAGGAAGGTCAAATACGTTGTAGCCCCACGACTTCCCATATGCTTTCACAATAACACCTCCTTCGCCCGCATCTGGGCATAAAAACAGCGCGCCTGCCGACCCAAGCGCCACTTTGGGTAACAGACGCGCTATGTACTGATTATTGCAAGGATGTCGTCTCCTTACCGGGAGATGAACCGAGCAATAGCTGCTGAAATTGACGGTTTCAAGAGGGCGGAATACAAGTAATTTCGCTGTTCGGGTGTCCTAAAACCATTGATATTACTGTGTTTTTTGAAAAATGCTGTATCACCACTCGCACCAACAAGCAGCGCCGAAAAAATATCGAGGCTGAAAACCCGGAAACCACAACGGTTTCCGGGTTTTTTCATGCCGATTTTTAAGGTGGAATTCAAAAGATATCATTTCCCCAAATCGACCCTTGGGGCGAATCGTCCCGGCGTATTGAGGCAAAGAAAATGCACCTGCCGAAGCAGGTGCACAACCGGATTTACATCACGGGATTTTCATTCTTCGATATCGCAACCAAGAGCACGGGATAACTTGCAGAGTGTCCGTGGCCGTGCTCTGCCGGTTCTACATTATATGTCGTTCGCAATTGCAGCGAAATCACGCAGACTCAGCGTCTCGCCGCGCACCGCCGGATCGATGCCGCAGCGCGCAAGCACCTCGTTCCATTCGGCGCGGCTACGCTCCGGAAGCGTCGCGGAAAGCGAATTGAGCAGCGTTTTGCGTCGCTGGGCAAAGGCGGCGCGGACGACACGGAACAGCGCCGTCTCATTCGCCGCGACCGGCGGCTCGGGGTGGGTCTGCAGCGTCAGGACCGCACTTGTGACCTTTGGCCGGGGCATGAACACCTCCGGCGGCACGTCAAACAGCAGCCGCGGCGCGGCGTAGTATTGGCAAAACACGGAGAAGGCGGAATAATCCGCACTGCCGGGCGCGGCGCAGATGCGCAGGGCGACCTCCTTCTGCACCATCACGGTCACGGCGGAAAATGCCCGGCTCTCCAGCAGCTTTGTCAGCACGGGAGATGTAATATAATAAGGCAGATTGGCGCAGGCGACCGGCCGCAGCCCGCCGAGCTTCTCGCGCACGAGCGCCGCAAGATCGAGCTTCATCGCATCGGCAAAGACCAGCTCCAGATTTTCAAACTCACCGACGGTACGCGCCAGCACAGGTCTGAGCGCCATGTCCAGCTCTATAGCGACCACGCGCCCGGCGCGGCGGCAAAGCTCCTGTGTCAGCGGACCGAAGCCCGGACCGATCTCCACCGCGCCGCAAGCGGCATCGACGCCCGCCTCGGCGACGATACGCTGCGGTACGCTGCGATCCGTGAGAAAATTCTGCCCCTTGGCCTTGGAAAAATGAAAGCCGTATTCGGCCAAAAGCTGCCGCATCACGCGCTCATTGCAGACGTCAATCATCGCATTCTCCCCCTCTCGGATGCTTTGCGGTCATTTTATCAAAAAACCTGCCGCTTTGCAAGCCGATTCTTTGCGGGTTTGTCATTGACAAGCGTGAAAAAGCGTGGTATGATAATCGGGTATAGTAAAAAGGCTGTGACGAAGTATACGCGACGGAATCCGCCGGATCCAGAGAGGGAGCCCGAGGCTGAGAGGCTCCTGCCTGCGCCCGCCCGCGCCACCGCTTCCGAGCCGCCCGGCGGAACGAAGTATGCCGGGACGGGTGCGCCCGTTATTGCGCAAACGAGCGGCAGCGCGTCGCGCTGCAAGCAGGGTGGAACCGTGGGAATCGACTTTCTCACCCCTGAATTCTTCAGGGGTGATTTTTTGTTGCCCCGATACCAAAGGAGGATTACACCATGTCCGAAGAAAACAAGTATTCATTTGAAAACGAAGCCTACCGGAAAACATACTGGCACACCTGCTCGCACGTCATGGCGCAGGCGGTCAAGCGCCTGTGGCCGGAGGTCAAGCTCGCCATCGGCCCGTCCGTTGATAACGGCTGGTACTACGACTTCGATTCCGACTTCGCCTTCACGCAGGAGCACCTCGATGCCATCGAGGCCGAGATGAAGAAGATCTGCAAGGAAAAGCTGCCGCTCGTGCGCAGCGAAAAGCCCCGTGAGGAGGCCATCGCTTATGAGGAGAGCCGCGGCGAGATCTACAAGGTCGAGCTGATCCGCGACCTGCCCGAGGACGCGGTCATTTCGTTCTATACGCAGGGCGAATTCACCGACCTGTGCGCCGGCCCGCATCTGGACTCCACCGGCCGCATCAAGGCCAACGCCTTCAAGCTCACGCAGTGCTGCGGCGCCTACTGGCGCGGCGACTCCAAGCGCAAGATGCTCCAGCGCATCTACGGCGTCGCCTTCCCGAAGAAGGAGGAGCTGGACGAATACCTTGCGCGCATCGAGGAAGCAAAGAAGCGCGACCACCGCAAGCTTGGCAAGGAGCTGGGTTTGTTCATGATGGCCGACGAAGGCCCCGGCTTCCCCTTCTTCCTGCCGAAGGGCATGGTGCTCAAGAACACCCTGCTGGAATACTGGCGCGAGTGCCATAAGCGCTACGGCTATGTGGAAATCTCCACGCCGATCATCCTGAACCAGGAGCTGTGGCACCGCAGCGGTCACTGGGATCACTATAAAAACAATATGTATACCACCGTCATCGACGGCGAGGACTATGCCATTAAGCCCATGAACTGCCCCGGCGGTATGCTTGTCTATAAAAATGAGCCCCATTCCTACCGCGATCTGCCGCTGCGCATGGCCGAGCTGGGTCTGGTGCACCGTCACGAGCTGAGCGGCACGCTGCACGGCCTGTTCCGCGTGCGCTGCTTCACGCAGGACGACGCGCACATCTTTATGACCCCCGCACAGATGAAGGACGAGATCAAGAACGTCGTAAAGCTCTTCGATGAGATCTACTCCACATTCGGCCTGAGCTACGCCATCGAGCTGTCCACCATGCCCGAGGATCACATGGGCGACGAGGCGGTCTGGCATTTTGCCGAAAACACCCTCAAGGCCGCCATAGAGGAAATGGGCAAGGAGTTTGTTATCAACGAGGGCGACGGCGCCTTCTACGGTCCGAAGCTCGACTTCCATCTGGCCGATTCCCTCGGCCGTACCTGGCAGTGCGGCACCATCCAGCTCGACTTCCAGATGCCCGAGCGCTTTGAGCTGGAATACGTCGGCGAGGACGGCGAAAAGCACCGCCCCGTCATGATCCACCGCGCGCTGCTCGGCTCCATCGAGCGCTTCATCGGCGTCATCACCGAGCATTTCGCGGGCGCTTTCCCGCTGTGGCTCAGCCCGGTGCAGGTGAAGGTTCTGCCCATCACCGACCGCACGCACGACTATGCCCGCAGCGTCGTTGAAAAGCTCAACGCCGCCGGTATCCGCGTCGAGGGCGACTTCCGCAGCGAGAAGCTCGGCTATAAGATCCGCGAGGCACAGCTTCAGAAGATCCCCTATATGCTCGTCGTAGGCGATAAGGAAGCCGAAAACGGCGGCGTCGCCGTCCGCACCCGCACCGGCGGCGACGAGGGCGTCATGTCCGTCGAGGACTTTATCGCAAAGTGCAAGGCGGAGATCGCCGCAAAAACGCGCGACTGATCCGCTCCGCCGAAAGGAGGCAAGCGCCGTGATCAAACCGGGATACCTGTTTGCGCGTCTGCGCGAAATGAATTACCGTCAGCTCTTTTCCACAATATCCGAGCTGCACAAAAAGACGGGAAAAAGCTGCGTCTGGCTGTTTGCGGACATTCTGCGCTGCGGTCTGCGCTACGGCGCGGGCTATAAGGACTACAGCTTCTTCCAGTTCTACGACCTGACGCCCGCCCAGCGCGCCACCTATATGACGCGCGGCACCAACAACCGCCTTGTCTCCATGCTCAACGACCGCGACTACTACCACTGCGTGGACGACAAGGTAGAGTTCAACCGCCTGTATGCCAAATACGTTCGCCGCGGCTGGCTTGATATGCGCGATACGGACGAGGAGAGCTTCCGCCGTTTTATGGAGCGGCGCGAAATCATCATCTCCAAGCCGCTCGCGGAATCCTGCGGGCGCGGCATCGAAAAGCTGGACAAAAAGGACTTTGCCGATCTTCATGCGATGTATGAGCATCTGAAGCAGAGCGGCGCGGCGCTGATCGAGGACTGCATTGTGCAGCATCCGGACATTGCCGCGCTCTACCCCGGCTCGGTCAACACCTACCGCATCGTTACCGTGCGCGTTGACGGCGTACCGAACGTGGTCTACGCTTTCATCCGCATCGGAAACGGCGGCAATTTCGTGGATAACCTCAACGCCGGCGGCATCACCGCCCGCATCCGCCTGGAGGACGGCACGATCTGGTATCCGGGCTACGACATCAACGACAACGTGTACGAGATCCATCCCGCTACCGGCTGCAGGCTCGTCGGCTACCGCCTTCCGTTCTGGCAGGAGTCCATGCAGATGTGTCTGGAGGCGACGGCCGTCGTACCGCAGCTCGGCTATGTCGGCTGGGACGTCGCCGTCGGCGAGGACGGACCGCAGCTCATCGAGGGAAATTTCTTCCCCGGAAACGGCTTTTTGCCCGTTCCGCCGGATACGCCGAACCGCGAGGGAATGCTCCCACGCTTCCGGCAGTTCGTGAAAGACCTGTAATATCGTGCTTCCGCGCACGGCCGGAATCCGGTCGTGCGCGGGTGTGTATCTGTAAATGTCAAAAAAGGAGTAACCTATGGAAAAGTATGTGGATTTTGCGGTCGAAAAGACCGTACAGCTTCTCGCGGTTGACAGCCCCTCCGGCTTTACCGCCGCCGCGGCGGAGCTCGTGCAGCGCGAATTTGAGGCGCTTGGCTTCCGCGCATGGCAGACCGCCAAGGGCGGTGTGATGATCGATCTGGGCGGTACGGACGAAAACGACGCCCTGCTTCTGGAGGCGCACGCCGACACGCTCGGCGGTATGGTCGCCGAGATCAAGGGCAGCGGCCGCCTGCGGATTGACCGGCTCGGCGGTATGAACGCCAACAACGCCGAGGCGGAAAACGTCCGTGTTTACACCAGGGACGGCCGCATGATCGAGGGTACCTGCCAGCTCTGCAATGCCTCCATCCACGTTAATATGGAGTATAATAACGTCAAGCGCGGCTGGGACACCGTGGAGATCGTTCTTGACGAACCGGTCGAAAGCGCCGACGACGTGAAACGGCTCGGCATCTGCGTGGGCGACATCGTCTGCTTCGAGCCGCGTACCCATGTAACGTCCTCCGGCTATATCAAGAGCCGCTTTCTGGACGACAAGCTCTCCGTCGGCATTCTGCTGGGCTTTGCCAAATTCCTGCACGACGAGAAGCTCACGCCCTCCCGCCGCGTTTATGTCCACGTTACGGTTTATGAAGAAGTCGGTCACGGCGGCTCCGCCTCCGTTCCGGCGGGCGTGACCGAGGCCATCTCGGTTGATATGGGCTGCGTGGGCAGCGGACTGCAATGCACCGAGCGGCAGGTCTCCATCTGCGCAAAGGATTCCGGCGGGCCGTATTCCTATGAGGTCGTCGGCAAGCTCATCGACGCGGCGAAGCGCGAGGGCGCGGACTACGCCGTGGACATCTACCCCGGTTACGGCAGCGACGTCGAAGCAACCCTCCGCGCGGGCTACGACCTGCGTCACGGTCTGATCGGCGCGGGCGTTTACGCCTCGCACGGCTATGAGCGCAGCCACAGAGACGGCGTCCTCAATACCCTGCGCGTCCTGAAGGGCTACCTGTTCCGATGAAGCCGCAGCGCACGGCGCTTTTGCTCCGCTGTCTGTGCTATGCCGGCGCGGCGGCGCTGTTCACCGCGTTGGGCTGGGTGTTCCGTTTTCACGTCTACGGCTATGCCTTTACGGGGATGCTCCTGTTCGCGGCAGCTGCGCTCGTGCTGATATTCGGTGCGCTCGACGTGCTGCGCGGCCGCTGCCCCCGCGCAATAAAATGGGCAAGGCGTATCCTGCTCGGCGGCATGGCGCTGGCACTGCTGCTCGCCGCCGCTACGGGCGCATGGATTCTCTCCGCCGCCTCCGGCGCAAAGGATCCCGAAGCCGACTGGCTGATTGTTCTCGGTGCGGGCGTGGACGGAACGACGCCCAGCGTCTCTTTGAGCCAACGGCTTCGCGCCGCACTGGACTACCTGACGCGTTACCCGGAGGCAAAAGCCGTCCTCTCCGGCGGACAGGGACCGGGGGAGGATATCACCGAGGCGGAGTGTATGTTCCTCTGGCTCACCGCGCGCGGCATTGATCCCGCGCGGCTGCGCAGGGAGGAAAGCTCGACGAATACGCGCGAAAACTTCCGCTATTCGGTCGGCCTGATCGCCGCCGAGGAGGGCTTCGCCCCCGCACGGGCGGCGGTCGTATCGTCGGAATTTCACCTGTGCCGCGCAACCCTGCTGGCAAAAAACGAGGGATTGACGGCGCTGTGCGTCCCTGCGCGAACGACCGACCGGGCATTTTTCGTCAATATGCTCCTGCGCGAGATTCTCGCCGTGTGGGCAACGCTCCTTTTCGGCTGAGCGACGCGATCTGCTTGTAAATTCCGTAAAACTCTGTTATAATTTTTCCTGAATCTTTCCGAGGAGGAGGGCTGCGGTGTGAATGTCACCTTGCGCGGCATGAAACTCAATTATGTCGATCTCGGCAGCGGCGAGCCGATTCTCGTGCTGCACGGCTGGGGGTCGAATCTGGAGGTACACCGCGCCATGCTGGAGCAGCTCGCGCGCGGCTATCGCGTGCTGGCGCTCGATCTTCCGGGCTTCGGCGAGTCCGACGAACCGCCCTGCGCCTATGGCGTGGACGACTTTGCCGACGTCGTGCTGGAGTTTTTGCAGCCCTTCGGCTTTTCGTCGCTGACGCTGATCGGTCATTCCTTCGGCGGGCGAATTATCATCAAGCTCGCCAACCGCACGCTGCCCTTTGCCGTCCGGCGCATCGTCCTCATCGACAGCGCGGGCATCCGCCCGCAGCCGACGAAAAAAGGCGGTGCACGACGCAGGCGCTATCGTTTCCTGCGGGCAATCGCGGGCTTCGCGCCCGTGCGCAGGCTCTTCCCCGGTGCGTTGGAGGCACTGCGCAAACGCTTCGGCTCGGCGGACTATGCCGCCGCGTCCCCCCGGATGCGGGAATGCCTCGTAAAAACCGTCAACGAAGACCTGACGCCGCTTCTGCCGGGCGTCCGCTCCGAAACGCTGCTCATCTGGGGCGAAAACGACACCGCAACGCCTCTTTCCGACGGACAGACCATGGAAAAAGCCATGCCGAACGCCGGTCTCGCCGTCATTCCGAATGCCGGACACTTCTGCTTTCTGGAGCAGCCGGTGATTTTCTCGCGCATCATCGCCTCATTTTTCCGTCTGGAGTGATTGCCATGTCGTGGAATCTGCTGATCCTTCTGCCCTTTCTGAGCTTTTTTGCGCTGGCCTCAATCGGCTCGGTGCATATGTTTCAGCTCAACTCCTATCGCCTGTCCACACACCGGCGCTGGCTGGTGAAGCACGGGATGCGCCGCTGGCTCCCGCTTGCGCTGACGACCGTCGCCTGCTGCGTTGCCGCCGTGCGAAAGGAAACGCCGCTGCTGATCGGCACGGTGTTCTGCATTTTCTGCATCCAGGCCACACTGTGCATTCCGCGGAAGGCAAAAAAGCCTCTGGTCTATACCAAACGCGTCGTGCGGCTGTTCGTCACAATGGCTCTGCTGCTGGCGCTGGCGCTCCTGCCTGCGCTGCTGCGCGGCAGCGCGCGGCTGTATTATGCGGCGCTGGCGCTGTGCACGCTTTTGCAGCCGCTCTGGGTGCTGCTCGCCGGGCTCATCAATGCGCCGGTCGAAGCCGCCGTGAGACGCTGGTACATCAACGACGCCAGGCGCATTCTGAAAAACGACCCGTCGCTCCTGACCGTCGGCGTGACCGGCAGCTATGGTAAAACGAGCGTCAAGCACCTGCTGACAACGCTGCTTTCGGCACAGTACGACACGCTGATGACGCCGGAGAGCTACAACACGCCGATGGGCGTCGTCCTGACCGTACGCACGAAGCTGCGCCCGCAGCATCGGATCTTCGTATGCGAAATGGGCGCGCGGCACGTCGGCGACATCCGTGAGCTGTGCGACATCGTTTCGCCGAAGCTCGGCGTCGTGACCTCCATCGGCCCGCAGCATCTGGAAACCTTCGGGAGTATGGAAAACATCCGAAAGACAAAATTTGAGCTGGTCAACGCCCTTCCGCCTGACGGAACGGCCTTTCTGAACTTCGAGGACGAAAACGTGCGTATCGCCGCCGAGGGCTACACCGGAAAAAAGATCACCTACGGCCTGAGCGATGCCTGCGACTATTACGCAACGGACATCACCGCCTCGGCGCGCGGCACGCGCTTCGTGGCGCACACGCCGAAGGGCGACAGCTTTGAGTTCGGCGCGCGCCTGCTCGGACGGCACAATGTCATCAATCTGATCGGCGCAATCGCCGTCTGCTGCGAGCTGGGCATCGCACCGGAAAAGCTCCGTGCGCAGGCGCAACGCATCGAAAGCGTCGAGCATCGCCTGCAGCTCCGCAGAAACGGCAGCGTGACCGTTATCGATGACGCTTATAACTCCAATCCTGCCGGAGCACACGCCGCCATCGACGCGCTGGCGCTGTTTGACGGTTATCGCATCCTCGTCACACCCGGTATGGTCGAGCTGGGCGCAAAACAGGCGGAGCTGAACCGCGAATTCGGCGCTTATGCCGCGAAATTCTGCGACGAGATCATCCTTGTCGGCGAAAAGCAGGCCGCACCCATCGCCGAGGGTGTCCGCGCAACGGGCTTTGACGAAGCGCGTCTGACCGTCGCGCACGACCTCCGGGCGGCGCTGGAACGCGCCTACGGCTGCAAAACCGGTGGCCGTGAGCGCGTGATTCTGCTGGAAAACGACCTCCCGGACAATTATTGAAAGGTGGAATTGCAATGAAACTTTGCGTAGCGGTGCTGTTCGGCGGGAAAAGCGTCGAGCACGAGGTGTCCGTCATCTCCGCACTTCAGGCGTTGGCGAAGCTCGACCCCGAGAAATACGACCCGCTTCCCATTTATATTACAAAGCAAAACGAAATGTATGTCGGTGAGCAAATCGGGAACATCCGCGCCTATCGCGACCTCCCGGCACTGCTCAAGGAGAGTACGCGCGTCATTCTGCTCAACGAGGGCGGCCGCGTGGCCGTCACCGAGCCGGTCAAGCATTTCGGCCGCAAGCGCTTCCATCGGATCATCGATGTGGCGCTGCCCGTCGTCCACGGCACAAACGTGGAGGACGGCACCTTACAGGGCTATCTGCACACGCTCGGTCTGCCCTACGCCGGCTGCGATGTGCTTTCGTCGGCGCTTGGCATGGACAAATATGCGCAAAAGGTTTTGTTCCGCGACGCGGGCGTGCCCGTGCTGCCCGGTAAGTGCTATCTGAAAACGGACTTCTACGCAAATGAAACCGCCATATTAACGGACATCGAAGCGACATTCGGCTATCCCGTGATCGTCAAGCCCGTAAACCTCGGCTCCAGTGTCGGCATCCGGAAGGCCGGCGTCCGCGCGGAGCTTGCCGAAGCGCTTGACCTCGCCTTCCGATTTGCCGGTCGGGTACTGCTGGAGCCTGCCGTTGTGCACCTGCGCGAAATCAACTGTGCCGTGCTCGGCGATATTTATGAGGCCGAGGCATCCGAATGTGAGGAGCCGCTCAACGCGACGGACATTCTGAGCTACGAAGACAAATATATGGCCGGCGGCAAGGGCGCTAAAAACGGCAAGTCCGGCGGCAGCAAGGGCATGGCAAGCCTGTCGCGTAAAATTCCCGCCGACCTCTCTCCGGAGCGCCGCGAAGAGGTGCGCACGCTGGCCGTGAAGGCCTTCCGTGCGCTCGGCTGCGCGGGCGTCGCACGCATTGACTTCCTGCTGGACACCGCAACCGACCGTCTTTATCTTAACGAGATCAATACCATCCCCGGCTCGCTGTCGTTCTATCTCTGGCAGCCGCTCGGCATGGACTATCCGAAGCTGCTCGACCGGCTGATCGAGCTGGCGCTCAAACGTGAGCGTGAGCAGGAAAGCCTGAGCTTCTCCTTTGAAACAAATCTACTGCAAACCGCCGACCTCGGCGGCAGCAAGGGCAGCAAGCGATAACCGCTGCTTACGGCAGTAAAAGCCCCTCTTGCCGCAAGAGGGGCTTTGGTACGCCGCGCCCCTGTGTCATTGCGAGGAGCGACGCGGCACATCCGTTGTATGTCATTGCGAGGAGCGAAGCGACGCGGCAATCTGACGCAAGATCTTACAGGAGATTGCCACGACCCCTGCGGGGTCTCGCTATGACGGAAAAAGGCGCCTCATGCGACCGCATGAGACGCCGATATTTTATCCTATGAGATCAGGCACTCCGCAATCTGCACGGCGTTCGTCGCCGCACCCTTGCGGATCTGATCGCCGCAGCACCAAAGTGCCAAACCGTTTTCGCAGACCAAATCCGGCCGGATACGTCCAACGAGCACGGTGTCGCGGTCGGAGGTGTCCAGCGGCATGGGATAAACATGGTTGGCCGTGTCATCCGCCAGCGCGCAGCCCGGCGCAGCGGCAATCGCCTCACGCGCGGCCTCAACGGAGACCGGGCGGTCAAAATACAGGTTCAGCGAAATGGAGTGACTGCGTACCACGGGTACACGCACACAGGTACAGCTTACGCGCAACTCCGGCAGGTGCAGGATCTTGCGTCCCTCATTCTGCATTTTCATTTCCTCGCTTGTATAGCCCTCGAAGGTCACACCGCCGATCTGCGGAATGAGATTATAGGCAATCTGGTGGGAAAAGACGTGCGGCTGCACGGCTCTGCCCTCGCGCAGGGCATCGATCTGTTCCGCCAGCTCCACGGGGCCGCCTGCACCCGCACCGGAAACCGCCTGATATGTGGATGCAACCATCGCCTTCAGATTGCCCAGCGGCCGCAGGGCATAAATCGCCATCAGCGCGATAATGGTTGAGCAATTCGGGTTGGCGAGGATGCCCTTGTGGTGCTTCGCATCGTCCCCGTTGATCTCCGGGACGATCAGCGGGACATTCGGGTCGAGACGAAATGCGGAGGAATTGTCAACAAACACCGCCCCCGCGCGGGCAATCGCAGGCGCAAAGCGCTCGGCAATGTCGTTTTCGGCGGCGCCGAGCACAAGGTCCAACCCTTCAAACGCCTCGTCACACGTCAGGAGGACAGGCAACTCACGGCCCCTCCATGCGAGCGTGCTGCCCGCGCTGCGCGGCCCTGCCAGCAGGCGAAGCTCGGCAACGGGAAAGTTGCGCTCCGCCAGTATTTTCATCATTTCACGACCAACTGCACCGGTCGCGCCCAGAATGCCAACGTTATACTGCTTCATAAAACCTCACTTTACAAACGCTTCATACAGCTCGCGCACCGTTTGATGGTAATCCTTGTTTTCCACTCCGACAAGAATGGTCATTTCATCCGGCCCCTGCGCGATCATCCGGATGTTAATATTCCGTTTCCCGAGCGCATCAAAAATCTTGCCCGAGGTGCCCGCGCGGAAGGCCATACGACGACCGACGACCGCAACAATGGCAAGATTATCCGTAATTTTCAAGTCATCCGGATGAACAGCCTTGCGCAGCTCGTCGGTCAGGGTATAGGTACAGGGCGACAGATTTTCCGTCGGTACTGCCAGACTGATGCAGTCAACGCCCGTTGTCACGTAACTGACCGGAACGGCGTTGCGCTCAAACACCGAGAAAATGGCACGCAGTGTACCGACCGCGCCGGACATCCCACGCTTGGAAACGGTCAGGACGGAAAAGTCTTTCTTGCCTGCGATGCCGGTAACAAAGCGGTCGGCGTTCGGCGGTTCCGGAAAGTCGTCGCAGACGAGCGTGCCCGGATGCTCGGGGTGGTTAGTATTCCGTATATTCAGTGGAATATTCATTTCTCGCACCGGGAAAATTGTCATCTCATGTAACACCTGCGCACCAGCATACGAAAGTTGACGTAATTCTCCGTATGTTGCGCGGTCAATGGTGCGCGGCGCATCGACGATGCGCGGGTCAGCCATCAGCATCCCGCATACATCCGTCCAGTTCTCATAAACCTCCGCGCCGAGCGCGGCGGCGGCAAGCGCGCCGGTAATATCGGAGCCGCCGCGCGTCAGGACGCGGATTGCGCCCTCCGGTGTGACGCCGTAGAAGCCGGGCGTAACGGCACAGCCGTCGCCGACGAGCGCGCGCAGCGCGGCATAGGATGTCTCCTGGTCGATCGTTCCGTCGTAGTGAAATGTAAGCCATCTTTTTGCGTCGATAAACGGAAATCCGAGCATTTCTGCTGTCAGAATTGCAGAGAAATACTCGCCGCGCGAGACCAATTCGTCGCGTGAAATGCCATTTTCCATCCGCACACGCAGCGCCGCAAATTCGGATTCCAAATCCGTTTTCAACCCAAGTGCGTCGCGAATGGCGCAGTAACGATCCACGATATTCTGCCAGATGTCGTCATAACCGACCCCATACTGCATATGCGCATAGCAAAGATACAGCAGATCCGTCACCTTTGTGTCGCCGGGAAAGCGTTTCCCCGCCGCCGAAACCACGACGACACGGCGCGACGGATCCGAGCAGACGATGCCGAGCACCTTGCGGTACTGCGCAGCATCCGCCATAGACGTGCCGCCAAACTTTAAAACCCTCATATCTGCGTCTCCCTTTTCCGGGCGGCCATTGCATATTTCGCCGCACCTTTGAATATGTGCTTTTTGCATTATTATACCGTTTTTGTATATTTTGTCAAGCACTATTTTACAAAACCGTCTCCCATACTCAATATATGCTTCACGCGCAAAGGCGTGCGGCTCGGGGGCTTGCTTTTTTTGCAAAAAGGCGTTATGATGGGGGCAGAAATCTTTCGGAGGCAGCTATGAAATTTTACAAATACTGCGGCGCAGGCAATGACTTCGTGCTCCTGCCAAACCTCGACCGTTCGCTTTCCCCGAACGACTATGCGGCACTGGCACGCCGCCTGTGCGACCGGCATTTCGGCGTCGGCGCGGACGGACTGATGATCGTAGAGCCGCCGGAGCACGGCGGTGACTGCAAAATGGTTTTTTATAACAATGACGGCTCGACAGCCGAAATGTGCGGCAACGGCGCGCGCTGCATCTGCCGTTTCTGCCACGACACAGGGCTCTCCGGCACAATTCAACGCATAGAAACGCCCGCAGGACCGGTCGTCGGTGAGCGTATCGATAAGTCACGTTATAGAATCGAGTTGACCGCCCCCACGGAGGTGAAGCGCGGCCTGTGTATCGAGGGAACGGTGTGCGACTATATTGAGCTTGGCGAACCGGGTATCCCGCACGCCGTCGTACCCTGTGAGGCAGTCCCGGAGCACACTCTGCGCAGCCTCGCCGAACGTCTGCGCCACAGTCCGAGCTTCCCGCGCGGCGCAAACGTCAATTTCTGCGCCGTAACCGCGCCGAACGAGCTGCGGCTGCTGACGTATGAGCGCGGCGTGGAGGATTTCACGCTGGCCTGCGGCACCGGTACGGGCGCGAGCGTGCTTGCCATGACACTGCGCGGCGCGGTTACGGGTATACGGACGCGCGTCGTGACCGACGGCGGCGTGCTGTCGGTCGACGTTCTGCGTGAAAATGACCGCACGCGGTTGTTTCTGACCGGTGAGGCATTGTGTGTTTTCACCGGCGAAACCGGAGACTAACCCCCTGCCAGCTCCTCCCGTCCCGCGTCATTGCAAGGAGCGAAAGCGACGCGGCAATCTGATGCCGGGTTTTACACGAGATTGCCACGGGCGGCGGAGCCGCCTTCGCAATGACAGTTGTCGGTACAAGAGATTGCCACGACCCCCTTCGGGGTCTCGCAATGTCGCGGCAGTTCCGCCGCCCGCACAATGGCATAGGAATCAATTGCCACGGCCCCTTCGGGGCCGTGGCAATTGTATCACTATGACGACACGCCATCCCGTATAAGCAGAAGCGCCGTTACTCCGACCGCAAAGCGGCGACGGGATCGCTGCGCGCGGCGCCCTTGGCTGGGATCAGCCCGCCGAGAATCGTCAGGAGCACGCTCAGGGCGATCAGAATGACCGACGAACCGAGCGGCAGTACGGCATTCAGGTTCTGCTCGCCGCTGAGCGAATGAATCAGCGCATTGGCAGGAATGAGCAGCAGCAGGGTCATACCGATGCCGATCAGTCCGGCCAGCAGACCGACAATAAAGGTTTCCGCGTTGAACACCTCGGAAATGTTGCGCTTCGACGCGCCGATGGCACGCAGAATGCCGATCTCCTTGCGGCGCTCCATGACGCTGATATAGGTAATAACACCGATCATAATGGAGGAGACGACCAGCGAGATCGCTACGAACGCAACCAGAACATAGCTGATGATGTCTACAATCTGCGTGACGCTGCTCATCATCGTGCCGACCATATCGGTATAGCGGATGACCTTATCGTCCTGCCCGAGCGCCTTGACGTGTTCGTTATAGGCGTTTAGGATGTTTACAATCTCCGCCTTGGCGGCAAAGTCGCGCGGATAGATGCGGATCTCGTCCGGCTCATCCGGGTCGGCATAGCCGAGCGTCTTGAGGTTGCTTTTCAGCGTGTCGTCGGCCGTGCGCGTCAGCGAGTCGAGCAGCGCCGCAAGGCTGCTCTCATCCATACTCAGCCGGAAGGCGGACATCATCGCGTCGGCATCGACGGACAGCGCTCCGCCAAGCTGTGCGGCAAGCTCGCCCATGTTTTCCTTCAGCGACTCCTGCAGACCGTCGGCGAGCTGCCCCATCGCAGCCTCGGCAGCCGCGCCGAGGCGCTCTTCGAGCTGCCTGGCCAGCGCCTCGGAGACGGTTTGCATCGTTTTTTCCATGTAATCGCGCACCGCTTCGGAAAGCTGTGCCTTGAGCGAGTCCAGATTGATCAGCTCGTTTGCCGCCTTCAGGAGCGCCTGCCGTGTCGCAGGGTCGTTCAGGAAGTCCGGAAAGGTGTCCTGGAAATTCTCCGGATCCGGCGTGCCGTTCGCGGCGGCATAGTCGCGGTAGCCCGCATAGAGATCCTCCGCCATGGCTCGAAGCTGCTCCGGCAGGAGCTTAACGCCTTCGTCGAATGCGAAAAGCTTTTTGGCTCCCTCACGCAGAATCTCCTGCGCCTGCTCGGTTTCCAGATACTCGCGCAGAGACGCCGCAAAGGCTTCGGGATCCTCGGGCACGACGCCGCCGACGGAATCCCAATAGCCCTGCATAAGCTCCGTGAGCAGTGCCTGAAGCGCTGCGGGATCAAAGCTGAGCGCACCGTTTTCCGCGAGGATCTTTTCAAGATTTTCCGCAAAGCGCGCCTGCCCCTCCTCGGAGGTCAGGTATTCGAGGAAGTAATCGCCGAGGCGGGCATAGTCCGCTTCGGGGTGCGCGGCGGCGTAAGCGCGGTACGCGGCCAGAATGACCGCCGCGGCATCGTCCATATTTTCGGGTGTGATCCGAATATCCAGCCCGCGCAGCAGCGCCGAAAGGTCGGGCGCGGGCAGCTCCGGCAGTGTCAGATCCTTCAGCGCGGAGCCCATAAGGGAGGTGAAGTCCGACTCCACGCCGGAAAAGATTGACGAAAGATCCACATCCAGCTTGCTTTCGTCAATCCGAAACGCCTCGGCAAGCTTGTCGGTATCGACGGAAAACAGCGTCGAAAGGTCGAGTCTGCCGGCGGAGGTGTTGTCGGAGAACACCTTGCCCGTAAAAACATTCACGGACGGCGCTGCAAGCTGCTGCCTGACGATCTCGCTCAGCGCGGCCTTCTGCGCAGCGTGCGCGGTCAGCTCGGCGGGATAGGCAATGCCCGAGGGGAGCAGCGCCGTGCCATCCTCCTTCGGCCAAACAACGCCGACAACCGTCAGCGTCTCGGCGGTGGCCAGCAGCGCGTTTCGCGCGGCTTCGCCGTCCGCACGGTCGCGCCACAGGCCATAGTCCGCATCATAAACGTACAGCTCCGAACGGTCGAGCAGGCGGAATTGAATATTCAGCAGGTCGTCGCAGGAAAACTCCGGAAATTGCTCCGGCTCACCGATGCTTTCGTTGCTCAGGAAGCGCCGGATCAGCTCGTCAAGCTCTACCGCGTCGCGCAGGCCGAGCGTATACATGGTGAAATCCGAGATACTGCCGCCGGGGGTCAGAACAACGACGCACTCACGATAAGACTGCGGCCAGCGGCCGGCTCTGACCTCATAGGCGTCGCGATAGAGAGAGGGCTCGGCGGGCATGACGTGAAAAACGTCCGTGCTCATCATGGACGACAGCAGGCTGTTCGTCGAGCCGGAGCCCATGCCGAGCGCGGCAAAGGTCGTGTCCGGATGCACCTGCCGGTAGCCGCCCCCGTCTGCGCGGTAGATCTGCGGCGTCACATTGTAGCGGTATTCCACTGCCGTCGTCACGTCCTCGATCCCGCTCCCGCCGCCGTCAAAATAACGCTTGAGCGCGGCAAGATCGTTTACGCTGACGCCGGAGAGCATCCCGGTGATGGTCTGCCGGACGCTGATCTTTTCGCTTTTCAGGCCGCTTTCCGTGCTGCCCGCCATCATACCGCTCATATCAAAGCCGCTGCTCTGGATTTGCAGAGGGTAGGAGGCGAGCGTCTCCGACTCAATGGATTTGATATAGGCATTGACGCCGTTGGAGATGGACAGGATCAGCGCAATGCCGATGATGCCGATCGACCCGGCGAAGGAGGTCAGGAACGTGCGCGCCTTTTTGGTTCGCAGATTGTTAAAGCTCAGCATCAGCGCCGTCAGGATGCTCATGGACGCCTTTTTTCGCTTCTTTTCGCGGGCGGCGGGCTGTTCGCGCGGCGCGTCAAAGGGCATGGTATCGCTGGTGGTTTTCCCGTCGCACAATTTGACGATACGCGTCGCGTAGCGCTCCGCAAGCTCCGGATTATGCGTGACCATGACGACCAGCCGGTCCCTTGCGACCTCCTTGAGCAGCTCCATAACCTGCACGCTCGTTTCACTGTCGAGCGCACCGGTCGGCTCGTCGGCCAGCACAATCTGGGGATCGTTGACCAGCGCGCGGGCAATGGCCACGCGCTGCATCTGCCCGCCGGACATCTCGCCGGGCCGTTTGTGGCTCTGCTCACCGAGGCCGACCCGTTCAAGCGCCCGCTGCGCCCGGCGGCGGCGCTCGGCGCGGCTGACGCCGGAGATGGTCAGCGCCAGCTCCACGTTTGCCAGTACGGTCTGATGCGGAATGAGGTTATAGCTCTGGAACACAAAGCCGATCGTGTGATTGCGGTAGGTGTCCCAGTCGCGGTCGGAATAGTGCTTTGTCGAAACGCCGTCGATCAGAAGGTCGCCGGAATCGTAACGGTCAAGGCCGCCGATCACATTCAGCAGCGTCGTTTTTCCCGAGCCGCTCGGCCCGAGAATGGCGACAAATTCATTTTTACGCAGATTCAGGCTGACATCGTTGAGCGCCGTCTGCACGAGCGATCCGGTTTTATACTGCTTTTTCAGATGCGTAAGCTGAAGCATTGCCGCTCCTTTCTCTCAAGAACAAAATTTTTCTCAATTATAGCACGGCGAGAAACGCGAAACAAGCAAAACGCAGCAGTAACGCGACACTCTTTCGGGAACGCGCGACGAACTTTTTGTAAATTTTTCTCCGCGTTTCGTTTCACTGCGACGCATTGTGTTTGCATTTCTTCCGTATGCGTGGTATAATAATCGAGATTTTCTTCCGAAAGGGGGTTCCTGCCGTGAAAAAGTCCCGTTATGCTGCGCCGCTGGCCTTTTTATGTCTCTGGATCGCGCTCATCTTCGGGCATTCCTGTATGACCGGCAGCGTCAGTGCCTCCGAAAGCCGCGGTCTGCTGGAGCTGCTGCAGCCCGTTTTCCCCTGGCTGACGGCAGCCCTGATTCGCAAGCTGGGGCATATCGTCGAGTTTTTTACTCTCGGCGTTCTGGCCTCCGTGTTCTTTCGCCGGCTCCGCGGCTTTTCGATGTTCAAGCCGCTTTGCCTGAGCCTCTTTGTTGCGTTGTGCGACGAATCGATTCAGCTTCTGATTCCCGGCCGTTCCGGCCGCCTGCCGGACGTCTGGCTGGATTTCGGCGCGGCGGGCGCCGCCTGCCTGCTCTGTTGGCTGATTTATAAACTCAAAAAATGATCCACGAAAGAAGGATTTTTACCATGTGTCAGGAATGCAAAAAGAAGTTTTACATTACTACCCCCATCTACTACCCCTCGAATAAGCTGCACATCGGCCACGCCTACTGCACCGTTGCGGCGGATACGATGGCCCGCTACAAGCGGCTTCAGGGCTGCGACGTCATGTTCCTCACCGGCACGGACGAACACGGCCAGAAGATTGAGGATAAGGCGCGCGAAGCGGGCGTGACGCCGCAGCAGTTTGTCGATCACATCGTCGCAGGCGAAAAGGGCGTTCTGGATCTGTGGAAGCTGATGAACATCTCCAACGACCGCTTTATCCGCACCACGGACGACTACCATGTCGCCGCCATTCAGAAGATCTTTAAGAAGATGTACGAAAACGGCGACATTTACAAGGGTACCTATAAGGGCAAATACTGCACACCCTGCGAGAGCTTCTGGACGGAGAGCCAGCTCGTTGACGGCAAATGCCCCGACTGCGGGCGCGAGGTCGTCGATGCCGAGGAGGAGGCCTATTTCTTCCGTCTGTCGAAATATGCCGACCGCGTGCGCAAGCTGCTGACGGAGACCGACTTCCTCGAGCCGAAGTCCCGCGTCAACGAAATGGTCAACAATTTCATCGATCCCGGTCTGGAGGATCTTTGCGTCTCGCGCACCAGCTTTACCTGGGGCGTGCCGGTTGATTTCGACCCGAAGCACGTCGTCTATGTCTGGATCGACGCGCTGTTCAACTACATGACCGCGCTCGGCTTTGAAAACGACAAATATCACGATCTTGACAAATACTGGCCGGCGGACGTCCACTTCGCAGGCAAGGAGATCGTGCGTTTCCATGCGATTATCTGGCCGGCGATGCTGATGAGCCTCGGTCTGCCGCTGCCGAAAAAGGTCTACGGCCATGGCTGGCTGCTTCTCGACGGCGGCAAGATGTCCAAATCCAAGGGCAATATCGTCGATCCCTATCTGCTCTCCGAGCGTTACGGCACGGATGCGCTGCGCTTCTTCCTGCTGCGCTCCTTTCCCTTCGGCTCGGACGGCAACTTCTCCAATGAGCTGCTGATCTCCACGATCAACACCGACCTTGCCAATGACCTCGGCAACCTCGTCAGCCGCACCGTCGCGATGGTGCAGAAATATTTCGGCGGAAAGCTCCCGGCAGAGCAGCGGGCCGACGACGCGCTTGACGCGGAGCTGGTCGCGATGGCCTCCGGTCTGCGCGAGCGCTACGAAAACGCGATGGAGCACTACGCCTTCCAGAATGCGCTGGCGGAGATTTTTGCCGTCATTTCCCGCGCCAACAAATATATCGACGAAAACGCGCCGTGGGTTCTGGCAAAAGATGAAGCCAAACGCCCGCGTCTGGCGTGCGTCATGTATCATCTGCTGGAGACCGTGCGCCTCTGCGCCGGTATGCTCACGCCCTTCATGCCCGAATCCGTGCGCGAGATCGAACGGCGCATCGGAGCAAAGCCCGCCGAATGGGACACGCTGGCACGGTTCGGCCTGCTTGACCGCGAAGCGGTCGTGGAAAACGGCCCTGCGCTTTTCCCGCGCATCGACGCACAGAAGGAGCTGGCCGAGCTGGATGCGCTGACGGCGCATCATGAGGAGCCGAAGGCCGATCCTCTGCCCGAGCCTCTGCCGCCCGTCAGCTTCGACGAGTTCTGCAAGGTAGAGATGACGGTCGTGAAGGTTCTGAGCTGTGAAAATGTCAAAAAATCCGACAAGCTGCTCAAGTTCTCCCTCGACGACGGCAGCGGCACGCCGCGCCAGATTCTCTCCGGCATCGCAAAATTCTACAAGCCGGAGGAGCTTCTGGGCAAGACGCTCGTCGCCGTGACAAATCTGCCCCCGCGCAAGCTCATGGGGCAGGAGTCCTGCGGAATGCTGCTGTCGGCCGAGCGCGGCGACAAGCTGCATCTGCTCATGCTCGACGATGCAATTCCTGCCGGTTCGCGCCTCTGCTGAGGCATCTCAAATGTACGAAAAGCGGCGCCCCGTGCAACGGGGCGCCGCTTTTGGCGTATTCTGTCACTTCGCGGCTGCCTGCACGTTTTTCTTCAGCCGCACGTTCTTCGGCAGACCGAAGCGAGGGATGAAGCGATCCCAACCGGTGAAGGTCAGGAGCAGAATCGAACCGATGACGATATAGCTCATAAAATTATTGCCGATGATGTCGATGCTGGTAAACTGCCGCAGCGGGTAGACCGCGTTGGCAATACCGGCAAAGAACACCGGGAAGCAGTGCCACGGAATCAGCTCCGAGCCGTAGATACCCATCGCCGAAGTAAAGGTCGCCAGGCGCACGCGAAGCTGATAGGCATCCTCCTCGGTATCGCACTCGACATTTTTCTCGGTGATATCGCGGATGATCGGACCCATCGTGGCAATCTGCGCCGTTTCGTCCGCCAGCGCGACGTTGCCGAGCAGGCACAGTACGCCGCACCAGCCCATAAGCTGATGCACGTTGCGCGAGATCCTGGCAATCAGCTTCGCCAGCGGCGCAAAGGCGTCCATTGCATTCATGATACCGCCGAAGGCGGCAACCCACATCATCATAACGACGGACCAGCTTCCTGCCGAGCCGAAGCCCTCAAGCAGCAGATCGGTAAGCCACGCGCCGACATTCGTCGTGCCTGCAATCAGGCCGCAAATCAGCGAAGCCACCATGCCCGCGCCGAGGCAGAGCAGGGTGTGGACGCCCTTGAAGGCAAGGCCGATCACGACGAGCAGCGGGATCACCATGTAAATGGGAACGCCGGTCTTGACCTGCTCCAGAAGCTGCACGGCCGACGGGCGCTGGACAAGCAGATTGTCATATGCCTCCTGCGGGATCTGTGCAATGGCGGCGGTCACGTCTCCCTGCGTGGAGGGCAGCGGCAGGCTGGCAACAAAGAAGGCAGCGCAGCCGAGCAGCAGGCAGCCGATCGCCCAAAAGAGCTGATGCTTCAATCGGTCGATAATTTTCACGCTTTGCAGGCCGCAGCTGAGCACGGTGCAGTCGGAGATCATGCCGATGTTGTCGCCGAAGCAGGAGCCGCCGGCGATGGCACAGATCGTCAGCAGCACGTTACCGCCGACAATATGATTGAGCCAGAGGAAAATCGGCGCGCAGGCGGCGAAGGTGCCCCACGAGGTGCCCGTCGCCACGGACAGAAGGGAGGTAACGAGCAGCGCCACGACCGCGATGGTACGCGCGGTAACACCGAGCCTGAGCGCGAGATTGATGAGGGAAGCGCCGACGCCGGTGGCCATAAAGCACTCGGCCAGCCCGTTGGCAAACATCAGAATAAACAGGACGATCATGATGCTGCGCGCCGCCTGCATTCCGTGCTCGAAGGTCTTTTCAAAGCTGCTGCGATAGAGCAGCATGTAAACGACGGCGGCGCAGAAGGTCGCAATCGGCGCGGCCAGCAGCAGATCGAGCTTAAACACGATCACGAGCAGCGCAAAGACGACGAGCGGCAAAAACTTCAGTACATTGGCAAGTGAAGAGGGCAGTGCGGGCTTTCGTTTTTTGGAATCGTCCATCGGAAACCACCTCAAAATCAGTTTAGGGTCAACCTGATAAATTATAGCAGACCCGCGCGAAAATGTAAATCCTGTGCTTGTGCATTTTGGCTGTATTTCCAAAAACCGGCGGCGGCTTTTGGCTATTTTGCCGATAAACAGCCTGCCGGCGGCGTGCGCCATCTGAGTGCGTCAAAAAACTTCAGCCACATCATTCCGAGGCGCGAAGCGACACGGCAATCTGACGCAGAGACTACACGAGATTGCCACGGGCGGCAAAGCCGCCCTCGCAATGACAATGGGTGCGTGTCATTGCGGGGAGGGCACAGCCCGACGCGGCAATCTGACGCAAAAGCGTGCAGGAGATTGCCACGACCCGCTGACGCAGGTCTCGCAATGACAGAAGTCCGAATTTTTGACGGCCGACGTGCGCCGTCTGTTTGCTGCTTCTTCCGGAATTCAATTCACCCCATCTCCCGGTACAAGTATGACGGCATACTCGTCCGGGAGATGGGGTGCTGTTCCGGATACGGTTTTTTACGGCCGGAAGCGAACCGCAATGTATGCGGCTGCGCGAAGCGGCGTATGCAATTCGCCGACGGCGGAATTACACCTCGACCGTCCAGCCGTGGGCATCGGGCAGATCGCCGCGCTGGATGCCGACAAGCGTGTCGTACATCTCCTGCGAGATCTTACCGATCTTGCGGTCATTGAGTACCATGGACTTGCCCTGATACTCCAGCTCGCCGACGGGCGAGATGACGGCCGCCGTACCGGTGCCGAAGGCCTCGGTCAGGCCGCCGCGCGCATAAGCGTCAAACAGCTCCTGTACGCTGATGCGGCGCTCCTCGGTTTGGTAGCCCTTGTCCTGCGCGAGCTGAAGGATGCTCTTGCGGGTAATGCCGGCAAGAATATTGCCCTCCAGCGGAGCGGTGACGATCTTACCGTCGATGACGAACATCATGTTCATCGCGCCGACCTCTTCCACATATTTGTTCTCACGGCCGTCGAGCCACAAAACCTGATCGAAGCCGTTTTCATAGGCGTCGAAGGTCGCCTTGAGAGAGGCGGCGTAGTTGCCGCCGGTCTTGGCGGCGCCGGTACCGCCCTTGACGGCACGGACGTAGCGATCCTCAATGTGGATGCGGATGGGCTGCATACCGTTCTTGTAATAGGAACCGGAGGGGGAGCAGATGATGATATAGAGGAAGTGCTTGGCCGGATGGACGCCCAGCTCGGCGCCGTCGGCGATCATCATCGGACGCAGATAGAGGGAGGTGCCCTCGGAGGAGGGAATCCAGCCCTTTTCCAGCTCGACAAGCATCTTCATCGCCTTGACCTGGAACTCCGGGTCAAGCTGCGGCATACAGATGCGCTCGGCGCTGCGGTTCATACGGAGCGCATTTTCCATCGGACGGAACATCTGGATACCGCCGTCCTTGCGGCGGTAGACCTTCAGACCCTCAAAAATCTCCTGGCTGTAATGCAGCACGGGGGAAGCGGGGTCGATGCTCAGCGGGCCGTAGGGGACAATGCGGGCATCGTGCCAGCCGGCGCCGACGGTATATTCGGCGATGAACATATGGTCGGTAAAGACCTTGCCGAAGCCGAGGTGGGCTTCGTCTGTGGGCTTCTGCTTGGGGGTTGTCGTCTTGACGAGCTTGATCTCCAAATCGATCATTGCGAGATCCTCCTTATTATTTTCGCGGGGGAAAGCGCGCGAGTTCCCTCTCCCGCGCAGCGGGAGAGGGAAAACGTGCGGTCGGGGCGTTTACTTGACGCAGGCGGCGCCGCGCTTGAGCGCCTCGATATTGAGGTCAACGAGCTTGGCCTTCGGGCCGGTGAACATATGGACGAGCATTTCCTTGATGGTGTCGGTGCCGAGGTTTTTCATGGCCTCGATGTATGCGCCGAGCATAACCATATTGGCCACCTTGAGGTTGCCCAGCTCCTGCGCAATCTCCAGGCAGGGAACATAAACGGCGCGCAGGTCGCTGCGCTGCACCTTATCGGAGATAATGGAGCTGTTGACAAAGACAGTGCCGTTCGGAACGACGGTCGGCTCAAACTTGAGCAGGGACGGCAGATTCATGGCGATCAGCTCCGTCGGCTCGAGGACGATGGGGCTGACGATCGGCTCGTCGGAGATGACGACGCAGCAGTTGGCCGTGCCGCCGCGCATTTCCGGACCGTAGGAGGGCAGCCACGAAACGTTTTTGCCTTCCTTCATGCCCGCTTCGCAGAGGGTCTTGCCGATGGCCATAACGCCCTGACCGCCAAAGCCGGAGATGGTAATTTCGTTTGTCATTTTACTTTCCCTCCGCAGTAATGTCCTTATACACGCCGAGCGGGTAGTAGGGGATCATGTTCTCCTTGAGCCATTCGACGGCGGCAACGGGGGTCTTGCCCCAGTTGGTCGGGCAGCAGGCGAGCACTTCGACGAAGGTGAAGCCGGCGCCCTCCTGCTGGAGCCGGAAGGCCTTCTGGATAGCCTTCTTCGCCTTGTTCAGGTTGGGAATATCGGTCACGCAGACGCGGGAAGCGTAGGCGCAGCCCTCGAGGGTGCTGATGATCTCCGACATCCGGATCGGGCTGCCGTAGTGGTCCTTCTGACGGCCGAGGGGGGCGGTGGTCGCCTTCTGGCCGACGAGCGTGGTGGGGGCCATCTGGCCGCCGGTCATGCCGTAAATGGCGTTGTTTATGAAGATGGTGGTGATCTTCTCACCGCGCATGGCGGCGTGAATGATCTCGGCGGTGCCGATAGCGGCCAGGTCGCCGTCGCCCTGATAAGTAAAGACGATGGTGCCGGGATCGGACACGCGGCGGATACCGGTGGCGACAGCGGGAGCTCTGCCGTGGGCAGCCTCATGCATATCGCAGTTGAAGTAGTTATAGGCAAAGACGGCGCAGCCGACCGGCGCGACGCCGATGGTGTGATCCAGCACGCCCATTTCCTCGAGCGTCTCGGCGACGAGCTTATGGACGATACCATGAGTACAACCGGGGCAGTAGTGCAGCTCGGCATCCGTCAAGCCCTTGGATTTCTGATATACGATAGCCATCTTATGTTACCTCCCCAAAGCCTGTTTTGCCGCGGCTGCGACCTCTGCGGGCGTGGGCACCACGCCGCCGGCCTTGCCGATGAACGCGACGGGGCGGCAGCCCTCAAGCGCGATTTTTACGTCGTCGATCATCTGACCCATGCTCAGCTCCACGTCCACGACGACCTTGCATTTCGGCTGCATGGCGGCCTGCTTGAGCGCCTTGCCGGGGAAGGGCCAGAGGGTAATCGGGCGGAAGAGGCCGGCGCGGATGCCTTCCTTAGCAAGCTGGCGAATGGCGGCCTTCGCGATACGCGACGGCGTGCCGTAGGCAACGAACAGAACCTCGCAGTCCTCGATGTCCGTCTCTTCCCAGCGGGTCTCGTTCTCCTCCATCGCGCGATACTTCTCGGCGAGGCGGATGTTGTGATCCGCGCAGACATTCGGGTCGATATACAGAGAGTTGATGATATTGGGCTTGCGCTCGCCGTGGGTACCGGTGGTAGCCCAGGGCTTTTCGGGCAGCTCGCGCCTGGGTACGTCATGCCATTCGATGGCCTCCATCATCTGGCCGATCATGCCGTCGGCAAGCACCATGACGGGATTGCGGTAGAGGTCGGCCACGTCAAAGGCCATGCGGACATAGTCTGCTGCCTCCTGAATGGTCGCGGGGGCGTAAACAAGGTGACGGTAGTCACCGTTGCCGCCGCCGCGGGTGGCCTGATAGTAGTCGCCCTGCGCGGGCTGAATGGTGCCCAGACCGGGACCGCCGCGCATCATATTGACGATGACGCAGGGCAGCTCGGCGCCGCACAGGTAGGTGATGCCTTCCTGCTTCAGCGAAATTCCGGGCGAAGAGGAGGAGGTCATAACGCGCTTGCCGCAGCCGGCAGCGCCGTAGACCATGTTGATTGCCGCGACCTCGGACTCCGCCTGAAGGAAGCAGCCGCCGATCTTCGGCAGATGCAGCGACAGGTATTCGGGGATCTCGTTCTGCGGGGTGATCGGGTAGCCGAAGAAATACTTACAGCCCGCCCGGATTGCGGCCTCGGCGACCGCCTCATTGCCTTTCCAGAGTTCTTTCTCCATAGTTTCCTCCTTAGGACCGTTCCACGGTGATGATGGAATCGGGGCAGATCTTCGCACAGCTCGCACAGCCGACACATTTGTCCATGTCCTCGGGGCGAACGGTTGCGGGATGATAGCCCTTGCGGTTTGTGGTGGTTTCGTCCATGACGATGATGTTTTTGGGGCAGACGGTCATGCAAAGCTCGCAGCCCTTACACCGGTCCTGACGGAACGACACTTTTCCAGCCATGTTAGATATCCTCCTCCATTGTGATTTCCCATGGTTTTTTCATGTATATGTCAATCGGCAGAATCGGCTCTGCCAACTGATCGCGAACCTCCGGCACGAAGCGCCGCTGCACCGCGTGCTGCACGACGGGCAGCCCCGTCGCCTCGGATAACGCGTGCGCCAGCGCGGCGCCCTTGAGAATTTCCCGGGCGGTGGTCTGCGCGCACAGATGGGTGTTGTTGACCAGACCCGTTACCTTCTGGCCGCAGGCGATCTCGATGGCCTGCAAATACAGCAGAGCGCCCTCCAGGTCATGCGTCTCGGGACGGTTGGCGTTTACGACAAACAGGAGGTCAAAATCCTCCGGGTGGAGCTGATCGACAAAGCGCGCCAGGACGTGTGCGCCGACGGGGTCGCCGCCGATGTCGATGACGCCCGACCAGCTCTTGTCCTGAAACAGCGACAGAACCGCCGGGTCAATCGCGGGCATATCCACCGCGCCGCCGCAGGAGCTGACGATCACCCGGATCCCCGCCGCGCGCAGACGCTCGGCCTGCTCATAGGAGCGGAAGTAGGGGTTTACGATATCCAGGTCGGCCAGCGCAAGCTTTTTTCCCTCGCCTGCAAGCGAAAGCGCCAGATTGACCGCATATTCGGTTTTTCCGGTGCCGTAGTGACCGGTGATGATCTGAAGGCGTTTCATGCGTGATACTCCAGAATCTCTTCCTGACCGCGCAGCACGCGCAGCGCGCCCATGGTCAGGGCAAGCATCTCGTCCTCGCCGGGATAGATATGCACGGGGGCGATATGGCCGACCTGCGCCTCGATCCAGCCCATGAGCTGCTTGTCGTAGGCCAGACCGCCGGTGAGCAGGATGGCGTCAACCTTGCCGCCGAGCACGACGCTCAGTGCGCCGATTTCCTTGGAAATCTGGTAGGCCATGCCGCGGTAGGCCAACTCGGCCTCCCTGTCGCCCTCGGCGATGCGCCTGCCGATGACCCGGCCGTCATTCGTACCGGCATAGGCCATCAGGCCGCATTTTGCCATATAGAAGCGGCGCTGCTCCTCGAAACTGTCGCCGTAGCGGTGCTCGAAGGCGGCGCGCAGCACCTGCAATACGGGCAGGCTGCCCGGACGCTCGGCGGTGTAGGGGCCGTCGCCCTCCAGACCGTTGTTGACGTCTACGACCCTGCCGCCGCGATGTGCGCCGACGGTGACGCCGCCGCCCATGTGGGCGACGATGAGGTTCAGAGAGGTATAGGGTCTGCCGGTGTCCTCCGCAAAGCGTTTGGCAATGGCCTTCTGGTTGAGCGCATGGAACACCGAGCGGCGCGGGAAATCCGGATGACCGGACAGATGTGCAATCTCGGGCATTTCATCGACCACGGGAGGATCGACAATAAAGGCGGGCTTGCCGATCTGCTCGCCGATCTCCGCGGCAAGAATGCCGCCGAGATTGCAGACGTGCGTACCGAAGCGGCACTCACGCAGGTCGCGCAGCATTTCGTCGTTCACGGCGTAGGTGCCGCCGGGAATGGGACGCACCAGACCGCCGCGGCCAACCACGGCGTCGAAGCCCTCAAGCGCATGGCCGTGCTGCGTCAGGTAGTCGAGCATCAGGGGCTTGCGCATGGCGGCGTTTTCCTCCATGCTGTTGACGCCCTTCATCTCCTCCGGGGAATGGCGGAAGGCATGCTCCAGCACTATGGTCTCGCCCTCATAGACGGCGATCTTGGTGGAGGTGGAGCCGAAATTCATCGCAAGGATCTTAAAATCTTTGTGTTGGGTCATGGGATCAGCCTTTCTTCACAGCCAGCGCAAGCGCCAGCGCAATGGAGTTGAGCTTGGTCTGCTCGCTGTCGGCACGGGAGGTGACGATCACGGGCGCCTTTGCGCCGACAATCAGGCCGGCGTTGTTTGCGTGGGCAAGGAAAACAAGGGATTTATAGAAGACGTTGCCCGTTTCGATGTTCGGCACGAGCAGCACGTCCGCGCGGCCGGCGTTCGGGTCGGCGATGCCCTTGTGCTTCGCGGCCTCGACACTGACGGCATTGTCCAGTGCGAGCGGGCCGACAACGGTGCAGCCGGTCAGCTCACCGGCCTGCGCCGCCTCCACGAGCGCGGCGGCGTCGAGCGTGGCGGGCATTTTCGGGTTGACCTTCTCCACGGCGCACAGGCAGGCGACGACGGGGTTTTCGTTGCCGATGGCGTGGGCAACCTTGACGGCATTGCGAAGGATCTCCTTCTTGGCCTCAAGATCGGGGGCAATGTTCATCGCCGCGTCGGTCAGCAGGAGCAGGCGGTCAAAGCCCGGCACCTCAAACAGCGCCACATGGGACAAAACCTTCGCATCGCGCAGACCGATCTCCTTATCCAGAACCGCCTTGAGGATGACGGCGGTATCGACGATGCCCTTCATCACGGCGTCGGCTTCGCCGTTTCTCACAAGCGAAACGGCGGTGCGGCAGGCCGCGACCTTGTCCGGCTCGTCGATGATGCGGTAATTGGCCGGGTCAATGCCGTTTTCGGCGGCGACACGGCGGATCTGCGCCTCATCGCCGACCAGAACGGCGTCGGCAATGCCCAATCTGCGCGCGTCCTCGACGGCGAGCAGCACATGGTCGTCCTGTGCGCAGGCAACGGCAAGGCAGCGCGTGCCCTGTGCCTTTGCCGCTTCGCGCAGCGATTCGATGGATTTTATCATCGGAAATTCTCCTTAAAATCAGCAATCCTGTGGGGCAGAAGCCTCCCCACCGCTTCTTATCATATGCTTTTTACGCAAAAAGTCAATGTTTCTCGTGCAGAATTGGAATTACTCACAATTTTTAAGGGGTATGGTTTGTGAATATCGACGGTGTTTTGTGCGTTTTGCTACCAACCAAAATGGTCGGTTTTTTCGTTTTTGTCGTTGTCGCAAGGAAGAAATCAGGACATTTGTCCGCCGCAGGCGGACAGTTCACTTCTCCGCGGAACTCCGCAATGCAATGACACGAACCTCACTGTCATTGCAAAACCCCGCAGGGGTCGTGGCAATCTCAAGCCGCCTGTCATTGTGAGAGCGGCAAAGCCGCCCGTGGCAATCTCATGCACCGACATTTGTCATTGCGAGACTTGCGTCGGCAAGTCGTGGCAATCTCTTGTAAAACCTTGCATCAGATTGCCGCGTCGCTTCGCTCCTCGCAATGACAAACAACGGACGTGCCGCGTCGGGCTGCACCCTCCTCGCAACGACGCGGGGAAGGACGCCGCGTGTCGCGTCGCTCCTCGCAATGACACGCCGGGATGCGCCGCACCCTCCCCGCAACGACACAAGACGTGACTGCTGCGAGAGCCGATGTGCAATTCGTCCCCGAAATCCGGCAATTCGTCCCCGATTTCCCCACAGGGGCATTTTTTGTGATAGAATGTCCCTCGAAAGGACGGTGTTTCGTATGAAACAGGAAAAGCCGAAATACAGTCGCTGGCAGAATGCGGGCTTTATGCTGCGCACGGCGTGGCACGGCCATAAAAGCGTGCCGATTCTGTGCGTCGTGCTGGCGCTGCTGATCGCCGCGCAGCTGGTGACACAGCTTCTGCTTGCGCCGACGCTGCTGGAGGCGCTGGAAAACGGCGTATCGCTCGGCAGACTGCTGGCGCTGATCGGCGGCTTTACCGCCGTGCTGATGCTGCTGGCCGGCCTGCGCGAATATGTGAACCGAAATACGATGCCCGCGCGTATCGAGGTACGCCTGGGGCTGCTCAACCGGATCGGCGAGAAGCAGGCCATGACCTCCTACCCGAATCTGATGAACAAGCGCTTTGCCGAGTGCCGGTCGCGGGCGATCCGGGGCTGCTCCGCCAACAGCGAATCGGCCGAGGCGATCTGGAATACCCTGACCGATCTGCTGATCAATACGCTCTGCTTTGCGGCATATCTGTTCTTCCTGAGCCGTCTGAGCCTTCTGCCGGTCGTTTTTGTGCTCGTTACATCGGCTGCGGCCTTTCTGGTCAACGACCGGCTGAACGGCTGGTCGTACCGCCACCGCGACGAGTCGCGCGAGATCATCCGCAAGCAGGATTACTGCATTGAAACGGCGCTCGGCAAGCCCTTCGGAAAGGACCTGCGCATTTTCGGGTTAAAGCCGTGGCTCTGTGCGGTCTGGGACGCGGCGCTGCGTCTGGAACGTGACTTCCTGGCGCGGCGCGAGCGCGTGTATCTGTGGACGGACGTCGTAAATCTGCTCGCGGTACTGCTGCGCAACGGCGTTGCCTATGCCTACCTGATCATGCAGGCAATCGGCGGCACGCTGACGGCGGCGGAGTTCGTGCTGTATTTTGCGGCGATCAGCGGCTTTTCCGAGTGGATCGGCGCAATCCTGCAGGGCATCTCAACACTCGGTGCCCAGAGCCGCGAGCTTTCGTTGCTGCGCGAGTTTCTGGAGTGGCCGGAGCCGTTCCGCTTTGCCGACGGCAAGCCGCTGCACTGCGAAGCGGGCAAGGCGCACGAGCTTCGGCTGGAAAATGTCAGCTACCGATACCCGGAGGCCGGGGCAGACACGATCCATGCGATGAACCTGACCGTCAGACCCGGCGAAAAGCTCGCCGTTGTCGGCCTGAACGGCGCCGGAAAAACCACGCTGATGAAGCTGCTGTGCGGCTTCCTCGACCCGACCGAGGGCCGCGTCCTGCTCGACGGCGAGGACATCCGGCAATACGACCGCCGCGATTACTACGCGCTGTTCTCGGCGGTATTCCAGGAATTCTCCGTGCTGGACGTGACCGTTGCGCAGAACGTTGCACAGAACGTGGACGACGACCGGATCGACCTTCCGCGCGTGTGGCGCTGCCTGGAGCAGGCGGGACTGTCGGAAAAAATCCGCAGCCTGCCCGCCGGGGCGGACACCCATATCGGCCGTGAGATCTACGAGGACGGTATGGATCTCTCCGGCGGCGAAACGCAGCGGCTCATGCTGGCGCGCGCACTGTATAAGGACGGCGCAATTCTTGCGCTCGACGAGCCGACCGCCGCACTGGACCCGCTGGCAGAAAACGACATCTACGAAAAATACAACGAAATGACCGCAGGAAAAACGGCGCTGTTTATCTCCCACCGGCTGGCCTCTACGCGCTTCTGCGACCGCATTGTGTATCTGGAGCATGGGCGGATCGCCGAGGAGGGAACGCACGAATCGCTTCTGGCGCTCGGCGGCGCCTATGCGGAGCTGTTTGCGGTACAAAGCCGCTACTATCAGGAAGGGGGTACGGAAAATGAATGAAAAACGCCGAGTCAGCCTGCGCAGCGGGTGGAGGCTCCTGTTCAGAAGCTGGAAGCTGTATGCCGGACTGTGCCCCGGACTTTTATGGGCGCACGCCCTGCACGCGGTATTTGCGGCGCTGTCGCCGCTGGCGACGGTCTGGCTCTCGGCGCGGCTCGTCTCCGAGCTCGCCGGAGCGCGCAGCCCCGACGCGCTGACATTCTGGGCGACCGCCTCGCTCCTGAGCGGCGCGGTTCTTGCACTGGGCAGCGGGCTTTTGAAACGCTGGTGCAATTTCCACGATGCACATCTGGAGGCCGTCCGTCTGCGTCATACGACGGATAAAATGCTGTCGCTGGACTATGTGGATTTCGAAAGCCGCGAGGTGCGCGACCTGCACACGCAGATCTTCGAGTGGGAGCGCTGGGCAGGGTGCGGCCTTCCGGCGGCAGCCTGGAGCTTCGAGAAGCTTCTCACCGGTCTTTTGCAGCTTCTGGGCGGGCTTGCGCTCTGCGCCGGGCTGCTGACACAGCCGGTACGGGAGGGCTCGCGGTTTGCGCTGCTCAACCACCCGCTCAGCGCGGTCGTGCTGGCGCTCCTGCTGCTCGGCATCTCCCTGCTTGCACCCGCCTGCAACGGCAAAGCAAGCCGCTATGATCTGCGCGTGGCCGAGGAATCGCGCTTCGGCAACCGTGTGTTTTCCTGCTTCGGCTTTCTGAGCAGCGCACGCGAGCGCGCACTGGATTTTCGCCTCTACCGCCAGCAGGAGAACGTTTGCAGTCCGTCGCTGGCTGCCTCCTCCTTCTTTACAAGAGATTCGCTCTGGGCAAGGAATCTGCGCGGCCCGCAGGGTCTCTGGTACGCGCTGGGAAAGCTGTCCGCCTGTATGATGACGGGCCTGATCTATCTGTTCGTCTGCCTGAAGGCCTATGCGGGCGCTTATGACATCGGCGCGGTAACGCAGTATGTCGGCGCGATTACAAGCCTGTTCGCGGGACTGTCTGCCGTGCTCTCCGAGCTGAGCGAAATGCGCAACAACGGCGCATACCTGGAGGAGGTCTTCCGCTTCCTTGACTGGCCGAATCGGATGTATCAGGGTAGCCTGACCACGGAAAAGCGCAGCGACCGGCAATATGACGTGGAATTTCGGGACGTTTCCTTCCGCTATCCCGACCGCGAGGACTACGCGCTGCGCCATGTGAACATGAAATTCCGTGTCGGCAGCCGTCTGGCAATCGTCGGCGAAAACGGCAGCGGCAAAACGACGTTCATCAAGCTGCTGTGCCGCCTCTACGATCCGACGGAGGGTGAGATCCTGCTCAACGGCATCGATATCCGCAAGTATCGCTATGACGAGTATCTGCGGATTTTCTCCGTGGTCTTTCAGGATTTCCGGCTGCTGGCGCTGCCTCTGGGCGAGAACGTCGGCGGCGGGCAGCGCTATGACCGCGCCCGCGCGGAGGACTGCCTGAACAAGGCCGGCTTCGGCGATCGGCTGGCAGAGCTTCCGGACGGACTGGACACAATGCTCTATCACTCGCTCAGCCCGGACGGCGTGGAGCTTTCCGGCGGCGAGGCGCAAAAGGTTGCCATTGCCCGCGCGCTGTATAAGGATGCGCCGTTCATTATCCTTGACGAGCCGACCGCCGCGCTGGACCCCATTGCCGAGGCGGAGATCTACGAGAAATTCAGCGACATCGCCGGGGACAAAACGGCGGTCTATATCAGCCACCGTCTCTCAAGCTGCAAATTCTGCGACGAAATCGCCGTGTTTGACCGCGGCCGCGTGGTGCAGAAGGGAAGCCATGCGGCGCTCCTGTCGGATGAGGCCGGAAAGTACCATGCGCTCTGGAACGCGCAGGCGCAGTATTATCAATAAGGGGCCGCCGGGCTCCTGCCAAAAACGGAAAAGCCGCCCGCTTCCGTTCGGAAGCGGGCGGCTCGGCCTTTGCGGCGGCTTAATTCCTTAATACATACCGCCCATACCGCCGGCGGCGGCTGCGGAGGCAGCGGCTGCATCTGCAGCGGGATCGGGCTTGTCGGCGACCAGAGATTCGGTGGTCAGCACGCAGGCGCCGATAGAAGCGGCGTTCTCCAGCGCGGTTCTCGTGACCTTGGTGGGATCGACGATGCCGCTGGGGATCATGTCGCAGTAGGTGGCGGTGTAGGCGTCGTAGCCGTAGCCGACCTTGCGGCTGTTCTTGATCTTCTCAAAGACGACGGAGCCGTCAACGCCGGCGTTCTCGGCGATCTGGCGGATCGGCGCCTGCAGCGCCTTGGCGATGATCTCGGCGCCGGTCTTTTCGTCGCCGGAGAGCTTCGCAACGAGCTTCTCGACGGCGGGGATGGCGTTGACGAAAGCGGTGCCGCCGCCGGCGACGATGCCCTCCTCAACGGCCGCGCGGGTCGCGTTGAGTGCATCCTCGACGCGGAGCTTCTGCTCCTTCATCGCAACCTCGGTCTGCGCGCCGACGCGGATAACCGCAACGCCGCCGGAGAGCTTCGCCAGACGCTCCTGGAGCTTCTCCTTGTCATATTCGGAGGTCGTAACCTTGATGGCGGCCTTGATCTCGTGGATACGGCTCTTGATGGCTTCGGGATCGCCGCAGCCGTCGACAATCACGGTGTTGTCCTTATTGACCTTCATCTGGCGTGCACGGCCCAGATCGGCGATGGTCACGTCGGGCAGGTTCATATTCAGCTCGGAGGCGATATAGGTACCGCCGGTGAGAATGGCGATGTCGCGCAGCATTTCCTTGCGGCGGTCGCCGAAGCCGGGCGCCTTCACGCAGACGCAGTTGAAGCTGCCGCGCAGGCGGTTGACCAGCAGGGTGCTCAGCGCGTCGCCCTCGACATCCTCAGCGATGATAACAAGCTTCTGACCGCCCTTGACGATCTGCTCCAGAACGGGCAGGATGTCCTGAATGGTGGAGATTTTCTTATCGGTGATGAGAATGTAGGGATCGTCGATGACGGCCTCCATCTTATCGGTGTCCGTAACCATGTAGGGGGAGATATAGCCGCGGTCGAACTGCATACCCTCGACGACGTCCAGACCGGTTTCGGCGGTCTTGGATTCCTCGATGGTGATGACGCCTGCGGCCGTGACCTTCTCCATCGCCTCGGCGATAAGCTTACCGATCTCCTCGTCGCCGGAGGAAACGGTGCCGACTCTGGCAATGTCGGCGCTGCCGTTGACCGCCTGAGAATTGGCCTTGATGGCCTCGATGGCGGCATCGACAGCCTTCTGCATACCCTTGCGCATAACCATCGGGTTTGCACCGGCGGAAACGTTCTTCAGGCCCTCGCGAACAATGGCCTGCGCCAGCAGCGTGGCGGTGGTGGTGCCGTCGCCCGCGACGTCGTTCGTCTTGGTGGCGACCTCGCGCACGAGCTGCGCGCCCATATTCTCAAACGGATCCTCCAGCTCCACTTCCTTGGCGATGGTCACGCCGTCGTTGGTGATGAGCGGAGCGCCGTACTTCTTGCCGAGCACGACGTTGCGGCCCTTCGGGCCGAGCGTTACCTTTACGGTATTTGCAAGCTGGTCAATGCCGGATTGCAGCTTCTTGCGGGCGTCTTCGCCGAATTCGATCATTTTTGCCATGATTTTCGTGCCTCCTGATTATTCTACGATCGCAAGGATCTCGGACTGCTTGACGATGGAATACTCCTTCTCGTCGAGCTTGATCTCGGTGCCTGCGTATTTGCCGACGACGACTCTGTCGCCGACCTTGACGACCATCTTGACCTCGTTGCCGTCAACCATGCCGCCGGGGCCGACTGCCACGACCTCGGAGATCACGGGCTTTTCCTTATTCGCGGTGGACAGGATGATGCCGGAAGCGGTCGTCTCAACCGCCTCAACGGGCTTGAGCAGAACGCGGTCTGCAAGGGGTGTAAGCTTCATAATGATTACCTCCATGAAAGGATTATTTACGGTTCTCGTTTAGCACTCAATTCTCCCGAGTGCTAACACCCTATATAATACCCATTTCTTTCCGAAAGTCAAGAGCTATTTTTAAAATTTTCTCGACTTTTTCCGACAGCCGGCCGCGTCGTCGGAAAAAAGATTGCAACGCGGTGAAAATCGTGGTATGATACACGGGTATGAATCCTATGCATCGTCGGGCCGGGTCGGAATGGGGATATCCCAACGGTACCAAGCCGCCGTAGACGGACAGATGCCGCCGCAGGTCATTGGCGCAAGGCTGAGAAGACCGCGGCACCATGGCGTCCGGAGTCGGAATACGAACGCCCGACGGCACCGCGCAGGCTCTTGGGGGCGCCTGCCGAGCGTTGCTGTTCCCCCATTCGGGGGATTTTTTATTTTAAACGGAGGCAATCTATGAAACGGAAAACGCTTGCAAACATTATAATGGTTGTTCTGATCGTCTGCATCGCCGCAGGCGGTCTTGTCTGGGTCGGCAGCCTGAAGGGCTGGTTCGACCGTCCGCAGGAGGGCGGCTTCGTCCTTGCCGGGCAGACGGGCGTTGTAACGCTCACCCGCAACGGCCTTGCCTTCACTCCGGAAACCGGCTCGGCGCTGCGTGAGGGCGACGAGCTGCACACCGAACCGAGCGGCTCGGTTACGCTGCAATCGAAGGACGGCACCATCGTGCTCAACCGCAACTCGACCGTCGTTTTGACGGACGGCGTGTTCGACCTGACCTCCGGCGAAGCCTTTGTAACGCAGGGCGCGGGCGTGCTGACCATGCGCATGGACGCGCAGACCCTGCAAATCGAAAACGCCGTGATACATCTGAGTATGCGTCAGGGCGCACAAAGCGCGGGAATCTTCTCCGGTACGCTGGAGGGAGAAGCCGCCGGGCAGCGCATCAGCTGGGTCGGCAACGAGCGCAGCGTCAACCCGATGGAGCTTGCCGCACTCAATTCCTTCGTCGTTGCCCAGATTCGCAGCGCACAGACGACACTCTGCTTCACCGCCGCCGACCTGGATAAGCTGGAGGCCGAGCGCCTGGCAAAGCTTCAGGAGCTGATCGACCAGGCAAAACGGAATACGACGAGCGGCACCGCCCCTACGGAGCCGACCGAGCCGGATGCGCCGACACAGCCGTCGGAATCCGTCTCTCCGACGGATCCGGCAGCACCGACAAGTCCGACCGATCCGACAGGCCCGACCGTTCCGACAAGTCCCACCAAGCCCACGAACCCGACCACCCCCACAAACCCGACCGATCCGATAAATCCCACAGGCCCGACAAGTCCCACGAAGCCGACCGATCCCTCGACGCCCGCCCCCACGGAGCCGTCCGGCTCACTCAAGAGCTGCGTCATTACCATCCGCTGCGATACGATTCTCAATAATCTCGGCGACCTGAAGCCGGGCAAGATGGAGTTTGTGCCGGACGACGGCGAGATCCTTGCGCCGGTGCTTGTCTGGTTTGAGGAGGGCGAGACGGTTTTCGACGTTCTGAAGCGCGTCTGTGAGGCGGCGAACATTCAGATCGAGTATAGCTGGACGCCGCTTTACGGAAGCTATTATATTGAGGGCATCAATCATCTCTATGAATTTGACTGCGGGCAGCAGTCCGGCTGGATGTATAAAGTCAACGAGTGGTTCCCGAACTACGGCTGCTCAAGCTATTATCTGGAGGACGGCGACGTGATCGTCTGGTGCTACACCTGTCAGGGCCTCGGCGAGGACGTCGGCCGTACCGGTCAGGACTGGTAACGGATGCGCGGCGACGCTTTTTCCCGCTGCCATCCGGCAGTGTGCTTTACGTTTTTTTTCGGCGCGATAGCCTGCTCCGCCGTCTATCAGCACCCGGCGTATCTCATCGCCTCGCTGCTGTGCGCGGCTCTGTATGATCTGCTGCTGTGCGGCCGCCGCGCGGGCAGACGGATGCTCCTTGCGCTGCCGCTGTTTTTGCTGCTGTGCATCCTGAATCCGATCTTCAATCCGGCGGGAGAGCACGTCCTGTTTGTCTGGCTGGGACGCAATTTTACGCTGGAATCCCTGACCTACGGCGTAGTCATCGGCGGCATATTCGTTTCCATGCTGTTCTGGTTCGACTGCTATAACCGCGTGCTGACAAGCGATAAGTTTACGACGCTGTTCGGCAATCTGATCCCGTCGCTCTCGCTGCTGCTGGTCATGGTGCTGCGGCTGATTCCGGAGCTGACGCGGCGCACGGCGCAGCTCCGCGGCGCGCGCCGCTGCATCGGCAAGGGCGCCGACCGCGGCGACACGCTCCGCGTCCGCCTTTCCGACGGTGTCGCCGTGCTCTCCGCGCTGACCGACCGCGCACTGGAGGACAGCGTTGTCACCGGCGATTCCATGCGCGCCCGCGGCTACGGTACGGCGCGGCGCAGCTCGTTTCAAATCTACCGCATGACCGGCCGCGACGGGCTGCTGCTTGCGCTGGAGCTGCTGCTTCTGACGGCGGCGGTCCTGTTCGGCGCAAGCGATGCGGAATACTTCCCCACGCTCACGCTGGCGCGGCCGAACTGGGCCTTTGCCCTCTACTGCGCCTATCTGCTTCTTCCGAGCGCACTTCACATCAAGGAGGCTGTGCAATGGCACATTTTGAGATCGAAGCTCTGAGCTTCACCTACCCCTCGGCCAAAACGCCCTCGCTGCGCGAGGTCTCCCTGAAGGTCGAGCCGGGCGAATATCTCGTTCTATGCGGCAAAAGCGGCAGCGGCAAAACAACGCTGCTGCGTCAGCTCAAGTCCGTCCTTGCGCCGCACGGCAAAAAAACCGGTACGGTGCGCTTCGGCGGCGTGCCGCTCGACCGGATCGATGCGCATGAGCAGGCGGCAAAAATCGGCTTCGTCATGCAGAATCCGGACGATCAGATCGTCACGGACAAGGTCTGGCATGAGCTGGCCTTCGGCCTGGAGAGCCTCGGCTGCGACCAGAGAACCATGCGCCTGCGCGTGGCGGAGATGGCAAGCTATTTCGGCATCTCCGGCTGGTTCCACCGCAATGTAGCGGAGCTGTCGGGCGGTCAGAAGCAGCTTCTGAATCTGGCGTCCATCATGGCCATGCAGCCGGAGGTGCTGATCCTCGACGAGCCGACGAGCCAGCTTGACCCCATTGCCGCCTCGGATTTTCTCAACACCGTGCGCAAGATCAACCGTGAGCTGGGTACGACCGTGATCATCACCGAGCACCGGCTGGAGGACATTTACCACGCCGCCGACCGTGTGGTCGTGATGGAAAACGGTGCAATCGCCGCCGAGGGTACGCCCCGTGAGGTCGGCGCAGCGCTCTATGCGCGGAAAAGCGAAATGTTTGCCGCGCTGCCCACGCCCGTGCGCGTGTTTTACGAAGCCGGTGCGGCGGGGCAGTGTCCGCTGACCGTGCGCGAGGGCCGCACGTGGCTGACCGGCGTATTTTCCGAAGCGCCGCCGCGTTTTCTCAGCCCGGAGCGTCCGGAGTCGGCGCAGAGCGGCAAAAAACCCGCGCTGCGCATCCGCGAGGCGTGGTTCCGCTACGAAAAGGACGCGCCGGACATTCTGCGCGGCGTGAGTCTGGACGTGCAGACCGGCAGCCTGCACGCCGTCGTCGGCAGCAACGGCGCGGGTAAGTCCACAACGCTGAAGGCGATTTGCGGAATCTGCAGGATCTATCGCGGCAATATCGAAATTCTCGGCAAGCCGCTGAAAAAGTATCAGTCCGGCGAGCTGTTTTCCGGCTGCCTGTCCATGCTCCCGCAGGATCCCAAGAGTCTGTTCGTGAAAAAAACCGTCCGCGAGGAGCTGGAGGAAATGTCCGGCGACGGGGCAAAGCGGGAGCGGATCGCGGAGCTGTGCGAGATCACCGCGCTTCTTGACGCGCATCCCTACGATCTTTCCGGCGGCGAGCAGCAGCGTGCGGCGTTGGCCAAGGTGCTGCTCACCGAGCCGCGGCTCCTGCTGCTCGACGAGCCGACGAAGGGCCTCGACGCCTTTTTCAAGCAGAAGCTTGCCGCAATCCTTGCCCGGCTGAAGCAGCGGGGCATCACGGTCGTGATGGTTTCGCACGACGTTGAATTCTGCGCCGAATACGCGGATCGGGTCAGTATGTTCTTTGACGGCCAGGTTCTGACGACCGAAACGCCGCACGCCTTCTTCGGCGCGAACAGCTTCTACACCACCGCGGCCAACCGCATGAGCCGCTGCGTCTTTACCGGCGCCGTCACGGCGTCGGACGTCGTAACGCTATACAGAAAGAACACGGAGGGCTGATATGAAACGCTCGCGCATCCTCACATGGATCCTTACGCTGCTGGCCGTCGGCGCAACGCTCGTGCTTGGCAGCCGGCTTCGCGGCCGCTGGTTTTATCTGACCTCTACCCTGATTGTCATAGAGCTGATGGTTCCCTTCTTCCTCTCCTTTGAGCGGCGCAGGCCGCAGGCGCGGGAGCTGGTTACGCTGGCGGTCATGGCGGCCATTGCCGCCGTGTCGCGCGTCGCTTTCGGCTTTGTTCCGCATTTCAGCCCCATTACCGGCGTCATTATGATCACCGGCATCGCCTTCGGCGCGGAGGCCGGCTTCCTGACCGGCGCGGTCGCCGCCTTTGCCAGCAACCTCTATTTCGGACAGGGCGCCTACACGCCATGGCAGATGATGGCCTACGGCTTCGGCGGCTTCCTCGCCGGACTGCTCTTCTACAAGCGGCCGAAACGACAGCATCCGGTCGTGATGGGCGTGTTCGGCTACCTGACCATTCAGCTTATCGTCGGGCCGCTGCTCGACACCAGCTCGGTCTTTCTCGCCGCGCCCGCGCTGAAGTGGGCTACGATCTGGCCGTATTACGTCTCCGGCATTCCGGTCAACGCCATCCACGGTCTGGGCGCCGGTCTGACGCTGCTGCTTGCGGGCAAGCCGATGCTCGGCAAGCTGCGCCGCCTGCAGGTCAAATACGGTATGATGGAGGCGGACGATGGGATTTGAATCCTACCACCCCGCCATTAACCTGATCTACTTTCTGGCGGTCACACTGCTTTCGCTGTTGCTTCGGCAGCCGGTCTTTCTCGCGCTGAGCTGGGTCTGTGCCTTTGCCTATTCCGTCCGCCGCAACGGTCTGCGCGCGCTGATCTTCGACCTGGCGATGGTTCCCTGCGTGCTGCTGTTTGCGGCCTTTTACGGCAGTTATCACCATTTCGGCGTTACGCAGCTCTGGACAAACTTCATCGGCAACCGCGTCACGCTGGAATCCTTTGTGTACGGCGCCGTACTCGCGGCCTGCGTCGCCGCCTGGGCCATGTGGATGAGCTGTGTGCATTCCGTGTTCACTGCGGACAAGATTGTCTTCCTGCTTGGCCGGGTCAGCCCGAGGCTCTCGCTGTTCGTCGCCGTTTTACTGCGTACCGTCCCCCGCGTAAAGGCGCAGGCGCGGCGCATTGCCTGCGCGCGCAGCGGCATCGGCCGGGGTACGCGGCAGGGGAACGCTCTGCGGCGGCTGAGAAACGCGTTCGCCGTTGCGTCCATGACGCTGACGTGGCTGCTGGAGTCGCTTGCAACCACGTCCGACTCCATGCGCAGCCGGGGCTACGGCCGCCGCGGCCGCACGGCCTTCTCCGTTTACCGCTTCGACAACCGCGACCGCGCCATCGTCGTCGTCCTGTTTGCGTTTATGACCGTGATCCTGATGGGCATTTTACTGCAGCAGACGTCGGTGAGCTTTGACCCGCGCATTACGATCAACCCCATTACACCGCTTTCCTGCACCTTCTACGCGGCGTATTTTCTGTTCTGCCTCCTTCCGCTCGGACTGGAGCTTTACAGCGATCTGACTTTTTATCTGACAAGGAGACGTCATGAAGCCCTTCCTTCTGTCCACGCTTGACCCGAATGCAGCGCTGCTCGCACGGCAATACGGCCTCGGACTGGAGCTTTCCGAATTCTGCACCGCGTGGAATCTCGACGAACGCTTCGACGAGGTCGCGCCGCAGCTTGAAGCCGCCCTGCGCCTTGCCCCCGCGCGCGTGCTGCACGGTCCGTTCAACGAGCTGTTCCCCTGCGCCATTGACCCGCAGGCGCGTGCGCTTGCCGCACGGCGTTATGCGCAGAGCATTGCCATGGCACGGCGTTACGGTGCGGAAAAGGTCGTAATTCACGGCGGATATCATCCTTACATTTACTATCCGGAGTGGTATGTCGAGCAGTCGGTCGTCTTCTGGCGCGAGTTTTTGCCGCAGATCCCGCAGGGCGTGACCGTCTGCGTGGAAAACGTGCTGGAAACCGAACCGGCGTGGCTTGTGCGGATCGTCCGCGAAGTGGCCGACGCGCGGCTGCGCCTGTGTCTTGACATCGGCCATGTCCACGCCTATTCTCCCATACCCGTCGAGCGCTGGCTCGATGCGGGAGAAGGCCTGATCTCGCACTTTCACATTCACAATAACGACGGCTCGCGTGACAGCCACAGCGCCCTGCCCGACGGCACGATGCCGATGCGGGCGCTGCTCGCCGGCATTCTGCGCCGTTTCCCGTCGGCAACGCTGACGCTGGAGCTGTGCGATGCCGCGCCTTCGCTGCGCTGGCTGGCCGAACAGACGGACTCGGAGGGGACGCCATGGATCTGAAGCAATGTATTGCGGCAATCCGGCCGCTCGACCGCGCGGCGATGGACCGTGCGCTGGCGCGTCAGGCGCAGCTTGCCAAGCCGCCCGGCTCGCTCGGACGGCTGGAGGCGCTTTCCGTTCAGCTTGCAGGCATCTGCGGCGGGACGGATATTTCCGCCGAGCGCGGGCATTTGCTTGTATTTGCCGCCGACAACGGCGTGGTCTGCGAGGGAGTTTCCAGCGCGCCGCAGAGCGTCACCCTGCAGCAGACAATCAATCTGACCCGCGCCAAAACCGGTGCGTCAACGCTCTGCCGCTTTTTCGGCGACGGGATTACCGTCTGCGACGTCGGCGTCAATGCCGACATTCCCGAACCGGCCGTGCGAAACCGCAAGCTGGCCTACGGCACGGGCAATATCGCTGAAGGCCCTGCCATGCCGCGCGAAACGGCAATCCGCGCGATGGAGGTCGGCATTTCTCTTGCCGCGGAAACGGATGCGGACGTGCTGGGTGTCGGCGAAATGGGCATCGGCAACACGACGACCTCGTCGGCCGTGCTGGCGGTGCTGCTCGGCGCGCCCGTCGAGGCGGTCACGGGGCGCGGCGGCGGCATTACCGACGGCGCCTTTGAAAAGAAAAAGGCCGTTATCCGCCGGGCGATTGCGATCAACCGCCCGGACGGCGCGGATGTGATCGACGTGCTGGCCAAGGTCGGCGGATTGGATCTTTGCGCCATGTGCGGCGCATTTCTCGGCGCGGCCGCTACACGGCGGCCGGTCGTGATCGACGGCTTTATCTCCGCCGTCGCGGCGCTGTGCGCCTGTCGTCTCTGCCCCGAAGCGGTGCAGTATTTTATTCCGAGCCATGCTTCCTACGAGATCGGCTACCGCCTTGCGATGGAGCAGATGCGGCTCAGACCCTTCCTGCTGCTGGAAATGCGGCTCGGCGAGGGCAGCGGCTGCCCGCTGGCCTTCCAGATTCTGCGTGCCGCCTGTGCGATTCTCCGCAACATGGCAACCTTTGCCGAAGCGGACATCAATGACGGTTATCTCGACGAGCTGCGCGCGGGCGCAGACCCGACCGGGGAGGGAACGCGATGAAGGTTTACCTCAGCGGCGGCGCCAAAAACGGGAAATCCTCTCTGGCGCAGGAGCTTGCCGTTCGTCTGGCAAACGGTCGTCCGCACTATTATGTTGCAACAATGATCCCCGCCGACGGCGAGGATCGCCGCAGGATCGAGCGCCATGTGGCGGATCGCGCCGGAATGGGCTTTGAGACGATTGAGTGCGGGCACAATATTGCGTCCGTGACGGATTTGGCCGGGCGGGATTCCGTCGTTTTATTGGACAGCGTAACTGCGCTTCTGCTCAATGAGCTGTTCGCCGACCCTGCCTCCGCCGCAGCGGACGAAACGGCTGCACGGCGGGTTGCCGCACAACTGATCGCGCTGTGTGATTGGTTCTCGGATGTGATTCTTGTCAGCGATTATATTTTCTCGGATGCGGAGCGCTATGACGGGCTGACCGAGTGCTTCCGGCGGAGTCTTGCCGCCGTGGACCGGGCGCTTGCGCACCGCTGCGACGTGGTCGCGGAGCTTTGCGGGGGGAATATCACGGTACACAAGGGGGCGCTGCCGCTGTGAAGAGCATTTTGACCGCGTTTTCGATGTGCCGGACGATGTTCTGTGCGCTTCCGTGCCCGCTGCGCCTCTGGGATGACCGCGCACGACACCGAATGCTGCTGTTTTTGCCGCTTATCGGCGCAGAGCTTGGCGCGCTGCAGCTGCTTCTGACACGCGTGTGCGTGTGGCTTTCCGTCCCGGCTGCGCTGAAGGGGATTCTTCTGTGCGCCGCGCCCTTTCTGCTGACCGGTTTTCTCCATCTCGACGGCTTTATGGATGTGACCGACGCCGTGCGCTCTTACCGCCCGTTGGAGCGCCGTCGGGAAATTCTCAAGGACTCGCACGTCGGCTCGTTCGCCGTCATCGGCGTGGTACTCCTGATGCTTTGCCAGTTTGCGGTCTTTTTCACACTGGATTGCACGAGGCTGCGGTATGAGCTGATTTTTCTGCCTGCCGTCAGCCGCTGCTGCTCCGCGCTTGCGGTCGATGCGCTCCCGCCGATGCACACGAGCCAATACGCGGCGGAGCGCGCCCCACGCAGTCATATCGCTGCGTTACTCGTCCTGCTTGCGGCGCTGCTCGGCGGCTGCTTTGTCCTTTGCGGGCGCGGCGGCTTCGCCGCGCTGGTCTGCACGGCGGCTTACGGCGCGGCGCTGCTGCGCGCGTACCGCTCGCTTCGCGGGATGAACGGCGACATTTCAGGATACAGTCTGACGCTTGCGGAGCTGGCGGGCTACGCGGCACTGTGCTTTGTATAAGGAGGCAGTATGGAGCTGATTCTCGGCGGCGCCTATCAGGGCAAGCGCGATTTCGCGCGGACAGCCTACGGCGTCGAACACTTTTTCACCTGCAATGAATCGTCACTTGATATTGATTATTCCGCGCCGGCGATCGACCGGTTGGAGGAATTCTGCCTTGCCTGCGTGCGCGCCGGGAAGGATCCGGTCAAGCTGTTTGAGATGCACCGCGAGGCATGGCGGAGCAGCGTGCTGATCTGCCGTGATATTTTCTGCGGTGTCGTGCCGCTCGGCGCGGAAACGCGCGAATGGAGACAGGTCACGGGACAATTCTGCCGTTATCTGAGCAAAAATGCGCAGCACGTGACCCGTGTTTTCTGCGGCCTGCCGCAGACACTGAAATGAGGACGCTGTATCTGCTGCGCCACGGGCGGACGGAGGCAAACGAACGGCGCCTGTACTGCGGCGCGACCGATCTGCCGCTGAGCCCCGCCGGACGCGCGGCGCTTGCGCCGCTGCACCTGCCGCTGCGCAATCCGCGGTTTTTTACCAGTGGGCTGCGCCGCACCGAGGAAACGCTGCGGCTGCTTTTCGGTGAGGTGCCGCACCGCGCAGACGCACGTCTGCGCGAGCTTGACTTCGGTGTTTTCGAAATGCACGGCTATGAGGAGCTGAAACACCGCGCCGATTATCAGGCGTGGCTCAGCGGTGACAATGAGGGCAATACGCCGCCCGGCGGCGAGAGCGGCGAAGAAATGCGCCGCCGTGTGCTCGAGGCGCTGCACGAGCTGGCCGCTCTTCCGGATGATGTCGTTGTTGTGACGCACGGCGGCGTGATCGCCGCCGCAATGGAGGCGCTTTTTCCGCAGGAGCAGCGTTCGCGTTACGATTGGCAGCCTGCGCCCGGCGGCGGATACGCCGTCACGCTTTCACCGGAACGCGCCTACCGCACGATTCCGGAATGAAAAAGCTCTCCGGCAGTGGCCGGAGAGCTTTTTGTCAAACGGGTCGGAAAACGCCCGGTATGGCATTGCGAGGCGCGGAGCGGCGTGGCAATCTAAAGTCAGGTCTTGCACGAGATTGCCACGACTTGCTACCGCAAGTCTCGCAATGACATATCGTCCCTGCCGCCCTCGCAATGACAGAACCGCTGCCGCCGCAATGACAGATGCTTGAGATTGCTACGGGCGGGAAAACCGCACCAGATATGCGCCGAGCACGCCCGTACAGGGAATCGCCGCTGCGTTCTGCGGCGTCGGGGCCTGCTTCGGGTAGACCGTGCGCACCTCGGACGGGTAGGCCGGAAGGGTTTTGCCGATGCTGACGCCGTGTGCGTCGTCCGGTGAAAAGCGCCACCGGAAGCGGCAGTCGCAGAACTCCTTCTTTTCCGTGATCCGGTCGGGCGCGCGGAGCGAGCCGTCGGGCAGAAAGCAGCCGGCGTTGTCCTTTTCCGCCGGACAGCCGCCCTCAATGCCCGTGCCGGTGAAGGAAATCTCCAGAAAATCCGGGCAGAAAACGACGGTCTTCCCGTCCGTGCGGAACGGTACCGATTCCCAACAGCCGAGCCGGAATCAGCCGCGCCGTCCGCCGTATTCGGCGGCGGTGACAAATTCCAGCCATGCCGCAGTCCCGCGCAGCTCCGCATTGATGCGCCGCACGGGGCGGAGCGAGGTGAAGCCCTCCGGCAGCAGGGCGCGAAGGCGGTCCTGCTCCGCGCCGTAGGCCATCACAAATTGCGTGATGTTCAACGTCGCGCCTCCTTTTCGCCGCGCAGCGCCCCCAGAAGCGCGCCGGTGGCGAACCATGTCGTTTCATAGGTCAAAAATTGTGCCGTATTTGCGTCCCAGAGGAGCTGAAGCGAGGCGGGGAAGTCGTCGTCAGCATCGTAAAAGCGCAAATAAACGGGAAGCTCGCCGACAAGCGGCAACACAGAGGCAAAGTCGCCGTCCTCTCTCTCCTGCCCGCCGAGCAGGGCGCAGGCCGCACGCAGGGCAGGAAGCCGCCGGGAGAAGGGTGCGCCTGCCGCTTCGCGCGAGACAACGAGCCGTCCGCGCAGCGTCCCGCCCTGTACGGCGTTGAGGCGCTCATGCGCGACCCACCGCCCGCTGAGGCAGGGCGCGCTTTGCAGATGAAACAGATAGTCATACACCGTCATTGCAATGTCAAACGGAGCGCTTTGCCCGTCCGGCAGGAAGATTTCGCCGCCGTGCGGATCAATGCGCAGCGGCATATTCAGAAAGCGCAGCGGCGGCGCGGCGGCGGCCAGACCCTGACGGGCGAAGCTCTCCCGTGCGGCGGCAAGCTGTTTATCATAGTTTCCGCTCATTTTTTCTTCCTCCCGCGCAGATAGCGCTCGGCGGCGGCAAGCTGCGCCGCCGTCGGCCTGGGCGGCTCATTTTTGCGCGGCTTTGCCGCGGCGCTGTGCGACGGCTGTTTTTTCTGCGGCTTTGCCGCCCGTGCAGGCTTCTGCGGCACGGGCTTCGGCACGGAAGCCGGCTTGTCGCCCCTGCGCGGGCGCAGCAGGCACTTCGGCCCCGTGCCGATCAGATCCGTCCGGCCGGCCTTTTCCAGCGCCTCGCGCACGAGCGCATCATTTTTGGGGTCGCGGTATTGAATCAGCGCGCGCTGCATTGCCTTTTCGTGCGGATCGCGCGGCACATACACCGGCTGCATCGTGCGCGGATCGACGCCGGTATAGAACATCACCGTCGAGAGCGTGGAGGGCGTCGGATAAAAATCCTGCACCTGCTCGGGCATATAGCCCAGATCGCGGACGTATTCCGCCAGCTCCACGGCGTCCTGCAGCGTCGAGCCGGGATGCGAGCTCATCAGATAGGGCACAAGATACTGCTTTTTGCCGAGTTTTTCGTCGACGGCGGCATATTTTCGGCAGAAGGTTCGGAACACACGGTGCTCCGGCTTGCCCATATAGCGCAGAACGCGGTCGGAGACGTGCTCCGGCGCGACCTTGAGCTGCCCGGATACATGGAACTCGGCCAGCTCGCGCAGGAAGGTCGGATCCGGGTCGGCAAGTAAGTAGTCAAAGCGAATGCCGCTGCGGATGAAAACCTTCTTTACCCCCGGCAGAGCGCGCAGCTCGCGCAGCAGCGCCACATAGTCCGAATGATCCGCCCGCAGATTCGGGCAGGGACGCGGGAACAGGCACTGCCGGTCGGGGCAGACGCCCTTTTCCAGTTGTTTTGCACAGGCGGGCCGGCGAAAATTCGCCGTCGGGCCGCCGACGTCGTGCAGATACCCCTTGAAGTCGGGGCGCTTTGTCATGCGTTCGGCCTCGGCCAGCAGCGATTCATGACTGCGCGTTTGCACAATGCGTCCCTGATGAAACGTCAGCGCGCAGAAGGCGCAGCCGCCGAAGCAGCCGCGGTTCGACACCAGACTGAACTGCACCTCCGCCAGTGCGGGCACGCCCTCGCGGTAGCCCGGATGCCAGGTGTTTTCGTAAGGCAGGTCGTAAATGTCATCCATCTCCTGCGTCGTCAGCGGAAACTGCGGGGGATTCTGCACGACGAATTCCCGTCCGTACGGCTCGATGAGCCGCTTTGCGGAGAAGGGGTCGGTATTGCGGTACTGCGTCAAAAAGCTGCGGGCATATGCAAGCTTGTCGGCACGGAGCGCATCGAAGGAAGGCAGGACGACCGCCCCGTCCGTGTCCGGTTCGGTCGTGCGGAAGGCCGTGCCGCGCAGATAGGTCAGCTCGCGGACGGAAAGCCCGCTCGCCAGCGCGTCGGCGACCTCGACGATGGCCTTTTCGCCCATGCCGTACAGCAGCAGATCCGCCTGCGAGTCCAGAAGGATCGACCGCTTGAGCCGGTCCGACCAGTAATCGTAGTGTGCCAGCCTGCGCAGACTGGCTTCGATGCCGCCGATGATGATTGCGGCGTGCGGATTCGTCTGTCGAATGAGGTTGCAATAAACGACCGTTGCATAGTCCGGGCGCTTCCCGGTCACGCCGCCGGGTGTGTAGGCGTCGGTCTTGCGGCGATGCTTACCGACGGAATAGTGGTTGACCATCGAGTCCATATTGCCGCCGGAGACAAGAAAGCCCAGTCTCGGCGCGCCGAGACGGTTGACGGACTGCGGATCGCGCCAGTCCGGCTGTGAGATGATCCCGACGCGGTAGCCCGCGCGCTCCAGCACGCGGCTGATGATCGCGTGGCCGAAGGAGGGGTGGTCAACATAGGCGTCGCCGATGATATAAACGAAGTCCGCCTGCTGCCAGCCCAGCGCGTCCATTTCGCGCCGCGTTGTCGGTAAAAAGCCCATCAGCGCGCCCCCGTGGAGCCGAAACCGCCCGTGCCGCGCAGAGTGTCGCTCAGCTCATCCGCCTCTATGAACCTTGCCGTCAGATAAGGCGTCAGAATCATCTGGGCGATCCGCTCTCCCGGCTCGATGGTCTGCGGCACGGCGCTGTGGTTATGCATCGGCACAAAGAATTCGCCCCGATAATCCGAGTCGATCACGCCGACCTTGTTGGCGGGCGCGAGTCCGCGCCTGGAGGCCATGCCGCTTCGTGCATAGACCAGGCCGGCGTAGCCCTCGGGAATCTCCATCGCAATTCCGATGGAGATCAGCCGTGTCTCTCCGGGCTGCAACGTTACCGCATAGTCCAGGCAGGCGCAAAGATCCGCGCCGGCGGAAAACTCGGTACCGTAGACCGGCAGCCGCGCCTCCGGACGCAGCTTTTTTACTTTGACCTCACGCATTTTGCCGTCCTCCTCTGCGGAAGCCGTCGTCCCAGAGGACGACCTCGCCGCGTTTCAGTGTATTGGGAACATCAATGAGCCGCTGATTCGACGAGCCGCGGAAGCGCAGCGCCAGATCCTTCAGCGCCGCGACAAACGGCCCGTCCACCAGCACGTCCAGACAGCGCAGAATGCCCAAAACATCATCCGGCGCGCCGACGCTGCCTGCCAGCAGCTCCGTATCAAGCGTGTAGCCGGTAAAGGCCCAGATGCTTTTTTGGGGATAGGCCGCGCGGACGGCCTCGACCAGAGCGCGCACGCCCGCCTGGTTTTTCGGCTCGAAGGGCTCGCCGCCCAGAACCGTCAGCCCCGCAATATGCGGCGGCTCCAGCGTGCGCAGAATCCCGGCCGTAACCTCCGGGGTGAAAGGCTCGCCGTAGTCGAAATCCCAGGTCTGCGGCTGAAAGCAGTCCTTGCAGTGGCGCGTGCAGCCGGAGACAAAGACCGACGTGCGCACCCCCGGCCCGTTGGCAATGTCATATGTCTTGATTGCCGCATAGTTCATGGAGAACACCTCCGGATATTGTGTCAACAGACGAATTGTATCACAACTTATTGTGCTTTGCAAGCGCACGATCGACAAACTGCGACACCTGACGCGAGTATTCCTCCTGCGCCATCAGGAAGCTCTTGCCGTGACCCGCGTCCGGCACAAGCAGAAGCGTTTTATCGCTTGACGCGCAGGTGGAGAAGTTTTCGCGCGACATTTCGCAGGGCACAAAGGCGTCGGCCTCACCGTGGGCAAAGAACACCGGCAGCCGACACTGCCGCAGCGCTTCCTGCGCGGAATACTCGTCCGGCGAGAAGCCCGCAAACAGACGCATCTGCACGCCGACAAACGGCAGAATGAGACTCGGCGGCAGATGCTTATCGCGCAGAACCTTGGTCAGGATTGCCTTCGGCGAGGTGAAGCCGCAGTCGGCGATGACGCCGCAGACGTTTTCCGGCAGCGGCTCGCCCGTGGCCATCAGCACGGTCGTCGCGCCCATCGACAGCCCGCCGAGCAGTACCGGCAGCTCCGTGCCGAGATGCTCGTTGACCGTGCGCACCCAGCTGTGAACGTCGTGGCGTTCGCGGACGCCGTAGGTCATATACCGTCCGGCGCTGGCGCCCTGCGCGCGCTGATCGACAAGCAGCAGGTTCAGCCCCAGCGACCGGTAGAACTCGCAGGCACAGGAAAAGTCCATTGCCCCCTCGCTGCGCCAGCCGTGGAACAGAAGCAGCGTCGCGCGGGCATTTTCGCAGGGGAAAAACCGTGCGGCCAGCGTCAGTCCGTCATAGGACAGGCAAGTCATCAGACGGCTCTCCTGCGCGTCGATCCACGCGCGTCCGGCGCGGATGCGTTCGGCATAGGGGCGGTAGGCAGGGCGGTCGAGAAAGCGGTCGATGTTGGAAACGAATGCGCGGCAGTGCAGACAGGCCAGACACATCCCGAGATAGGCCGCGGCAAACAGCAGCACGGCCAGCGCACCGAAGACAATGAGAACGATCCAAAGCGGGTTCATTTTACTTTCTCCTTTGTAAGAAGCCGCGTCAGCGGCCGGAAGGTCATCGGCCAGAGCGCCGTGGCAAATAAGACCATTACGAAATAGCGCAGCAGCTCAAAGGCAAGACTTGTCAGTCCCGCCAGCACGAAAAGCTCCTTCAGTCCAGATTTGATCGCCAGCAGCAGGCCGAGGCCGAAGATCAGCTTGATCGCCTGCACATACCACACGCCCTTCGTTTCATAGCGGATAAAGCGCCGCTCCAGAAAAAAGCCCGCAATATAGCCGAGCAATGCGCCGGTGATGTCGCAGGCGAGCTTGCGCGAGGTAAGAAGCTGCGCGGGGTCGGTCTGCGTGTGCAGCGCGTCGATGCAGGTGTATCCGATATAGCCGACGGCGCACAGCAGCATTGCGCCCAGCAGGACCGCCATTCGTTTCTCACTGTCGAAGGCCCGGCGCACGAGCGGATAAAATGCAAAAACAATCACAATCGAAAGGGCAAGCCCGGTCAGCACGTCTGCCGGCGTATGAACGCCCAGATACATCCGCGAGAAGCAGACAAGCGCGATCATGACCGTGCTGACGATGCGCAGCCACCTGACACGATTCCAGCGTGCGACGGCGCCAAAGGTCGCGGTGACGTTCTGGCTGTGACCGGAGGGGAAGGAATAGCCCGTCGCCTCTGCGCGCGCGGTTTCGACGATAGAAAAATTCGGGTCGCGGACCCATGGCCGCTCGACGCGGCAGGCCAGCTTAAGCACCTGATTGACGACGGCTCCGAAGAAGCCGACAAACAGAACGTAAGCGCCCTCGCGCTTATCCACACACCAGAGCAGGAACATTGCAAACACATAGAACAGAAGCTCGCTGCCGAAGCGGGTGATAATCTCCATTACCACGTCAAGCACCGGGTTGCGGATCTGCTCCAGAAGATACAAAAATCCCATCAAAAGCACTCCTTTCGGGTCGTTATAGATTATAACACAAGCCGCAGCGTTTGAAAAGGCAAAAATTGTGCCTGCCCCTGCACAGTGCCGCCCCTGCCGCAGGGTCTTACAGGAGATTGCCACGACTTGCCGACGCAAGTCTCGCAATGACAGTGGGGGGTGTGGTATTGCGAGGAGCGACGCGGCGCGTCTGTTATTTGTCATTGCGAGGAGGGCGTAAGGCCCGATGCGGCAATCTGAAGAAACATCTCACGAGATTGCCACGGCCACCGGCGTGGCCTCGCAATGACCATAGGGGGCGAGATTGCCACGGGCGGCAGAGCCGTCCTCGCAATGACAAGCGTCGGCGCAGGTCCCGCAATGGCATACGGGCAGTTCCTGCGCGGAGCAACGCACAGCGCCCGTGCCGCTTTACGTGGCACGGGCGCTTTCTCGATCGAAGCGAATCTTCGGATTCAGTTTACGACATTCTGCGGCGTTCCGTTGAGGAACGCACGGATATTCTGTGCAAGGATGCACAGCAGGCGGCGGCGGGTCTCCTCCGGCGCCCAGGCGATATGCGGCGTAATAAAACAATTCGGTGCGCTGCGCAGCGGGTTATCCGCAAGCATCGGCTCGCAGCCCGCCACATCTGCGCCGTAGCCGCGCAGCTTACCGCTTCGCAGGGCGGCGGCGACGGCCTGCTCATCGACCAATCCGCCGCGGGCGGTATTGATAAGGATCGCGCCGTCCTTCATGCTTGCCAGCGTCGCGTCGTTGATGAAATGCAGGTTCTCCGCCGTCTGCGGACAGTGCAGCGAAACCACGTCCGACTGTGCCAGCAGCTCCTCCATCGAAACGAATCGTGCGCCCTCGGGGACAGGCTTTTCGTGCCGCGCGGTGACGAGCAGCTTCATATCGAGCGCCTGCGCAATCCTGCCGACGGCGCGGCCGATCGCACCATAGCCGATGATGCCGAGGGTCTTACCGTTCAGCTCGGTAAGCGAGTGATTCCAGAAGCAGAAATCGCGACATTCGCACCATTGCCCTTCGCGCACGGCCTCAGCGTGCTCTCCGACGCGCTGGCAGATCTCCAGCAGCAGCGCAACGGTCATCTGCGCGACCGCGTGCGTGGAATAGTCCGGCACGTTGCACACGACCACGCCGTGCCGCCGTGCCGCATCGAGATCAATCACATTATAGCCCGTGGCAAGCACGCCCGCCATACGGATGGAGGGGCAGGCGTCGAAGGTTGCCGCCGTCAGCGGTACCTTGTTGACCAGAACGATCTGCGCATCGCCGATGCGCTCCACGATCTGTTCCGGCTCCGTGCGGTCGTACACGCGGAAGTCGCCCAGCGATTCAAACTCCTCCCAGCCCAGGTCGCCGGGATTGGCCGTATAGCCGTCCAGAATTACGATTTTTACCAAAATAACGTCGCCGCCTTTCTTTGCGCAAGAAGATACCAGATCATTATCCCGATCGTTACCGCAAGCTGCACCATCCGCACGACCCATAGGCCGAGCGACGGCACAAACTGCGCCGCAATGCTCACACCGCCGCTGAGCGTCAGCACAAGACCAAACACAAACAGCCGCGGGAAAATATAACACACATAGCCCGACGGATCGGTGCATTCCTCGGGTGTGCAATTGCCCGGATACAGCAGCTTGTTGGCAAAAAGCTGCCCGCTGACACGCAGCCGCACGGCGGCGTAGAGGCTGTAAGCGCCGAAGCCGACAAGCATGGCAATCATCATCAGGCTGAGCATATCGATGCCGCCGTCCTGCTGCGCCGCATCTGCGGCAAAAAACAGATTCATTCGGAAAACCTCCTCGCAGGTTCTGCGGCGATTCTATCATTTTTTTGCCGGATTTGCAAGCGGTGCTTGTAATTTTCTTTCACGCGTGCTAAAATAGATCGGATATTCAAGATGCTCGGAGGATATTTCCATGTTTTTACGGAGGATCCCGCATTAGCGCTCTCCACGGACCGTTTGAACTGATTCTATGGAGGGTTATATTATGTCAACTTTACAGGAGGAGATCCGCCGCCGGCGGACCTTTGCCATCATTTCCCATCCGGACGCCGGCAAGACCACCCTCACCGAGAAATTCCTGCTCTACGGCGGCGCCATTGCGCAGGCAGGCGCGGTCAAGGGCAAGAAGAATTCCCGTGCGGCGGTGTCCGACTGGATGGAGATCGAAAAGCAGCGCGGTATTTCCGTCACTTCCTCGGTCATGCAGTTCCAGTATGAAGGCTTTTGCATCAACATTCTCGATACGCCCGGCCACCAGGACTTCTCGGAGGACACCTATCGCACGCTCATGGCGGCAGACTCGGCCGTCATGGTTATTGACGGCGCAAAGGGTGTTGAAGCGCAAACGCGCAAGCTCTTCAAGGTCTGCGCCATGCGCCATATCCCGATCTTTACCTTTGTCAATAAAATGGACCGCGAGACAAAGGATCCCTTCGACCTGCTCGACGAGCTGGAAAAGGAGCTTGGGATTGAAACCTATGCCGTCAACTGGCCCATCGGCTGCGGCAAGGAATTTCAGGGCGTTTACGACCGTCAGAGTGGCTCCATTGACTTTTTTTCCGGCGTTTCCGGCAAAAAACGCGCCGAAAAACAGACCGTTTCGCTTGAAGATGAAAAGGTGGGCGAGCTGATCGGCGCTTCGCGCTGGGCACAGCTTCGCGACGACGTGGAGCTGCTCGGCGCAGGCCGCGAGTTCGACATGGACGAGGTGCGTGCAGGCACGCTAAGCCCCGTGTTCTTCGGCTCGGCGCTGACGAATTTCGGCGTAGAGCCGTTTCTGGAGGCGTTTCTGCGTATGACGCCGCCGCCGCTGTCGCGTGTGGCGGACTGCGGCGTGATCGACGCTTTCAGCCCCGATTTTTCCGCTTTTGTCTTTAAAATTCAGGCAAACATGAATAAGGCGCATCGCGACCGGCTGGCCTTCATGCGCATCTGCTCGGGAAAATACGAGCGTGAAGCCGAGGTCTACCATGTACAGGGCGGCAAAAAGCTGCGTTTGTCGCAGCCGCAGCAGCTTATGGCGCAGGAGCGCGAGATCATCGACGAGGCTTACGCGGGCGACATCATCGGCGTGTTTGATCCCGGCATTTTCTCCATCGGCGATACCGTCACCGTGCCCGGCAAGGTTTTCCGCTTCGCGGGCATCCCGACCTTCGCGCCGGAGCACTTCGCACGCGTCAGCCCGAAGGATACGATGAAACGCAAGCAGTTCGTCAAGGGCACGGAGCAAATCGCACAGGAGGGCGCCATCCAGATCTTCCGGCTGCCGAATACCGGCATGGAGGAGGTCATTGTCGGCGTCGTCGGCACGCTGCAATTCGACGTGTTCCGCTATCGGATGCAGAGCGAATACGGCGTGGAGCTGCGTATGGAGGGACTGCCGTATGAGGTGCTGCGCTTTATTCAAAAATCACCGATTGACGAAAAAGATCTGAATCTCTCGTCGGATGTTGAGCTGCTTGAAAACTATCGCGGCCGCCGGCTGCTTGTATTCACCAGCCCGTGGGCCATCGACTTCACGCTTCGCCGCAACCCCGGCCTGGAGCTCAGCGAGGAATGAACCTCTAAACCGAATTCCAAAAATCGACCGCCGTTCGGAACCACGAACGGCGGTCGTTGGTTATTCTGACGGGAGGGGAAGTACAGCGCGGAGCTTCCTGCATTTTCGCATTGCATTCGGTCCATCATGTCCGCCGTTTTACCGGCTGCTTACCCAACCTGCAGCGTTTCTGCGTCCCGGGATAGCAATGTTACCGTCTCTACATGGCTTGAGGCGACAGCAAGTACGTCTGCTACTGGCAGACGTCCAGAAAAACTGGTCCACAACGCAAAATAAGCCACCGGTCGTCCGTGGTAATTGCTCAACCTGCTATTTGCCTTTTTGCCCGTATGCGGTAATTGCTCTACCATCATTTTATAATTTCCTTTTCACGCAGAAACGCTTCTACCTTCTCGAATTTCTTATTCTTGTATGGAATCTCATAAAGCGGTGTTCCATGCTCCTTGGCGTAGGATCGTTTCAGCTCATCGTTTTTCTTCTGAGCCGTGAATTGAGACTTACCCCCGAATTCATCAACCGGCTCATAGTGCTGTTCACCCTGGCATTCGATCAGGCATTTAATATTTCCAGCCTCGTCGTATACCCCAAAGTCATACCTGAGCAGATTCACCTTCCCCGCCCCATACAAATCTGGGAAGGAAACCTCAACTCTATAAGGTACTCCGTTTTCCTTCAGAAGCTTGGTCACAATCCACTGGAACGAGGAAATCGGATGGCAATCACAATGTGCGTCACTCCAGTAACCGTTGTATGCGTCGTAGCCATACTCGGTCGGAGAGTTAATAGAAAACTTCGATGATTTTATCTCTTGCTCCTTACCGCACAAATAGCAACGGCACTTGTACAATTTACATATGAAGTAAGTGCCTCCGCCTTTTTTTCGCAGGTCGGATATATACCGAAGCTCTTCATAGTGATCATTGACACATTCCACCACCTCAAGTGATTCATGAATCGTGCCAACCAGGTCCAAATCATAGCTCTCATCGAGGACCCGCTTATAAGTTGCTTTCTTCTTTTCTTCTTGTGCAGTCTTCAGGCCGCACTCGTTTGCCTTATCCCATTCAGCAAACGCCCACCTATCATTTCTATTTCTACGAATCGTCTCAGTGCAACAACGGTGTTTTTTCCCAATAAACTGAGACTCAGACTTGATTACTTTCTTTCCGCAATCACATACGCAGTTATAGGTAGGGCCATAAATTCTTCTATAACGATCAGTCTCATCCACCGGAGTAACGCTAAGAACCGTCAAGCACCCGTACTTAGTGCCAACAGGGATATACTCCTGTTCCGGATGACAAATCGGGCAGCCCAGTCCAAACGTGGTTCTTTTCTGTACAGGAGCTTGCCATTCATGCCCCTCACTACATTTCCACCATGCAGAAAGAGCCGTGCAATATTCTGTTGTTTCTGGTGTCATCGGAAATCTCGACTTAGAGTTCTTCTCCTCATCCCATTCCCGGAGCAAATCCTCTCTATCATTATCCTGGCACCATTGCTCAAGACTCTGCTTTCGCTTCTTAGCCATGGCCACCTCCGTCAAGCATCATTTACAAAGTAAACAATGCGAGTATTTCGCTTACGAGTTTATTTGTCCTTGCCTTGATCTGATCAACGGTCCAATTGTCTGTGTTTACAAGGTCAGCATTCAAATTCAGGCCATTCAAATAACCGATCGGATTGCCATTGCTGTCTTTACGCTCTTTCTTCTCTTTAAAGGATTTATTACCGAGCGAACTGTTATATCCGGTGATATCTCCTTTTCTACGTATGGCCCAACAGTGCATTGTGCATTTCGATTTGAGCTCGACATAATCTTCATCGTAATCTTCGATTAATCTCAGCACCTGGAAGTACGGGTCCTGAACTAATTTCTTTTCTTTCTCACTCAGCAAGGACCGCTTCCTCCTGTAACAACGCTATCAACTCGAGCTATATAAATAATAATCCCGTCAACACAACCTCAGGCATATAACTATCCTGTCTCCACAACCTATCCCCGTGGACCACTTTCCACGAGAACGATTTTTACTATATAAACGGTTGCTTTTGCCCCAGCCCGGGTCTCCCCAACAATACCCCCTCGGCAAAAAGCCTTTGTTTTATGGGCTTCCGGAGCCTATTAGCGTTCTGCCTTTGACAGCAATGTTACCGTCTCGACATGGGCGCATCGGGGGAACATATCGAACGCCTCGGCGGTTTGGAGACGATAACCGCGCTGTGTCAGCAGCTTTACGTCGCGGGCCAGCGTTGCAGGATCGCAGGAAACGTAGACAACGCGTGCAGGGGCCATGGCATCAATGGCCTCGATTACATCCGCGCTCACGCCCTTACGCGGCGGATCAACGACGATCACCTCCGGACGAATGCCTTCGGCCGAGAGCGTCTTTGCCGCCTGACCGGCGTCCGCACAGAAGAAGCGTGCGTTTTTTACGCCGTTTCTGCGGGCATTTTCTCCGGCGTCGGCAATCGCGGCTTCAACCAGCTCCACGCCGATTGCCGTTTCGGCGCGCTTTGCGAGACAAAGCGTGATGGTGCCCGTGCCGCAGTAAAGGTCCAGCGCCGTCTCGCGCCCGCTCATACCGGCAAATTCCAGCACCTTTTCATAGAGCCGTTCCGCCTGCTCGCGGTTAACCTGATAAAAACTCCGGGGCGATATGCGAAAGCGCAGGCCGCAGAGCTCATCCTCGATCGTTTCCTCGCCCCAGAGGACGCGCTGCTTCTCTCCAAGAACGGAGTTCCCGCGCCGCGTGTTCGTGTTGAGCTGAACGGAGCACAGACCGGGCACGGCAGTACGAAGCGTCTCGACCAGCTCGGTCTCGTGCGGCAGGCACTCTCCGTTTGCGACAAGACAGACCAGTACCTGCCCGGTCTTTTCGGCGAGGCGCACATAGATATGGCGCAGCAGTCCCGCGTGCGCCGTTTCGTCATAGGCCGGGATACGGAAGCGATTTGCCCACGCAGCCACAGCACGACGCGCCTTGTCGGCGCATTCCGGCTGGATGCGGCAGCGCTCAATCGGTACAACATTGTGCGTGCCCTTTTCAAAGAATCCCGCATAGACGCCGCCTTTCCCGGAGGCGACGGGGTATTGCGCCTTATTTCGATAGCATTCACAACGCGGCGCAGGGTGCAGTATCAGCGCTTCCAGGCGCTGTCCTCCGATGCGATTGAGCGCATCAAGCACGCGCTGCCGCTTAATCTCGCACTCCGCCTCATAGTCGATATGCCAGAAATTACAGCCGCCGCAGCGCTTCGCGTCCGCGCAGAGGCGGTTGACGCGATGCGGTGATTTTGTTATAATATGCTCGATCCGCCCGTGTGCGGCCGTTTTCCCGATATGGACGATGCGCAGGTCATAGACCTCTCCGGGTGCAGCGTTCGGCACAAACACCGCACAGCCCTCGGCGCGGCACACGCCCAGCCCGTCGCTCGTGAAGCCCGTCACCTCGGCGCGGACAATTTGATTCTTCTGAAGCATCGTTTTCTCCTTTGTTTCACGTGAAACATTCCGCCGTTATCGGCACACTCATTATAATATGGAATGACATATTTGTAAAGGTCTGATTCCCATGCTGAACTATTCTGCCTGCGCCCTCTGCCCGCGCCGCTGCGGCGTTGACCGCACACACGGGGAGACGGGCTACTGCGGCCAGAGCGCATCCCTGCGCGCAGCAAAGGCGATGCTTCATTACGGAGAGGAACCGCCAATCTCCGGTGCATACGGCGCCGGAATCGTGTTTTTTTCCGGCTGCACGCTGCACTGCCGTTACTGCCAGAACGCGGACATCTCCCTGAAGAGCTTCGGAAAAGAACTGTCCGCCCCTCGCCTGCGGGAAATCTTCGACGCGCTTATCGATGAAGGCGCACAGTGTATCGAGCTGAACACACCGACGCAGTTTTTGCCGTCGATTCTGCCCGCGCTGACGCCAAAGCTGCCTGTCCCGGTTGTCTACAACTCCGGCGGGTATGAAAGCGTCGAAACGCTTCGCGAGCTCGACGGGCTGATCGATATTTATCTGCCCGACTATAAATATGCGGACGGGGCGCTGGCAAAACGTCTGTCCGATGCGCCAGGCTATCCGGTCATCTGCGAGGAGGCGCTGAGGGAAATGTACCGGCAGGTCGGCGCGGCCGTCGTGGACGAAGAGGGGATCATGCAGCGCGGCATGATCGTGCGCCACCTTGTGCTGCCCGGCTATGTCGAAAACTCTCTGAAGGTTGTTGAGCGTTTCGCGGAGCTGTTTCCAAGGCGCGACGTTATCTTTTCTCTTATGGCGCAATACCTTCCCATGCCGGGAATGCGGCCGCCGCTCGACCGGCGCGTTACGGCAGACGAATATGCCGCCGTCGTGTCATGGGCGGAGCTTTGCGGCGTGACGAACGGCTTCACGCAGGATCTTTGCGCCGCAACGGACGAGCTGCTGCCGAAATTTGATCTGGAAGGGCTTTGAAAACACGCAAAAACGGTTTACAAACCGTGCGGCATCTGCTATACTTAGACGTGGAGCGAATGTTTCACGTGAAACATTCCGAAAAGGAGGCGCAACATGGGAAAGATCATCGCAGTGGTCAACCAAAAAGGCGGCGTCGGCAAGACGACCTCGGCGGTCTGCCTGACGGCGGCACTGCACGCCGCGGGTGCGCGCGTCCTGCTATGTGATTTTGATCCGCAGGCAAATGCGACCTCCGGCATGGGCGTGGACAAACGAAATGTGACGCACAATACATACGATATGCTGCTCAACGAGGCTGACCCGGAGAAATGCGTAATTCGCACAAAATACGGGGATCTGATTGCCTCCGGCGCCGATCTGGCCGGCGCAACGGTCGAGCTGATCGGTGAGGAACGGCGCGAATACAAGCTGAAATCCGCGCTGGACACGCTGCGCGGAAGCTATGAATACATTTTCATCGACTGCCCGCCGTCACTGGAGCTGCTGACGCTCAACGCGCTGTGCGCCGCAGACAGCATTCTCATCCCCGTGCAGTGCGAATACTACGCTCTGGAGGGGCTGAGCGATCTGATGGCGACGCTGCGCGCAATCAAAAAACGACTGAATCCGACGCTTGACATCTTCGGCGTACTGCTGACGATGTATGACGGGCGGACGAATTTTTCCAACCAGGTGGCGCAGGAGGTACGGCGACATTTCCCGGGAAAGGTGTTTGCAAACGCCATTCCGCGGAACGTCCGCCTTGCCGAGGCGCCGAGTCACGGCGTGCCGGTTACGGTCTACGATCGCGCTTCGCGCGGCGCACAGGCTTATCTGGCGGTCGCCGGGGAAATCATGCGAAAGGGGTAAGCTATGAGTGCAAAGGAACGCGGATTGGGCCGCGGACTGGGCGCGCTGATCGGCGAGATGAATGAACCGGAGACCAGGCAGCCCGTTACAAGACTCCCGCTGCAAAGGGTCGAGCCGAATCCCGACCAGCCGCGAAGTACGTTTGACGAAGAAGAGCTGGCCGCGTTGGCTGACTCCATCCGGGAGCACGGCATTCTTCAGCCGCTTGCCGTCCGTGAGACGGGGAACGGATATTATCAGATCATCGCAGGCGAGCGCCGCTGGCGCGCTGCGCGTCTGGCGGGGCTGCAGGAGGTTCCGGTCGTTGTTCTGGATGTGGACGACCGCGAGGTCATGGAGCTGGCACTGGTCGAGAATCTCCAGCGTCAGGATCTGAACCCGATGGAGGAAGCCGAGGGCTATCAGAAGCTCATTGACGACTACGGGCTGACGCAGGAACGAGTCGCCGCGCGTGTCGGAAAATCGCGCCCGGCGGTCGCCAATGCACTGCGTTTGCTGGCACTGCCGGAGGAAGTACGCGCAGCGGTCTGCGAGGGGACGCTTTCCCCCGGACATGCCCGCGCGGTGCTGTCGCTGCCGGGTGAAAAGCTCCAGAGAGATGCGGCACAGCGGATCATTGCGCTTCGCCTGTCGGTCCGGCAGGCGGAAGCGATGTGCAAGCGCATGGCGGCAGGCGAGCAGAAGGCCGGGGCAAAGCAGACGCCCGTCGTGAATTATCTTGCAGAGTGTGAAAAAACGCTGACCCGCCGGCTCGGGCGAAAGGTCAGGATCACGGACGGAAAGAAAAAAGGACAATTCATCCTGGAATTCTACGGGGCGGAGGATCTTCAGCGGCTTTACGACGCGCTCTGCGCCATGACCCCGGAGGAGGAGCATGAAAACTGAGACACAGCAGCCGGCGGCGCTGAACGCAAAACAGCGCCGCGCGACCATGCGATATCTGGCAGGACTGTTCGTGGCCGCGCTGACGGCGGCGATCGCCCTGCTTGCCCGGAGCGGGCGAATCTGAACGATTTTCAATTTTTAATGCATCTATGAGGTGAGACCATGCTGGATATTAAACGAATCAAGGACAATCCCGAGGCCGTCAAGGCCGGACTGCGTGCAAAGGAGGTCGATTGCGACGAGCAGATCGACCGGATTCTCGAGCTGGACGCGAAGCGACGCGCGCTGATCATGTCCACGGAAAACGACAAAGCCGAGCAGAACCGCGTGTCAAAGGACATTCCGCGTCTGAAAAAGGCGGGCGAGGATGTCGCGCCGGTGTTTGCACGGATGGCGGAGCTGAAGGCACAGATCGCGGAAAACGACAAGGCGCTGTCGGACGTGGAGGCGGAGTACCGCACACTGATGCTGTCGCTGCCGAATTTGCCCGACCCCGATCTCGTTCCCGGCGGCAAGGAAAACAACCAGCCGCTGCGCTACTACGGAGAACCGCATCACTTCGATTTTGAGCCGAAGCATCACGTCGATCTTTGCACCGCGCTGGGACTGATCGATTACGAGCGCGGCACAAAGCTTGCCGGCTCCGGCTTCTGGATGTATCGCGGCCTCGGCGCCCGGTTGGAATGGGCGCTGCTCAACTATTTCATCGACACGCACCTTGCCGACGGCTATGAAATGGTCATCCTTCCGCACATGCTGGAGTATCAATGCGGCGAAACTGCCGGCCAGTTCCCGAAATTTGCCGACGAAGTGTATAAAATTGAAAACCCGACCGACGACCGGATGCACTTTATGCTCCCGACGGCCGAGACCGCGCTGGCCTCGCTTCACCGCGGCGAGATTCTGACCGAGGCCGAGCTGCCGCACAAGCTCTTCGCCTATACGCCCTGCTTCCGCCGTGAGGCAGGCTCCCACCGTGCCGACGAACGCGGCATGGTCCGCGGCCACCAGTTCAATAAGGTGGAGATGTTCCAGTACACCCTGCCCGAAAAGTCCGACGAGGCCTTCGAGGAGCTGGTCGGTAAGGCCGAAGCGCTGGTCAAGGGTTTGGGCTTCCATTTCCGCACCGTCAAGCTGGCGGCAGGCGACTGCTCTGCGTCCATGGCACGGACCTACGACATTGAGATCCAGATCCCCTCGATGAACGGCTATAAAGAGGTCAGCTCCGTCTCCAATGCCCGCGACTACCAGGCACGCCGCGGCAACATCCGCTTCCGCCGCGAAGCGACGGGTAAGACGGAATTTGTCCACACGCTCAACGGCTCCGGCCTTGCAACCTCACGGATTTTCCCGGCAATGGTCGAGCAGAACCAGCGTGCCGACGGCTCCGTCGTCGTGCCCGAGGTGCTGCGCAAATATCTCGGCGGACTGGAGATCATTGAAGCAAAATGAGCTTGATTCCACGCGGAGGCAAACGGTAAAACGATAACAACGGAGGGATTATCATGGCAAAAAAGGGACTCATGAAGGAATTCAAGGAGTTCGCAATCAAGGGCAATATGTTTGACCTTGCAGTCGGCGTGATCATCGGCGGCGCATTCCAGTCGCTCGTCAAGGCGCTGACGGATAAGGTGCTCATGCCCGTGATCTCTATCTTCACCGGCGGGCTGAACTTTGAGGAGTGGAAAATTCCGCTGCCGCATCTGTTCGGCGAGCTGCCCGTGGACGAAGCAGGCAACGAGATCGTCAATTATCTGATGCTCGGCGACTTCATTTCCGGTCTGCTGAACTTCCTGATTATGGCGTTTGTCGTGTTCCTGATGGTGAAGGGCATCAACAGGCTGCGCGACGCAGGCAAGAAAAAGGAGCCGGAAGCCCCCAAGGCGCCGCCCGAGCCTACGACGGAAGAAAAACTGCTCACGGAAATCCGTGACCTTCTCAAGGAGCAGAAGTAAAACGGAGCCTCCGCCCTGTCGATGTGCGGGACGGAGGCTGCTTCTTTCTCAGAACCGGTACGCCCGTCATTGCAAGACCCCGCAGGAGTCGTGGTAATCTTGCGTGCCTACCGTCATTGCGAGGCCGCGGCAGCGGCCGTGGCAATATTATAGGCCGCGGCAATCTTGCGTGGCGGTGTTTTTCGGAGGAAATTTGCGGCAGAACGTGCATTTGTCCCCGTTTCATGCTTGCATCCGACAGAAGAATATGATATGATATCCGGTGTAGATTTCAACGCAGAGGCGGGAATAACGATATGAAACAACGGCTGCGACACATCTGGCCGCGCTATACGGTTCTTCCGCTGCTGGCCATGCTGGCGCTGAATACCGTTACCTTCACCGGAACAAAATTCCTGCTTGACGGACGGACGATGCTGGATCTGACAACCCCGCTCGACCTTGCCATCCCGCTCGTACCCTTTTTTGTTCTGATCTACTGTCTTGCGTTTCCGCAGTGGGTGATCGGCTATACCGTCATTGCCCGCGAGGACGAGGATACCTGTTACCGCGTACTCGGCGGCGAAATAATCGCCAAACTGATGTGTCTGGTGTTGTTTCTGACCGTGCCGATGACTATGCAGCGGCCGGAGGTGCCGCAGGGCGGCTTCTGGAATTTCTGGCTGCGCTTTGTGTATTGGATCGACTCGCCGACGAACCTGTTCCCCTCCATCCACTGCCTGGAGAGCTGGCTCGTATTCCGCGGCGCGCTGCGGCTGAAAAAGCCGCCGCGTTGGTACAAGTGGGCGATGCTGCCCCTTTCGCTGGCGATCTTCGCCTCGACGCTGCTGGTCAAGCAGCATGTCATCGCGGACGTATTGGCAGGGATTCTCGTCGCAGAGCTGGGACAGCTTCTGGCGAAGCCCTTGCGCGCGGATCGTCTGCTTGCGGCCGCAAACCGGCGGTTTTGCAAGGTAAAATAGTTTTCTGAGGAGGTGCGCCCTTGGCGGCGAACCGGGAATTTCCCAAAAAAGAGGGCGGAGCCCTCGCTACGCGCCGCTCGCGCCTTGGCTGGACGCTTGTTGCGCTTGTTCTGGCGGCCGTGACCATCTGGGTCGTGCTGTCACAAAATAAAGAATTCAGCTTTAAATCGCTTTGGCACTCCATCGAAAATGCCAACATATGGTATATGTCCGCCGCCGTGGCCTGCGCGCTCTGCATCGGTCTCGCCGAGGCGAAAGCGCTGAGTGCCTCCTGCCGTCTGCTTGGTTATCCCTGCCGCTACCACCGGAGCGTGGTCTACAGCGCGGCAGACCTTTATTTCTCGGCCATTACGCCCTCCGCCAGCGGCGGCCAGCCGCTCTGCGCAGCGCTGATGATCCGCGACGGCATTCCTGCCGCCGTTTCGACCGCCGCGCTGCTGGCAACGCTGTCGATGTATACCCTGTCGCTGCTTGTGCTGGGCGTGGTCGTCCTGCTGGTATTCCCCGGAATTTTCGTTGCCGTGGGTGTGACCGCACGGATCCTGATCGTGATCGGCTTCCTTGTGTTCATCTGCCTGACGAGCTTTTTCCTGCTGCTTCTGAAAAACGAGGCAATGCTGCGGCGCATCTGCACCGCAGCGGTACGCTTTGCGGCGAAGCTGCATCTGCTGCGCAGGCCGGAGCGGACACTGGAACGGCTCGACCGCTCCATGAACGAGTACGGCGAAAGCGTTGCCATTCTGCGCTCGCATAAGCGCATGATGATCGGCATTCTGGGTTATAACCTGCTGCAGCGGCTGGCATCGTCGCTTGTGCCTTTCTTTGTGGCGCTGGCAACGGGCGCAAATCTCTCGCAAGCCATCCGCCTGTGGGCCGTGCAGATCTATTCGATGGTCGGCGCAAACTGCCTGCCGATCCCCGGCTCGATGGGCGTAGCCGATTACCTGATGCTCAACGGCTTCCGCCTGTATCTCGACGAAAGCGCCGCGGTCAATCTGGAGCTGCTTTCGCGCTCGCTGTCCTTCTACTTTATTGTTATCCTCTGCGGGACGCTCGTTCTCGTGGATCACTTCGTGCATATGAGGAGAAAAAAGAAATGATCGGAGTGTTCGACTATACCGTTATCCTGACGTATCTTTCCCTGCTGTCTGCCTGCTGCGGCATTTTTGCCTCGTTAAGCGGCTCCGGGCACCCCTATTGGGGAATGCTCTGCCTGCTCGCCTGCGGACTTTGCGATGCGTTTGACGGCATGGTCGCCCGCCGCAAGAAGAACCGTACCGAGCAGGAGCAGAAATTCGGTATCCAGATTGATTCCCTGTCCGATCTGGTTGCGTTCGGCGTGCTGCCCGCGTGCATCGGCGCGGCGCTGATCCGCGTTTCGCCGCTGATGCAGAGCTTTATGACCGGCTGGCCGCGCTTCGGAAAGTCGCTGCTCGTTTTCGGCGTCCATGCGATTCTGGCGCTGTATGTCCTTGCGGCGCTGATCCGGCTGGCGTATTTCAACGTCACCGAGGAGGAGCGGCAGTCCGCGGAGAGCGGCAAGCGGAAATATTACGTCGGCCTGCCCGTCACCTCCGCCTCGCTCATCGTGCCGACGGTTCTGCTGCTTGATTACGCGATTCCCGTCGATCTGACGCCCTGTTATTTTCTGACGCTTCTTGTCACGGGGCTGTGCTTCCTGCTCCGCTTCCAGATCAAAAAGCCCGGCCTGAGGGGCATTCTCTGCATGATCGCCGTCGGCTTGGCCGAAGCGCTCCTGTTTTTGTTCAGTCTATGGTTTTTGAGGTAAGGAAACCCGGAAAAGAAAGCGCAGCTCTGCGCTTTCTTTATCATACGGCCGTCGGACGGCTGCTCCTGCGCCCGCTGGTCGGGCGCGGGTTTTCGCGCGTGGTCGGACGGTTTATGGACGGCCGCGCCTCGCGCGTGCTGATCGCGCCCTTTGTGCGAAAGAAGGGCATTGACCTTTCCCTGTACGAGACGGCGAAATATGTCAGCTTTAACGACTTTTTTACGCGCCGGATTCGCGCGGAGCTGCGGCCGGTCGATCCATCGCCGGATGCGCTGGTCTCCCCCTGCGACGGCTGGCTCAGCATCCGGCCCATCGAAGCGGACAGCGTTTTCCCCGTGAAGCAGAGCCGCTACACGCTGTCCGCGCTGCTCGGCAGCGCGGAGGACGCCGCACTGTTTTCCGGCGGGCTCTGCCTTGTATTTCGGCTTTGCCCGGAGCACTATCATCGTTACTGCTACCCGGACAGCGGCCGCGAGCGGATGCATCGCTTCCTGCCGGGAAAGCTGCACACCGTCCGGCCCATTGCGCTGGAGCGCGTGCCGGTTTTCACGGAAAACTGCCGCGAGGTTACGCTGCTTGACACCGAGCACCTCGGCACGGTTGCGCAGATCGAGGTCGGCGCGATGCTCGTCGGACGGATCGCCAACCGCCATCCCGAAGGCGGCGTCCGCCGCGGCGAGGAAAAGGGCCGCTTCCTCTACGGCGGAAGCACGGTGGTGCTGCTGCTGCAAAAGGATGCTGCCGCGCCCGAGCCGGAGCTGCTTGCCGCTTCGCAGAGAGGCGACGAGGTCGCCGTATGCATGGGGCAGCGGATCGGCAAGGCATTACGAAGGCTCTGACCGTCGGGTCGGAGCGTTTCCGAACCGACAACCCGGCCGCCCATGCAGCCGGGTGACGACAGACGGGAGGATTTCCATGCGCATTACCATGATGGCGATCGGCTCAACCGGCGACGTGTATCCTTACACCATCCTCGGAGGCGAGCTGCGGCGGCGCGGGCACGATGTGACCATTGCCGCATTTTCTCACTTTGAAAAGGCCGTAAAGGACGCGGGGCTGCGCTTTTTTCCGCTTCCCGGCGACGCAAGCCGCTTTGTTGACAGCCTGATGCAGCCGGAACTGAACGTGTTCAACTATCTTCCGAATCTGGAAAAGGAAATTCTGCCCTATGCCGGACCGCTGCTTGATGCGATGACCGCCTCCTGTGCGGACGCGGAAGGACTGGTTTCGACCTTCTTCGGCTCCGTCCCGCTGACCGTCGCCGAAAAATACGGAATCCCCTTCGTGCAGACACACTACTACCCGATGGACGCGAACAGCGAAGCGCCCATACCGATTACGCCGCAGCTTCCCGTCGGCGGAAAAGCGGGGTACAATCAGCTTACATATCATGTGGCCTACTTACTGCTCGGACTCGTTGAGCGCCGTCTGCTCAACGGCTGGCGCAGCGAGCAGGGCGTGTCGCACCGTTCGCTGCGGCCGGAGGCATATTTTACCCTGAACGGCGCGCCGGTACCGGAGCTTTATGCCATCAGTCCACTGGTATTCCCGCGGCCGGAATGCTGGGAGAGTAATATTACCATGACAGGCTTCTGGCGCGAGCCGCCCAGAGACGACCGGACGCTTCCGGAGTCGCTCCGTGCCTTCCTGGATGCGGGCGACCCCCCGGTCTACATCGGCTTCGGCTCGATGGGCTCCGGCGATATGGGAAAGACGCTGCGCACCGTCCTCGACGCTCTTTCGCGGACCCACCTGCGCGCCATTCTTGCGCGTGGCTGGAGCGGTGCGGATGCCGGAAAAATGCCGCATAATGTGTATTACGCAGAGGGCTTTTTGAGCCACGACACGCTGTTTCCGCGCTGCTGCGCAGTCGTGCATCACGGCGGCGCAGGTACGACGGCGGCGGGACTTTACGCCGGCTGTCCGACGCTGGTGATTCCCTTCGGCGGCGACCAGCCCTTCTGGGGCGGGCGTATTGCCGCACTCGGACTCGGTCCGAAGCCGCTGCGGCGCAACGCGCTGAGCGCAGAGCGGTTAACACACGCGCTGGCCGAGCTGACCGGTACGCCGGAGTACCGGAGCAATGCGGCCGCGCTGGCCGCAGGACTGCGCAATGAGCATGGCGTGCAGACCGCTGCCGACCGCATTGAAGCTGCGTTTCTGAAGAAATAATCAACCGGCCGCTGCCCCTTCGGGGCAATTTGCCTTGGACGAAGACGGCAAACCCAAAAAGGCTCCCCTTGCTGTAAGGGGAGCCTTTTTCTGTCATTACGGAGCGAACAGGCCATTGCGAGGGCGGCTCCGCCGCCCGTGGCAATCTCGTGTAAAACCCGGCATCAGATTGCCGCGTCGGGCTTACACCCTCCTCGCAATGACAAATAACGGGGACGCCGCGTCGCTTCACTTCTCGCAATGACAAATAAAAAGCCGCGGATTCAGGGCGCGTCAAAGGGGCGCTGACGCCCGAGCTTTTCGACGTATCTGCGCATATCCTCCTCGGTGCGTATAACCGTACACTCCTTGGCAACCTCCAGCCGCTCCGCTTGCGGAAGCGAGGTATAATAGTTCAGCGCCTCGGCGTTGCGCATGAGCATCATTCCGAAGCCCATGGGAAGCTCCTTCAAAATATCAAAACTCATAACATCCCTCCGACGCCAGTATCCCGCATTTTCCTGCGCGCTATACTTCCGTTTTTTACGATGCGGCACACAAAAAATTTTTTTCCAACCCCTTGACAAGCAGAAAAAGCGTGGTATTATGAGGTCAAAAGAAATTAGCACTCTCGCATCGCGAGTGCTAAAACCGCGAAACAAGGAGGTTCTGAACTATGGATATGAACCGTTATACGCAAAAATCTCTGGAAGCCATCCGCGACGCGCAGACGATTGCCGCCGCACATTCCAATCAGCAGATCGAGCAGGCGCACCTGCTGCTGGCGCTGCTGCGCCAGGAGGGCGGATTGATCCCGCAGCTTCTGAAAAAAATGGGCGTGACCGTCGAATCTCTGGACGCCGCCGCAAACGCGGCCGTGGAAAGGCTGCCCGGCGTCACCGGCGCCGGACGCGACGCCGATCAGTATTATATCTCCCGCGGTATGGATGCCCTGCTGGCTGCCGCCGACGAAAGCGCAAAATCGATGCGCGACGACTATATCTCCGTCGAGCATCTCTTCCTTGCCATGCTGGATAAGGCCGACGAGACCGTCGCCCCGCTCTTCCGAGACTACCGCATCACCCGTGAGGACGCGCTCAAGACCCTTCAGAGCATTCGCGGCACCGCCCGCGTCACCACGGACGATCCCGAAAGCACCTATGAGGCGCTGGAAAAATACGGCACCGATCTGGTAAAGAAGGCGCGGGAGCAAAAGACCGACCCCGTCATCGGCAGAGACGAGGAGATCCGCAACGTCATCCGGATCCTGTCCCGTAAGACGAAGAATAACCCCGTGCTGATCGGCGAACCGGGCGTCGGCAAAACCGCCATTGCCGAGGGACTGGCGCAGCGTATCGTGCGCGGCGACGTACCGAAGTCCCTGCAGGATAAGACAATCTTCTCGCTGGACATGGGCGCACTGATCGCCGGCGCGAAGTATCGCGGCGAGTTTGAGGAGCGCCTGAAGGCGGTGCTGAACGAGGTCAAGGCGTCCGAGGGGCGCATTCTCCTGTTTATCGACGAGCTGCATACCATCGTCGGCGCGGGCAAGACCGAGGGCAGCATGGATGCCGGCAACCTTCTGAAGCCGATGCTGGCACGCGGCGAGCTGCATTGTATCGGCGCGACCACACTCGACGAATACCGCAAGTATATCGAAAAGGATCCGGCGCTGGAGCGCCGCTTCCAGACCGTTATGGTGCAGGAGCCGACGGTAGAGGACACCATCGCCATCCTGCGTGGTCTGGAGGAACGCTACGAGGTGTTCCACGGCGTAAAGATCACCGACCCCGCCATCATCGCCGCCGCGACGCTTTCCGACCGTTATATCACCGACCGCTTCCTGCCCGATAAGGCCATCGACCTGATCGACGAGGCCTGCGCCATGATCCGCACGGAGATGGACTCCATGCCCACGGAGCTGGACGTGATCCGCCGCCGCATCATCCAGATGGAGATCGAGGAAGCGGCGCTGAAAAACGAGACCGACGAGCTTTCGCAGGGCAGGTTGGCCGAGCTTCGCAAGGAGCTGGCCGAGCAGCGCGAGAAATTCAATGCGATGAAAACCCAGTGGGAAAACGAGAAAAACGCCATCGGCAAGGTGCAGCAGCTCCGCGAGCGTATTGAGGCGCTCGGCGCGCAGATCGAGAAAGCCGAGCAGAGCTACGACCTGGAGACGGCTGCACGGCTGAAATACGGCGAGCTGCCGCAGCTCAAAAAAGAGCTTGCCCATGAGGAACAGCTCGCGCAGAGCGCAAAGCACAGCAATCTGCTGCGCGATAAGGTCACGGAGGAGGAGGTCGCGAAGATCGTCGAGCGCTGGACGGGCATTCCCGTTGCGAAGCTCGTCGAAGGCGAGCGCGACAAGCTGCTCAGGCTGCCCGAGGTGCTGCATAAGCGTGTCGTCGGGCAGGATGAGGCCGTCCGCGCCGTGTCCGAAGCCATCCTGCGCAGCCGCGCCGGCATTCAGGATCCGAACCGCCCGCTTGGCTCCTTCCTGTTCCTTGGCCCGACGGGCGTCGGCAAGACGGAGCTGGCCAAGGCGCTGGCCGAGGCGCTGTTTGACGACGAAAAGAATCTGGTACGGATCGATATGTCCGAATACATGGAGAAGTTCTCCGTGTCGCGCCTGATCGGAGCGCCTCCCGGATATGTCGGCTATGACGAAGGCGGTCAGCTTACCGAGGCGGTGCGCCGCCGTCCGTACTCCGTCGTTCTGTTCGACGAGGTGGAAAAGGCGCACCCGGACGTATTCAACATCCTGCTTCAGGTGCTTGACGACGGGCGCATTACCGACTCGCAGGGCCGCACGGTCGATTTCAAGAACACCATTCTGATCCTGACCAGCAACCTTGGCTCACAGACGCTGCTTGACGGCATCGAGCCGGACGGCAGCATCAGCGAATCGGCGAAGAGCGAGGTGCAGGGCCTGCTGCGGCGTTCGTTCCGCCCGGAGTTCCTGAATCGTCTCGACGAAATCGTATTCTACAAGCCGCTCACGCGCGACAACGTGCTGCGTATCGTCGATCTTCAGGTGGCTGCGCTCAATGCACGTCTGAAGGAGAAGCAGCTTTCCTGCGTGCTCAGCGATGAGGCCAAGGCCTTTGTCGTCGATGCAGCCTACGACCCGCAGTACGGCGCGCGTCCGCTGAAGCGCTACCTCCAGCACACGGTCGAAACGCTGCTGGCTCGCCGCATTGTCGAGGGCAACGTTGCGCCGAATGCCACGCTGCACGTCGATGTCAGGGACGGCGAGCTCTGTGTGGAATAAGCTGCTCCCATACGCAATCAATCAAAACGACCCGCCGAGGCGGGTCGTTTTTTGTCGCGGGACACAGCGGGATGGATGTCATTGCGAGGCTACGCCGACGGCTGTGGCAATCTCACGCCCTATGGTCATTGCGCGGGCGGCAGAGCCGCCCGCGGCAATCTCGTGGGATATTTCTTCAGATTGCCGCGTCGGGCTTACGCCCTTCTCGCAATGCACCTACTGTCATTGCGAGACTTGCGCCAGCAGGTCGTGGCAATCTCCTGTAAGCCCCTGCATTAGATTGCCACGTCGCTTCGCTCCTCGCAATGACAAATAACGGGTGCGTCGCGTTGCTCCCCGCAATGACACAGGGGCACCCCAAAGCCTTCCCCTTGAGGGGAAGGTGGACGCGGAACAAAGTGGAGCGGCCGGATGAGGTGTCCGCCGAAGGCGGCGACTCCGTCACCGGGCAGACAGCGGAAAACCCGCACTAAAGTGCGGGTTTGTGCCAGCGCGGCTTTGGATTTTCACGCAATCGGCGGAAGAATTCCTGCAAAAGCGCCTGTGATTCCTCCTGCAGGACGCCCGCCGTGACCTCCGGGCGGTGATTATAGGGCAGCGCAAACAGATCGGTCAGGCTGCCGCAGGAGCCTGCCTTCGCGTCGGGCGCGCCGTAGACCACCCGCGCAATGCGCGCGTTGATGATCGCTCCGGCACACATCGGGCACGGCTCCAGTGTGACATATAATGTGCAGCGCCAGAGCCGCCAGCCGCCCAGCGTGCGGCAGGCCTCATCGATGGCCTCCAGCTCGGCGTGGCACAGGGCGCTTCTTTCCTCCTCGCGCCGATTGCGGCCGCAGCCGACGACGCGCTCACCGTCAACGATCACGCAGCCGACGGGAACCTCGCCCGCCTCCGCCGCGTCACGCGCCAGCGCCAATGCGCGGCGCATAAATTCTTCGTCCTTCATCACGCCACCTCCCTTCGCTTTCATCATAGCCGATTTTTGCGCCGGAGTCAACTCTCCCGCGCTTAAAATCGCCGAAAGCAGCAGCGCCGCGTCGCACTCGGCTATGCCGTACCGTGCGCTTTGCTCTGCAAGCAGGCCGCGAAGCGTCCCCTGATCCGCGTCCGCGGCCTCGCCCCGCAGCAAAAAATCCGTCGTTACGCCGAACAGCTCGGCCATGCGCAGCAGGACGACGTTCGGCGGCGTGCGCCGCCCCTGCTCATACATTCCGACCGCGCTGGCGCTGACGTGCAGCGCGCTCGCCAGCTTCCTCTGCGAAAGCCCCGCATGCCTTCGCAGCAGCGCAATTCTCCCACCGAGCATTTTCCCATCTCCCTTCATGCCCACCATAACACATCTGCCGCGCGAATTCAGGAGTTTTTCGTCAGGCGAAAAAAACACTTGACAAAGCCCGCCGCATCGGTTACACTGAGCGTGTAGCGACTGGAAATTATTGGTAATTATTGCCCGACGCAATGCGCAGAGACAAACAGAAAACGGAGCGTTTTCGGCATACCGGTTCCCATTCTGAACGGAAAAGGAGGTGAGTTCGGATGGCCAGACCACAGAACGTGTGCTTTGCCGCATTGCCGTGAAGCTGCAGGAGCTTTCCGCAGGCTATGCCGAGAGCGCACAACCGCTGCGCGCGGAGCTCAAGCGCCTGCGTGCACGGCTACGGCAGGAGGACGACGCTGCCGAGCGCTGCCGCCTGCGACATGAAATCGCCGCGCTGGCGGAGATTCTGACGCAGTGCCTTGCGCTTGCCGAGCTGACGGCGCACTATTACGAAAGGGGGTTTTACCGTGACAAAAGCTACACTCTGTGAATTTTCCGACATCCGTCTGCCGCGTGAGGTCCAGCTCCGGCGCATGGAGCGCGTCATCGCGCAGGAGCTTACCGCCTGCCAGCGGGAGATCCTGACGGCCGTTTATTTCGGCGGAAAAACACAGGCACAGCTTGCCGCCGAGCGGGGCGTAAGCCGTTCGAGCATCTGCCGCACGTTGGCGCGTGCGCAGGAGCGTTTGCAGAGATACCTGCGCTATTGACTTGTTAATTTTCGCCGTGCGCTGCACGGCGTGTTTTTTTTGAAAAAATTCAAAATCTTGTTTGTTTTGTAACTAATTTTCTGCTATAATATTAGGATGGAAGTTTATGTGCGGCGGTTGTTTTATTGCGCGACTTGCTGACGCAAGTCGCGGCAAGCCCGTGCACCGCACCCAAAGCCCCCCTGTGCAAGGGGAGCCTTACCATATTCAATCATCAAAAAGGAGGACATATATGGACAGCAAAGGCGAAAGTCTGGGACAAAAGCTCAATCATGCCGCGCGGCTGTACCGCACGACGGTGCGAGACAGGGCGGTCAATGCCGGTATCGGCTCAACCTGCTTTCATATCCTGAATTATCTGCGCTGGGCGGAGGGCAAGCCCGTTACGTCCAAGGATATCTGCGACTGTATGGGCCTGAAGGCGCCGACCGTCTCGGTCACACTGGCGGAGATGGAGCGGGACGGCTATCTGTCGCGCGAGCGCTGTGAGTGCGACGGGCGTAAGCTCTATCTGAGTCTGACGGAGGCCGGAAAAGCCAAGGCGGGCGAGATTTGCGGCTTCTTTGTGGAAACAAACGAGATGCTGGAGCGTACGCTCGGCACACAGGAGCTGGGCGAGCTGCGCGGAATGCTGGATAAGCTGATCGAAACGATGGAGGAACTGAAAAAAGCATGATAAAGCTCCTGAAGTATCTGAAAAAATACTGGTATCTGGCGTTGCTGGCGCCGCTGTTTATGGTTCTGGAGGTTGCGATGGACATGGTTCTGTCGCAATATATGCAGAAGATGGTCGATTACGGCGTACAGACGGGCAATCTCGGCAATGTCCTGCGCTACGGCGCGGTGATGGTGGGCGTGCTCATCGCGGGCGTCGCCGGCGGTATGCTCTCCAACGTGTTCACGAATCTGGCCTGCTACCGCTTCGGCAATGATCTGCGAAAGTCGCTGTTTCAGAAAATCCTCCATCTTTCCCTGCATCAGGCGGACGATTTCCGTACCGGTTCGCTGGTTACGCGCGTAACAAACGACGTAACGCAGGTGCAGAACGCCTTCTCGATGTGCATCCGCGGACTGGTACGCGCGGCGTCGTTCTTCGTGCTGGGTATCGTGTTCACGCTGTCGATCAGCAAACGCTTCGTGGTCGTTCTGGCGGTTGTGCTGCCGCTCGAGGTGATCCTGCTGCTGATCTTCGTCAAAAAGATCTTCCCGGTATTCTCCGTTGTGCAGAAAAAGCTCGACCGCGTGAATCAGGTCGTGCTGGAAAACGTCACCGGCGCGCGCGTCGTAAAGGCCTTTTCCCGCGAACCGTATGAGGATAAACGCTTCGGCGGCGTCAATGACGACTACGCCAACACCCTGCTCGGCGTGCAGAAAACGGCTGCACTGCTCAGCCCGGTACTGCAGCTTGTGATCTTCGGCGGCTCGGTCGTGATCTACTATATCGGCGGACGCTCGATCCTCTCGGCCTTTGCGGGCGGCTCGGGCGAGATGCTGATGGTCGGCCAGATTTCGCAGGCCATCACCTATATCACGATGATCTGTATGTCCGTCATCATGCTCGGCATGATGTTTACGATGATGGCGCAGGCGTGGGCCTCCGCGCGGCGTATTAACGAGATCCTCGACTGTCCGCTCGAGCTGACCGACGGCACGCTTGACCCCGAAACGCTCACCGAGCGCGGCACCATCCGCTTCGACGACGTCGGTTTTACCTATCCCGATGCAAAGCAGCCCGTGCTGCAGGGACTGAGCTTCTCCGTAAAGCAGGGCGAAACCATCGCCGTGGTCGGCTCGACCGGCTGCGGAAAGTCTACGCTGGTCAATCTCATTCTCCGCTTTTTTGACGCCACGCAGGGCACGGTCTATCTCGACGGCGCCGATGTGCGCAGCTACCGCGCGGCCGATCTGCGGAAAAAGGTCGCCGTCTGTCTGCAAAAGGCGGAGCTGTTCGCGGGTACCATTCGCGACAACATTGCGTTCGGCCGTCTGGATGCGACGGACGACGAGGTGAAAAAGGCCGCACGGATTGCGCAGGCCGAGGAATTTATTCTCTCCAAGGCCGGCGGCTACGAGGAACCGGTGCTGGAAAAGGGCGCGTCGCTCTCCGGCGGTCAGCGCCAGCGTATTTCCATCGCCCGCGCCATTTTGCAGCGGCCGGAGATTCTGATCTTCGACGACTCTACCTCCGCGCTCGACCTGGTAACGGAGTCAAAGCTGCACGAGGCCATGCGCGCCGAGCTGGGCGACGTGACAAAGATCATCGTTGCGCAGCGTATCGCCACGGCAAAGCACGCCGACCGCATCCTCGTTCTGGAGGGCGGCACCATTTCCGCCTTCGATACACACGACCGCCTGATGGAAACCAGCGCGGTCTACCGCGATATTTACCATTCTCAGATTCGGAAGGAGGAGGCGTAATATGGCTGAAAAGGACACCGAACGCACACAGCGTCCCGCGCACGGCCCCGGCTCCGGCGGCCCCGGCGGACGCTTCTCGCGCAAGCAGGAAAAGCCGAAGGATCTGAAGAAGTCCGTCTCCCGTCTTCTGGGCTATCTTTCGGCCTCGCGGCCCCTGCTGATCGCCCTTCTGGTATTCGTGGTCGCCTCGACGCTGTTCCACCTGTGGTCGAATGTGCTGGTCAAGGACGTCATCGCCGCCCTCGGCAGCTACGACGTCGATCAGGAAAAATTTACCGTTGACCCCAATCAGGCCAAATTCGCGCTTTCCCTGGGCCTGCTTCTGCTGAGCTATGTGCTCTATTGCGTGCTGCAATACTTCTCCTCGCGTTTCAGCGCGCTGCTGGCCAACCGCACCGTGCGCAAAATGCGCGCCGACCTGTTCGGCCGGCTGGTCTACCTCCCCATCGGCTACACCGACAGCCACGCCCACGGCGATCTGATGTCGCGTATGACAAACGACGTGCAGAGCGTGCAGCAGGCGATTTCGCAATCGCTGAACTCGCTCGTTTCGGGCATTCTGACCGTGCTGGGCTGCCTCGGCATTATGATCTGGTATTCGCCTCTGCTGACGCTCATCTCGTTCCTCCTGCTGGGGCTGACGCTGCTCGTCTCGCGCTTTATGAGCAAGTATATGCGCCCGCTGTTTTCCAAACAGCAGAGCATTCTGGGCGCGCTGAACTCCCAGACGGAAGAAAATGTAACCGGTTATAAAACCGTCAAGGCCTATCACCGTGAGCAAAAGGCCCTGGCGGACTTCGCAGCCGCCAGCGACAGCTATACCAAAACCGCCATCCGTGCGCAGATCATGGGCGGCGCGATGGGGCCGGTGATGAATTTCATCGGCAACATCGGCTATTTCCTCGTGTGTATCGTCGGCTCGCTGGCGCTTTTGTATCTGACAAAGATTCCCTTCTTCCGCGCCGTCTCCGGTTCGCTGAGCGGCGCGCCGCTCAGCGTCGCCGTCGTCGTGATGTTCCTGACAACCACAAAGCAGTTCACCCGTCCGCTCAACGAAATCGCACAGCTTTATTCCTCTCTGATTACCGCACTGGCGGGTGCGGAGCGAGTATTTGCCGTGCTCGACGAGCAGCCGGAGGATTTCTCCAAACAGGAGGACTTCGACGTCTCCGCCGTTCGCGGCGAGCTGGACTTTGAGCACGTCGATTTCAGTTACGAAAAGGGCAAGCCCGTCCTGCGTGACTTCTGCCTGCACGCCGAACCGGGTCACAAAATCGCCCTGGTCGGCGCGACCGGCAGCGGTAAAACAACCATCGTCAATCTGCTGCTGCGCTTCTATGACATCGACTCCGGCACCATCCGCATCGACGGGCAGGACATCAGCCGTCTGTCGAAAAACGAGCTGCGCAAGGCCATCTCCATCGTGCTCCAGGATCCGGTGCTCTTTGCCGACACGATTGAAAACAACATCCGCTACGGCCGCGAGGACGCGACCGACGAGCAGATCGACGCCGCGCTGCGCTTCGCCAACTGCGAGAGCTTTCTGCGCCGCCTGAAGGACGGCAAAAAGACCGAGCTGACCGAGGGCGCAACGAACATTTCGCAGGGCCAGCGTCAGCTTCTGACCATCGCCCGTGCAGTCATCGCCGAGCCGAAAATTCTTATCCTCGACGAGGCGACCAGCTCCGTCGATACCCGCACGGAGAAAAAGATTCAGGACGCGATGGTCAAGCTGATGCAGAACCGCACCTCCATCATCATCGCGCACCGCCTGTCCACCATTCAGGACGCAGACCGGATCGTCGTGCTCGACGCGGGCCGCGTCGTGGAGATGGGCAGCCATTCCGAGCTGCTCGCGCTCAATGGCGTGTATCGCAAGCTTTACGACACGCAGTTCAAGGGGATCGCGACATAGACCCCACATCAGATTGCCGCGTCTGGCTTGCGCCCTCCTCGCAATGACACAAAACGGAGGTGCCGCTCCCGTTCCGCACAATGACACCCTGCCTGTCATTGCAGGATCTGCGGCGGCAGGCGGATTCCACGAAATACTTGCAATGTATTGCAGGTCTGTGTTATACTACCGGTGAGCCGATCCCGAAAAGGTGATCCAATTCTATAAAAAAGGGAGGAAATCTTCCCATGAATCCCGAACAGATGCATTGTTCCTACCAACGGCCTCAGCTTATGGAGGTTATCTGTCAGCTTCGCTTCCCGACGATTCTTTCCATCGGCGCGAGCGACCCCGTGGCGTTTCAGGAAAAGGTTCGCGCACAGTATCCGCGCTTTCAGTCCGGCACGGCGGCGGACGGTGCGCAGAGCGGCCGCAGCTACCAGTTCATCTCCGCCGAGGGTCGCTGGAAGGTCAGTCTGACCAGCTCCTTCCTTGCGCTGTCCACCATGAATTACCGCGGCTGGGCGGAGTTTGCCGCGCGGCTCGACGAGCTGCTTGTCAGCTTTATCGAGGTCTATCGGCCGGAGTTTTTTGAGCGCGTCGGCCTGCGCTATATCAACGCGTTTTCGCGCGGGACGCTCGGTCTGGGCGCGACGCCCTTTTGCGAGCTGTTCAGCCCCGCCTACCTGGGGCTGCTGTCCGCGCCCGGTGCGCGCGAGGCGGACTTTACCCGCGCAGCGCAGGATGCCGAGCTGGGGCTTCCCGGCGGCGGCAGGGCGAAGCTGCACTGCGGCCCCGGCCGCGTCAAGCGTGGTGCGTCGGAGGATCCGGAGGTCAAGTACCTGCTGGATATCGACTGCTTCCTCGGCGGACGCGTGGAGCTGTATCGGTGCGCCCCGGCGCTGAATCAGCTTCATGAGGGCGCCTACGGCCTGTTCCGCGGCGCGCTGACCGAGCGGCTGCATCAGGCGATGGGCCCTCTTGAAGTCATGTAAGGAGGATTTTTATGCCGTTTTTCTTTTACTTCGACTGGCTGTATTTCGTTCTGGTGCTCCCGGCGGTGCTGTTTTCGCTCATTGCAAGCGCCCGCGTCAACAGCACCTTCCGCAAATACGGCAGCGTGCGCAACGCGCGCGGCATGACCGGTGCAGACGCCGCCCGCGCGGTTCTGAACGCCAACGGCGTCAGCGGCGTGCGCATTGAGCGCGTCTCCGGCGAGCTGACCGATCACTATGACCCGAAAACAAACGTAATTCGTCTGTCGGACAGCGTGTATGACGCGCCGACGCCCGCCGCCGTCGGCGTCGCGGCGCATGAGGCCGGCCACGCCGTGCAGTATGCGCAGAACTATGCGCCCATTCGCTTCCGCACGGCAATCGTGCGCGTCACAAACCTCGGCTCACAGCTTTCGATCCCGATGATCGCACTGGGGCTGATCTTCTCCTCCTTCTGCACCTACGGCAGCGCGCTCGGCGATTTCTTCTATTCCGTCGCGCTGTTCGGCGTGCTGCTTTACGGTCTGTGCGTTGTCTTCCAGCTTGTCACACTGCCGACGGAGTTCAACGCCAGCCGCCGCGCGATGCAGGCCATCCGCGGTACGAATCTGCTTACGCCCGAGGAACAGACGGGTGCGAGGCGCGTGCTCACTGCCGCCGCGATGACCTATGTTGCGGCGTTGAGCGTGACGGTCATGCAGTTCCTGCGTCTGTTGATTCTGGTCACCGGCCGCCGCAGACGCGACTGAGCCGTGCAGCGAAAAAGCCGACCCCGGCGGAACCCGCCCCACAAGGTCCGAAGATTTTGAAAGGCTCCCCATCGGGGAGCCTTTTTTCTGCCGCGCAGCGGCTGCGCCATTGCAGGGTCAATGTATCATTGCAAAACCGGATGCGATATGTCATTGCGAGACTTGCGTCAGCAAGTCGTGGCAATCGCGCGCAAACCCCTAACCCCTACATTGGATTGCCGCGTCGGGCTGCGCCCTCCTCGCAATGACATGAACCCCCGCTTGCTCCGGAAATAAAAAACATCCGAAAGCAAGCTGCTTTCGGATGTTTGGTGGACGATATAGGACTCGAACCTATGACCTTCCGCACGTCAAGCGGATGCTCTAGCCAGCTGAGCTAATCGTCCATAGCGCGATTATTATAGCGGACGAGCCCGTGCTTGTCAAGTCTTTTTTTCGCTTTTCCCGATTTTTTCTTCGTCCAACAGCGCCGCAAGCCGGGAGAGCGCCTCCTGCGCCTCCTGCGGACTGAGATTGGCATACTGAAACACCAGTGCGCCGGATTCCACGGGCGTACAGATGCGGTAATCGCTCAGAAATTGCAGGGCAAGCCCGCGCTCGGCCGCGGCCGCTTTGAGCTCGGCATCCGGGCGGGCGGTTTTCAGACGCAGCAGAAAATGCGTGCCCGCGCCGTTTTCCACCACCTCGCAGCGCTCGCGCAGCGGGCCTGCGGCGATGGCTGCCAGCAGTGCGTCGCGACGGTCGCGGCAGCGCTTGCGCAGACGGTTCAGATGGCGCTCATAGTCTCCGGAGGCAATAAACCGCGCCAGCGCATACTGCTCCAACGACGGCACGGTGCAGGCGTAGAAGCCCAGCCGCTCGCGATATTCCGCCAGGAGCGACGGCGGCAGGCACAGATAGGCCACGCGCAGAGAAGGCGCGAGTGTCTGTGAAAAGGTGCTGACATAGATCACCCGTCCGCCCGCGTCCAGCGAAAACAGCGGCGGCAGCGGCTGTCCGCTGTGGCGAAGCTCGCTGTCATAGTCGTCCTCGACGATATGGCGTCCCGGCGCGGCGTTCGCCCAATGCAGCATCTCGTTGCGGCGGCGGATCGGCATGACGATCCCCGTGGGGAAGTGGTGTGCCGGGGAGATATGCGCAATTTGCGCGCCGCATCGGCGCAGCGCGTCGAGCCGCAGTCCCTCGCCGTCCAGCGGCAGCGGGCAGAGCTGCGCGCCCTGTGCGGCGTAGACGCGCGCAATCTGTCTGTGGCAGGGATCCTCCACGGCGTAGAGCGCGCCGCGCCCGAGAAGCTGGACGATCAGGCCGTAGAGGTATTCATTGCCCGCACCGACAAGGATCTGTTCCGGCGAGACGCTCAGACCCCGCGCATGGCGCAGATGCCCGGCAATGGCCTCGCGCAGCTCCGGCACACCGCGGTTATCCGCCGGACGCAGAAGCGCCTGTCCGCGGCTACTCATCACCTCACGGACGGTCTTTGCCCAGACGGAAAAGGGAAATGCGCTGTCCGCGCCGCCGCCGGAGAGCGGCAAAAGCGGCGTCCGTTCGACCTCAGGCGGCACGGGCGGCTGCGGCGCAGGCAGGGCGGCGGGCGGCGTGCCGATGGCGCAGACCGTAAAGCCGCTGCGCGCCCTGGCGTGCAGATAACCCTCGGCCTCGAGCTGGGCATAAGCGCTGTCCACCGTTGCAAGACTTATGTCAAGATGCGCGGCCAGTGCGCGGCGCGAGGGCAGACGTTCGCCCGCGGACAACCGCCCGGCGGCAATGTCGTCGCGGATCGACTCGTAAAGCTGGGCGTAAAGCGGCTTCGCGCCGCCCTTCTGCAAGGAATAGGTCAGCATGGCTCCTCCATCTGGTATGGTTAAAAAAGAATGTTTTGGCACTTTTCATCATGCCAATCCGTAGTATAATCGACGTATCAAAAGAAAGCAAGAGGAAATCTCATGAAACAGGCCTTCAATTTGAAAAAAATGGTGCTTACGGCGCTCTTTACCGCGCTCGTCTGCGTTTCGACGCTGCTCATCCAGATCCAGATGCCCGCAACGCAGGGCTATGTCAACATCGGCGACTGCTTCGTGCTGCTCTCTGCGTGGGTGCTCGGTCCGGCCTTCGGCGCGTTTGCCGGCGGCGTCGGCTCCGCGCTGGCCGATCTGATCGGCGGCTATCCGCACTACATTGCCGGTACTCTGGTCATCAAGGCGCTGATGTGCGTCATCGCTGCGCTGGTCTACCGTGCGCTCGGAAAAAAGCACGGCTACCTCGGCCGGATTGCCGGCGGCGCGCTCGCAGAGCTTTGGATGGTGCTCGGCTACTTCCTTTACGCATGGATGATCCTCGGCAAGGGGCTGGCCGCCGCAACGAGCATTCCCGGCAATCTGCTTCAGGGAGCCATCGGTCTGGTCGCCGCCGTGGCACTGATCGCCGCGCTGCGCGAGAGCAAGACGCTCGACCGCGTTGAGGCAAGAAGTCATTGATCGACTTACGGGAGGGAAGAAAATGACAGAAGAAATCCGTACTCAGGCACAGCAGGCCGCGCAGCTTCTTTGCGAAAAGGCGAAGCTGCACGCGGGAGATCTGGTGGTCGTCGGCTGCTCCACAAGCGAAATCTGCGGCAGCCGTATCGGCTCGGACTCGCGGCCGGAGGTCGCGCAGGTCGTGTTTGACGCGATTTACGGCGTGCTGCGCGAAAAGGGAATTTGGCTTGCTGCGCAGTGCTGCGAGCATCTGAACCGGGCGCTCATCGTAGAGCGCGCCGCGCTGCCGAATGCCGACCGCGTGAACGTTGTGCCGCAGCCCAAGGCGGGCGGCTCGTTCGCAACTGCGGCATATCACGCCTTTGCCGAGCCGATTGCCGTGGAAAGCATCCGCGCCGACGCCGGGCTGGACATCGGCGGCACGCTCATCGGTATGCACCTGAAGCCCGTCGCCGTCCCGTTGCGGCTGGGGATCGACCATATCGGCAGCGCCATTCTGCTGGCGGCGCGAACCCGCCCGAAGTTCATCGGCGGCGTCCGTGCGATCTACGATCAGGAGCTGCTCTGAAAAGTACGCGCCGCGCCCCAAAGCCTTCCCCTTGCGGGGAAGACGGACGAGAAACAAAGTGGAGCAGCCGGACGAGGTGTCCGCCGCGGGCAAAAAGGCTTCCCTGTGCAGGGGGAGCCTTTTTATGTCATTGCGAGACCCCGCAGGGGGCGTGGCAATCTCTTGCACCGGCGCCTGTCATTGCGAGGGCGGCTTTGCCGCCCGTGGCAATCTGATGTAGGGTTTTGCGCGAGATTGCCACGACTTGCTGACGCAAGTCTCGCAATGACATGGAGGGAAGACTTTCGACGCACAAAAAAAGCACTTGCAGAATTGCAGGTGCTTTTTTGTGTGCTAAGGTCGGCAGACCGGCGCATCTCGTTTCACCGTGAGCTTTCTGTAATTCACGGTGAAACAGATGATCTCGGCAATCGCCGTAATGGTCCACGAGAAAATATACAGCAGATACAAAGACGGGATGGTGCGGAAGTGGGCAAATACGGTATAGATCCACGCCACACGGAACACACAGGAGCCGATGATGACAATCACGGTGGGCGCGAAGCTCTTGCCGATGCCGCGGCAGGCCGCGATACTGCAATCCATAAAGGCGCTGACGGCATAGGAGAAGCTCATGATCCGTGTGCGCTGCAGCCCGGCCTCGATAACCGCTTCTTCGTTGGAGAACAGGGACAGGAACTGCCTGCCGAACAGATACAACGCGCCGCCAAGCACCGCGCCTGCCAGGAAGGAATAGCAAACGCCGATAAAATAGCTTTTCAGCATACGGTCGCGTTTCTCCGCGCCCAGATTCTGCCCCATAAAGGTCGCGCAGGCGCTGTAAAACGCCGCCATGATGTTATAGATAATGGCGTCGGCATTGGCCGCGGCGGAATTTCCCTCGACCATGACGGAATCGAAGGAATTGACGGCGCCCTGAATAAAAAGATTGGCAACGGCAAAAACGGCGTTCTGAAATCCGGCAGGGATTCCCAGCCCGAGGATGTGCTTTGCCTCGGAGCCATCCGGCCCGTCCTTCAGATCACGGAAGCGGAAGGCGCAGTCGTCGTTCTGCCGTCCCATGTGCATCAGAATCAGCGCTGCGGAGACGTACTGCGTGATGATACTGGCAAGCGCAACGCCGTCCTCCGCCATGCCGCAGATAATGACGAAAAACAGGTTGAAAAGCACGTTCAGGATCCCGGCGATCATCAGATATGCAAGCGGGCGCTTTGTGTCCCCGTTTGCGCTGAGCACGCCGTTGCCGAAGTTGAAGATTCCGAGTGCGGGCATACCGAGCGCATAGATCCGGAAATAGCGCACGGCCCCTTCAATCAGATCGTCCTTGGTGCCGAGCAGCTCCAGCATGAACCGCGCAGACAGCAGACAAAGCACCGTAATAATGCAGCCGGTCGCGAGGCAGATCACAAAGGAGGCGCGGACGGAAGCGGTCACGCCTGCCTTATCCTGCGCGCCCAGGTGCTGCGCGACCCGGACGTTGACGGCGCTTCCCATTCCGATGAGAAAGCCGGTAAACAGCGATACCAGAATCGTCGTGGAGCCGACCGCACCCAGCGCCTCCGCGCTTGAGAACTTGCCGACGACCGCCACGTCCGCCATATTGAAAAGCACCTGTAAAAGCTGAGACAGCATGAGTGGGACGCTGAAGAAAAACATATTTTTCCACAGAGAGCCCTGCGTCATCTGGATTGTGCCGCGCGCTCTGCTGAGGTTGGAAGACAGACTTGCCATTGTATATCTCCTCCGAAGGCTGAAATGCCGCATATTCACGGGTCCTGCCCGCTGCTGCATACAGCTTTTCCTTATACCACAGAGCGCTCGGTTTTGCAATAGGTAAAAATGAATAATTCTCCGTCGGGTGGTCTTAGCATTCACCGACAACTGTCATTGCGAGGGCGGCTTGCCGCCCGTGGCAATCTCCTGTAAGACCCCGCATCAGATTGCCGCGTCGCTTCGCTCCTCGCAATGACGCAAAATGGGTACACCGCGTTAAGCTTGCGCCCTCCCCGCAATGACACGGGAGCACCCAAAGCCTTCCCCTTGAGGGGAAGGTGGACGCGCAGCGAAGCGGAGCGGCCGGATGAGGTGTCCGCCGCAGGCGGCCCGATTTTGACACGCCCACATCCGTGGGCTACACCTCATCAGTCAGCTCGCGTTGCTCACTGACAGCTTCCCCTCAAGGGGAAGCCCTTCCGCCGCTGCGCGGCGGTTCTGTCATTGCGAGGCTGCGTCAGTGACCGCGGCAATCTCAATGAACGAAAAAAGCCTCCACTCGGGAGGCTTTTTATCATTTATGGTATCTGGTTCCGGCGAGAATGGACTCGGCACGGTAAAGCTGCTCAAGTGCCATAACGCGCATCAGATGGTGCGGAAAGGTCATCGGCGAAACGCTCAGCCGAAAATCGGCCTGCGCTTTGATGCCCGGGTCGATGCCGAAGGACGAGCCGATGAGGAACACGGCGTTGCTTTTGCCGTTTAACCGGGCATTTCCAAGCGTCTGCGCCAGCGCCTCGGAGGAAAGCAGCTTTCCCTCGGGCGTAAACACGCAGAACCACGCACCCTTCGGCAGCTTCGCCCGGATCAGCGCCGCCTCGGCGGCAAGCCCCGCGGCGATCTGCGCAGGCGAAGGGTCGTCCGGCAGGCGCGCTTCGGGCAGCTCAATCAGTCGAAATTCCCCGAACGCGCCGAGCCGCTTGACGTATTCCGCCGAGGCGTCCAGATAAAAGCGCTCCTTGAGCTTGCCCATGGCAATGAGCGTCAGCATCGGCGCTACCTCCGCTTCGCCAGCGGCGTGGAACGCTCCTGCGCCTCGAGAAGCGCAAGAATGATACGGTTGGAGACAAGCCAGCCCTCCTCGGTCAGCCGCCAGCGCTCGCCGCTCTGTTCGGCAAAGCCCTTTTCGGCAAATCGCCGCAGCAGCTTTTCCAGCGGCGCAAAGGGCATGAGGAAGCTGCGCTCATATTCGGACGCCTCAATGCCCTCGGAAATGCGCAGCCGCAGCATCACATACTCGCCCGCGCGTTCGCGCAGAGGGATCGTGTCGCACTCGCTCAGCACCTGTCCGTGGTCGCGGATTCCCGCAATGTAACCATCCAGATCACGGAGGATTGTAAAGCGCTTCCCGGTGAAATCCGATGCGGCGGTCGGGCCGAAGCCGAGATACTCTCCGCCCGTCCAGTATTTCAGGTTATGCCGCGAGGCAAGTCCCGGCCGGGCGAAGTTGGAGATTTCGTAATGTTCATAGCCGTAGTCGCGCAAAATGGCGCACGCAGCCAGATACATCTCCGCCTGCCGGTCGTCCGAAGGAAGGTTTGCGCAGTCCTGATAGTCCCAGAGGGGCGTACCCGGCTCAACGCGCAGACCGTAGCACGACAAATGCTCCGGCCGAAGCTCCAGAACGTGCTCCACCGTCTCCTTCCACTGCTCCAGCGTCTGATTCGGCAGACCGTACATCAGGTCAAGCGACAGATTTGCGAAGCCCGCCTCCCGCGCGCGCAGCACGGCCTGCCGCGCCTGCTCATAGGTATGCGGGCGGCCGAGTCTGCGCAGCATTTCGTCGTCGTCCGACTGCACGCCGATGGAAATGCGGTTAAAGCCGCCGCGCAGCAGCCGGCGCAGGTCGGCGGGGGTCACGCTGTCCGGATTGGCCTCAAAGGTGATCTCCGGATCGGGCGCCATGCGGAAGCGGTGCAGAATCTCGTCGAGAATCTGGTTCAGACCGCCCGCGCCGAAGAAGCTGGGTGTGCCGCCGCCGAAATAGACGGTATCGACCTCGTGCTCCGGCGCCAGCTTCCCGGACTCGCGGATATGGTCGGCAAGCGCCTGCAAATAGGCGTCCGTGGTGCGGCGGTCGCGGCTGCCGCCGAGCGAATAGAAATCGCAGTATTCACACTTGCTCTTGCAGAAGGGAATATGGACATAAACGCCCAGTTTTCTGGGCTGCACGGCGTGTTTCGTCAGCAAAAACGCCATGTCACTTTCCTCCGATCATACTCTCCAGGAAGGCGCGGAGCTCCTCCGGCGTACCGCCGCGCACGCAGCGCTTATCCACAAAGAACCAGTTGCCCGAGGTATTTTGCAGCAGCAGAAGGTGCTCCGTCTCGCGCAGACCGCGCAGGGACGAATAGCCGCACTCCACGCTGTCGCCGCTTTCGCGGATGGTCTGCGTAAGCACAAGGTCATAAAACTCCGTGGTCAGATGCAGCGCGTTCGTGCCGAAGGCGGCCCGGATCTGCGCCTCCCACTTTTGCAGGGCACGCTTCTGACCGAAGAAGCGCGAATAGATCAGCAGACCGCCCGCCAGCAGGCACACGGCGATGCTCAGCCACGCCGAGGTGCTTCGCGTAACGATCAGCTGCCATACGGAGATGCCGAGATATGACGCAAGCATCGCAAGGCACACGGCAAAAAGCACCTGTCCGCCGCGGCTGGCCATAGCTTTATTGGCCTCCTCGTGCAGCGAAACATCCAGTGACGTTTCCACGGAGAAGCGGGGGCGCGGCGTCTCCTCGACGACGGTCTCCACGGCTTCCACGTCGATAATTTCACGTTCTGACATTTAACCTTCCTCCTTGTCGTCCGCCGAGGGGGTCGCCTGCACCGCAATTACGCGGTTGCCCTCCTCGATACGCATGAGAATGACGCCCTGCGTGTCACGGCCCAGCTCGCTGATGCTGGCAGCGGAGGTACGCAGAATGACGCCGCCGGACTCGATGAGCAGCACGTCGTCGTCCTCGCCGACGACAATCGCGCCCGCAACGGGTCCGGTCTTGTCCGTCAGGCGGTAGTTCTTCAGACCCTTGCCGCCGCGGCCCTGCACCTCGTCGCCGCGCAGATAGGCATCCAGCGCGGTGCGCTTTCCGTAGCCCTTTTCGGTCACGGTCAGCAGGCATTTTCCCTTTTCGGCCACGGCTGCGCCGACGACGGCGTCGTCCTCGCCCAGACGGATACCGCGCACGCCTGCGGCCATGCGGCCCATGCTGCGCACATCCGTTTCGGCAAAGCAGATGGCCATGCCGCGCCGCGTGGCGAGCAGCACGCTGTCCTCACCGCTTGTTTTCAGCACGGCGATCAGCTCGTCGCCCTCGTCGAGCGTGAGCACACGGATACCGGCCTTTCGGGCGGTGTAGACCTCGCTCAGGCCGATGCGCTTGACGGTGCCGTTGCGCGTAACCATCATCAGAGATTCGTTCTCCGTAAACTCCCGCGTCAGCAGCATCGCCGTCACGCGCTCGCCCGCCTCCAGCGGCAGGAGGTTGACGATGTTCGTGCCGCGCGCGGTGCGCCCGGCCTCGGGAATCAGGTAGCCCTTGCGGCGATGGACACGGCCGAAGTTCGTAAAGAACAGCAGATAGTCGTGCGTCGAAGCAAGGAAGAGCTTTTTGATATAGTCCTCGTCCTTGAGGCTCTGCGCCGAAACGCCGCGCCCGCCGCGCTTCTGCGCGCGGTAGGTATCGACGGGCAGCCGTTTGATATAGCCCGCCTCGGAGAGCGTGTAGCAGCAGTCCTCCTCATCGATCAGATCCTCGTCGTCGATCTCGTCGGCCACATCGACAATCTCGGTGCGGCGCGCGTCGCCGTATTTGTCGCGGATGGCGGTCAGCTCGTCCTTCACGATGGACTTGACCAGCTCCGGGTCGGCCAGCACACGGCGGAAGTAGGCGATACGCTCCTCCAGCTCGTTGTATTCGTTCTGAAGCTTTTCGCGGTCAAGTCCCTGCAGCGCCTTCAGGCGCATATCGAGGATTGCCTGCGCCTGAATGTCGTCCAGGCCGAAGCGCTGCATCAGGTTCTCTTTCGCGTTGTCATATGACGCGCGGATGATGCGGATAACCTCGTCGATATTGTCCTGCGCAATGAGCAGACCCTCCAGAAGGTGCGCCCGTTCGAGTGCCTTTTTGAGATCGAACTTCGTCCGGCGGACGATGATCTCCTCCTGATATGCCAGATACTCGTCAAGAATCTCGCGCAGCGAGAGCACCTTCGGCTGGCTCTGATTTTTCACCAGCGCCAGCATATTCACCGCAAAGGTGCTCTGCATGGCGGTCTGGGCGAACAGGCGGTTGAGCACAACCTGTGCATTGGCCTCACGCTTGAGCTCAATCACGATGCGCATACCGTTGCGGTCGGATTCGTCGCGGATATCCGAAATGCCCTCAAGGCGTTTTTCGTTGACCTGATCGGCCATATTCTTGATGAGCATCCGCTTGTTGACCTGATAGGGAATCTCGGTAACGATGATGCGCTGGCGGTTCTGTCCGAATTCCTCCAGCTCCGTGCGGGCACGCAGGGTAATACGGCCGCGGCCGGTGGCATAGGCGGCGCGGATACCCGCCCGGCCGAGAATCAGCCCCTTTGTCGGGAAATCCGGACCGGTGACGTGCTCCATCAGGTCGGAAAGCATGGCCTCCGGGTTTTCCAGCACGCACAGGCAGGCGTTGATGACCTCCGTGAGGTTATGCGGCGGGATGTTGGTCGCCATTCCGACGGCGATGCCCGACGAGCCGTTGACCAGCAGATTCGGGAAGCGGCTCGGCAGCACGCGCGGCTCCTTGCGCGTCTCATCAAAGTTCGAGTCCCAATCGACCGTCTCTTTTTCGAGGTCGCGCAGCATTTCGTTCGAGATCTTTGACAACCGCGCCTCCGTGTAACGGTAGGCCGCAGGGGGGTCGCCGTCCACGGAGCCGAAGTTGCCGTGGCCGTCAACGAGCATATAGCGCATGGAAAAATCCTGCGCCAGGCGCACAAGCGCATCGTAGACCGAAGCGTCGCCGTGCGGATGATACCGGCCCAATACGTCGCCGACGCAGGTCGCCGACTTCTTGAACGGCTTGTCAGAGGTCAGATTATCCTCATACATTGCATACAGAATGCGCCGATGGACGGGCTTCAGGCCGTCGCGCACATCAGGCAGCGCGCGGCCGATGATAACCGACATAGCGTATTCCATATAGCTCTTGTGCATTTCATGCACAAGCTCGGAGGTTACGATCGCCTGATCCGGGAAACGGATGTCCTCAGGCTTATAGTCCTTCTTATGTGCCAATGGGGTTCCTCCTTACGGTAAAATTGCGGAGTAAATCAATATGCGGAGCGTACAGGCGATTGCCGCACTCACGCGTGTCATTGCGAGGAGGGCGCGACGCCTCCCGTTTTGTGCCATTGCGAGGAGCGAAGCAACGCGGCAATCTGACACAGGGTCTTACAGGAGATTGCCACGACCCCTACGGGGTCTCGCAATGACAGTACGCACCCGAGATTGCCACGGGCGGCAGAGCCGCCCTCGCAATGGCAGTTGTCAGTGTACGAGATTGCCGCAGCCGCCGGTATGACCTCGCAAGGACATATCGCTCCTGCCGTCCGTGCAATGACGAGGCGTATGCCTGCAATCGCGTCAATAGTCCAGGTTCTGCACATACCGTGCATTCTTTTCGATATATTCCTTTCGCGGTTCGACCTTTTCGCCCATCAGGAGGGTAAAAATCTCGTCAGCCTTTACGGCGTCCTCGAGCTTGATCTGCTTGAGCGTGCGTTTTTCGGGGTCCATCGTTGTTTCCCACAGCTCGTGCGGATCCATTTCACCGAGACCCTTAAAACGCGCGATGTCCACCTTGGCGTTGGGATTGTCCGCGCGCAGCTCGGCGGAGATCCGGTCGCGCTCTTCATCCGAGAAGGCCATGTGCGTCTGCTTGCCGCGCGTGAGCTTATACAGCGGCGGCATGGCGGAATAGACATAACCGTTTTCGATCAGCGGGCGCATATAGCGGAAGAAGAAGGTCAGCATCAGCGTCCGGATATGGCTGCCGTCCACGTCCGCATCGGCCATAATGACGATCTTGTGATAGCGCAGCTTGTCGGTATTAAACTCCTCGCCGATGCCCGCGCCAAGCGCAGTGATGACGGGCTGCAATTTATCGTTGCCGATCACCTTGTCCTCGCGGACCTTTTCCACGTTGAGCATCTTACCCCACAACGGTAAAATCGCCTGAAAGCGCGAGTCGCGTCCCTGCGTGGCGGAGCCGCCTGCGGAATCGCCCTCAACGATATACAGCTCCGTGAGCGTAGGATCGGTCTCGTTGCAGTCGCGCAGCTTGTCCGGCATGGCCGCGCCGCCGAGAGCAGTCTTGCGGCGGATGGACTCGCGCGCCTTGCGTGCGGCCTCCCGCGCGCGGTTGGCGGTCATGGCCTTGTCGAGGATCACGCGCGCAACGGCGGGATGCTCCTCAAAATAAGTCGTAAGCTGCTCATTGACCACATTATCCACCAATGTGCGGATATAGGCGTTGCCGAGCTTGGCCTTTGTCTGTCCCTCAAACTGCGCATTGGTCAGCTTGACGGAGATCACGGCGGTCAGACCCTCGCGGCAGTCCTCGCCGGAGACCTTGTCCGCGTCGGTCTTTATGACGCCCGCTTTGACGCCGTAGGCGTTCATCACGCGCGTGAGCGCGGCCTTGAAGCCCGTCTCATGCATACCGCCCTCCGGCGTATGGATGTTATTGGCAAACGAAATGAGAGTTTCGTTATACGAATCGGTGTATTGCAGTGCAATCTCCGCCTGCGCGTCGCCCTTGGCTCCGGCCATGTAAATGACCTCGTTGTGCAGCTCGGTTTTGTGGCGGTTGTGCCACTGCACAAACTCGCGGATGCCGCCTTCATAGCACATGGCGTCGCTCTGGCCGTCCTCGCTGCGCTTATCTGCAATCTCAATATGCAGTCCGGCGTTCAGGAACGCCTGCTCGCGCATCCGCGTGTGCAGCGTTTCGTAGTCGAACCGGGTCGTGTCAAACATCTCGGGATCGGGCTTGAAGGTCACGACCGTACCGTGCCGCTCCGTCTCACCGACGACGCGTATGGGCTGCGTAATATTGCCGCGGGAGAAATCCATGCGGTAGATTTTTCCCTCCTTGTGGACCTCGACCGTAAGCCATTCGGACAGCGCGTTGACGACCGAGGCGCCGACGCCGTGCAGACCGCCGGAGACCTTATAGCCGCCGCCGCCGAATTTTCCGCCCGCGTGCAGTACGGTAAAGACGACCTCCAGTGCGGGCTTTCCGGTCTGTGCCTGAATGTCCACGGGGATGCCGCGGCCGTCGTCCTCGACGGTAATGGTCTCGTCGGGGTTGATGGTCACAACGATGTGCTTGCAATAGCCCGCGAGCGCCTCGTCGATGGAATTATCGACGATCTCGTAGACCAGATGGTGCAGACCGCTGGCGGAGGTGGAGCCGATATACATACCCGGCCGCATCCGCACGGCCTCCAGCCCTTCGAGCACCTGGATTTGTGAGGCGTCGTATTCCCGGCTGACCGTGGTATTCATCAATTCTTCGGACATATGAGAATCTCCTTTGTTGGAAAATGAAGGCGCGATAAAGTTGTCTGCAATGTTGTCATCACGGGGAGGGCGCAGCCCGACGTGGCAATCTGATGCAAGGTTTTACAGGAGATTGCCACGACTTGCTGACGCAAGTCTCGCAATGACGGTTGTCGGTGCGCAAGATTGCCACGGGCGGCAGAGCCGCCCTCGCAATGACATATTATTTCTGCCGCCCTCGGCGCTCCCCATCAGGGGAAAGGCTTTGCGGCGGAAAGGCGCCGCTCCAGCGCGGCAGCGTTAAACTGCGTCAGGTATGCGCGGGTCATGCCGAATTCCTCCGTGAGCACAAAGCTCTTTGGCAGTGCGCCGGACACATCTACAATCTGCCCCTGCTGCTCGGCCTCGGTCAGAAACGCCCGCGTGTGGCGCGAGAATGAGGTGTTGTCCAAATCAAAAATGCCGATCACGGAGCGCTCGCGCACTGCCATGTCGCCGCCGATAGATAGATACATTGCAATTACTCCAAAATTCTTCCGTTTTCGATGCGGAAGGTTTTTCCCAGCTTCGTCAATCGGTCGGTTTCGCAGCAGGTGATAAAGATCTGCCCGCCGCCGAGGCGGTTGAGCACAAAATCCTGCCGCGCGGCGTCCAGCTCACTCAGGACGTCGTCCAGCAGAAGCAGCGGCTCCTCGCCGCAGTCGCGGCGGATCAGCTCGCGCTCCGCCAGCTTCAGACTGATGGATGCCGTGCGCGTCTGTCCCTGCGAGGCAAACTGTGCCACGGGAAGCCCGTTGAGCGCGGCGAGAAAATCGTCTCGGTGCGGCCCGGAGAGACACTGACCGCTGTCCCATTCCGCGCGGGCGTGCGTCTGTTGATGCTCGGCGAGCGCCTGCGTCAGCTCTGCGGTGGAAGCAAAGGGGTCACAGACGGTCGAAACCGTCTGATACTGTAATGTTAAGTTTTCTTTTCCGCCGGAAAAATCGTGGTGGAATGCGGCGGCCGGTTCGGCCAGCGCCTGAAGAAAGCGTGCACGGTAAGAGATGAGCAGCGCGCCGAGCTGTGCCATACGCGCGTTGTAATCCGGCAGCAGCGCGCGGTACGACTCCAACCGCTCACGCAGTACTGCGCTTTTCTGCTCCAGCACACGGCCGTATTCGGCCAATGCGGCAGCGTAATTCGGCCGGAGCTGACAGATCACATCGTCCAGCAGCCGGCGTCTTTGCGCCGCGCCCCGCCGGAGCACCTGCAAATCCTCCGGGCAGAACAGCACGGATTTTAATACGCCCGTAAACTGCGCGGCGGTTTTCTGCCTGACGCCGGAGAGCCAGAGCTGCCTCGGTTGGCGGCCGGAAAACAGCACGGCGCGCAGCTCCTGCTCGCGCTCCTGCGCAAATACGCGGGCGCTCAGCTCGGCAAATTCCGCGTCAAATCGCAGAAGCTCCGCCTCGCGGCGCGTGCGGAACGAGCGGCCGGTACACAGATAGCCGATGGCCTCCAGCAGATTTGTCTTTCCGTTGGCATTGTCGCCGATCAACAGGTTCACACCCGGGACAAAATCGGCCTGCGCCTCGGAATAATTCCGAAATCCGCGCAGATATAACGAGTTAATTTGCATTATTTACTTCGTAACGTTTCTCGTCCAGCGTCACGACATCGCCCGGAACGAGCTTTTTCCCGCGCATGGTACAGATTTCCCCATTGACGGCGACCTCACCGCCCTGAATGCGTAGCTTGGCCTCGCCGCCGGAGCCGACGGCATTCGCCAGCTTCAGAAAGCTTTCGAGCTTAATAAATTCCGTTGTAATATCGACCACCAACGGCCGGATTGCAACGCGATGAACTGTAACTTTCATATTTGACTTCCTTGTAACGAGCGAATTTGCTTTTATTGTAAGAGTAAGCGGGGATTTAACGGGAGATTGCCACTCCGTCAAGGCTCCCCTTGTGTCAATGGCTGCGCCCGCAGGCGCGTTTCGAAGCGCAACCGCCGCGCAGCGGTGGCTCTTGGCGCGGAGATGGGCTGTCAGCGAAGCTGACTGGGGGGATAGAAAGCTGCGTTTTTTTGCAACCCCTCCGGTCAGCCTGCGGCTGACCACCTCCCCCAAGGTGAATTGCCCCGTAGGGGCAAGAGAAGGTGGCCTGGGCCATTGCACAGGGGAGGCCTTAGGTGCGGCACATGAGATTGCAACGGGCGGCAAAGCCGCCCTCGCAATGACAGCGGGTACATAAGATTGCCACGACTTGCTGGCGCAAGTCTCGCAATGACAGGGCTGCCGCTCTCGTAATGACGTTTTATTTGCTTTTATCGTAACCTCACCGGCAGGATCATATATGCAAAATCGGTTTTATCGTCCGTGGGGGTAAGCACGACGGCACTCAGGCCGTTTTGCAGCTCGAGCGTTACCTCATCGGAGGGCACGGCACGCAGCGCATCCAGCAGATAACGCGCATCGAAGCCGATCTCCAGCTCCCCGCCGTTGCCCGCCACGGGGCAGACGTCAAAGGCAGAGCCGACGGTATTCTGCGTGCGCAGCTCGGCGCGATCGGCTCCGAACAGGAAGCGGACGGGGCTTTTGGCTTTGTCGGAGACGATCAGGCTGACGCGCTCAAGGGAGGCGATCAGATCCGCCACACGCACCGTCAGCACAATATTGTGCGACTTCGGCATTGCGCCGCGCCAGTTCAGGAACTCGCCGTCGAGCAGACGGCAGACCAGCGTGGCTTCGCCGATGCGGAAGCTGATATGGCGGATACCGGCGCTGAGCACGACCGGCTCGTCCGTATCCTGAAGAATCTTTTCCACCTCGCGAAGACTGGCCGCAGGCACAACGAAACGCTGACTCTGGCCGAGTGTTTTCTCCGAATGCCAGGTGCGCCGCGCCAGGCGGAAGGAATCGACCGCAACGACGGTGAGCGAGTCGTTTTCAATCTCAAACAGGCAGCCCGTCAGGATCGGACGGGCAGGGTTGTCCGACACGGAGAAAATAGAACCGCCGATCATCTCGCGCAATACGCTCTGCGGCAGCCGTATTCCCTGCTCGGCGCGAACCTCCGGAAGCTCGGGAAAATCATCCGCATTCATCGCGGTAATGCGGAATGCGGAAACGCCGCCCTTTACGGACACCTGCAGCCGCTCGTCAACGGTGACGGTAATTTCGTCGTCCGGCATTTTACGCACGATATCGGCAAAAAGTCTGGCGGGCATCACACACTCGCCCGGCTCGGAGACATCCGCGCCGATGCTGACGGTAATCCCGGTTTCCAGATTGTAGCCCGTCAGCTCCAGACCGTCCGATGCCCGCAGCAAAACGCCTTCCAGACAGGGAATGGTACTTCTCTGCGCAACGGTACGTCCGGCAACGGACAGCGCGGAAACAAGCAGCGCCTTTTCACAGGTGAACTTCATTTTCATCAGCCTTTCTTTCACCTTTCTATAATAGAAAGGAAGGATAATTATAGTATTGACAGTAGTAATAACTTATGTGCATAGATATGCGAAAAGCCTTGCGGCGCAAGGGATTTCGCCGTTTACGGTCTGTGCAGAAATTTTCGGGTTTTTCACAGGCCGGGGTTTCAAAAAACGTTTGTTCCGGTTATGCACAGAAAATGTCTGCACATTGCACAGGCGGCTGTGGATGGATCCGCCGCGCTTCAGAGAGCAGCCGACGCGCTGTGACAAGTCAATGTGAGGAGCGGAGCGACGCGGCACACCCGTCATGTCATTGCGAGGAGCGTAGCGACGTGGCAATCTAAAGTTAAGTCTTACAAGAGATTGCCACGACTTGCTGACGCAAGTCTCGCAATGACGTGCGTCGGTGCAGAAGATTGCCGCGACCCCTTCAGGGTCTTGCAATGACATATCGTCAGAGCTTGGCGTTGATATTTGCGGTAATGTCGCGGATATTATCCGTCAGACCGCCGGAGGAATGCAGCTCATCCTCCACGCGGCGGATGGCATACAGCACGGTGGTATGATTCTTGCCAAACTCTCTTGCAATATCCGGCAGGGAAAGATTGGTCATTTTACGTATCAGATACATGGCGACCTGTCGTGCCTCGGCTGTGCCCTTGTTTTTCTGTGTGCCGCGCAGCACACTCTGATCGATGGAATAGAAGCGGCAAACCTCGGCAATCACCAGCTCCGGCGTCGGCAGGCTGGCCGCCTTGCCCTTGAACATATCCTTGATGGCGCGTGAAACGTTCGGAATATCGAGCGGCATACCCTCCAGATCGTGGTAGGCCTTGATTTTATTGACCGTACCTTCAAGCTGGCGAACGTTGTTGGTGATGTTTTCTGCGATGTAATCGCACACGGTATCCGGCAGCTCCAGACCGAGCGAAAGCGCCTTATTCTTTGTAATTGCCCAGCGCGTTTCAAAATCGGGCGGCTGAATATCCGCAATCAGACCCCATTCAAAGCGTGTGCGCAGCCGATCCTCCAGCCGCAGCATATCGCTCGGTACGCGGTCGCTTGTCAGGACGATTTGCCGGTGGCTCTCATAGAGCGTGTTGAAGGTATGGAAGAATTCCTCCTGTGTGGATTCCTTTCCCGCAATAAACTGAATATCGTCCACGAGAAACAGGTCGGCGTTGCGGTATTTTTCACGGAACTCGAAGTTTTTGCCGATACGCAGCGCTTCCATAAACTCGTTGATGAACTGATCGCCCTTGATATAAACAATGTTGTAGTCCGGGTGATGCTGCTGGATATGGTTTGCAATGGCATAGAGCAGATGCGTCTTGCCGAGACCGGACTGGCCGTAGATAAACAGCGGGTTATAGGCGCGTGTGCGCTCCTCCGCCACGGCAACCGCCGCGGAGAAGGCGTGCTGGTTCGACGAGCCGACCACGAAGGAATCGAAGGTGTACTGTGAATTGAACTTGATGTAATCCGTGCGCTGCTTTCCGGCGGAGAAGGTAGCATATTCGTCCTCATCGAGCACGACAAGCTCCGGCTCCGTCTGATACAGCTCACGCATGGCGTCGAGAATGATCGGGGCATAACGGTTTTCGATGACCTCCTTGCGGAAGGCCGAGGGGGAATAGACCACCATTTTCTTCTCACTGAGCTCGATCAGCTCGGCGTCGTCGAAGAATGACGCGACGGCCGCCGCAGGGGAATGCTGTTCCATGTAGTTCAGCACGCGCGACCAGACAAAGGCGTTGGAATACATAGCCGTCTCCTTTCAGATAGTGACACAAATCCGAATAAATTATAACACAAACCTGCTGTAAAAGCAAGGTCTATACATTATTAAATACAATTTCCTTTGAAATTGCCGCGTTTCATGCAACACGTTCGGAAAAATATAAAACAAGGATCCGCCGCAGAATAAAAAAAACGGCTTCCCCGAAGGGAAGCCTCAGCGTTCGGAAATGCCGGAATCCTCGTCGCCGAAAATCAGATCGTCAATATCGCCCTCATCCTTTGGCATGGCAAACACCTCCTCGTGTCTATTTCCATCCATTCTATGCCGGCTGCGGGGAAATCATTCGTCGATTTCCGCCGGAGATGAAAAATACAGGGTCTTACAGGAGATTGCCACGACTTGCTGGCGCAAGTCTCGCAATGACATATTGTTCCTGCCGTCCTTGCAATGACCTCCTCCTGCGATGACAGGGCTGCCTGGGCCGTGTGTAAAATTTTCCGTAAAATGCGGGAAAATCTTGCGTTTCGGCGGAGAGTATATTATGATGTAAGTTACAAATCGCGGCGAAGCCGCATATACGCATGGGAGGAATGCACTTGAACTGGCATCACGAAGCCCCGGACGCCGTTTTGGCCGAGCTGGGCAGCAACTCCGAACGCGGCCTTGCCGCCGGGCAGGCCGCGCGCCTTTTGCAGGAAAAGGGGCCGAATAAGCTCAACGAAAAGCCGCCGAAGACCTTTATGCAGCGTTTTGCCGCGCAGCTCAAGGATGCGATGGTCATCATTCTGATGATCGCCGCGGCGATTTCACTCGTGCTGAGTATCTATAATCACTTTACGGGACAGGAAGCCGAGTGGATCGAGCCGATCGTCATTGTTCTGATCGTGCTCATCAACGGCATTCTGGGCGTCATTCAGGAGAGCAAGGCCGAAGCCGCGCTGGAAGCGCTGAAAAATCTCTCCTCGCCGAATGCCAAAGTACTGCGCGACGGCGTATGGGTCACGGTAAAGTCCGCCGGGCTGGTGCCCGGCGATATCATCAGTCTGGAGGCGGGCGACCTGATCCCCGCCGACTGCCGCCTGCTCGACAGCGCCAGCCTGAAATGTGACGAATCCGCGCTGACGGGCGAGTCCGTCCCGGCGGAGAAGCACGCCGAAGCCGCCGTTGCTGCCGACGCGCCGCTCGGCGACCGCACGAATATGGTCTACACCGGCTGTGCCGTCTCTTACGGCCGCGCTACCGCGGTCGTCGTCGCCACCGGGATGCACACCGAAATGGGACATATCGCCGCCATGCTCGAAAACGAGGAGGAGGGCGATACGCCGTTGCAGCGTAAGCTGGCACAGTTCGGCAAATATCTGGGTTATCTGGCACTCGGCATCTGCGCGGTGATCTTTGTGATCGGTCTGTTCAATCACATGGGCGTTCTGGAGATGTTTATGACCGCCGTTTCGCTGGCCGTCGCCGCCATTCCGGAGGGTCTGCCCGCCATCGTGACCATTGTGCTGGCCATCGGTGTGCAGCGTATGGTCGATAAGAACGCCATTATCCGCCGTCTGCCCGCCGTGGAAACGCTCGGCAGTGCCTCGGTTATCTGCTCGGACAAAACCGGCACGCTCACGCAGAACCGTATGACCCTCAAGGAGGTCTATGTCGCGGGAGAGTTTGTCGCAATCGACGGCAGACCTCTGCCGCAGGCTGCGCGGGAGCTGGTGCGTCTGGCTACGCTCTGCACCGACGGTAAGGTCACATCCGAAAACGGCCGTGAGACGCACATCGGCGACCCGACGGAGACGGCCATCGTTGCCGCCGCCCTGCATGACGGCATGGAAAAGGATCTCCTTCTCTCCGAGGCGCCGCGCTGCGGTGAGATTCCCTTCGACTCCGAGCGCAAGCTCATGACCGTCGTCAACCGCATCGGCGGCAAATATCTGGCCGTCGTCAAGGGCGCGCCCGATATTCTCATCGAGCGCTGTACCCACGGAGACTGTGCCGCTGCGCTCGCCGCCAATGCCGCAATGGGTAAAAAGGCTCTGCGCGTGCTGGCCGTAGCGTATAAGCAGCTCGATAAGCTGCCCGAACGCTGCACCTGCGAGGAACTGGAAAACGGTCTGAGCTTTGCCGGTCTGGTCGGTATGATCGACCCGCCGCGGCCCGAGGCGGTCACGGCGATTGCCGAATGTGACCGCGCGGGCATCCGCACCGTGATGATTACGGGCGACCATATCGTTACCGCCTCCGCCATTGCCCGTGAGTTGGGGATCCTGCACGACGACGCAGAAGCCATCTCCGGCGCGGAGCTGGCGGCGCTGAGCGACGACGAGCTGTTTGAAAATATCCGCAAATACCGCGTTTATGCCCGCGTAACGCCGACGGACAAGATCCGTATCGTCAAGGCGTGGCAGCGTGCCGGCGAGATCGTCGCCATGACCGGCGACGGCGTGAACGATGCACCCGCGCTCAAGGCGGCGGACATCGGCTGCGCCATGGGTATCACCGGTACGGACGTTGCCAAGGGTGCGGCGGATATGACGCTGACCGACGACAATTTCGCTACCATTGTCACCGCCGTGCGCGAAGGCCGCGGCATTTACGACAATATCCGCAAATCCGTTCACTTCCTGCTCTCCTGCAACCTCGGCGAGATTCTTACCGTATTCGGCGCGATGACGCTTTGGCATGAATCGCCGCTTATGCCCATTCAGCTCCTCTGGGTCAACCTTGTGACCGACAGCCTGCCCGCGCTGGCGCTGGGTATGGAGCCGGTGGAAAAGGACGTTATGACCCGCAGACCGCGCGGAAAATCCGAGAGCCTCTTTGCGCACGGCCTGGGCGTTATGGCGGTTCTGCAGGGAATCATGATCGGCATTCTGACGCTCGTGGCCTATTATCTCGGCTCGCGTGTCATGCCCGTCTCTGCGGAGCTGATCGCCGAGCTGGGCGAGAGCGCCGCGCGTCTGCGCCTCGGCGAGACGATGGCCTTTGCCGTGCTTGCGCTTTCGCAGCTTGTCCATGCCTATAACGTCCGTTCAAACCACTCGCTTTTCCGCATCGGCCTGCGCTCCAACAGGTATATGGTCGGGGCGTTCTTTGCATCGCTGGCGCTGATGCTTTTCGTGCTTGTGCCCGGATTTATGCACGGAATTTTCAAGCTGACGGATATGACCGGCAGCGAATGGCTGGTCGTCGCGGGGCTGAGCCTCGTACCGATGATCGTTATGGAGCTTGGCAAGGCGATTCACGCCCTGCTTCGCAGAAAGTAAGAGAAATATATGATTTGTTACGATGACCTGAGGAATGACCCGAATGTCTGCGCGCTGATCGAAGCGGGCAATGAGGCGCTTGGTGTACTGGGCTTTACCGACCATGGCTACGGCCATGTCTGCCTGACGGCGAAGGTCGCGGGCGAGGTGCTGGAAAAGCTCGGTTACGATGCGCGGACCGTTGAGCTGGCGCGTATCGCCGGATTGCTGCACGATATGGGCAACGCCATTAACCGCGTCAACCATGCGCTTTCCGGCGCGCTGCTGGCGCACGACATTCTGCTGCGGCGCGGCATGGAGCCGAAGGAGGCCGCCGCAATCATCACTGCCATCGGAAATCACGACGAAAAGACGGCCGCCGCCGTTACGCCGCTCAGTGCGGCGCTCATCCTTGCCGATAAGAGCGACGTGCGCCGCAGCCGCGTGCGTACCCCGCGCGACCGCGACTTCGATATCCATGACCGCGTAAACTATGCCGTTGTGGATTCGTCGTTGGACGTCCTGCCCGGCGAGGGCTATATTGTTCTGCGCCTGCGCATCGATACGGAGATCTGTGCCGTGATGGATTATTTTGAAATCTTCCTGACCCGTATGACGCTCTGCCGCAGCGCCGCGGCCTTCCTCGGTCAGCGTTTTGAGCTGATTATCAACGAGACGAGGATGCTGTGACTGCCGCGCAGCGGCGGCAGGGCTTCCCCTCAAGGGGAAGGCTTTAGAGCGCGCTGCTTGAGATTGCCACGGCCACCGGCGTGGCCTCGCAAGGACAGAAGAAGGCTCCCCTTGACACAAGGGGAGCTGGCGCGTAGCGCCTGAGGGGATAGAAAGCTGCGTTTTTCGGCAACCCCTCCGGCTTACTTTGTTCGCCACCTCCCCCAAGGTGAATTGCCCCGTAGGGGCAAGAGAAGGCGGCCTGGGCCATTGCACAGGGGAGGCTTTCTGCCGCCTTCGGCGGACACCTCATCCGGCCGCTGCGCGGCCACCTTCCCCTCAAGGGGAAGGCTTTGAGTGTCCCGTGTCATTGCAAGGAACGAAGCGACGCGGCAATCTGAAGTTGGGTTTTACAGGAGCTTGCCACAACTTGCTAACGCAAGTCTCGCAATGACAATCGTCGGTGCACGAGATTGCCGCGCAGAAAGGAAGCAGGCTCCCGCGTTATGCGGGAGCCTGCTTCTCATATGTTGGGCAGAGCGTGCACAAGGGGCATTCGCCGCATTTCGGGCTGCGTGCCGTGCAGATTTCGCGGCCGAACAGCACGATTCTGTGGCAAAAGGCGCCGCTTTTTTCCGGCGGCAGCACCTTGCGAAGCTGCATTTCCGCGCGTAGGGGATCCTTCGTGCCGTCCGTCAGGCCGAGGCGGCCGGCAATACGGATACAGTGTGTGTCACAGACATAGCTCTCATGACCGTAGAGGTCGCCGAGCAGCAGATTCGCCGTCTTGCGCCCAACGCCGGGCAGCCTCAGCAGCGCCTGCATATCGTCCGGCACACGGCCGCCGTATTCGTCGCGCAGAATGCGGCAGGTGGAGACGATGTCCTGTGCCTTCTGGCGGAAAAAGCCGCAGGAGTGAATATAACGCTCCACCTCGGGAACCTCCGCTTCGGCGAAGGCCTCGAGCGAGGGGAAACGCGCGAACAGTGCCGGAGTGACAAGGTTCACCCGCGCGTCGGTACACTGCGCCGAGAGGCGCACGGCGATGAGCAGCTCATAGTCCTTTTCGTAGTGCAGGGCGCAAAGCGCGTCCGGATAGCGCGCTTCCAGCGCGGCAAGGATGGGTTCTGTCTGTAGCATGGGCGACTCCCGCGCGCCCGGACGGGCGCGGCTTTTGGTGAAATGGTGTGCGCGTGTCGTTGTAAGGAGCGAGGCGACGCAGTATTCCCGCAACGTGTCATTGCGAGGAGGGCGTAAGCCCGACGTGGCAATCTGATGCAGAGACTGACGCAAGATTGCCACGACCCCTTCGGGGTCTCGCAATGACAGTTTTCAGTACAGGAGATTGCCATGGCCACCGGCGTGGCCTCGCAATGACACATGCCTGAAATTGCCACGGGCAGCTTTGCCGCTCTCACAATAACGATCGGTCCTGCTGCCCTCGTAACGACACGGCAATGACTCAAAAGCCCTTGATCTGCGCCGAGAGGTGCTTGGACAGCACCGCGAGAGAGGACGCCATATTCTGCGTCTGTACCAGAATGTCGTCCGGCACATCCAGATGCGCGGGCGCAAAATTCCAGATGGCCTTGATGCCGTTGACCACAAGCAGGTCCGCCGCCTGCTGCGCGTGCGCGGCGGGGACGGTGATGATGCCGATGAGCACATGGCGCTCGGCGCACACACGCTCCAGCTCCGACACGGGCAGAACCGGCTTTCCGCTGTCGTCGGTTCCGACGGCGGCGGGGTTTGTGTCGAATGCGGCGACGATATTCAGCCCGTATTCGGAAAAGCCGCTGTAGCCCATCAGGGCGCGTCCGAGCTTGCCTGCGCCGATGAGCACGGCGTCGTTCGTGTTATCGTAGCCGAGAAACTGCTCCAGATCTTCCATAAGCTGCTCGCGCCGATAGCCGACCTTGGGACGGCCGCCGTCGGAGACGAGCGCGAGATCCTTGCGCACCTGCACCTCGCCCATGCCGAGCGCGGCGGCCAGCGTGGTCGCGGAGATATGCTCGGGCGCGTCCGGTCCGAGTGCCTTGAGATAGGACAGGTAGGTCGGCAGTCGCTTGAGCACGGATTTTGAGATGGTGGTTCCCGCCATACTGGGCCCTCCTTCTGTTGCTTTTCAAACGGAATATTCAGTGTAATTATATCAAATCCGTCCGGGTTTTGCAATCTTTTTTTCAGGACACCTGCCGCAGAAGCTCGCGCCGCAGACGCTGCATGATCCGCTTTTCCAGCCGCGAAATATACGACTGCGAAATGCCGAGCAGATCCGCCACCTCCTTCTGGGTTCGTTCCGGAACGCCGTTCAGTCCGAAGCGCAGGCTGATGATATACCGGTCGCGCTCCGGCAGACGTGCGAGCGCCTCGTGCAGAAGCTGCTGCTCGACGTCCTGCTCCATCGGGCGCATTACGACGTCGCCGTCCGTGCCGAGAATGTCCGAAAGCAGCAGCTCGTTGCCGTCGTAATCGGTATTGATCGGCTCGTCAAGGGAGACCTCGGTTTTTTGCGAAGCGATCTTGCGGATATGCATCAGAATTTCATTTTCGATGCAGCGCGAGGCATAGGTTGCCAGCTTGATGCTTTTTTCCGCGCGGAAGGTCGAGATGGCTTTGATGAGTCCGATCGTGCCGATGGAAATCAGATCCTCAATGTTGACGCCCGTGTTCTCAAAGCGCCGCGCGATGAACACGACCAGGCGCAGATTTCGCTCGATCAGGCGGCTTTTGGCCGTTTCGTCGCCGTCGGCGGCGCGCTGTAAAAGCGCCTGCTCCTCCGCGGCGCTCAACGGCGGCGGCAGAATGTCGCTTCCGCCGATGTAAAGAATTTTCGCCGGCCTATGCAGCAGGCGGGCAAGCAGTTCCGTGATGGTTTTCAGCATAATTTGTTCCTCCGATCAGCGCCTCGTAGGCGCCGGAATCCGACAACGGCGTCGGGGAAAAGGCAACGAGCCGCCGCGCGGTCGTCTTGCCCAGAGTTGCCTGCACAGGCAGGGCGATCAGCATCCCCGCGCCGGTGCCGACGGCGCGATAGGGGATCAGCCGGGGCGAAAACGCCCGCAGACGCAGCGCCAGGGTGTCCGGCGAGGCAAATTCCGCCGCCTGCAGCGGCAGTCCGGTCAGTGCGCGCGCGGCGCGCCACTCGGCCACGAGCACCGCCTCACCGCTGACGGGATCGCAGAGTGTGCAGCCCGTATCGCGCAGGGCGCTCAGGTGCAGACTGCGTGCGCCGATACGCAGCGTCAGCGGGACGATGCTTTTTCCGGCGTGGTTGAGCTTCGGCAGCAGCAAACGGCAGGCGGCGCAGACCGCTCCGGCCGTCAGCACGACCGAGGCAAAGCTCACGGGGAAAAACAGCGCGTCGCCGCGCACGCGCAGCGTGCCGTGCTTCAGCAGCTCCACACCGTAGACCGCGCCGCACAGCGCAAGCGTCAGTCCGCCGAATACGGCTGCCAGCCGGAGCGTTGTCCGCCGCAGCCCGAAGGAGACGGTCAGCATCCCTGCCGCGCAGACGAGCTTGCACACGGCCAGCCTCAGAAAACCGCAGCCCGGCAGCCAGACCGCTGCGGCATAGGCCGCGCCGAGCGCCGCGCCCGCAAGCAGACGTTTCCCGCGCAGACCGCCGCCGAGCAGCGCCGTGCCGCGCAGGAGCAGATAGTTGACCGCAAAATTCAGCACAAAGACCAGATCAAGATAGACCGTCACGGGTGCAGCCCCCCTTCCGTTGGACAAAGTATAAGCCCCCGGCGCAAAAAAACAGGTCGAGAACCCGTGTGGGGTTCCCGGCCTGTTTTGGTCTGATTCGTTAGAATTCGCGGACTTTTTTCGGGAAAGCGTTATTTCCCGCCCGTGTTTTTTGCGGATTTATCCGCAGCGCCGTCGAAGGCTTTTTCCACGCTGCGGACGGATTTTTCGATCCGTCCGCGCGGCGTGAGCAGCTCATGGCCACAGCCGAGGCAGCGCAGGCGCAAATCCGCACCCACGCGCAGGAGCTGCCAGCGGTCGCTGCCGCAGGGATGCGGCTTCTTCATATGCAGAATGTCGCCGAGCGAAAGATTCATTTCGTTTCCCCCTTGATCTCGTCCCAGTAGCGCTTTGCGGCCTGCTCGACCTTGTTGTCTCCGTATTCGTAATAGTGTGTTCCGAGCAGCACATCCGGCAGATACTGCTGCCGCACCCAGTGATGCCGGAAGGCGTGCGGGTACAGATAGCCCTGCTCGCGCTCCATACCGGCGCTGTCGGCATGGACGTTTTGCAGTTCACGCGGAAAGGTACCGAGCTTGCCCGCCTTCACGTCGCGCAGCGCCGCATCGATGGCGACGCAGCCGGAGTTGGATTTCGGCGCCGTGGCAAGAAAAATCACCGCGTCCGCCAGCGGCAGCCGCGCCTCGGGCATTCCGAGCTGCAGCGCGCTGTCTACGCAGGCCTTGACGACGGGAATGGCCATGGGGTAAGCCAGCCCGATGTCCTCGCAGGCCGAGCAGAGGATGCGGCGGCAGCAGGAGGGCAGGTCGCCCGCCGAGAGAAAGCGCGCCAGATAGTGTACGGCGGCGTCCGGGTCGGAGCCGCGGATGGATTTCATCAGCGCCGAGAGGCAGTCATACTGCTCGTCTCCGCCGCGGTCATAGCGCATGGCGGAGCGCTGGGTCACGGCGGCGGCATCGTCAAGCGTGAGCGTCAGCTCGGTATCGCCGGGCCGCGCAGCCAGAAACAGCGCCTCCACGGCGTTAATCGCTTTGCGGACGTCCCCGCCGCAGCCGGTGGCGATGCGCCGCAGCACGCCCGGCTCCTGCGTAACGCGCAGACCGGTTTTGACCGTCAGGTAGTCCACCGCGCGCACGAGCGCCTTTTCGACGTCCTCCGGCGTGAGCGGCTTGAATTCAAAGACCGTCGAACGGCTCAGGATCGCGTTGAATACATAGAAATAGGGATTTTCCGTTGTGGAGGCAATCAGGGTGATTTTACCGTTTTCGATATGCTCCAGCAGCGACTGCTGCTGTTTTTTGTTGAAGGACTGAATCTCGTCGAGGTAGAGCAGCACGCCGTTCGGCGCCATGAGCGTGTCGAGCTGCGCAACGATGTCGCGGATGTCGGCGGTAGAGGCGGTGGTGGCGTTCAGCTTGCAGAGCTTGCGCTGCGTTGCGTCGGCAATGATATTGGCGACGGTCGTCTTGCCCGTGCCGCTCGGGCCGTAGAAAATGAGATTCGGCACACGGCCGGAGTCGATCATACGCCGCAGGAGCCTGCCCTCGCCCAGAATTTCCTCCTGCCCGACCACCTCGTCGAGCGTTTTCGGCCGCAGCTCGTCGGCCAGGGGTTGATACATACGCACCCCTCCTTCCCGCATCGGATGAGAATATTATACCGCGGAGAGGCGGCAAAGTCAAATCCGACGGGAAAAATGCCGTTTCCGGCGGTCGATCCGCGAAAAAACGCTTGCTTTTTCCGGAAGAAGCGACTATAATAGACGCACTCGCCGGTGTGTTGGAATTGGCAGACGAGGCGGACTCAAAATCTACTTCGCCGCTTCATACCGCCTTGGCGAAAACCCTTGATTTTGCAAGGCTTTTTGAAAACTGAATATGCAATTTGGTTTTAATGTCCCTCCATGATGTCCCTCCGTTTTCTCGGGCAGGACATCGGGAGATGACTTAAAATATGAGATGCCGGTGTGTTGGAATTGGCAGACGAGGCGGACTCAAAATCCGTTGGGCTAATAACCCGTGCGGGTTCGACCCCCGCCACCGGCACCACACTTTGAAAGCTCGTAAACCCTTGATACGACTGGGTTTGCGGGCTTTTCTTTATGCTTTGAACTCTTATGTACTGCCCCTCCCGCATCAGCAGATTTGCCGTTTGCAGGCTGATTTTAGGAGGGACATCGGAGGGACATAAAGTATCATGCGGAGGGATATACGCCCAAAATCGCATTGGCAGACGCAATCTTCGAGTTGAAATTCAGGTGCGTGTAAATGTTTGAGGTGGTCGAAATATCACTGTGCCCCAACCATTCCTGAATTTCTTTCAGGCTGACACCGTTTGCATACAACAGACTTGCACAACTATGACGAAGATCATGGAAACGGATCTTCCGCATACCGTTCTTTTGCAGGATCAGCGGGAAATGCTGTGTGATATATCCGGGCTTCACAAGCTCACCGATTTCGTTGACATAGATATAATCAGCAAACTTCCTGCAATAAGATTTTCCGCACAGCTTTCGGTTCAGCTCCTGTTCTGCTTTCAGGCGATGCAGCAATTCTTCAAATGGCGGCACAAGCGGCAGGCTGCGATAGCTGGCCTTTGTCTTTGTCCTGTCCTTTTGAATGATCTTGCTCTTGCCGTCTATGGTCGCCTGCGTAACGGTGTGCCGAATCGTAATCGTCTTTTTCTTGAAGTCGATGGCATCCCATTTCAGACCTACCGCCTCGCTTCGGCGCAAACCGTAAAATGCACCGAGGATCACGCCAAGTTCAATGGGATCACCACGGACAACTTCAAAAAGATGGTTCAGCTCATCCTCCTCATAGAAGCTGCCAACGAACTTTTCCTTCTTGGGTCGTTCAATCCGGTCTGCCGGATTCGAGTCAATCAGGCCGAGTTTGAAAGCGTGCTGCAAGGCTTTACGAATATTGGCGTGACGGTGTATGACCGTGTTTGCAGAAACGCCTCGTACCGTCAATTCATAGGTGTAGTAATCTTGTATGTGCTTCGGTGTCACCTCGCACAGAGCCAGTCCGGGGTGATGTTCCTCAAAATAAGGAATAATCTTATTTTTGATGCCCATTGCATACGCCCCGTAGGTGGTTTCCTCCACATTCTTTTTCGTCATTTCCAGCCAATCGAGCAGAAACGCAGTAAAAAGAATTGTGCCAACGGGGGCTTTGCCCGTACTGCGTTCGATTGCTCTTGATTCCAGTTCTGCTTCCTTGGCAGCACGAGCCTCGGAAAGCATCTTTTCGGCACGCTTTTTGTTTCCCTTTACTGTCAGACCCGTAGACTTGGACGGCGTGTGCCGTTTGCCGTATTCGTCCACATAGTTCAGTACCATATGATAGTACCCGTTTTTCTCTCGCAGATGTCCTGCTACCATAATAAAACCTCCTTTGAATGGTACAGCGTAGATCCATCTGCCATTGACATTCATATTGTAGCAGAAAGAACTTCATAGGCCAAATGTGCAAACGAGGTTTCACGCACTGGATTTATCTACAAGCTCCAAGTATTTCAGAATGTTCAGCTTCGGAATACAATAGTGACGGCCAATGACAAAGCTCCTGATCTCACCGGAGCGCAAGAGTTTATAGGCAGTTTTATCGCAGATGCCACCGAGCATTTCACACATCTGCTGGACATTGACCACATCGGGATAGTCGGTAAATAACAGCTTGTAGGCCGTCTGTGATTCCATAGGCCGCCTCCTTACCGCTTCTTCGGCACAAGCTCATAGTCATACCCTTTCCGCTGATTACAGTAGGTACAAGTGTCCTTCGCCACCTGCACCGGGTCGATCCTGCGCAAATAATAAGCACCTGTGCCGTAGAAATTATCGGCGCAGGTGCTGCAAAGGCAGAGGATCAGTTTTTTCGGGACGCTTTCGATCAGACCGATGCTGACCGCCAGCGCATGGTTGATGCCGCAAATGTGCTTTTCGGAGAGATGCCCGATGAAGTTGCCCAAGCGGCGCTTATCGACGGTGCGCAGCTGTTCCAGCAGGACGATGGAGGGCAGTTCCAAGCCGTCCTCGGCGTCGATGTAGTAGTGGGTGGGAAGTTTGGCTTTCACGCCGGTTTTGCTCGTAATGGAAGCGATAATGACCGTGGGGCTGTGTTTGTTCCCGACATTGTTCTGAATGATCACGACAGGACGGTAGCCCTCCTGCTCGGAGCCGATGCCACGGCCCAGATCGGCGTAATACATATCGCCGCGCAAATATGTGTGGTTCATTCTGTGATGACCTCCTTTGTGTATTTAGGCGTTTCCGCCTATGTAGAGGTCAAGCGGCAAAACAGAATTAAGGTCGGTGAGAGATTAAACACTCTCCGTTTCATCTGACCCGTCCCGTCGCTTGACCGTGGTATTTTGAAGAAAATCTATTTGTCCTCGACACCCCGATTTTCTATTGGGAAGTCATCAAGCGGCCGATGGCTGTCGGCTCCACGGGGATTTCACCCTCACGAGGTTCTCTCGCAACCGCCCCCATTGCCTGCGACGGCTTCACGGTCGAAATGCCGCTTATCACGCTCGGACTGTGGCTGGACGGGAGTATCGTTAGCCCTATTGCCGGTCGTCGCCGGGGCGGGAGCCACCCGCCCGTGATAGCCGACTGTTTATCGCTCCCTGCAATGCAGATCGTGGCGCAGCCGCTAATGTGGCTCATGCTTTCACAATGGCAATAGGAATGTGCTTGATGAATGGGTATTCGGTTGTCAAAGATCATCCCTGTCTGCCGAAAAGGAAAACAGGCAGAGAGTTTTCGTACCTCTCCACCTGTTTCCTCACTTAAAGGCTATTTGTGTAGTCCAAGCTCAAAAATTTTTGAAAAACTTTTTGAGCTTTTCCACGGCGATGTCTACGCTGAATTTTACTGCCCGCTTGGTGCATCCCTCTATTCCTGCGATCTGCTCATAGGTCAGACCTTGAAAGTAGTAGAGGATCAGCCTCCGCTTTTGTATTTCGGGAAGTTCTGAAATCGCCCTATGTAACTTCGCATATTCCATGCTCTGCAAAGTGCTTTCTTCAACCGTCGCCGGACGATGCACGGCCCGGTCATACAACGATGCCTCCGTGAGCTCCGATTGCTCATAGTGACGATCCACCTCGTTCAGATAGGAAAGGTCGTCCAACTCAAAGGAATCAAGCAACTCAAACACGGCAGCGCTGATCTCAAAATGATGTCGATTGCCTTGTCCGTCCGAAAAGGTCAGCCAGTGGCGGCCGTCCTCGGTTGTGCCGATGGTATAGGGATTATATTTGTCCTTTCTTCGTTTCGGATGGTGTCCATCCATGATATTTTCCTCCGTTTCGATTTGAATTTTGGAAATTCAAATCGGACGGAGGGCTGCGGCAGCCAACGCTGCCACACAAAAGGCGCAGATATAGCAAAACGCACCTGCAAAGCGGCGGAAGCCGCAATGTAGGTGCGTTTAATTCATATTTACAATGGTCTGTCAGTTCAGTATACGAGCCGTAATATCCCGATGACGAAAACGGACTTTTTTTGACGGTTCATCGGGTAAGCGATTTGTTATGCAGGCGAATCAAATTGGTGGCTTCTGACGGGCAGAGCTGCCGAATGTCGAGTCCAACGCATAAAAAATCCCTCCAATCCAAAAACTCGGATCTGAGGGATATGGGCGTGTTTTTAGACCCCGTCAAAGCCTCGTTTTTTTATTTGGCGGGGCGGTGTCTTTATTTAGTTCAGTTTTCACCGCACTGTTCGTTCACTAATAATTGAACGGCTATGCCATTATCAGCATGAACGAAATCCATATAATTATATATGGAGGTGAACGCATGGTGCAGAAACAACCTGAAACACCAAGTGAGATCATAAAAGCGGCACGGGACAAGTCCGATTTGACCGTCGAAGAACTGACCGACCGCGTTGGTATCACGGAGCGATACTTATATAGGATCGAGAACGAGGGCAAAATACCAACATTTGAAGTCCTCAAGAAAATCGTCCGGGAGTTAGCCATTGATGGGAACTTGATCTTCTACCCGGAAAAGCAAGTCAAAGATTCAGAAGTAGAAGATCTTGTCCGTATGCTTTACGGCTGCGATGACCGTTCTCTGAAAATCATCAGAGCAACTGTGAAAGCCGCATTGGAGAGCCAGCAGAATAACCGCTAAAAATACAGATTCAACAGGGATAAGCAGAGGGGCAATACCCTCTGTTTTTCTTTATTCCTTTATCACAATAGGAAGCCTCGCTCCCATGCGGCTGAGAATCTCATTGCTGATGCTGTCGGAGCGTTCCGCAACACAAGGCGTCGATAACAAACTGTTT
>CAKUGQ010000001.1 GCA_934654755.1 uncultured Oscillospiraceae bacterium | reverse complement strand
CCGTCCTTCATGGATTATGAAGCGGTTTATCTGCCGAAGAATCACTTCATCAAGGAAGAAAGCATGGCGACAGAGGACTACCTTGCCCTGTTTTATCCCTTCGACAAATTGGATGTAGTGAAAAAGGGCGTAGAATCCAGTTGGAATGTTTCCGGGGATAATATGATGATTGCCCTGACGATGACCTTCATGGATGAGCCAATAGCAAAGAATATGAGCTTCCAGCGGGAATATGCTGAGCCGTATGACTGGGTAGCACAGCAGTTCAAGGATTGGGCGTTTACGCTGACCACCTCTATTTTGTACTATAACGACTACGACAATATTGACGAGGATACAAGAAATCTTTACCGCAAGGCCATGGCTGCCTTCGGCGGTATTGCACCCAGCTATCATATTGAACTGCTGGAGAAGCCGACCATCTATTGGGACTTCCATTCGTTGCTGCTGGGCATCCAGATGATGTTCAGCTTTATGCTGGTGGACGATGCAAAACCCCTGCGGCTGTGCAAACACTGCCAGAAGGTGTTCCTCGGCAGCCGGGCCAATTCCGCGTTTTGCAGCGCCCGGTGCAAGAATCAGTATAATGTCTATAAGAGCAGAGGGAAGAATAAGGGACAGGACGGTGAGAATCATGATTGACCGCTGGATCGCAGAAGCGACCGAATGTGATTTCAAGGTCGCGCTGGAGGTAAAGAATCCGAAAAGCTGGCTCAATAGCGTCAGTGCCTTTGCAAATGGCATTGGCGGTACACTGTTTTTTGGGATTGATAATGACAGAAATGTTATCGGCTTAGCTGACGCACAGACCGATGCGGAGGCAATCAGCCGGTTGATCAAAGAGCGGATCACGCCTTATCCGAGTTTTATCCTTGCACCGGAGCGGGAGGACGGCAAGGATATTCTTGTGCTGTCTGTGTCCGCAGGGCGCTCCACACCGTATTACTACAAAGCTGACGGCATTATGGAGGCGTATATCCGCATCGGCAATGAAAGCGTGATCGCTCCGTCCTATGTGCTGAACCAGCTGATTCTCAAAGGGATGCACCGCACCTATGACGAACTGGTTTCCGAGTATGATTTCAAGGATTACGCTTTTTCCAAGCTGCGCGAACGGTATAAGGCTTGGACGGGCAACAGCATGGAAGAAAAGCTGTTCGATTCCTTCGATATGCGGGACGAACACGGCAAGCTGACCAATGCGGGCGCTTTGCTTGCAGATGATTCTCCCATCCGGCATTCCCGCCTGTTCTGCACACGCTGGAACGGCCTTGATAAAAGCGGCGGCATGGTGGATGCACTTGACAGTGCGGAATACTCCGGCAGCCTGATCATTCTGCTCAATGAGGGCGTCAGCTTTGTCAAGCGGAATATGAAAACGCGCTGGAAGAAAACCGCCGATTCTCGTGTTGAGATGCCCGACTACTGCGAGCGGAGCGTTTTTGAGGCGCTTGTCAATGCACTGATCCATCGAGATTATTTGATCTTGGGCAGCGAGGTTCATATCGACATTTACGATGACCGTCTTACTATCTATTCTCCCGGTGGTATGGCAGACGGCACACGGATACAGGAGCGGGATCTGTCCAGCATTTCCTCTACGCGCCGCAATCCCGTCCTTGCAGATATTTTCGGACGATTGGGCTATATGGAGCGGCAAGGCAGCGGCTTTAAGAAAATCACGGAAACCTACCGTGCCGCTCACAATTACCGCGATGAGCTGGAGCCTAAATTCTATTCGGATGCCAGTTCTTTTCAAGTTACGCTCTATAATCTGAATTACGGAACTGCGGCAACCGCAAACAAGGTTACGATTGAGGACGAAAATGTTGCGATTGAGGTTGCGATTGACCGGCTGAACGCAAGCCAAGGTACGATTGCAAAGGCGAAAGCGGTATTTGCAAATATGGGCGCTGATGGCGTCTTTGGCCGATCTGACATCGCTGCTATCACAAAGGATTCTGTTACTGCCGCAGGGAATCTCATTACAAAACTGAAAAATGCGGATTTAATTGAGCCTGTCAGCGGATTAGAAAAGGGTAAATATAAGTTTATATCACCAAAAGAATAAAGATAATGCCCGTTATTGGCCATGCAGTCAATAACGGGCATTTGTCATTCATATACAAGCTCGGTCAGAACGATTTCCTCCGCACGATTGCGGATGCTGTTCATGCGGCGCACCCATTCCATTTGGTCGGCGGCTTTGAGCGCTTCGGTCACATCTTCCTGCCTTGCCATATCGGAAACGATGATTGCCATACGCTCGTTGCAGGCTAGGTCGATCTCGGCAAGGTGCCGATGCAGCGTTCCGCTTGTGAGCAGGTTTGCATAGAGAACTGGACGATGTTCTTTCAGATAGCTGCGACGCATACGCCCATACTTGCCGATTTGGTATTCCGGTTCTTCCGGCAGCGAGAGATTGGGAATAAGATAATCTCCCTCCTGACGGTAAGTACCGCCCATTTTCTCAAATAGAGATTTCATAAGAATCAGCTCCTTTTTGTGTTGATTTTCAGCAATTATAAGGATTATTCTGCTCCTTTCCTACAACTGCTGTTCCATTCACCACAAATGAGCCGCAGTCATATGTATTAGGTGGGAGAAACCACCCTCTACATAGTAACTCTTGATTGGTAATGGAATTGCTCTCGCCCTCCGATTCGTCGTCTCTGGAGAGACGGCAATAGAGCGCGGTGATCTTCGTATCCGACATCGGTGTATTTTTCATTTTCATTGGCTCCTTTCATTCCGATCGGTTTGTCGGATGCGGCGAATTGCAGATTTACTTATGATTGTGTACCCCGATGCCTGTCATTGAGTCACCCTTGGCGGTGAGAATGAAGAATGTTCCTTCACCGACGAGCGATTTGGGCAGCGGCAGCACCACCGCGGGTTCCACATTTACTTCGGTCGGCAAACCGCACGACACGGTACTGTCATACCGGGCAACAGGCGTGATGTCGGTCATGACACGGGAAAGGTCGGTTTCAATGCTCCGCCTGCCGTTGTATTCGATCTCGCCGTGCGCTTTCATATCGGTCAGATAGCGTTGCACTGCGGTCTTGGATATCCCCGTACCTGCGGCAATGTCGCGCACGGTCGGGGACTTGTGATGGTCAAGATAATATTCATCGATGAACGCCCGGATTTTCGTAAAGCGTTCTGCGTCCAATGCTTTCATAGACACCTCTTTCTATATAGCGGTACAATAGTACCGCATATTATTATAGCATTACTCGCATAACTTATCAAGGGAAAGAAGGAAAGATTTTTAACTTATTTGTCGTCGGTACGTAGGCAGAAAAATCAAGCGGCATTGCTTTGTCCGAGGGGTATCAGGGGGTGCGGGTCTCCGGTGGAGACCTCTGCCGCAGGCAGAAGCACTGTCTGAGCCGACAGGCGAGTACATCCCCTCACAAGCGAATGTACCGAAAAACCGGTGGGAGGCATCCGGGTGGGAGGTATCATTCAGTGCTTGCCGAGAGTAAAAGACAAAATAAAAAGTCTCCGTATGCGTGCGTGGAAGCCGCAAGAAACCGAATACAAACAGGAGCAAGGCGTAATTACCGATTGAGACTTGGAACAAAAGAAAAGCCGCTCCGGCGTGTACGGACTCCGGAACGGCTTTGTCTGTCTTTAATTCTTAGCAAGCACTGAATCCGGGTGCTCATTTCATGGTGCTCACACCCGGATTCTCTTGGAGGACACCCCTTGTACCCCGTGGTAATTTTTGAATCTGTAACACAAATCGGTGTATATATGAGCTTTTTGATGTTACTTTTTTTAGGAATATCATTCTCCCATAATACGACGGTACTCTTTCGCCACAATCCGGTTCATTTGTTCCGGCGGCTCGATAAATCCATTTTCAAGCCAGGTTTGAGCTACCGCCCGAACACCGTTTGCAAAGAATGTGGCTTGAAAATCGTCGGCAGAGTAATAACCGGCAAGCTTAAAATAGATACGAAAGGTATCGGCGTTTTCCTTAATGTAATCAAACACCCATATAAACTCACCATCCGTATACGGTTGCGCTGCGATTTGTTCTTCCGTTCTCGCGCAAAAGGATTTTACACAGTCGTTTATATCTTTATAGACCTTGTAAAAATCGTTTCGACCGATCTCCGCAGCATTGCAAATAGCGGTAACCGATATTTGCAAAGGCATTTCAGCAATTAACCGCTCAAATGCAGTATCTATCTGTTCTTTCATTTCAATACTCATTCGTATGCCTCATTTCATAAGTTCATCTGTCAATCGGATAACCTCGGGGGCAATTTTGGCACGTTTGTGTTTCACAATCGCATTGTAGATCGGGTATGCAACACCCGCAAGAATTCCTCCGACGACACCGATCAAAATGCCGATCAGCATAGAGTTGTCTGCGGCGATACCGAGAGATTCTGCAAGATCGGTCATGCACAGACTCATGCCGAATCCGAGAATAAGCGCCCCCAATATGCCGATTACAAGAGATACCGTGGTTGCGGTTTGCGTCACACTTGCATCAAGGCGGCGCAAATGCTCCATTTTATCTTCTTTCTCTGTTGCCGGAGTGTATTTTTCCCGTATTTTCTTTAATTCTGCCTGTTCTTTGGCGGAATAAGAATAAGAGAAATCCTTTTTTCCATCGTTATTTTCCATGATTATACGCCGTTTTTAAAATGATGCACCAGACTGCGATAGTCCAGGTTAATCGTTCCGATCATTGCACATTTGTCATCTGCAATATAACTTTTCGCGTGAATGAGTCCGGGCGTGTAAAACCATAAGTCTTTTTCACAGTACCCCTCCTTGACAAACGATTGTCTGCTGATATTTTACTGTCGGATCGTTTTTGATATATTTGCATTGTGTTTGTGTTTTGTTATTTTCCAAACATAAGTCTCAACCTTGTTTTCCGTGTTTCTGCATTGTTTTGAGCAGAATAGAAACGCATGTGGAATAAAGAATCGTAGCGAACGCATCGATGCCTAACAAAAATGATCCTGCAACGGTTTCAGAACGAAACCGTTGCAGAATCAGAATTTTGTGCGGGAACAAGGAGGACAGGTGCGAGCGATATCGCGCCTCCTTGTTCGGACAGATTTCAATTATTTCATTGGTAGATGATCTCACTCATGACGATTTCCTCAGCAGCAAGCTTACAGGAATTCATCTGTACCACCCATTCAAGCAGATCGGTAGCTTTCAACTTTTCATCAATACTACGGGATTTGGCGAGCTGAGCGGTGATCAACCGCACCTTTTCCTTCGCCGTGATGTCGATGCCATGTAGATATGCATTCAAACGATACCGCGTCAAAAGTGTGGTGTAGGTGCCTTTCCGATTTTCCTTTATGAATGCAAGGCGTAAACTTCCGTATTTACCGATAGAGAAATGTGTTTGCTTCGGCAGAACGAAGTCGGGGTAGTAGAATATACCGTCATGTTCGGTATAGCTGATTTCAAAGCTATTGTCAATGCCGTCACCTCTCTTGCAGTCGTTTCTGAAAATGCCATTTTCAAAGTTTGTGTTTTCGTTGCTATTTTTATTTGTGTTCTTCATTACAGTAACCTCTTTTTGAATTTATTTACTGTAATTCGTCCGCATCCGACAACCAATCATTTTGTAATTTTGTTCTTGAAACCGCTTGGGGCACCTGCTTTATCGCAGGTGCCCCAGCGGCTCCTTTTTTAGCCGTTTGCAGCGCGTGCGGCACGTCGGTAAGCGCTCGGCGTACTGCCGACAACCCGGCGGAACTGCGCCGAAAAATAGGCCGGGCTGTCAAAGCCGCAGTCAAGCGCAATCGTCGTAATCTCACGTTCAGTCGTCGCCAGCAGCTCGGCCGCCGCAAGAATTCTGCGGCGGCGTGCATATTCCGTCGGCCCGTAATGCAGATATCGACGGAAAATCCGCTGGCATTCGCGCGGGCAGACGCTGGCTGCGCGGGCAATCTCCGCCAGCGTCAGTGTACGGTCGGTATTCTCATGGATAAACAGGACCATCTGCTTCAGTCGCGCCTGGCCGATGCCCTCCGGCAAAACCGGCGCAGCCGCGCCGTCGCGCCGGATAAAGAAAAATACCAGCTCGCTCAATGCTGCGCGCACGGCAAGCTCATAGCCGGGTGCCTCCGACGCGCAGGCGGAAAACGCACGGTCAAAGGCCGCAAAAAATACCGTCTCCCGTGCGTCGACGATCTGCCACGGCGCGCCGCATAGCAGCGGCCGTACGTACTTTGTGTCAAATATACTTCCGGGCTCACCCGCGACAAGTCCGGGGTCAAATACGATCGAGCGATAGGGGCACGGGTCACTGCACGCGGTAAATCCGTGCAGCGTGCTGCCGTTGATCAGGCAGCCTTCCCCCGCACGAAGCGTGACCGTGTCGCCGCCCGCACGGATGCGCACCTCTCCGCCAAGCAGGATAAACAGCTCCGGCTCACGATGCCAGTGCGTCGGGATGCAGCCCGCCGCATAACGGCAGATGTCGCCCTCGTTTGCCGCCAGATCAAACGGCCAAAGCTCTTCGCTCAGCCGCTCCTGCCCCTGCGGATCAACCGGTACAAAATTTCGCCTCCGAATCATCCGGCCATCTCCTTTTTTTGTCGCTTTTGTGATAGTATACACCGTTTTTCCGCAAGCGTCAAGGGCAAAGCCGTGCTATCATTCCTCTGTTTTTTTGAGTCGCTCGGAGTCGGTTCTTTCCCGGCTGCCGTTTCAGGGAGGTTGTTATTTGTGTCGAGCTCCGGAAAAAACGGGTTTCTCGCCCGGCTTTCGCATCCCGTCGCGCTGACGGAGGGCACACCCTGGCGCGTAATTCTTCGCTATGCCGCGCCGATCATTCTGTCGTATCTATTGCAGCAGATCTACACATTGACCGATGCGATTATCTGCGGGCAGGTGCTCCCGTCGCAGCAAATCGCAGGGGTCAACGATATCTGGCCGCTGACCTTTATTTTTCTGCAGTTCGCCTTCGGCTGCACGGCGGGCTTCAGCGTGCTCACCGGCAACAGTGCCGGTCGCGGCGACACAAGAGGCGTCCGCCGCTCCTTCTGTGCACAGGTGTGGCTTTCTCTGGTCATTTCTGCCGTACTGACGGTTCTGTCCATCATGCTGCTCCCGCAGCTGCTCGGCTTTATCGAAGTCACACCGGACAACCCCGTAATCTATCAGGCCGCCTACGATTACTGTTTCTACATTTTCCTCGGCACCGCTGCGCAGATGGGCTACAACTTCATCTGCGGCGTGCTGCGCGCCTACGGCGACTCCGTAACGCCGCTGCTGTTCTTACTGATCTCAACGGTGCTGAATATCGCACTGGACCTGTTCTTCCTTGTGACCCTGCGCATGGGCCCGGCAGGCGCCGCCATTGCGACCGTACTGGCGCAGCTCCTGAGCTGCATCGGCTGTGTGATCTACACCTTTTTACGTTATCCCGAGCTTCGGCCAACACGCGATGATTGGAAGCTGCGCGGCGCAATTCTCTCGGCACACTTCCGACAGGGCTTCCCTCTCGGGCTGCAATTCTCCGTGCTGGCCATTGGCGTCATCATCATGCAGGCGGCTATTGTCCGCTTCGATCTCTCACCGGACGGCGTAATGCTCCCCTCCGCACCTGCGCAAAACGGCTTCGGCGCAGCCAACAAGCTGCACAACTTTCTGTCCGTGTTCTTTAACGGTCTCGGCGCGGCCATTCTGGGCTTTAATGCGCAGAACTTCGGCAAGGGCAACTATGAGCGCGTCCGCCGCGGCACGCTGCAAACGCTGTTGCTGATGATGATCTTTTATGTCGTCACCCTGTCGGTCAGCCTTGTGTTGAGTGTGGACGGTGCATATCAGTATGTGTTTATGAGTGCCGACAAGGTCACGGCAGAGTCCATCCTCTATGGCAACCGTTTTCTCTACATCACCCAGTTCCTTTCCTTCATTCTGGGCTACCTGCTTGTCGTCCGCAGCGCCGTGCAGGGGATTGGCGGCTCGGCCTATGTGCTCGGCGCAGGTGTGGCAGAGCTGGCCGCACGCTGCCTGATCTGCGGTCTGCTTGCTCCGATGCTGAACGGCGGCGCGATCAACACAAACGCCTCGCTCGGTATTTTTACCGTGGTCAGCCTCGGCCATCCCGGTGCATGGCTTGCCGCCTCACTCGTTCTGACCGTTCCGCTTCTGCGGCAGATCATCGGAAAACGTTACCGTCTGCGGCCGTGAAAGTATTTTCTTTGCGGCATTACAGGAACACAAAACCCGGCCGGGAAGCCATAGATTCCCGGCCGGGTTTCCGTTTTTCTCAACACTCGGCGATGACCTCGACCTCAACGAGCGCCCCCTTCGGCAGCGCGCTGACCGCTACACAGCTTCGCGCAGGCTTTCCGGTGAAATAGCGGGCATAAACCTCATTAAAGGCAGCAAAATTTCCCATATCGGTCAGGAAGCACAGCGTCTTGACCGCACGCTCGCAGGAGCTGCCCGCCGCCTCCAGCACGGCAACCAGATTCTTCATAACCTGCTCGGTCTGACCGGTGATGTCCTGCACCTCGACGGCGCCGGTCGCCGGATCGATGGGAATCTGACCGGAGGTATAAACCAGTGTGCCGACCCGCACCGCCTGACTATAAGGCCCGATGGCTGCGGGGGCCTTTTCCGTATAGATCTTTTCCATAGTTTCCTCCCGTATTTTATGCTTCAAGCTGCATTTTGCTTCGAATGTAGTCCGGAACCTCATGCGGCGAGATCTCCAGCACGGCGGCGAATTCATCGTTCAGCAGCCGCTCCGCATCTCTCAGGAGTTGGTCGTCGCCGGAGCGAAGCTGCTTGCCGCTGCCGCGCAGGAAACGCCGCCGCTCATACAGCGCGCGGATCATCCGCATCAGTCCGGCACGCTCGCCCTCGGCAAGAATCTTCTGGTACTCGGCCTTCCGTTCGGAATTGTCCTCGATCCATACCGTTTCTTCCTGCGTGACCGAGCGGATCAGTTCCTCGATCTCCGAAACGGAAAGCAGACGCCGCATTTTCGGGCGCAGTGCCTCGTTATCCTTCGGAACGTATACGGTGGATGACCCGCGCAGAACAGGCTTGAGCACATAATACTCGCGCCGCGTCGTGCCGACCTTCATCGTTTCGACTGCCGTGATTCGACACACGCCCTCCGTGCCGTAGATAACCAGCTCTCCGATCTGAAACATGCTTTCCTCCTGACGATGCAGGCGCAATTTGCGCCGTTTTTCCAACCTCACGTCTCTATTCTATCATATTTTTGCAAAAAATCCCATAGGCAAAGTTCACAAAAATTTAAAAAGCGGAGAGCCGTAACTCCCCGCTTCAGGACATGTTCAGATATCGCTCCGCGCTGAATGCGGCATTGGCGCCGTCGGCAACCGCCGTAACAAGCTGGCGCAGCGGCTTCGCTCTGACGTCGCCTGCCGCAAATACGCCGGGCAGTGAGGCCGTCCCGTTTTCTCCGGCAATCACATAGCCCGCTGCATCCAGCGCAAGCTGACCGCGCACACAATCGGTTGCCGGCTGGCGACCGATACAGACAAATGCGCCGTCGCATTGCAGGTCGTGCACACCGTCGTCCGTTTTAACGCGCAAGCCTTGCAGACGGCCGCCTGATTCAAGCAGCGCGATAACCTCGCTTCCCGGCATTCGCGTGATGTTCCGCGCCGCATCGACCGGCGCATGGTAAAGCCGTGTCGCGCGAAGCTCCGTTCCTCGATGGAGCAGCAGAACCTCCGACGCAATCCGCGCCAGTGCCAACGCCTCGGAAGCGGCTGTATTCCCGCCGCCAATCACCGCGACTCTCCGCCCACGGAACAACTCCCCGTCACAGGAAGCACAGTAGCTCAGGCCGCGTCCCGTCAGTGCACGCTCGCCCGGAAGCCCCAACAGACGCGGCTCTGCACCGGTGGCCAGGATAACCGTGCGCGCAAAGAAGTCACCCGCATCGCTGCGGACGCGCTTCGGCGCCGTGTGAAGCTCCGTCGCGTGCAGCCGGGCGAATTCCGTCCGCGCACCGTATTTTTCCGCACCGAGACGTATTTTTCGTGCCAACTCGCCGCCGTCCACCCCGGTATCAAACCCCGGGTAGTTGTCGATACGCCGCGCCTGCGTGAGCTGACCGCCCGCAGCCGTTCCCTCCAGAACAAGCGTATCCAGACCGGCGCGCGCGGCATAAAGCGCGGCCGTATAGCCTGCCGCGCCGCCGCCAAGAATCAAAACATCGTGTAATTGCTGCATGATCGTCCCTCCCCGGGCAGTTTTCCCGCATTTTTCCTCGATTATGCCGCAGGCTGCGCATTTTTCGCTTGTAAATGCGTCGCGGATATACTATAATGTGGGAGCATTCTTTGGAAAGCAGGGATTCGTTATGGCAAATTCCGTGAGTTTAGAGCGTTACCTTGTACCGGGGACGCATGTCCACCTGGTCGGTATCGGGGGCGTGTCCATGCGGCCGCTTGGCCTTGTGCTGCGCGGCATGGGTCTAACCGTGACCGGCTCGGATATGAACGCCTCCGTCTCGACCGACGAGCTGATCGCTCAGGGCATCCGCGTGAGCATCGGTCATCGTGCCGAAAATATCGAAGGCGCAGACTGTATCATCCGCACTGCCGCCGCACACAACGACAACCCCGAAATTGCCGCAGCGCGTGCCGCAGGCGTGCCCGTCTTTGAGCGGGCACAGGCATGGGGGCTTATTATGCGCGCTTATAAAAACGCCGTCTGCGTCGCCGGTACGCACGGAAAAACGACGACCACTTCCATGCTCACACACATCTACATGGCAGCCGGCCGTGACCCGACCGTCATGATCGGCGGCTATCTGCCGCTGCTGCACGCAGGACACCGCGTCGGTCACGGCGACACGATCATCGCCGAAAGCTGCGAATACTGCGACTCGTTTCTGAATTTTTTCCCCACCGTGGCCGTCATCACCAACATCGAAGCCGACCATCTGGATTATTTCAAGGATCTTGAAGCCATTAAGTGCTCCTTCCGCCGCTTCGCGCAGCTTGTCCCGGAGGGTGGACGTGTAATTGCCAACTTTGACAACAAAAACGTCCGCGAAACGCTCGGCGACCTTAAGCCGCTTCGCTTCGGTTTCGACCCGTCGCTCGATGTCTACCCGGAGCGGGTCTCCGAGGATTTCCGTCACTTTGACGTCGTATGCCTCGGAAAGCCCTATTGCCATATCGACCTGCAGGTCTATGGCAGGCACAACGCCTATAATGCGCTGGCCGCAGCCGCAGCCGCATACGTCGGCGGCGTTGACGGTATGGCGGTCACGCAGGGCCTCGCAGGCTTCACCGGTGCGGGTCGGCGGATGGAGTTCAAGGGTAAGTTTCACGGTGCGGACGTCTACGACGACTATTCCCATCACCCCGATGAGCTTCGCGCGTTGATCGACACGGTGAAAACGCTCGGCTACAAGCGCATCGTGCTTGCCTTCCAGCCGCACACCTATACCCGCACGGCAGCGCTGTTCGGCAGCTTTGTCCGCGAATTGCGCAGGGTCGATCTTCCCGTGTTGGCGGAAATCTACGCAGCGCGCGAAACCAACCTGCTCGGCATTTCCTCGCGCGATCTGGCAGCACAGGTACCCGGCGCACGCTACTTTGAAACGCTTCCGGAAATCACCGATTTTTTGCGTGAGACGGCGCAGCCCGGTGACCTGATCCTGACGGTCGGCGCGGGCGACATCTACAAGGCCGGCGAAGCGCTGCTGAAATAAGTCAACGTCTCCGGGTGCTCTGCACCCGGAGACGTCGTCCGTTTAACCGCTCCCAGTCGCGGCCGCCGCAGCTACCGGCGGGGGCGTATTATCGCAACGTGACACGCAAAAGCCGCCCTCCGGGCGGCTTTTGTCAATTCAGTTCGTTTTCTCCCGGAACGGTGTCGATGCGATCCACATGTCCGAAATAGGTGTCAAGGATCGGTACGGCAATTGTACCGAGCCGCGAGGCAGAAGAACCCTTTTCAATATAGATCGTGATGGCAATCTGCGGATCGTCCGCCGGCGCATACAGCACGAGTGAAACATGGTCAGAGCCGCCGGAGCCGTGCTGCGCAGTTCCGGTCTTGCCTGCAACAGGGATGCGATAGTTTCGCAGCGCGGCGCCCAGCGTGCCATAGCTTGCAGAAACGGCCTGCCGCATTCCTTCCATATATGCGTTATACGCCGTATCGGAAATCTGCATCCGGCTGAGCACCTCCGGCTGTGTCTGCGAAATGAGCGTCTGATAGTCCGCGGAGATCACACGCCGCAGAAAGGTCGCACGGTAGCGCGTTCCGTGGTTCACCAGCGTAGCGATATAAGAGCAGAGTTGGATGGGTGTGTAGCGATGCTCGGACTGACCGATGGCGGCCGCAATCGTATCGCCTCCGTACCACGTCCGGGAATCCGGGTCGGAAAACATCAGCGCCTTCGTCTCGGGATTGGCGCGGTAGCCGCTGAGCTCGCTGAGCTCGACACCCGTTTTCTCGCCGAGCCCGAGCGCCTTGGCAACGGCATCGATCTTACCGATACCGGTCAAATAGCCGACTTCGTAGAAATAGTAGTTGCAGGATACGGCCAGTGCCTTCATCACATTTACGCTTCCATGCGTCAAATGTCGTGTCGTATAGAGCATACATGCGGGCGTGTAGCCGCTCGACTCAAATCGGCGATAAATGCCCTGATCCTCGATCAAATACTCGGGGTAGATGATTTCATTGTCGATTCCGGCAATCGCCGTAGTCATTTTAAAGACGGAGCCGGGCGGATAGGCCGATTGCAGCGCACGGTTGATCAGCGGATGATAATCTGCCTCCAGAAGCGAAGTGTAATCCTTGTAGTAATCCGCCAGAGAAAAGGTCGGGTAGCTCGCACAGGCAAGAATCTCTCCCGTGTCGATCTTCATCACGACCACGGAGCCGCCCTCGACGTCCATTCCGGCCTGAGACCCGGTTCCGAGACCGTTTGCGCGCAAATCCTCAATGTATGCCGCCAGTCCCTGCTCGGCCACGCGCTGAATATCCAAATCGATGGTCAGTTCAACATTATTTCCGATACCGGGTTCGGTTTTATAATACTCCGAAAGCACCGTTCCATCCGCTGCAACGGTGGTCACACGCAAACCGTCCGTCCCTCGCAGCTCCGACTCAAAGGCCTTTTCCAGACCGAATACGCCGACGGAGGCATCGAGCGAGTAGCCCAACCCCTTGTAGTAATCCACGTCGGCAGAGGGAATGGGTCCCGTCCTGCCGAGGATATGCGCGGCAAGGTCGGTATAATACTCCCGCACGGAGCTGGCCTCAACGCTCAACCCCGGAATGTTCAGCTCGGTTAACGCCGCAAGAGAGGCCGCATCGGCATCCTCCAGCAGCACATAGGTCGGCAGCGAGGTACAGCGGCGCAGATCCAGCTCATACCGCAGAGAAATAACCTTGCGGATTTCCTCCTCCGACCACTCATCGGACAGATGGTAACGGTCTCGGAGATTTCGGATGAGCTGTGCAGCGGAAATATCACTGTCCCAGCCTCGGTAATCCAGGAACTTCTGAAAATAGCCGTTCCATGTAGCGGAATACTGATCGGTAGTATACGCAAACGGTTTCTCCATCGTAACGGGAAAATGATCCGCATACACAATCCCGAGCGTATCACAGAGATTCACGATGCGGCGAAGGTTTTCATTCGGCGTCTCTGCGGAAAAGAATACGTCGTTAATGATTGTAACATTGTAAGATGCACGGTTGCCCGCAAGCACCTTGCCGTTGCGATCGACGATCTGTCCGCGCGCCGCTGCAACGCGCGTGGTATAGGTGAAGGTGTTTTTCGGGCGGCTCTCCTGCTGCGCAGCCTGCGTGATCTGAATGTTCTGTAAAACGACGACAAACGCACCGACGATCAATCCCACGGCAACAATGACCGCCGTCAGGCGGACGGTAAATCTATGCGGATTCATAGGCATCTCCGATCTTGGAAATCAGGTGTACGAGCCAGTAGACGAGCGGCTGCACCGCCGTTGAGACCGCCACACACGGCAGCACGCGCGGCAGATACAGCGCTCCCGGAAGGCCGGCAAAAAAGTGCTTGAGTAAAAACATTGCGTTCTGCCGTAAAAAAACCGTCAGAAATGCAACAAGCAAGCAGGGCAAAAAGCGCTGGTTTACCCATTCGGCGCAGATCACACAGCCCAGGACGGGCACGAGCGTCATCACGGCAATGCTGACGCTGCCCTGATCCGCACCGGTCAGATACCAGCCGACGGAGGCCAGCAGTGCAAACAACCCGCCGCGCTCCGGCCCCTCGCGCAGGCAGACGCAAGCGATGACCACGGGCACAAAGTCCGCCCTGGCACCGAAAATCAGCCGGTTACCCAGAACGACCGTCTGCATCAGGACGGCAAAGAAAAACAGCAACGCGTACAGCACCCAGCGCAGAATGCGCAGCCATTGACGCGGCGTGATATAAAGCTTGTCAAGCAAGGGGCAGGCCTCCTTCCAAAAAGCAACCGGCTGCGGGTGCCGCAGATGTATCGTGTATACCTCAAGGCGCGCGCTGCGACGAGACGGGCAAAAAAGGCCGGCACCTACCCACCGGAGTAATTGGTAATAATAAATACCTGCTCCAGCTCGTCAAAATCCGCCGCGGGCTTCAAAACGGCATATTTGGCAACGCCGGTCTCGTCGATGCCCGCGTCGGCAACATAACCGATGATAAGGTCGCGGGGATAGACGGTGGAGCCGACGGTGACGACCTGATCGTTGTTGCGAAGGACCGCCTCGGTCGCGATATAGTTCATGCGGAGAGTGCCGGCGGAATCGGAGGTATAGGCACCGCGCACGACGCCAAGATGTCCGGTGGAGGAAATGCAGGCGCTGATCTCCAACGAGGTGTCCAGAATGGTAGTGACGGTCGCCCAGTTGGAGCCGACCTCGGTAATCAGTCCGAGCACCTGACCGTACTCGGTTACGGCGACCATACCGGTTTCCAGACCGTAGTTTTTTCCCTTGCCGATGGTGAAGGTGCTTTTCCAGTCGGAAGAATCCCAGGAGACGATATAGGCAGGCGCAAAGGAATAGTCGTCGTGCTCCTGTTGAAGCTTGAGCAGCTCGCGCAGGCGCTCGATCTCACGCTGAAGACTGTCGGCGCTGCGCACCTCGTTCTCCAGCTCGGCAACGCGCTTTTCCAGATACTCATTACGCGCCTCAAGCGATTCGTACTTGAAGATGTAGTTATAATAACGTTCCACCTGTCTGGTAATGGCATTGACGCCGCTGCGAATGGGCGTCAGGACGGTCTGCACGGCGCTCTGTCCCCAGGTGGTGCCGAACAGCGCCGTCAAAATCGCGGTCACGACGGCAAGGATCAGCGCAAGGGTCAGGATTGCGCGGGTCCGTCCGGAAATCCGTTTTTTCTTCATATTTGCTTCCTCACTCGCCAAGCAGTTTCACACCAAAGCCGCGAAGAAGCTGCGCCAGGGTACACAGGGGCAGCCCCATCACGTTATAGTAATCTCCGTGCAGCTCGGACACGAAAATGGAGGCAAGTCCCTGAATGCCGTAGGCGCCCGCCTTGTCCATCGGCTCGCCGGAGGCAACGTAAGCGGCGATCTCTCCGTCCGAAAGCGCGCGAAAGCGGAGATCGGTCACAACGGTCGTGCTCCGGCAGCGTTCGCCGCGCAGCAGCGTCAGTCCGGTCATCACCTGGTGTGCGCGGTCGGAAAGCAGCCGCAGCATCCGTTCGGCATCCGCGGCGCTGCGCGGCTTTCCGAGAATCTGCCCGTCGCAGACGACAACGGTATCCGCCGCCAGAATCAGCTCATCCGCCGGACAAAGGGCCTGCACGGCATAGGCCTTAAGGCGGCTGACGCGCGCCACCTCATCAAAGGGAGCGGCGGCAGGGTCCATCGTCTCATCGTGTTCGGCAGTACGGACAGTAAATTCCAGCCCCAGACGTGAAAGCAGTTCACGACGGCGAGGCGACTGAGAAGCCAAGATCAAATCCATACTTCCTCCTATTCCACACCGCGCAGATAGAGCCCGCGCGTGCATTTTCCGGGGTCAAAGGGCGCGTCCGTGTCCCACGCAGCCAGAACGCCGTCCACTTCGGAGGGATTCTCCGTCGTAAACGACAGCCGAAGCGCCCAGAGGCCGAGACGGGAAAGCTCCTCGCGCCGGTCAAGCATCCAGAGCTTTTTGCCGTTATAAATGACGGTACGGCAGGTCTCGCCGTCACGAAGCAGGCGGAACTCCTCGCCGATACGGTCAACGAGCTTCACCGCTCCGCCGGAACAGCCGCACGCGCCGCTGCGGTTACAAATCAGACAGTTTTCCGTAAGCATCAGCGGCAGCCGTCCATAGACAATCAGCTCCGTTGGCAGGGGCTTGGACAGATCGCGGAGCTGCGGCAGCGTCATCTCAAACGAAGCCGTTGCGCCGACAAGGCCGAGCCGTTGTGCCTGCGTCATAGCGCGGGAATTAAAAAGGTTCAGGCTAAAATCCCCGACCGGCCCCATTCCGCGCGCACGCGCCAGACTAAGCTGGCCAAGGTTTCCCACCAGCACACGCCGCACGCCCAGCTCGGAAAGCGTGTCGAGCTGCGCCAGAAGCGCAGTCTGTTCGTCGTCGCGTATGACACGCGGCAATACCGCCGCGAGATTCTGTGTCCCGGTCAGCGCCCGGAAGCGCTCCGGTTGCTTCAGAATCTCCCCTACGGGGACATACAGCGCCGCAGGCCGCAGCTTCAGCATCTTCGGCGTGATCTGCGCCGCGCTGTACACCGAGACGGTCATTACCGGCGGCGTTTTGCTGCCCGCAAAACGCCGCGGTTCGGAATACTTTCCCAACTCCGGTACGGGAGAGCGGCCGCGCAGCGCAGTAAGCTGCGTCAAAACCTCCCTGCGCAGACGGTTCAGCTCCGCAGCCGAAACACTCAGCCCCGGCTCCACGACACAGCGTACCGCCTCGCAGCGATAAGGCGTACCGCCGGTCTTGGCAAGACGCTGTTCCAGCTCCACGCGCGTCACCTCACGGCTGCGGGCAGGCTCCGGAAACAGGCCGGAGGTCTTGCAGATATGTCCGTCGCCGTCCTGTACGGCAAGCATGACGGGGTTATTATGCGTCAAAACGGCGTAAAATTGCACCGGGACGCGCTGCGGTTCAGCGCTTTCATAGCTTGCCCGTGCCGCGCGCAGAAATTCCGGATCCTCGCGCTCATTCTGGCGCGTACCAAGCATGGCCGGACCGGTCTTACCCAGGTAATAGCCCTGCGTGAAGCCCTGGCGGGAAAATGCGGTTCGCAGCGTCCGACGCTGCTCCTGCGTGACGCTGCGGCTGTCAAGCGCACTGCGATAGATGCCCGTAACGGCAGCAACGTACTCCGGCCGCTTCATGCGCCCTTCGATCTTCAGGCTGGCCACGCCCATGTCCTCCAGCTCACCGAGGTAGTCGATCAGACACTGGTCCTTCAGGCTCAGCGGATATTTTTCCTCATAGCGGTCATAGCCGTAGGGCAGACGGCAGGGCTGTGCGCACTGACCCCGGTTGCCGGAGCGCCGGCCGATCACGCTTGACATATAACATTGACCAGAATAGCACATGCAAAGCGCCCCGTGGACAAACACCTCGATCTCCACCGGACTGTTCCGGCAGATGAGCGCAATGTCGCGTTTGGGCAGCTCACGCGCCAATACGACGCGCGAGATTCCCAGCTCGGCAGCCCGGCGCACTCCCTCCAGCGAGTGAATGCTCATCTGTGTCGAAGCATGAAGTGCGGTATTCGGCGCAATCTGGCGGCAGAGCGAGACAATACCCAGATCCTGCACAATAAAGGCGTCCACATTGGCCCGCGCGGCGCGCGCGATCAGCTCGGCAGCAGCGGGAAGCTCGCGATCCGACACCAGGGTATTAAGCGTCAGGTGGACGCGCACACCGCGCACATGGCAATAGCGCACGGCCTCGTCCAGCTCCTCCGCCGTGAAATTACGCGCACCCGCGCGCGCATTAAAGCTGCCTGCGCCCAGGTAAACCGCGTCGGCACCGTTACAAACGGCGGCGCGCAGCGCTTCCATCGAGCCGGCAGGACTCAACAATTCCAGCATATTCTTAAACTCCCGAAGAAGGTTTTCCTGCAATACGGTTTGTGCGAATGATTATATCACATGCGGCAGTACAAATGCTACAAAAAAGCGTATTTCCCGCGCTCTTTTTTTTCGCCGCTTCGGCATTTTGCCCAGCGGTGCGGCATTGGTAGCATAGTCGACATAATGCCGCTGTTTTTTGCACAGCCGTCTGCCCGCAGCCGTTGTGTTATCAACATTTTCACAGACTTATGCACAGCATTATCTTCCGGAATTATGGAAACCTCTCCCGCGGGACCCGGTTTTTCTACGTTTTTCACAGTCACGCCGATTGTTAGAAAAAAAACTATACAACATCCGTTTTTTCTGATATAATACCAAAAGTATACCTTCCGGAAAGGACGGATCTTTATGAAGCGAAAAACTCGGGCCGCTCTGGTTGCCTTTTTGCTTGTAATCACGCTGCTGCTGCAGGGCTGCGTTCCCCTACTCGTTCCCTACCCCGTATATCTCACACCCTCAACACAGTCCGGCTCGGAGCCGACGCGGGGATCGATCTCACCCTCCGGCGTCACGCAGAATTCCGGTTCGACCGAACCGAGCGAGCCGGGGGACCCCGACCGCCATTATCGCGGCGAGCTCGTCTTCTCGGACATTCCCTACCGCCGTCCGGACGCGGACGCCATCCGCAAGGGCTTTGAAAAAGCACAGGAGCTTGTCGGTCAGGGCGCGTCGCCCGAGCTTATCATCTCGGTCTATGACGAAGCCTACCAAGGCTATCTTAACTTTGACACAATGAGCAATCTGGCCTACATCCGCTACACGCTCAACCTCTCCGACGAGTTCTACTACGCCGAATATCTCTGGCTGAAGCAGCAGGATCCGCTGATCCGCAACGCCCGTTCGGCCTGTGAGAGCAAAATGGCCGCAAGTCTGATGTCTGCGCAGCTCGAGCGTGATTACTTCGGCGAGGGTTATTTTGATACGCTGGGCGGTGCGGCCGGCTCCCTGTTCTCCAACAGTGACGTCGTTGCTCTCATGCAGCAGGAGAGCGAGCTGCAGGCGCAGTATATGGCGCTGCAAAACGCTCCCACCATTACGTGGCGCGGCGAGGAGTGTTCCTTCGACGAGCTGCTCTCCACAGCCACCAGCTCCGATCTCTATACGCGCATCTATCAGCGTTACTACGAAAAGTACAACCCCCTTGCCGCAGAGCTCTTTATCAAGCTCATTCGCGTGCGCAAGGAGATCGCCGCCAAAGCCGGCTACGACAGCTATGCCACCCTTGCCTACGATTACTACTACGACCGTGACTATACGCCCGAACAGGCGCGGCAGTACACCGCCGCCATCGCAAAATACCTCTCACCGAAATACCGTCTGATCCGCCGTGCCAATTTCTCGCGCTGGTGCTCATCGCAGGAGGTTCTGGAAAAGCTCGCTCTGCTCGCCGATAGTCTCGGCGGGGACGTGAAAGCGGCCTACGACTACATGATGCAGCACAAGCTCTACGACCTGACCGCCTCGGTCAACAAAATGTCCGGCTCCTACATGACATATCTCAACGGCTATGAAATGCCCTTTGTATATGTCTCTCCCACCGGCGACATCGACGACGTGCTGACCACGGCGCACGAGTTCGGCCATTTTGTCGACGGCTACGTCAACTACAACACCACCGGTCGGATCGACTGCAACGAAATCTTCTCGCAGAGCATGGAATATCTGGCGCTCAGCCGCATCGGTCTGAGCGAGTCGGATGCCGCGCAGCTCTCCAAGTCCAAGCTGGCGGACAGTCTTTCCATCTTCCTTGGGCAGGCATGCTATGCCGAATTTGAAGATCTGGCATATCGCCTTCCGGACGACGAGCTGACCCCCACCCGTCTGAACCAACTCTTTGAGGAATGCTGCAAGCGCTTCAAGCTCTCGACCTCCGGCCTGTCTTCCGAGGGCGAGCCGTCCTGGATCGACGTCAACCATTTCTTTATTGCGCCGTATTATGTCATCAGCTACTGCATCTCCGGCGATGCGGCTCTGCAGCTCTATCGCAGCGAGCTGAGCGACGGTTCCGGCTTTGCGCTCTTTGAAAAACTGCTGACGCTCGCTCCCGGGCGCGGCGTTCTGGAGCTGCTGGAGGAAGCCGGTATGGATTCGCCCTTCGTGGAAGGCCGCATTGCGGAGCTGGCGGACTTTTATCAGGACCGGTTAACGAGGTGAATCACCCATGACAGACGTCATTGCCGCCGTTGCCACAGGGCGCGCACCCTGTGCCATCGGCATCCTTCGACTGTCCGGCGACGGCTGCATTGCCGTCGCCGCGCAGATTTTTACCCCGGAGCGCGGCAGCCTCGGCAATGCTCCGGACCGCAAGCTCATGCTCGGTACGCTGCGCGACCGCAGCGGCCGCGTCATTGATCAGGCGCTCGCCGTCTGTGCCCGTGCACCGCATTCCTATACAGGAGAAGACACCGTAGAGCTGCAATGTCATGGTTCTCCCGCCATGCTTGCCGCCGCACTGGAGGCGCTTTTTGCCGCAGGTGCACGGCAGGCAGGCCCCGGCGAGTTTACAAAGCGCGCCTTTCTAAACGGAAAGCTCGATCTGACACAGGCGGAAGCCGTCGTGGATCTGATCGACGCCGAATCCGCCGATGCTGCCGCCAATGCCGCCGGGCAGCTCGGCGGTGCGCTGCTGCGCCGCATTGCGCCCGTTTACGATGCACTGACCGGCCTGTGCAGCCATTTCCACGCCGTTCTGGATTACCCCGACGAGGACATCGAGGACTTTACCGCTCGAGAGCTCTCGGAGACGTTGGAATATGCCGCCGCCGGACTGGAAGCCATGTTGAAAAGCTATGAGCATGGCCGCCGCCTGAAAAACGGCGTTTCCACCGTCCTTCTCGGTCGTCCGAACACCGGAAAGTCTTCTCTGTTCAACGCGCTGGCAGGTTTTGAGCGCGTTATCGTCACCGACATCGCCGGAACCACGCGCGACACCGTACAGGAGTCCGTCCGCGCCGGGAACGTGCTGCTTCGTCTGACGGACACGGCGGGAATCCGCGAAGCCTCCGACCGCATTGAGGCGCTGGGCGTCGGCCGTTCGGAACAAGCGGCACGGGAGGCCGAGCTGGCGATCTTCGTCTGCGACGCTTCCGCATCGTGGACAACGGAGGACGAACGCGCCCTGCGTCTGGCCGCCGCCGCACCGGTATGCATCGGTGTACTCAACAAGTCCGATCTTCCCGCGTGCATCGACTCGCTGCCGCTGAAGGAAACCGTCTCACTCTGCGCAAAAACCGGCGAGGGCCTTGACGCATTGGTTGCCCGTATCGAGGCGCATTTCGGCGGAGAAATACACTGCGACGGCTCCGTTTTGACCAACACCAGACAGTTCGGCGCAATCCTGCGTGCAAAAAACGCCGTTTTACGCGCGCAGGAGGCGCTTTCACGCGGTATCACGCCGGATGCCGTGCTGACCGATGCCGAGGAAGCGCTGCTCGCGCTCGGCGAGGTCACGGGACGTACCGTCCGCGAAGACATTACAAACGAGATCTTCTCCCGCTTCTGCGTGGGAAAATAGGGATGCTTTTATGAAAGAAACACTTCGCGCCGAGGCGGTGCGGCTCGGCCTTACGCTCACGGATGCACAGCTTATGCAGATGTGCCGCTTTGCCGACGCGCTGCTTGAGAAAAACACGGTCATGAACCTGACCGCCATTACCGAGCCGCAGACCGTGGCGCGGCTACATTTTGCCGACAGTCTTGCACTGCTTCGCGCCGCCGACCTGCAGCATAAAGACGTGATCGACGTCGGCTGCGGCGCAGGCTTTCCCGGCGTCGCACTGAAGCTCGGCGAACCGAGTCTGCGTCTGACACTGCTCGACAGCCTGCAAAAGCGCGTGCACTGGCTCAGCGAAACGCTTGCCTCTCTCGGCGTCGATGCCCGCTGCGTCTGCGCCCGCGCAGAGGAATTTCCGGAGCGGGAGCGCTTTGACATTGCCGTTTCCCGCGCCGTTGCACGGCTGAACATCCTGTGCGAGCTGTGCCTGCCGCTCGTACGCATCGGTGGGCTGTTTCTGGCAATGAAGGCCGCAAGCGCCGACGAGGAGCTGGCCGAAGCGCAGCGTGCGCTGCGTCTGCTTGGCGGGCGACTGGAGTCGGTTTACGACTACACCGTTGACGGTGCGCCGCGGCGCATACTGTGTATCCGCAAATATGCGCCCACACCCGCCTCTTATCCGCGCCGCTTTGCAAAAATCCGGCAGCAGCCGCTGTAAAGAAGGAACGCCATGCAATATCTATCGGAAAGCTATGACATTGCCGTCATCGGTGCGGGTCATGCCGGAATCGAGGCGGCGCTTGCCGCCGCACGGCTGGGTCTGCGCGTAGCGGTATTCACCATCAATCTTGACGCCGTCGGTAATATGCCCTGTAACCCCGCCATCGGCGGCACGGGAAAGGGGCATCTTGTGCGTGAGCTGGACGCGCTCGGCGGGGAAATGGCTCGCGCAGCGGACGCCTGCTGCATCCAGTATCGGATGCTCAATCTCGGCAAGGGTCCCGCGGTACACTCCCTGCGGGCGCAGGCAGATCGCAGGCGCTATCAGGAGCACATGAAACATGTCCTGGAAACCGAGCCGAACGTCTTTCTCAAGCAGGCGACCGTCGTACGGATCCGGACGGAAAACGGACGCGTCAGCGCCGTCGTTACGCAGCTCGGTGCGATCCACCCCGTCCGCGCCTGTGTCGTTGCGGCAGGGACCTATCTTTCCAGCCGCGTCATCACCGGCGAGAGCTGCATCGAATCCGGTCCGGACGGAATGCACAACGCCACGGAGCTGACCGACTGCCTTCGCGCGCTCGGACTGAATCTGCGCCGTTTCAAAACAGGCACGCCGCCGCGCATCAACGCGCGCAGCGTGGACTTTTCCGTCATGGAGCCGCAGCCCGGCGACGAAGCACCGGAGCCCTTCTCCTTTTCCACGCGGACGCCGCCGGAAAACCGCGCGTTGTGCTACCTGACCTATACGAACGAGCGTACACATGAGATCATCCGCAAAAATCTTTCCCGCTCCCCACTTTACGACGGGACGATCACGGGCGTCGGGCCGCGCTACTGTCCCAGCATTGAAACAAAAGTCGTTCGTTTCGCCGACAAGCCACGCCATCAGCTCTTTCTGGAGCCCTGCGGGCTCAATACGAATGAGATGTATTTACAGGGCTTTTCTTCGAGTCTGCCGGAGGACGTACAGCTTGCCATGCTGCACACCGTCCGCGGACTGGAGCACGCCGAGATTCTGCGTCCGGCTTACGCCATCGAATACGAGTGCGTAGACCCGACGGAGCTGTTCGCCACACTGGAATGCAAAAAACTCCCCGGTCTGTACGGCGCGGGGCAGTTCAACGGCTCGTCCGGCTACGAGGAGGCGGCGGCGCAGGGCTTTGTCGCAGGCGTCAATGCCGCCCTGAAGCTGCTCGGTCGTGAGCCGCTCCTGCTGAAGCGTTCGGACGGCTATATCGGCACGCTCATTGACGATCTTGTCACCAAGGGAACCGAGGAACCGTACCGCATTATGACCTCGCGCAGCGAGTACCGCCTGCTGCACCGTCAGGACAACGCCGACGAACGTCTGTGCGCCATCGGTCACCGCATCGGACTGGTATCGGATGCGCGTCTTGCGGCGGTCGAGGCAAAATATGCCGCCGTTCGCGCCGAAATGCGTCGTCTGGACGCAACGGGCACGCCGGCAAGCGAACAACTGAATGCGTTTCTCCGCAGCCGCGGCTCATCGGAGGTTGTCAGCTCCGCACGGCTGTCGGATCTGCTGCGCCGCCCTGAGCTGTGCTATGCCGATCTTGCACCCTTTGATCGTGACCGCCCGGAGCTTCCCGGCGAGGTCACGCGGCAGGTAGAGATCCGTGTCAAATATGAGGGCTATTTGCGCCGCCAGGAGCAGCAGGTGGAGGACTTCCGCCGCGCGGAGACGCGCCTGCTGCCGCCGGACCTCGATTACGGCGCCATTGAAGGACTGCGATTGGAAGCAAGACAAAAGCTCGCGCAGCTTCGTCCGTTGTCCGTCGGGCAGGCAAGCCGCATCTCCGGCGTGTCACCCGCCGACATTGCGGTGCTTCTGATCTGGCTCGAGCGCAGAAAACAATAAACGAAATTGCCGCGGGCAGCGCTGCCCGCGGCAATCAAAATACGCTGCGGCGACCGCTTACGGGAAGCGGCCGCCGCCATGTTTTATCCGTTTGTTTCGTCGTCCTCTTCCCCGTCGTCGCCGTAGAAATAGCTCTCTTCTTCATCATATTCCGACTCGTCGGCATACGCGGAGAAATCCTCCGGCGGCTCGTCACTGACAAGCTCCGGCAACTCGCGGCGCTTATACTCGTCGAGCCACTTTTCAAACTCCAGCGATTCATCCGGCAAAGCCGTTTGCGGCGCATCCGGCAGCCACGGCGCCTCCTCTCCGACAGGCTGCTCCTCGGGTTCCGGTGCGTCAAGCCACGCGTTGACGTCCGGCGCGGTATCCGGGTCGGGCAGCAGCACCGGCCTCTTACGCAGCAGAACGACCAGCAGCACAAAGACCAGCAGACATGCGCCGGAAACAATCGCACCGAGCTTCAGACCGGGCGCATGATACTCCAGTGTAACGGTATGGCTGCCCGCAGAGAGAGGGAAGGCAATGACTGCGTCGGTCAGTGCAACAAGGGACTCCTCTTCCGGGTCGTAGCTCTGCGCCAGCGCTACGGGCTCGCCGTCCACATAGGCCGTCCAGCCCGGTTCATAGGGCACGGAGGTATAGAACAGCCCGTCGGCCAGCACGTCGATCGTACCGGAAACACGTGTATCGGAGAACTCGGTCAGCTTCCAGCATTCGTCCGCCAGGGTCTCCAGACCGGCGCTCAGCACATCGTCGTTCTGCACGGCGACATCCGCCGAGATCGCACCGGATTTGTCCTTCGGCATACTGTATTCGAGTGTAATGACGTCGCCCTCCCGATAGGCGCCCAGATTGAACAGCGCACGGATCTTGATGTTCCGCGTCATCACAAGCGTATCGTTGCAGTAGATGCTGACCGTTTCCACTCCGTTTGTGGGGTGATTGCTCGTCATGCACACGAGGCCGTCGCGGTCGAGCTTATAGCGGATGCGCAGCTTGGTGTCGCCCTCCGCACCGCTCGTGTTGAAGGAATACTGCGTGCCGGAATTTCCGGAGCGGTAGAACTGCACGGTGTCGCTTTGTCCCTCTACCGACGAAGCGTTGAGGTGGAAATACAACGATTTCGTAATGCCCGTAGCCTGACGGAACATCTGTTCCTGTTCCGTAAAGGGGTTATAAACGGCCGAGGAGGCCGTGAAATTCGCCAGCTCGGCATTGGTCATAAAGCCCAGCGAAAGGAAGCCCTCGTATTCGACCAGCGAGGTCTTGCCGTCCGTTTCCACAATACGGTAGAACGGCTGCTCCCCGCGCGTGCCGCTGCGGTCGAACAGATAGCGGATGCCGCACAGCGTATTGGTGAACGGAGTGCTTTCAATATAGGCATAGCGATTGCTGCTCGGCCAGGAGGCAAAGCCCAGCGAGCCGCTGAAGCGGTTGAAGATCGCATTGGCGGAGGAGGTAAAGGTCGATACGCCGTGATAGCCCAGCAGCGCGCCCTCATTGAGCGTATAGGTGTCGTCCGTCTCCGCGCGCCAGAACAGATTGCCGCGCTCCCGTTCCAGCGTTTCGGCCAGCTCCAGGAGCTTTTCCACGCTGTCGCCCTCCTTGGGATAGGTACTGCGCACGGTCGCGCCAATGTTTGCCGCACCCAACGCAAGGCTGAGCGACATCTCCAGTGCGATCGTAAGACACAGCAGATACCGCCCCATAACACGGTAGTTCCCACCGACACGGTGCATCAGGAAGAATACCACGCCAAGCACGATCACCGCGAGGCTCAGCAGCAGCTTCCACAGGCTGACCTCCTCAAAATAGCCGTTGACAATCACCGCCAGTGCCAGCGGAACAATGATCGCCAGATGCCAGAGCCTGAAGCCGTCCGCCAGAGTAAAAGCGCGGTAGGCCATGGTAATCAGGACAAAGGAGAACAGAAAGCTGAAGCGGTAGGGCAGCATATTCGGGAAATGCATCCCGTGCCAGTAATAGTCCAGCCGACGGAAGATAAAGCTCAGCACGAAGAAAACCAATAAAAATGCCGAGATAAATTTCTCCCGCAGGCTGACCTTGCGGCAGCAGAAGAAGTACAGTGCGAGAACCACGGCAGACATTCCGGAAAAGATGTTCGGCAGGCCGGACATTTTCGTCGCCGTAGTGCCGTCGAGCAGACCGGTGAGCACCTGCCGTGTGGCGTTCCAGACGCCGGGAAGCGTCTGCACCTTGATAATTTCCCAGGTAGATTGGCCGGCCGTCCCGATCCCGTTTGCTCCCTCGGCGATGTTCAGCGCAAGCCACGAGGGGTCGCTTCCGATGGCGGAATAGGTGTGCTGCATGGCATAGAGCGTGGGAACGAGCAGCACCGCCGCCATGCCGACGCCGAGAATCGTACCGACGGCCGCGCGGCCGATACGCCGCAGGAAGCCCAAAAAACCGTTCCATTTGCAGATGCAGTAGGCAAAGAAGAACAGCGCCACAAAAATACAGCAGAAAAACGCAATATAGTAATTGCTCCACAGGGACAGCGCCAGCGCAATGACATACAGGCGAAAGCGTGCATCGCGCAGCAGGCTGACCGTACCGGCAATGAGCAGCGGCAGCAGAGCGAACACGTCGAGCCACATAATATTCCAGTAATAGCCCGCCGCCCACGCACAGAAAGCATACATCAGAGAGAACGCGCACAGCGTCCAGTCGTTTCTGCGGAACAGAGTGCGCAGAAAATAGGCAAAGAACAGCGAGGCAAGCGAGAGCTTGACCATCGTCAGCAGCATATAGAATTCCGAAAGCAGCGACTTCGGCACCAGCACGCACAGCAGATAAAGCGGGCTGGCCAGATAATAGGAATAGAGCGACAGATAGCTCATCCCCATGCCGACGTCCCATGTGTATTGCAGATTGCCGCCGGAGAGCAGCTTTTCCCGGAAGGAGACGAGGAACGGGAAGTATTGATGCCAACCGTCGTGCGCCAGAATCATACGGTCTCCGAAGGGAAACGCGCCCATGCAGGCAAACGCGATCAGGCAAATAAAGAACGGCAGACAAAAGGCATAGACCAGCGGCAGACGCCGCTTCGTCTTCGGGCTGAGGTTGGAAAAGGGTCGCTTCATGTCAGATCCTCCTTCATTTTGGTTTCACGCAACAATTCCGGCAGACGGGCCAGCACCGGCTCAAACTGCACTCCGTACCAACGCGCGTCGGGATCGCAGCGCGTCTGCTCGAGCGCTTCGGCAACAAAGCGGGCGGCAAGCGACACTGCGCTTTTCGCCGTCAGACCCAGTGTCAGCGCGCCCGCGCAGACTGCGGCAAACAGGTCGCCCGTGCCGTGGAATACACCCGGAATATCCGGAGTTTCCACCGAAAAGCGCTCTCCGGAGCGCGAGGCGGCCGCCGTGCGCACAAGACCGTCGCCGCAGCGGATGCCGGTGATAACGGCCGTATCGACATCCAGCGCCAAAAGTCCGTCAAACAGCCGCTCCAGCGCCGCGTCTGTCGGCTGCGGATCATATGGCAGACCCGTAAGCAGACAGGCTTCGGTCACATTGGGCGTAACCATATCCGCACGCTGCGCCAGCCGCCGCATCTCCTGCGGGAGCCCCGGGTCCACTCCGGAATACAGCCGCCCGTGATCGGCCATTGCCGGATCGACAAAGCGCAGCGGCACGTCAAAGCGGTCAAACATCGCCTCGACGAGCCGCATCTGCGCGCAGCTTCCGAGATAACCCGTGGCAATTGCGTCAAAACGCAGCCCGGCATTCTGCCAGTGCGCCGTGATCGGGCCGATGCAGTCGGTCAGATCGCGGCAGAAAAAGCCGTCGAAGGCCGTGTGTGCGGAGAGCAACGCCGTCGGCAGCGCCGCACATTCAAGCCCCATAACGGACAGGACCGGCAGCGCGATACCGAGAGAGCATTTTCCGACGCAGGAAAGATCCTGTATTGAGACGATTCGCTTCATAATCGGTTCCTTTTGCGGTAAATTTCCATTGATTTTTTATTATACCGCATTTCCCGCCAAAAAGGAAGTGCGCCCCGCGAAAAAAAGAATTTTCTGAAAACACAGAAAATATTGTGTTTTCCTATTGCAATTACCACAAGATATAGTATAATAAGAGACACGCAAAACAATTACAGAGGGCTGCACCCTCTTTTCGGAGGAAAAACCATGAAGATCATCAAACGAAACGGTGCGGAGGTCGTTTTTGACATCCGGAAGATTGAAATCGCCGTGCGCAAGGCCAATCAGGTCGTTGAGGAAGCCGAACGACTGACCGAGCTGCAAATCACACGCATCGCGCAGGCCGTGGCCATTCGCTGCGAGGAAATGAACCGCAGCCTGTCCGTGGAGGAAATTCAGGATCTGGTCGAGGATCAGATTATGGCGCACGGTGCCTTTGAAGTGGCAAAGAAATATATCACCTATCGCTATACCCGCTCTCTCGCCCGTCAATCCAACACAACCGACGACCGCATTCTCTCTCTGATCGAGTGCAACAACGAGGAAGTCAAGCAGGAAAATGCGAACAAAAACCCCACGGTCAACGCCGTACAGCGCGACTATATGGCCGGTGAGGTCAGCAAGGATATTACCCGTCGTATCCTGCTTCCACAGGATATTGTCGAAGCGCATGAGGCCGGTATCATCCACTTCCATGACGCGGACTACTTTGCGCAGCATATGCACAACTGCGATCTGGTCAATCTGGAGGATATGCTGCAAAACGGCACCGTCATTTCCGGCACGCTGATCGAGAAGCCGCATTCCTTCTCCACCGCCTGCAACATCGCCACGCAGATCATTGCGCAGATTGCTTCAAACCAGTACGGCGGGCAGTCGATCTCGCTGACGCACCTTGCGCCCTTTGTGGACGTGTCCCGCAAGCGCATCCGCGCGGGCGTGGAGCGAGAGGTCGCGGAGCTGGGTGTCGCCGCACCGGAGGAGAAAATCGCCGCCATCGTCGAGGAGCGTCTGCGCGACGAGATCAAAAAGGGCGTGCAGACGATCCAGTATCAGGTCGTTACGCTGATGACCACAAACGGTCAGGCGCCCTTTATCACCGTTTTTATGTATCTCGGCGAGGCACGCAACGAGCAGGAAAAGAAAGATCTCGCAATTATCATCGAGGAATCCCTGCGTCAGCGCTATCAGGGCGTGAAAAACGAAAAGGGCATGTGGATTACGCCGGCCTTCCCCAAGCTGATTTATGTACTGGAGGAGGACAACATTCATCCCGATTCTCCCTACTACTACCTGACCCGCCTTGCCGCCGAATGCACCGCGCGGCGTATGGTGCCGGATTACATCTCCGAAAAGAAAATGCGCGAGCTGAAGCTCTCCAAGGGTGAAACACCGGGCCACGGCGACGTTTACACCTGCATGGGCTGCCGCAGCTTCCTGACGCCGGACTCCTCCGGCAATGGCTGGGACAATGTGGCCAACGCCGGGAACTATGAACCGGGCAAGCCGAAGTATTACGGCCGCTTCAATCAGGGGGTCGTGACGATCAACCTTGTGGACGTCGCGCTCTCCTCCGGAAGAGATATGGACAAGTTCTGGCGAATCTTCGACGAGCGCCTTGACCTGTGCTACCGCGCGCTGATGTGCCGGCACAACCGCCTCAAGGGTACGCTGTCCGATGCGGCGCCCATTCTCTGGCAGTACGGTGCGCTGGCACGTCTGCCGAAGGGCGAGCCAATCGACAAGCTGCTCTACAACGGCTACTCAACCATCTCTCTCGGCTACGCAGGGCTGTATGAGTGCGTCAGGTATATGACCGGCAAATCCCACACCGACCCGGAGGCGACCCCCTTCGCGCTGGACGTGATGAAGTATCTCAACGCCGCCTGTGCCAAATGGCGCGCGGAAAACCACATCGACTTCTCCCTCTACGGCACGCCGCTGGAATCAACGACCTACAAGTTCGCCAAGTGCCTGCAAAAGCGCTTCGGCATCGTCCCCGGCGTAACGGACAAAAGCTACATTACAAACTCCTACCACATCCATGTAACCGAGGAGGTCAACGCCTTCGATAAGCTGGCCTTTGAATCGAAATTCCAGGCACTCTCGCCCGGCGGCGCAATCAGCTATGTCGAGGTGCCCGATATGCAGAACAACATTGACGCGGTGCTGGAAATTATGAAGTTTATCTATGACAACATCATGTATGCCGAGCTGAACACCAAATCCGACTACTGCCAGGTCTGCGGCTACGACGGCGAGATCGAGGTGCTGGAGGATGCCGACGGTAAACTCGTCTGGACCTGTCCGAACTGCGGCAACACCGACCAGAGCAAAATGAACGTCGCCCGCCGCACCTGCGGCTATATCGGCACGCAGTACTGGAATCAGGGCAGGACGCAGGAGATTAAGGAACGTGTGCTGCACCTGTAAGTACGATCTGCACATCCACATAATCCTCGACGGCGTGTACTACCGTGCCGCAATCGACGCGCAGAAGGAAAAGCCGGACGACACGCTGATCCGTGCCCGTCTGGAGGATTACCGGGCACGAGGCGTCCGCTTTCTGCGTGACGGAGGGGATGCCTGGGGTGTAAACCTGCGGGCACGGGCACTTGCAGTCGAATACGGCATCGACTACCGCAGTCCCGCCTTTCCCATACACAAAAGCGGTCATTATGGTGGCTTTATCGGCCGCAGCTTTGCGGATCTTGACGGTTTTTTCCGTCTGCTGGACGAAATCCACGCAGTACACGGAGATTTCGTGAAGCTGATGATCTCCGGACTGATCGATTTTTCCCGTCCGCAGACACTGACCGAACCGGGGCTTGCGCCGGACGAAATCGCCCGGCTGATTGATGCAGCCCACAGTGCCGGCTTTGCGGTCATGGCCCACGCCAACGGCGACGAAACCGTCCGCGCGGCGATCGATGCCGGTGTGGACTCCGTCGAACATGGAGCGTTTCTGTCCGAGGCGACGCTGCGGGAAATGGGACGCAGGCACGTTTTATGGGTGCCGACGCTCTCAACCATCGGCAATCTGATCGGAAACGGCCGCTTTCCGGACACGGTGCTCTCCTCACTTCTGGCTGCACAGCAGCAGAAGCTCCGTTTCGCGGCGGACTGCGGCGCACATATCGGTCTCGGTACGGATGCCGGCGCGTACCGCGTACTGCACGGGCAGGCCGTCCGGCAGGAATATGACTATCTGCGCGCCGCATTGGGCGAAAGCACGGACGCCCTCCTTTCCGAGGCCGCCGAATATGCCCGGGCGCGCTTCCGGAGCTCGTTTTAATTTTAATTATTTTCAAGAGCCGCCTGCACCGTGCAGGCGGCTCTCGGCGTTTCCGGAGCCGTTTCGGAGGGCGCACTACCATCGCGTATCCTCGCGATGGGAACGCAGATCCGACGCGGCAATCCAATCTTTTTGCTCCGAAAAAAATTTCCGGGGGGCTTGACAAATACCCCTCAGGGGTATTATAATAAAAATACCCCCAGAGGGTATTTAAGGAGTGGATCGTATGGAAAAGCATGACTGCTGCCTGTGCTCGCAGCGAAAAAAGGAGCGCTCACCGGAGGAGTATAAAAAGCTGCTCAACCGGCTCAGCCGCATTGAAGGACAGATTCGCGGTATCCGCGCCATGGTGGAAAACGGCGCCTATTGTCCGGATATTCTGATGCAGTCCGCCGCGGCCAACGCCGCGCTCAATGCCTTCAACAAGGAGCTTCTGGCCGAGCATCTGCGCACCTGCGTTACGCAGGACATTCGGGATGGGCACGATGAAACCATCGACGAGCTGGTGCGCACACTGCAAAAACTGATGAAATGACGAATTTCGGATACTCTAATCCAAAGCGAGGTGTTTTACAATGAAACAATTCAATGTCACAGGGATGAGCTGCGCCGCGTGCAGCGCACGCGTGGAAAAAGCGGTGCGAGCCGTGCCGGGCGTGACCGAGTGCGCCGTAAGCCTGCTGACAAATTCCATGGGCGTCGAGGGCACGGCGGGGGAGGATGCAATCGTCGCGGCAGTCGAGGCAGCGGGTTACGGTGCAAGCGTCAAAGGCAGCGAGGCAAAAGCGGCGGAACCGGATGCACTGACCGATCGGGAAACGCCCGCGCTGCGGCGCAGGCTTCTGTGGTCGCTGGGTTTCCTGCTGATTCTGATGTATGTGTCGATGGGTCACGTCATGTGGGGCTTCCCGCTGCCGGCCGTCATTGCGGAAAATCCGCTTGTAATTGCGCTGATCGAGCTGCTTCTGACCGCTGCCATCATGGTCATCAATCAGAAGTTCTTTGTCAACGGCTTCGGCTCGCTGCTGCACGGCGCACCGAATATGGACACGCTCGTCGCGCTCGGTTCTACCGCGGCCTTTGGCTACAGCACCTGGATTCTTTTCACAATGGCCGCCGACCCGCATATGGCACATCATGGCCTGCACGAGCTGTATTTTGAATCTGCGGCAATGATTCTGGCGCTCATTACCGTCGGTAAGATGCTGGAGGCCCGTTCCAAAGGCAAAACGACCGACGCTCTGCGTGGGCTGATGCGTCTGGCTGCAAAAACCGCAACGCTTATACGCGACGGAAAAGAGATCACGGTGCCAATCGATCAGGTACGCACGGGAGACATCTTCGTCGTACGTCCCGGCGAGAGCATCCCGGTTGACGGCGTGGTGCTTGAGGGCGGCAGCGCCGTCAACGAAGCGGCGCTGACCGGCGAGAGCATCCCGGTTGATAAGCTGCCGGGCAGCAGCGTTTCCGCCGCAACGGTCAACCGGTCCGGCTTTCTGCGCTGCCGGGCGACACGGGTGGGCGAGGACACCACGCTCTCGCAGATCATCCGCATGGTCAGCGATGCCGCCGCAACCAAGGCGCCGATTGCCAAGCTGGCCGATCGCGTCTCCGGCGTATTCGTACCGGTTGTGATCGGCATTGCCGCCGTGACCGTTGCCGTCTGGCTGCTGTGCGGGCAGACGGTCGGTTACGCACTGGCTCGCGGCATCTCGGTATTGGTCATCAGCTGCCCGTGCGCGCTGGGTCTTGCCACGCCCGTGGCGATCATGGTCGGTAACGGCGTCGGCGCAAAAAACGGTATTCTTTTCAAAACTGCCGCCGCACTGGAGCACACCGGCCGCACGCAGATCGTCGTACTGGACAAAACCGGCACCATCACCTCCGGAGAACCGAAGGTCACGGAGCTCCTGCCTGCGGATTCGGAGGACGAGCTTCTGCGCTGCGCCTATGCGCTGGAGCAAAAGAGCGAACACCCGCTTGCCCGCGCCATCGTGGACTATGGCGTGCAGCATGGCCTGACCGCGCCGGAGGTGCAGAGCTTTACCGCCCTTCCCGGCAACGGTCTGCAGGCCACGCTGGACGGATGTGTGCTTGCAGGCGGTAATTACCGGTGGATCTCCACGCTTTGCACCGTGGACGGCGCCGTCCGTACGCAGGCCGAAGCGCTGGCTGCGCAGGGAAAAACTCCGCTGTATTTCTGTGAAAGCGGTCGTTTCCTCGGCGTGATTGCCGTCGCCGATGTCATCAAGCCCGACAGTGCCGAGGCCGTGCGCACCATGCAGGCCATGGGGCTGCGCGTAGTCATGCTCACGGGAGACAACGAGAGAACCGCCCGCGCCATCGGTATGCAGGCGGGGGTGGATCAGGTCGTGGCGGGCGTTTTGCCGGACGGCAAGGAGCGCGAGGTACGCCGCCTGCAGCAGATCGGCAAGGTCGCCATGGTCGGCGACGGCATCAACGACGCACCCGCACTCGTCCGTGCAGACACCGGCATCGCCATCGGCGCGGGTACGGATGTCGCCATTGACGCAGCCGATGTCGTGCTGATGCGCAGCTCGCTGCGCGATGTCCCGGCAGCCATTCGCCTCAGCCGCGCTACGCTGACGAATATCCGCGAAAACCTGTTCTGGGCTTTCATCTACAATGTCATTGGCATCCCGTTAGCGGCGGGCGTGTTTATCCACCTGCTCGGCTGGCAGCTTAACCCGATGTTCGGCGCGGCAGCCATGAGCCTGTCAAGCTTCTGCGTCGTCACCAATGCCCTGCGGCTCAACACCTGCAAGCTCTATCCCACAAAGCCGCATAAAATCCACGCAAAGCCGGTAGAATTACCGGAGGAACCCATAAAAATTGAACAAACGGAGGATGTATCTATGGAAAAGACCCTGAAAATTGAAGGCATGATGTGCGGTCACTGCTCCGGCCGCGTGCAAAAAGCGCTGGAGGCGCTGCCCGGTGTTGCCGCCGCTGCGGTCAGTCATGAAAGCGGCACGGCCGTTGTAACGCTGTCCGCCCCCGTCAGCGATGACGTACTGAAAAAGGCCGTTGAGGACGCAGGCTACAAAGTCGTGTAAGACGGACGGAGGCACGCAAATGGATATCAAAACCAAATATTCCGGCACACAGACCGAAAAAAGCCTGATGGAAGCCTTTGCCGGCGAGGCACAGGCACGCTGCAAATACACCTACTTCGCCTCCACGGCAAAAAAGCAGGGGTTTGAGCAGATCGCAGCATTGTTCCTGCAAACCGCCGAAAACGAGAAGGAGCACGCAAAGCTCTGGCTCAAGGAACTCAACGGTATCGGCAATACGGCCGAAAACCTGCTTGCCGCCGCCGCAGGCGAAAACTACGAATGGACGGATATGTATGAAGGCTTCGCCAAAACCGCCGAGGCCGAGGGCTTCCCGGAGCTGGCCGCGCGCTTCCGTCTGGTCGGCGAGGTCGAGCGCCACCACGAAGAGCGCTATCGCGCTCTGCTGCACAATGTCGAAACCGCACAGGTCTTTGAAAAGAGCGAAGTCAAGGTGTGGGAATGCCGCAACTGCGGTCACATTTGTGTCGGCACGAAGGCTCCCGAGGTTTGCCCCGTGTGCAGTCACCCGCAGAGCTACTTTGAAGTCAAGGCAGAAAACTATTGACCGCCCGCCGACAATACAAAAGCGCCGGCTCCCCCAAACGGAGGAGCCGGCGTTTCTGACGGATCGCGCTCATTCCCCGCGCAGCCGAACGCTGCCGCTGACGGAATCGAAGCGGAATTTGGCTTCGCCCGAACCGACGAGCACGGAGTTTTTTCCGGTCTGCGTCACATCCGTAAAATTCTCCGTGCGCAAATCGCCGCTGACGCTGCTCAGCTCGGCTGCAAACCCGACTGACGACGGAAAAGCCAACGTAATATCGCCGCTCGTGGTGTCGCAGTTCAATTGATTCGGCGCAGCGCTCAGAGCCCCGCTGAGCGTTCCGCTGACGCTCTCAAACGAAAGGCGCTGCCTCACCGCGACCGCCCCGCCGAACGATACTTCTCCGCTGACCGTCTCCAGCGTGAGCGTTTCGTTCGCACAGTCCGAAAGTCTGACGCTGCCGGAAACGCTTTCCGCATTCATCGTGTCGATCCGGTATCGGCTTGCGTCAATCCCGCCGCTGACCGTCAGCAGCTTACAGGAGGAAAGCGCATACCCCTCCAGCGAAACATGGATATCGGCGGATACCGTCTCCAGCGAGAGGCTTTCCAGTTTTGCAGCGGAGCCCGTCTCGCCCAGGAGCGCATCGGGGATCAGAATCTCCAACGGCTTATCCGTCGTCTTTCCAAGGCCAAACAGACGGCTGCGGCACGTGCGGATTCTGAGCGTTCCGCCGTCGAGACGCCAGCGCAGACGTTCATTTTCCGCCAGCCCCTGCGGCTCGGTCAGGCGAATGGTCTTGCCGTCATAGGGGCGCAGCGTTACGCTTCCGGCGGTCCACTGTACCTCGATCCGTTTTATGCCGTCGGCGTTGATCTCGCCGTCGCCGACGGTATAGTCGCCGTCGTCCTGCCAGAGATCGATGGTCACATCGCCCAATTCCAGACGTCCGCCCACTGCGTTGACCAACAGCAGTCCCGCCAATGCGGCAGTCAGCGCCAACGCCAGAACACCGCAGATAACAATTTTAACGATCTGCTTCACCATGGTTTTTTGCCCCCTTCACAAGTGCGTAAAAGCCGTCGGCTACACCGCCCAGGCAGCCGCCGATCGGAAACACAAGCCATGTAATCAGCCATGCGCCCGTGTCGCGTGTCAAGTCCCAGTAGGTTTTCAGAACAAACATGGCAATCACGCCGTGCAGCAGCGGCCTCCATCCGTCCTTTTTTGCAGCAAGCAGGCAAATGCCGCGCACCGTGCGGCAGAGCGCCGCCGCCATCGGGAACGGCAGCCACGCGAAATACCACTGACCGAAAATCAACAGGACGGTGCAGCCGACACCCGCCAGCGACCACACAACAATGTCAAAAATACGCTCCGCCTTCGGCTGCGGCGCTCCGCGCGTGAGCTTCTCCGCCACGGAAAGCTGCGGCTCCTCCTCGGGCTTTACCGCACGGTCGAGCGACAGCAGCATCAGCGCCGTTGCCGCAGCAGCCAGAACGAACATACCACCTACGCCCAAGGCATCGCCGAGCGCGCCGTCGGCAAAGCTGTCGGTAAGCACGGGCGGAATAACGCACAGCACATATAGGCCGATTGCCAGACTACGCCGTCTGCCTCTGGGCGTTACACCCCATCTGCCGCTGAGCAGCACCAGAACGGTCGCAGCCGACGCCGTCAGAAACATCAGCCCCACGCCGAAGCCGTCTGCCAGACCCAGCGCGTCGCAGAAAATCACAGGCAGCACGCACAAAACATAAAGCGCCACGCCAAGCGCCAGCAGCCAGCCGTTTCTGCGCGGATCGTGCGCGCCGATCAGGTCGGAAATGTCGCCGATGGCGTCCACGGCGGCGTCATACGACGCCTGCTCGCTTTTTCCCTTCGCCCGCTCCTCATCGTAGCGATCCAGTGTATTTTGCAGGATCTCCTCGCGCAGCTCGGCGATCCGCCGCGAATCCGGCGCACCCGCAAAGAGTAACGCCACATAATCTGCAATTCTATCATGCATTTTTCTCATCCTCCCATTGGATCAGTCGATCCAGAATCGTGCGGGACTCCGCCCACGCCTCGGCCTGACGCCGATACTCCGCACGGCCGGCCTCGGTAATCCGGTAATAGCGCCGCCGCGCGCCGGTCGCCTCGCCGCCCCAGTAGGACTCGATAAAGCCCTGCTCCTCCAGTCGACGGAACGCCGTATACAGCGTCGCCTCCTTCAGCTCAAAGCGCTCGCCGGAAAGGATACGGATGGTCTTGTTGATTTCGTACCCGTAGCTGTCGTGCGGCATCAGCCGTGCCAGCAGGATCGTTTCCGTATGACCGCGGATCAGATCCGCAGAAATCGCCATAGTCCCCCTCCTTTTTCTTTTTCGGATGACGCCGTCCCGCCGTCCGCGCTGTCGTCAGACGGCACGGCGGTCTGTCGAGTGCCCAGTATAGCACAAGATACCTCGCCTGTCAATGTATCTCGCGCAATTTCGGAAGAAAAATTGCCGCCGGTTCCCGGCGGCAATTTTCATCTGCAATTACTGCTGCGCCGCCGCCTCGTAGTCCGAGAACAGCGCATCGATGCGCGGACGGAGCGGATCGTCTCCCAGCAGCCCGCAATAATGCTCCGCGAGACAGCGCAGCAAGGTGAGCCGCTCCTCCTGCGTCAGGCTCTGCGTCTCCAGCACGCGCACCATTCCCTCAAGCACATGCCGGTCAACACGCGACAAATCGCCAACCTCATTCGGATACTCCGGCAGATAGCGGTGGAGAATTTCTCTTCCCCGCTCGAAAAGCGCCCGGTACTCCCCTGCCTTCTGCGCGTTCTTCTGCTGTTCGGCTCGAAGCTCCTGCGTCTGCTGCTGCGTCAGCGGAGCGGAGGTAATCTCGGTCAAAGCGCCGAATTTCTCCTGCTCCGCCCGCTCGGCCGCAAGGCGCGCCTGCTCCTTTTCGTATGCCTCATCCTGCGTCACAAAAGGCACGTCCGGCCCGACAAGCTTTCCGTTTTCATCCGGCCACAGGTCGCCGGTATTCTCCGCCGAGACAAGCGCAACGGGGACGGCAACCGCCAGAACCGCCGCAAGCACGACCCACGGAATCAGTTTTTTGAACATAATGACGCTCCTTTCCGGCAAATATCCGGTCAATTTCAGGAATGCTTACAGCAGCAGTATAGCACACCCCCCAAAAAAAGCAAGAACAAATCGGTAACAGTTTCCAACCGTTCCGACGAAAAACCAATACAAATTGTCATTTTTGGGTGTTGAATGGAGCAAAATGGCATGGTATCCCCGTCTTGTGTCATTGCGAGGAGCGGAGCAACGCGGCAACCTTCCGGTATGTCATTGCGAGGAGCGAAGCGACGCGGCAATCTGACGCAAGGTCTTACAGGAGATTGCCACGGGCGGCGAAGCCGCCCTCGCAATGACAGAAAAGGCCCCCCTTGTAGCAAGGGCTGCGCCCGCAGGCGCGTTTCGAAGCGCAACCGCCGCGCAGCGGCGGCTCTTAGCGCGGAGATGGGCTGTCAGCGAAGCTGACTGGGGGGATAGAGCGTTGCGTCTTCGGCAACCCCTCCGGCTCACTTTGTTCGCCCCCTCCCCCAAGGTGAATTGCCCCGCAGGGGCAAGAGAAGGTGGCCTGGGCCATTGCACAGGGGAGGCTTTGGGTGCGGTACAAAAGATTGCCACGACTTGCTGACGCAAGTCTCGCAATGACACATTTGCCGCCGCAATGACATTCCAATGCGGCAAATGCAAAGCGCCCGGCAAAGCCGGGCGCCCGCGCGGGGGTGAAGCTATTAAAAAGAGTTCCGAGTAGGTGGGATTATTGTTGTGTTTCAGTCGGAATCTGGCCGTCACTGCCCGTGACCCATGTTACACTTTCAGCAGCAGTTTTCGTAGCAGCCGTAAAAGTTCCGTTTTTAACAACAAAATGGAAACCATCATATTCGATTGTGCCATTCATACCGTTAAGGCCCTCCAACTGACTCGGCGACAGTGATGCAATATAGTTGTACCAAACCGCTCTTGCTTCCTGCATGGACGCAGATTCTTTAGACTTGTTAATGACATTCGTAAACGTCGGAATCAGCACTGCTGCAAGAATTGCGATGACGGCGATGACGATGACGAGCTCTACGATGGTAAAGCCCTTTTTGCGGGTCTTTCTCATAAGATCCTCTCCTTGTAATAAGATTTTTCGGCCGGTTGCCCGACCCGGTGAAAAAAGTATAACACATATGTGTTCGCTTGTCAACATTTGTATTCATAAAATCCGCAAAAATGCCTTACACTATCCTTCGGAGAGTCAAAGGAGGTGGTCGAATGCTTGACGCTGCCGTCGTCGGAAAAGTGATCCAGTGTCTTCGCGAGCAGAAGCATCTGTCGCAGGAGGTTGTCAGCGGTCTGGCGGGCATCGGCCGCACCCACCTGAGTGCCATCGAACGCGGCGAACGCCGACCGACGCTCGACACCTTCTACCGCCTGGCCATTGCCCTGAGGATGCGCCCGAGCGAGCTGATGGCCGCCGTAGAACGCGCAATCGGCGACGAATAAGCGCATCCGTCTGCATTTCCTTTACAATTCCGTCGAATTTCGCTTGTTTTTTCTGAGCCTTTCCTTTATACTGAAAGCAGATATTTGCCAACCAGTCCTAAGGAAAGGAGCCATTTTATGTTCGGTTTTTGGGGGAAGAACTTGATGTTTACCGGCTTTCTGAAAAAGCTGCTCGATACTACATCGGTTCTGCGGATCCTGTACGCACTGGTCACCGTTGCCGTCGTCGTGCTCATGATCGTTTCGTACTGGAAAATCTTCACCATGCCCGGTCAGAGCGGCTGGAAGATCTTCATCCCCGTTTACAACTCCTACATCATGTATAAGATCTGCTGGAAGCCCCTGTGGTTCTTTATTCTTCTCAGTGTACCCGTCCTCAGCGGCATCATTTCCCGCGTGACGGATGCGGGCTGGCTGGGGGACATCATTTCCTTCTCCGTCCCCGTCATCAGGCTCATGAAAACCATTAAGCTCTCCCGAGTCTTTGGCCACGGTGTCGGCTTCGCGATCGGCCTTTTCTTCCTGCCGGTCGTGTTCTACCCCATTCTCGCTTTCGTCGACCCCGACTATATCGGCAACGACTGATACGCAGCAAAGCTTCGACCGGTCTGTCAGGCGGCAGACCGGTCGTTTTTTGTCTCATCCTCCCGGCGGCGCAGGCGCAGAAACACGCGGCGCAGCCATGCACAGTCGTCCACGCGCAGCGCACCAAAGAGCAGCACAAGCGCAGTAAGCAGCAATAGATATACCCCGCTGCGCAGCAAAAGTACACGCAGCGCCCCGCCGCCGAGCGGCACCAGCGCCGCAGCGGCCAAAGCCGGAAGCATCGCGCCCAGCGGGCGCAGAAAGTCCGATATGCGCGGGCGATGTCCCGTCACCTTCAGCAATCTGCGCAGGCTCAGCCAGAGATTGATCCCATGCGTCAGCGCAAAGCTCAGCACATAACCGCCCACACCGAGGCGCGGGAGCAGGAGCAGCAGCAGTATCACATCCAGCAGCGACGTAAATGTGTTGTAGCGTACGCAGCTCAATTGCTCCGCCAGCCCCTTGAGCATTCCGTCAACGATTGCGTCGAGATAGAGCATCAGGATCATCGGTGCAAATACCCGCAGGTAACGGCCTGCGCTCTCGCTGCGGCAAACCAGTTCGCCGAGCTGCGGCGCACCGAGCAGCATGACGCCGGACACCGCCGCGCAGAACAGCAGCGTCATACGAATGCATTTGTCTGTCAGATCGATGATGCGCCGCCTCCGGCCGCGCGCACGGCTGCGCGAAAGCTCCGGAATGAGCAGGTCGGAGACGGAATACAGAATCGCAGCCGGAAACATCAGCACCGGAAAAACCATCGCATGGATCGTCCCGTAATCCGCCATTGCCTGCTCGGTCGAACCGGCAAAATATGACAGCCCGAAGGGAATCAGTAGCTGCTCCGCCGTGTTCAGTCCGGCACGAAGGTAGTCGTTGAGCGCCAGCGGGACGCTTAAGTGCGTCAAACGACGGCGAATCCCCTCGCTTTGCGGCGCAATTCCGCGCATTCTGCGGCGGAAACGTGCATAGAGCAGCGCAAAATCAAACACGCAGCCCAGCGAGCTGCCAAGCGTGATCGCACAGCAGGCACGGGAAATGTCCGTTCCCGCCCAGAAGCGCAGCAGTGCCACCGTAATGCCGACGGAAACCAATCGCTCGGCAATCTCAATGGTCACAAGCTCGCCGATACGCGCCCCCGCAGTGAAATAGCCCGTCATCACCCCGCACAGACAGCCGAAGGGCAGCAGCAGCCCCATCGCACGCAGACTCAGGGCGGCATTGGCGTCGCGCAGCAGTCCGACCGCAATCGGCTTCGCCAAAAGAACCAACGCCGCACCTGCCAAAAAGCTCAGTATGCAGACCAAGCGCAGTGCGATGCGCACGGCGGCGCAGACACCACCAGGACGTCCGTGGCCGAATTCCTCGGCCGCAAGCGTCATCGCCGCTACGCGCACGCCGGAGGTACCGAGCAGAATCGCAAAAAAGCCGACGGTCGAGATCAGCTGCAAAAGACCCAGCCCCGCCGCACCAATCTGCCCGGAGATATATACGTTAAACTGGATTGAGATCCATCGCATGAGCAGATTTGCCGCCGTCAGAAGCAGCGCGCCGCCCAGGATCGAAGTCCGTTTTTCCATCCCATCACCCCGTAGATTTTATCGGGACGGGCACAAAACTATGACTTCAAGCCTGCGCGGCGCGAAAAAACTCTCTTAAATCTTCTTTCCGTTCAGCACGGCGCTTTGTAAGACGTCACCCTTATAGACGAGCTTCAGAGAGAAGAACGACGTCCCCTGCTCCATGAGCCGAAGGAAAATACGGTCGCCTTCCCATTGCGGGAGCTTTGCAAATTCCGCCTTTGGCACCCATTCCAGCACACCCTCGTCACAGTCGTGCATCGCACCGTGAAAGCCCGTCGCATGGAACAGATGCATATACTCACCTTCCCAGCGGTCGGAGACAAATGTAACAATACCACAGTAACGGTAATTTGTCAGTTCCAGGCCCGTTTCCTCGCGAACCTCGCGCAGCAGACAATCCTCAGGACTTTCATTTTCTTCGAATTTCCCGCCGATGCCGACCCACTTATCGCGATTCAAATCGTTTTCCTTTTTGATGCGGTGGAGCAGCAGATACGCACCACCGGATTCGATATAGCATAAAGTGGTATTTTTCATACGCTTCCCTCCGGCAGCAGCACGGATACGGCGTGATGCAGATTTTCGATCGTACATTCCGTGCGTCCGTCGGCCCGTTCGCCGTCAAGCGTCCAGGCCATATCCTCCGGCGCGGTTACACACACTTGCTGCACCGGAACAAGCGTCAGCATCGGCGTGTTGTATTCCTGTGTGGCCAGCGCGAGCACGCAGTCATTCAGCTCCAGGAGGTTTTTGGGCTTGCGGATCAGCAGCAGCTCAAATTTCCCGTCCGCCATATCAACAATAGACGGGTCAAGCGTCAATACGCCGGCAACGGAGGTCGAATTGCTCACCGCGCCGAAAATATAGTCATCCTCATACGCGGTACCGTCCGGCAGCGTAAATCGCAGTCTGCGGCTGCAAATCGCCGGGATCTCCTTGATTCCCGCCAGAAGATAGGCCAGATGGCCAAGTGCGTTTTTCAGCGACTGCGAGGTTGCATAGGACGCACGGGTGAACGCACCGAACGACGCGATGTAGGAAAAATAGCGGTCGTTGAAGCGGCCGACGTCAAAAGGAATCGGCACTCCCGTCGCCGCATCGCGCGCAGCCTGAAGCAAATCCTTCGACAGGTGCAGCGAGTTGGCAAAATCGTTCGTGCTGCCTGAGGGCAGATAGCCGATGGGCGCTTCCGCGCCGCTTTGCAGCACGCCGGAAAGCACCTCATTGAAGGTGCCGTCTCCGCCGGAACAGACCACGCGATCAAATTCACCCGCACGCTCGGCGCACAGGCGGGTTGCATCGCCGCGCGAGGCGGTAATATAGACCGTCGCATCGAAATCCGCACGGTTGAACACATCCACAATATCCGCAAGATACCGTTTCGCCTTTTTCTGGCCGGAACAGGGATTCACCACCAGAAGCAGCTTTTTCATATCCGTTTTCCCCCTTACAAAAAGGTTCGTTTATCCAAAAATCAGAATTCCGGCTGCCGCCGAGAGCAGCAGCATGGCAGCGGGAGGCGGTGCGGTCTTCCGCAGCCGCTTCCAGAGTATATGAAGCGCAAACAACCCCGCGAACAGGCCCACACAGCGCCAGTCGGGTGCTGCGCCGCCCGCAAAGCTCCGGAAGCCGAACAGCGTCTCCAGCGCCATCAGCAGAGCCGTTGCCAGGATCATTGCCACCGCGCAGGGCTGCACTCCGCGCAGAAACGCCTGCACGCCGGCATAACGCATCAGATTTTTCAGCAGTGCTGCAATGACAAGAATAATGACAAATGACGGCAGGACAACACCCAACGTGGCACAGAGCGCCCCCGCAAAGCCCGCCTGCGAGCTGCCGACAAAGGTCGCAATGTTCACCGCGAGCGGGCCGGGGGTCGATTCGGACACGGCAATAAAATTCAAAAACTCCACCTCTGTCAGCCAGCCGTTTGCAAGCACCGTCTCACGGATGAGTGCGATCATCCCGCTCCCGCCGCCGAAGGTAAACGCGCCAATCAGGAAAAAAGAGGAAAAGAGCTGCAACAGAATCATTCTTCGCCGCCTCTTTTCCGCAGAGACCGCACGCCGTAGAGCGTCAGCCCGGCCATGCCCGCCGCAAGAATGTAAAAGATTGAGGAAAAGGAGAGTGAGAAGCACGCACAGGCAAGCATCCCGACGATCACGGTGGCAAAAACCGCGATTGAAAACACCGAACGTTCCAGCCCCCTGCACAACCGCAATCCGGCCGAAGCGATCAGGTAGATCACACAGACCTGCACGCCGCGGAATGCCGCCGCAACCAGCCGCAGGCTGAGAAAGCGGTCGAGGAACAGCGAGATCACATAGATAATGACAAACGACGGCAGGACAACGGCAAGCGTCGCCACCGCCGCGCCCGCGACGCCGCCGCGGCGATAGCCCAGATATGTTGCGCTGTTCACGGCGACCGGGCCGGGCGTGGACTCTGCCAGCGCGACCATATCCAGAAATTCCTCGCGCGTCAGCCAGCGCTTCCGCTCGATAAAAAGCTCCTCCATCATGGCAAGCATCGCGTACCCGCCGCCAAAGGTGAACGCCCCGAGCTTTAAAAACGTCAGGAAAAGAGAAAGCAGTGTTTTCATCGGACATCGTATCATTCAGGCAGCAAAGTCAATGCGACAAGAAGCGCGAAGCAAACCGCCGCCAGTACAAGCAGCGCAATCACCAGTCCCAACGGCGCCCGGTGTCCGGGCCTGTTCTGCCGCTCCGGGGTATCGCTGCGCCTCTCAGACCTGTCCTGCGTCACGGATTTTTGCAGAAGCGCCAACGGATCCTCCGTGTGCAGCACGCGGCGATAGAAATCCTCCAGTTCCTCAAGCTCCTCCTCTCCGCAAACCCGGTCGGAGTTTGTGTCATGGGAAACGCTGTTTCTGACACGCCGGAGCCGCTTTATCATCCGATAATCTTCCGACCAGTCCGCAACATGTCGTTTGCCCTCGGCATCGGCTTCCTCCATCTCTGCCAGATAAGTGCCCACGCCGTTATCGGTCTGATAGGCATCCCTCAGGACGGCATCCAATAGCTTATACGTATGTAAAAAATCCGCTTCCACCTGTTCCATTTTATCCACGCCTCTCCTTCTTTGACTAGAACTCCCCCGTGGCGTACATCAGTGCGGACAGCGCGCACAGCGGCGCAGTCTCACAGCGCAGGATGCGTCTGCCCAGCGTACAGATTCTGAGTCCCGCCGCGCGCGCCTGCTCGATTTCCACAGGCGCAAACCCGCCCTCCGGACCGGTCAGGATTGCGGCATCGGAAAAGTCCGCGTCTCCGATCGCGCCGCGCAGCGTCAGCTTGTCCTCATTCTCATAAAAGCAAAGTGCCAGCGACGCCTGCGATGCCCGCACCAGAGCCTCCGCATAGGAGCCGAGTGCACGCACGCGTGGGATTACGCCCCGGCCGGATTGCTCCGCGGCAGAAGCCGCGATCCGCTGCCAACGTTCGAGCTTTTTCGGCAGGGATTTTTCATCCGGGCGGGATACGCATCGCTGCATCGGAAAGCACACGATTTCAACTGCACCCAGCTCGGTCGCCTTCTGGATCACATGCTCCAGCTTGTCCGCCTTCGGAAATGCCATATAGACGCTGCATCTGACCCGTGCTTCGCTCTCCGAGGCTGCACGCGAAAGGACGCGCAGCGTCAGCTCTCCGCCGGAGAGGGACTCGACCGCGCAGCGCAGATCCGTTCCCTCGCCGTCGCAGACTGTCACCTCGTCCCCCGCGTGAAGGCGCAGAACCTTTGCATGGGCGGCGTTTTCGCCCGTAAGCGTTATCGTATCCTCACGCAGCTGCTGCGCGGGCGCAAAAAATCGCGGCATAGGCACACCTTCCCTCTCCATATTATTGTATCAGACACGCGGGCAATTCGCAAGAGCAGAAAAATTGAAAAAAAGGCTTGACAAACGAATTCAGGTTCTGTATAATAAACAGGCATTTTGGATTTGCGAGTGTGCTGGAATAGGTAGACAGGCACGTTTGAGGGGCGTGTGGCAACCGTCGTGTGCGTTCAAGTCGCATCACTCGCACCAAAGGACAGAAAAGCCGCCATCGCGGCTTTTTTGTTTTTATCCGCAGGCTCGGACAGACCTTCTTGGAAATGGGGATTTTATTATGAATATCATCGACCTGCTTTTGACTGCGATTGCTCTCTCCATGGACGCCTTCGCCGTCTCCGTGAGCAAGGGCCTTTCGGCCGGACGGGTACGTCCGAAACACGGACTGATCGCCGGCGCGTACTTCGGCGGCTTTCAGGCGCTCATGCCTCTGCTCGGCTGGCTGCTTGCCAGCTCCTTCGCCGAGTACATCCGCCGCTTTGACCACTGGATCGCCTTTATTCTGCTGGCACTGATCGGCGTCAATATGCTGCGTGAGGCGCTCAGCCACGACGAAGAGGCGGTCAATCCCTCCTTCGGTGTGCGTGCCATGCTGCCGCTGGCCGTCGCTACCAGTATCGACGCGCTTGCAACCGGCGTCTCCTTTGCGCTGACGCAGGCAAATATCTGGATCGCCATTGCAATCACCGGCACCACGACGTTCCTTTTCTCCGCCGTCGGCATTAAAATCGGCAGCATCTTCGGCCTGAAATACAAGAAACGTGCCGAGTTGATCGGCGGTATCATCCTGATCCTGATGGGCGCAAAGATCCTCATTGAGCATCTGACAGGGGTATCGTAATGGAGCTTTGGGACCTGTTTGATCGAAACCGCAGGCCGCTCGGCCGCACGCATCGGCGCGGGACACCCATGCCGCCCGACGCATTTCACCTCGTGGTTTTCGTCTGGGTGTTCAACTCGGAAGGGCAGACGCTCCTGACGCGACGCGCACCCGAAAAGCCGCACTATGCAGGAATGTGGTCAGCCACGGGCGGCGCAGTGCAAGCCGGTGAGACGAGCCTGCACGCGGTTCGCCGCGAGCTGCGCGAAGAAACGGGCATCGACGCACCGGAAGCGGATTTTGTTCTTCTGGAAACCGTCCGCTCGGAGACGCGCGGCTATTTCAGCGACCTCTATCTGCTGCAAAACGATACGCCCTGTGAACGTCTGACCATGCAGCCCGGCGAAACAACCGAGGCCCGTTGGGTCAGCCGCACAGAGCTGGAGGCGCTGATTGCTGCGGGCGAGTTTGCCGCACCGGACGTCCAGCGCTATGAGCTGCTCCGCGAGCGCTTTGCAGACGTTTTCCGATAATCAACAGCCGCCGCCCATGGTTGGGCGGCGGCTGTATTTCTTTTCCTGAAATAAAAGCGCTCTTCCGGCGGCCCCGCGCGGAAAATATGCGGGAAATTTCGGAAAAGTACTTGACTCTCGGCAGGAATTGTGTTATGATTGCACTCCATAATGCGCAAATATCGGAAAATCCGATCTCCCACCTCTACTCCCAGTATACCACACATTACGCCGCCGCGCAAGCCCGGAAACCAATAAACAGTCAACACATCCGGGCGTGTCATTTTTGAGCTTTACAAGATATGCTTCACGGCTCCGCAGCTGCCTACCATCGGCAGTACCGCCACCCGAAAATGCCGCTGCCCAAGCCGGCAGAAAGCGCGGGACCGTCCCCGACGCCGGGGCTGTACGGCGCAAATATCCGATTCCTCCGCCCCCGGGCGATAAATACCATGTAAATTACACATCCCGAAAAGAAAGGCTGTGATGACCCTCATGCAAGTCAAGGACGTGAAATACGGCAAGACGGAACGCAAGAGCTACGCCAAGTATCAGGAGGTTCTCCAGATGCCGAATCTTCTGAAGATTCAGAAGGATTCTTACAACTGGTTCCTGAACGAAGGTCTGCGCGAAGTATTCCGCGATGTCGCCGCTATCACCGACTACACCGGTAATCTGGAGCTGTCCTTCCTCGACTACTCTCTCGACGAAAAACCCAAGTATACCGTCGACGAGTGCAAGGAGCGCGACGCCACCTATGCCAAGCCCATCAAGGTTCGCGTGCGTCTGCTCAACAAGCAGACCGGCGAGATCAAGGATCAGGAGATTTTCATGGGCGATTTCCCGCTCATGACCAACGGCGGCACCTTTGTAATCAACGGCGCCGAGCGCGTGATCGTCTCCCAGATCGTCCGCAGCCCCGGTATGTACTACGGCGACACCGTGGACAAGGCCGAGCAGCACGTCTATACCGCCACCGTCATCCCCTATCGCGGTGCATGGCTGGAATATGAGACCGATCTGCAAAACGCGTTCTATGTCCGCATCGACAAGAACCGTAAGCTGCCCATCACCTGCCTGATCCGTGCCCTCGGCGTGGAAACCGATGCACAGATCCTTGAGCTGTTCGGCGACGACCGCTTCATCAAGTCCACAATGGAGAAGGACCCCTGCAAGACCCGCGAGGAGAGTCTGCTGGAGATCTACCGTCGGCTGCGTCCGGGCGAGCCGCCCACAGTCGAAAGTTCCGAATCCTATCTTGATGCACTGTTCTTTGACCCGCGCCGCTACGATGTCTCCCGCGTCGGTCGCTACAAGTTCAACAAGAAGATGGATATCTGGAGCCGTCTGAGCGGTCAGGAGCTGGCCGAGCCGGTCGTTGACCCGCGCACGGGTGAGATTCTCGCCATGCCCGGCGAAGTGCTCAGCCGCGAGCGCGCCAAGGCGCTTTCCGCCAAGGGCGTATGCGATGCCGTCATCAACGTCAACGGCAGGCAGCACCGCATCTTCTCCAACTACATGGTCGATATGGCGAACTTTGTCGATTTCGACCCCGCGCAGTATGGTGTGAAGGAAAAGGTCTGCCGCAGCGTCCTGTTTGAGATGCTCGATACCGTTCCCGCCGACGGCTGGGCCGATGCCATCGAGGAACGCCTGCCGGAGCTGATTCCCGGCCATATCACCCGCGAGGACATTCTTGCCTCCATTAACTACCTGACGAGCGTGACCGTTGGCGCCGGCACTACCGACGACATTGACCACCTCGGCAACCGCCGTCTGCGCTGTGTGGGCGAGCTGCTGCAAAACCAGTTCCGCGTGGGCTTCACCCGTCTGGAGCGCGTTATCCGCGAGCGTATGACCGTACAGGATCTTGACACCGTGACCCCGCAGAGCCTCATCAATATCCGCCCCGTTACGGCAGTCATCAAGGAGTTCTTCGGTTCCTCCCCGCTGTCGCAGTTCATGGACCAGAATAACCCTCTGGCCGAGCTGCGCCATAAGCGCCGTCTGTCCGCACTCGGTCCCGGCGGTCTGAGCCGCGAACGTGCTTCGTTCGACGTGCGCGACGTCCATTACAGCCACTACGGCAGGATGTGCCCGATCGAAACGCCTGAAGGACCGAACATCGGTCTGATCAACTATCTGGCCTCCTATGCGCAAATCAATGAATACGGCTTCGTTGAAGCGCCCTTCCGCAAGGTCGAGCGCATATACGACGAAAACGGCAAATATGTCGGCTCCCGCCTGACGGACAAGATCGAATATATGTCCGCCGATGTGGAGGATGACTACCATATCGGCCAGGCCTCGGAGCCGGTCGATGAAAACGGCTTCCTGCTCAACGAGCGCGTAACCTGCCGCCACCGCGACGAGATCCTGTCGGTCGACCGCGAAACCATCGACTATCTTGACGTTTCGCCGAGGATGATGACTGCAATCGCCGCCGCCTTTATCCCCTTCCTGCAAAACGACGACGCAAACCGTGCACTGATGGGCGCAAACATGCAGTGCCAGGCCGTGCCGCTGATGGTCACGGAGTCCCCGATTGTCGCCACGGGCATAGAGCAGAAGTGCGCCGTAGACTCCGAGGTCTGTGTCAAAGCCGAAGGCGATGGCATCGTGACCCGCGTCAGTGCCGACGGGATCAGTGTGCGTTATGATTCCGGCAGCGTGTGTGACTATAAGCTGACGAAATTCGCCCGCTCCAACCAGGGCACCTGTGTCAACCAGCGACCGATTGTCTCGGTCGGTGAACGCGTAAGTGCCGAGCAGATCATCGCCGACGGCCCTGCCTGCTCTCAGGGCGAGGTTGCTCTGGGCAAAAATGTGCTCATCGGCTTTGTTACCTGGGAAGGCTACAACTATGAGGACGCCATTCTGCTCAACGAGCGTCTTGTCCGCGAGGATGTCTTTACCTCCATTCACATCGAAGAATACGAGACCGAGGCACGGGACACCAAGCTCGGTCCCGAGGAGATCACCCGCGATATTCCGAATGTCGGCGAGGATACCCTGAAGGACCTCGATGAGGACGGCGTCATCCGCATCGGCGCCGAGGTCAAGAGCGGCGACTATCTGGTTGGCAAGGTCACGCCGAAGGGCGAGACGGAGCTGACCGCCGAGGAGCGCCTGCTGCGCGCCATCTTCGGTGAAAAGGCTCGCGAGGTGCGCGATACCTCTCTGAAGGTACCGCACGGCGAGGCCGGCATCATTGTGGATGTCAAAGTCTTTACCCGCAAAAACGGCGATGAGCTTGCGCCCGGCGTAAGCAAGGTCGTGCGTGTCTATATCGCGCAGAAGCGCAAAATCTCCGTCGGCGATAAAATGGCCGGTCGTCACGGCAATAAGGGTGTCGTCTCCCGCATTCTGCCGGAGGAGGATATGCCCTTCCTGCCGGACGGCACCCCTCTGGACATCGTTCTGAACCCGCTGGGCGTTCCGTCGCGTATGAACATCGGGCAGGTTCTGGAGGTTCACCTCGGTTATGCCGCCAAAGCCCTCGGCTGGAAGGTCGCTACTCCGATCTTCGACGGCGCTAACGAAAAGGATATCCGCGAGACCCTCAAGCTGGCCGGCCTGCGTGAGGACGGCAAAACCGTGCTCTACGACGGCCGTACCGGTGAACCGTTCGACAATCTTGTCACCGTCGGTTATCCCTACTTCCTCAAGCTGCACCATCTGGTCGACGATAAGATCCACGCCCGTTCCACGGGTCCGTACAGTCTTGTCACCCAGCAGCCGCTCGGCGGCAAGGCGCAGTTTGGTGGTCAGCGCTTCGGTGAAATGGAAGTCTGGGCCCTTGAGGCCTACGGCGCCGCCTATACGCTTCAGGAAATCCTGACCGTCAAGTCCGATGATGTGACCGGCCGTGTCAAAACTTATGAGGCCATTGTGAAGGGTCACAATGTTCCCAAGCCCGGCGTGCCGGAATCCTTCAAGGTGCTGGTCAAAGAGCTTCAGTCTCTCTGCCTCGACGTGCGTGTGCTGGACGAGCAGGGCGAGGAAATCGAGCTGCGCGAGGACGAGGACGACGATGTCGTCTTCACGGCGGGCGAGAAGATGGTCACTGACGAGAATGAGGTGCTCTCCTCCGGTTTCGCCGTTGACCCCGACAGTCTGGACGGCGAGGTTTCCGCCCTGTCACACATCATTGGCCTGGACGGCGACAATGAAGACAGCACGGAAGAGGACGGATTCGAGGACGATGAGCTTTCCTTCGACGACTGCGGCGCCGATGAGGAAGACGAGGAAGAGTAAGGAGGAGTAATAACGATGAGCAATAAAACCTTCAGTGCCATCAAGATCGGTATTGCTTCGCCGGAAATGATCCGCGACTGGTCCTATGGCGAAGTCAAAAAGCCCGAAACCATCAATTACCGCACCCTCAAGCCGGAGCGCGACGGCCTGTTCTGTGAGCGCATCTTCGGCCCGACGAAGGACTGGGAGTGCCATTGCGGCAAGTATAAGAAGATCCGCTTTAAGGGCAAGATCTGTGACCGCTGCGGTGTCGAGGTTACTAAGAGCAAGGTGCGCCGCGAGCGTATGGGCCACATTGAGCTGGCCGCGCCGTGCAGCCATATCTGGTACTTCAAGGGCATCCCCTCCCGGATGGGTCTGCTGCTGGATGTCAGCCCGCGCATTCTTGAAAAGGTTATCTATTTTGCCAACTATATCGTAACCGACCCCGGCGACGCGCCGCTGAGTATGTGCCAGATCCTTTCGGAGAAGGAATACCGCGATATGCGCGAAAAGTACGAGGACGATTTCTCCGCCGGCATGGGCGCCGAGGCAATCAAAACCCTTCTGGCCGCGATTGATCTGGATTCCCTGTCCGAGCAGCTCCGTGCCGAGCTGAAAACGGCCAACGGTCAGAAAAAGCTGCGCATCATCAAGCGTCTGGAGGTTGTTGAAGCCTTCCGCGCCTCCGGCAACCGTCCGGAGTGGATGATTATGGACGTACTGCCCGTCATCCCGCCCGAAATCCGTCCGATGGTTCAGCTCGACGGCGGCCGCTTCGCGACCTCCGACCTGAATGACCTCTATCGCCGCGTAATCAACCGCAACAACCGCCTCAAGCGCCTCATTCAGCTCAGTGCGCCGGATATCATTATCCGCAACGAAAAACGGATGCTTCAGGAGGCCGTCGATGCGCTCATCGACAACGGCCGACGCGGCCGCGCCGTCACCGGCGCCAACAACCGCGCGCTCAAGAGTCTGTCCGACATGCTCAAGGGCAAGCAGGGTCGCTTCCGTCAGAACCTTCTGGGTAAGCGCGTTGACTATTCCGGTCGTTCCGTTATCGTTGTCGGCCCGGAGCTGAAGCTCTATCAGTGCGGCGTGCCGAAGGAAATGGCCGTTGAGCTGTTCCGTCCCTTCGTCATGAAGAAACTCGTTGACGACGGTGTCGCCAACAACATCAAGAGCGCCAAGAAAAAGATCGATCGCGGCGAGCCCGAGGTCTGGGATGCCCTTGAGGAGATCATCAAGGATCGTCCTGTCATGCTCAACCGCGCGCCGACACTGCACCGCCTGGGCATTCAGGCCTTTGAGCCGGTGCTTGTGGAGGGTCGCGCCATCAAGCTGCACCCGCTGTGCTGCACCGCGTTCAACGCCGACTTTGACGGCGACCAGATGGCCATTCATGTCCCGCTGTCCGCTGAGGCGCAGGCAGAAGCAAGAATGCTCATGCTCTCCGCCAACAACCTTCTGCGCCCGCAGGACGGCAAGCCCGTCACGGTTCCGACGCAGGATATGATCCTCGGTACCTATTACCTGACCTATGTCCGTCTGGGAAGTCAGGAAAAAGGCGGCGAGGAGGTCTTTGTCACCGATCCCGGCGACTTTGACCTGCCCACCGGCCAGCTCGTGGACGGCGACCTCGTGGAGGCCGCTCTCGACGATGCAGAACGCCACGGCAAAAAAGCGCCGCAGTTCCTTGCCAAGCACGCCTATAGCTCCGTCGATGAGGCTATTGCCGCCTATTCCGACGGCGTCATCGGTCTGCACGCACCCATTCGCGTGCGCTACGGCAAGATGATTGACGGCGAGATGCAGTACCGCATTATTAATGCAACCGTCGGCCGCCTGATCTTCAACGAACCGATTCCGCAGGATCTCGGCTTTGTTGACCGTTCCAAGCCCGAAAACGCCTTTGAGCTGGAGATCAGCTTCCTTGTCGGCAAGAAGAAGCTCGGCCAGATCATCGACAAGTGTATCCGTAAACACGGCTTCACCATTGCTACCGAAATGCTTGACCGCGTCAAGGCACTGGGCTACAAGTATTCCACCAAGGGCGCCATTACCGTTTCCATCGCGGATATGGCCATTCCGGATAAGAAATACGCCCTCGTTGCGCAGGCCGAACAGGAAGCCGTCAAGATCGACCGCAAGTATAAGCGCGGCTTCATCACCAACGACGAGCGTTACCGCCTGGTCGTTCACCAGTGGGAACAGACCATTAAGGATGTCACCAACGCTCTTCAGGACAATCTGGATCGTTTCAACCCGATCTACATGATGTCCGACTCAGGTGCCCGTGGCTCCATGGCGCAGATCCGTCAGCTTGCCGGTATGCGCGGACTGATGGCCGACACCAACGGCCGCACCATCGAAATCCCGGTCAAGGCAAACTTCCGTGAAGGTCTGTCCGTCCTGGAATACTTCATCTCCTCCCGAGGTGCGCGTAAGGGCCTGACCGATACTGCGCTTCGTACCGCCGACTCCGGTTACCTGACCCGTCGACTTGTCGATGTCTCGCAGGAAGTCATCATCCGAGAGCATGACTGCGGCACCACACACGGCATCCATCTGGCCGAGGTCTCCGAGAAGGGGCAGGTCATTGAGTCCTTCGGCGCCCGTATCCACGGCCGCTTCCCCGTGCATGACATCTGTGATCCCGAGACGGGCGAGCTGCTCATCTCCAAGGACACCATGATGAACGAGGACGACGCGAAGCTGCTGGAAAAGCACGGCATCCACAGCGTTTACGCCCGCACCGTACTCGGCTGCCGCGCCCGCAGCGGCGTGTGCGCCAAGTGCTACGGCATGAACCTTGCCACCTCCGAGCTGGTCAACCTCGGCGAAGCCGTCGGTATTATCGCCGCGCAGTCCATCGGTGAGCCGGGTACTCAGCTCACCATGCGTACCTTCCACACCGGCGGCGTCGCAGGCGACGACATCACTCAGGGTCTGCCTCGTGTTGAAGAACTCTTTGAAGCGCGTAAGCCCAAGAAGATGGCCGCTCTGGCCGAGGTTGACGGTATCGTCACAATCGACGAAAGCCACCGCACTGCGCTGCGCGACATCACCGTCACTGCAGACGACGGCGAGGTCAAGCTGTATCAGGTTCCGTATTCCATCGGTCTGAAGGTTACGCAGGGTCAGGCTGTCCACAAAGGTGATCCCATCACCGACGGCGCACTTAACCCGCACGACGTGCTGCGCATTTCCGGCGTCGAGGCCGTGCAGGAATACCTGACGCAGGGCGTTCTCGCCGTGTACCGCCAGCAGGGTGTCGATATTAACGATAAGCACATTGAGGTTATCATCCGTCAGATGATGCGCAAGGTGCGCGTCGAGGATCCCGGCGATACCGAGCTGCTCAGCGGCACCGTGGTCGATGTCTACGAGTTTGACGATGCGAACGAACGTATTGCACAGCGCATCGCCGCCGGTGAGACAGAGCTTCGCCCCGCAACAAACAGCCTGATCCTGATGGGCATCACCAAAGCCTCGCTGGCTACGGAATCCTTCCTGTCCGCCGCCTCCTTCCAGGAAACCACCAAGGTTCTCACGGAAGCAGCCATTAAGGGCAAGGTCGATCACCTGGTCGGTCTGAAGGAGAACGTCATCATCGGCAAGCTCATTCCGGCCGGCTCCGGTCTGGATATTTACCGCCACTACGAGACGACCGAATGGCCTGACTCCGAGGTTACGCAGGATATGATCGATAACGAGCAGAAGTGACCCTTCCTGCGTTATCTTCCCTGCCCTGATCGTTCAAAGCAAAAGCCCGTCTCCCGGGAAGGGAGACGGGCTTTTGCTGATTGGCCTTTCCAAATAAAACCGCGCAGCATCCTTCCCTGATGCTGCGCGGTGCGCGGAGGAGTAAGTATGTATTCAACAGACGGCGTTATTATAGCACATCCGTTCCGAAATTGGAAGAGGAAATTTGCAGTTTCTGCACATTTTCCTATATCCGGTGTGCATTCTGCACACAAAATCGACCTGCCCGGTTTTTCGGGCAGGTCGATCATCTACATTCTGCTTTTCAGTGCGCCGATCAGAAGATCGCCCGCAACAACCCGGTCCTCTGCGGCAAAGCCCTCTGCAAAATTTGAGGAATAGAGTAGCTGCGCGTTCGGGGGAAACTCTTCATCCCCTGCCCAAACCAGCAGCCGCAAGCGGTAATTATCAGTCAGCGTGAACTCGTAGCCCGCGTCGCCGTGCCTGAGTGGGATGCCGCCAAGCGCTGCAGCGGCAGCACGATAACGTTCAATACGCGTCCCGAAGCCGAACGCAGCACGTGTCAGAACGCGGCCGGTAAAGGGCTGAATATACAGCTCACCCCACGGCATCTCTCGGAAGGTCTTGAACTCACTGCTCAGCGCCGTGCGCTTACCCTCCAGCAGGTAACGCAGCAGGAAGGTTTGAAGCGGGAGCGGAGGTATCTTACCGTCGGTTGCACGGATCGTAGCCTCCGGCCATAGGACGGCGTACATCATCCCGAGCAGCGTCACATAAAACGTCCCATCCTCATAGCGGACGCCTGTCCGCGCGGCAGCCTCCGCCGGATCCATTGCGGCAAATTTGACCTGATAGTGCGCAAACGGCACCTCTTCCTTGTGATTCTCAATCTGCTTCATTCGATGCCCTCAAAACGGTGCGCATCCGTGTGCGGCAGGAAGCAGGCTGCAACGAAGGCATCCATATAGCCCGGATGGGTAGATAACTCGACATAGGTCATGTTACGAGCCACCTCAGCGACCTTACCTTCCGCTTCATCGGACAATGCCATTGCATAAGCGCCGGACAGCGAGGAATTGCCGATGTAGTGGAACAGCTCCAGCGGCACATTCGGGAACATTCCGATACGCACGGCATTGCGCATATCGATACCACTGCCAATACCACCCGCAACGTACACGCCCTCAATCACGGACTCGTCCATATCCATCGTCCCGAGCAGCGTATCAATGGCTGAGTAAATCGCGCCCTTGGCACGGATAAAGTTGTCAATGTCCACCTCATTGAGCGATACCTCACGGCCGGTGGCAGATTCCTCCGGGAACGCAAGAATGTAGCGCCCGCTGCCATGGCGGTCGCGCAGGACGCGCTTGCCCTCGCGCACAAACAGCCCCTTGGCATTGATGATTCCCGTGCCGAACAGTTCGGCAATGGTGTCGATAATGCCGCTGCCGCACAGTCCGACCGGTTTCTGCCCCTCCTCGCCGATAATACCGAAGCTCGGCTCCATCGTCTCGGGGTCGATCACACAGGATTCAATCGCACCGTCCGTCGCGCGCATACCGCAGGAGATATCGCCACCTTCAAAGGCAGGGCCGGCCGAACACGCACAGCTCATCAGGAAATCACGGTTGCCAAAAACGATCTCGCCGTTGGTTCCGAGATCAATAAAGAGCGAAAGCTCATCCTTATTCCAGAGCATTCCGGCGAAAGTGCCGGCAGTGATGTCCCCACCGACATAGGAGCCGATGTTCGGTGCAAGCAGCACACGCGCATTCGGGTGCATCGGCAGGCCGAGATCAATTGCGTGCAGCTCGTTGTAGTGGAAGAAAGCGGGGATATACGGCTCCATACGCACCGGATCGGCATCCACGCCGACAAACAGATGGTTCATCGTCGTGTTACTTGCCACGCAGGCTCGCAGAATATGCGTCGCGCTCACGCCTGCATCCTTGCACAGTGCAGCGATCAGCGGCAGCAGCGTCTCTTTAATGATAGCATCCTGAAGCTTCTTGCGCCCGCCGGGCTTTCCCTGCTCAATAATTCGGTTGATAACATCCGCTCCATAGCGGATCTGACCGTTTCCGCCGGAGGCCTTGGCCAGAAGACGTCCGCCGTTCAGATCAAAGAGCACGGCAGAGACGGTTGTAGTGCCGATATCAATGCCCAAGCCGCACAACGGCGACTCGTCCGACTGCGGCAGAACGTCATAGACGACAAAACGGTCTTTCAGCCGCTCGCCCGTCACGCGCACGGCGAAATTCGCCTCGCGAAGCGTCGCAGGCAGCTTGCGCAGTGCAAAAAACGGCAGCTCAATCTGCTCCAGACCGGTGGCGTCCTGAAGGGCTCGCTCCAGACGTTCATTATCGGGCATGGTATCGTCCAGCGACGGCTCGGTAAGTGCCAATGCGACGGAAACAAAACGGTTTTCCAGCGCAATACCCGCTTCGCGGATACCGGCCAGCAGGGATTCAAAAATGGCGACCTCCTCGCCGGAGGAAAGATCAGCGGTCTTCATGCGGCTGCGGTAGGCAGAGGCGATATCCGGAACCTGCACCGTCACGTCGGAGCGGGCGTAGGTTGCACAGGACAGCCGCCAACCCTCGGCAAACTCCGCATCGGAAATATGGGAGGTCTGAAGCCCCTCCACGGTTCCGGAAAGTATCTTTACGCGGCATTTTCCGCAGGAACCGTTGCCGGAGCACGGTGCATCAATGGCAACGTTGGCACGGCGAGCCGCGCTGAGCAGGTTCTCTTCGGGAGAAACGCTGATCGAAACGGGCGCCTCGCCGTTTTCAAATTGGAAGATCAGTTCAAACATAGCGCCTCCCTACTGCTCCGCAACAACGGCGAAAAACACAATTTCATCGTCGCCGATATTCTCCATGCAGTGCGTGCTGCCCTTCGGGCAGTAGTGTGCTTCCCCCGCACGAACGGTTTCCTGCACACCGTCGACCGTGTACCGCGCCACACCGGAAAGCAGATACATTGTTTCACTGTTTGTTTCGTGCGTGTGCATCCCGATGGATGCGCCTGCGGGCAGACGGTCGTACATGATCTTGGCTTTGCCGTCCGACCACGCGCGTTTGAACAGGGTCTTGTTGCCGCCACAGAAATTCTGCACGGCTTCTTCGGGGATTGAGGAGAAATCGATGCGCATAAGAAACAGCTCCTTTTAGAAATATATTCTCCGCTGTAAACGCAGCGGTCGTGTTGCGCGTGGGGTATGCGGCTGCCGCACCAATACGCCGCGTAGGATGATATAAAGCAGAGCAACGCCGGGCTCCCCCTTGGGCATTGCAGGGAGCAAACCGACATGGCAAAATATCCGCAATGAGGGGTTTTGAGAATGCCGCGCCGAGCTTATGTACTTCCCGCGAGCACAGACAAATGGGGAAGGGTCCCCTGACCCTTCCCCATTATAACAGCCAAATCGGTAAAAATCAACCGATTTATTCGTGGATTGCTTACATCAGCGGTTCAAGCTTCAGAACCGGGTGATCCTTCTCGGTCAGGAAGGCCATCAGGCCGTCGCAGTCCTCGCAGATCGTCTCGTCGGCGATCATATCGGTAAAGTTTTCGATCCCATACAGCTCCTTCGCGGTCTTGTTCAGCCGCTCTGCAACGTCGTCCTTCAGCTCCTTCGGCATCCAGACAATGCGCTCAATACCGCCCTCGGCAGCAATGAACTTCTTTGAGGAGATGAAATGACGGCCATGACCCATATAGCCCGGCGTCTGTACGCCGCCGCCGGTGCAGGAAGCAAGCTCGCCAAAGGTCATGCCGACGGGTGTCATACCCTTGAACTCACGGTTGACGACGATAAAGCCGTTGGAAACCGGTTCGATGCCGCAAATGCATTCGAAGCAGCCGCAGGAGGTCATCGGATCCTCCAGAATGGAATATAGCGTGACGCTCTCAACTGCGCCGTGCGTCGCCTCAGCGACCATCTTGTTGACGGACTCATAGCGGCCGGTACGCTCATCCAGGCAGCCTTCCTTGAAGATCGGCTGGCAGGGACCCTGCGGGTTGAGCTCATTGGTTGCCTTGGCGTCAAGCCATGACACCGCGCCGCACAGGCCCAGGCGCTCCGGAGTAACGACGCAGCAGTGCGCCGGCGCGAAGCTCTGGCAGAGGATGCAGGTATAGTAACGGTCGACGGATTCGTCTGTCATGGAGGCAAGGCGGTCGTCACGTGCATCGTAACGCGGCATTGCAACCTCGTCGCGGAATTTCTTTGCTTCTTCCTCATCGGTAATCAGCGTAACCTGACACTTGTCGACAACTGCGTCAAACTCATCCATAATCATATGGTAGAGCACCTCGCCGAAGTCCTTCATACGCAGGCCTTTTTCAAAGGCGTCATTCGATACGCGAAGACGTACCTGATTACGCTGGCCGGTGTGCATTACGCCCTCCATATAATTGAACCAGGCGTGGATCTTTCGCTCGATAACGCTCTCGAAATCCGCCTGCATCTTTGCTCCGGAAACCTTGACCCATGTTGCCAGCGCAAGGTTTTTCTCTCCGCTGTCCAGATCCGGGCCGACCAGAGTGAACTTATGATCCTCCACATCGTCGGCCATCGTGACCAGCTCGGCAGTCGCATTCTTACCGGACCAGAACTCGGTATGCATATCTGCCTTTCGGATGATCTCGCCCTCAAAGGCAGCGGCAAAGGCCACCGGAATGGGAAGCTCCTTGGATTTGATCTTGATACCACGCAGCTCCAGCGAATGCTTGACGGTCAGGCTGTGATCCGTAACGGATTCCAGCGCGCCGGGAACCTGGTTCTCACCCAGATCGATATCCACAACAACCGGGAAGCCGAGTGCGATTGCGCCCGCGCCCGCGGAAACAACAACCGCGTCGATTGCTCCGAAGGTGTTGACAAAGGCAGGAACACGCTGCTTCGTATAAGCCAACAGGCCGGCCAGATCGCCCGGCTGCACATTGCCGAAAATCAGCGCAGCACGGATCGCAACGGTGACAACGTGAATGACGGCCGTCACATCATGACCCAACGGCACGACACGCAGCTCAAGACCCATTTTCACGCCGCCCTCGGCGCACTGGTCGATCACCTCTCCGATGAGGAAGGTCAAAACACCCTTGGCCTGATAGTCCTTGACGGTCTTCACAACATCCTCAGGATTCTCGGCCTTGCCCAGCACAACCGCAACGCCGGGGATATCGCCCGTAACCAACGGAACACCCAACGAACGGATGACAGGATCCGGCACAAAGCCGATCCCCGCCTCATTGGCGTAAGGTTCACCCTCGACGTACTTGAGTCCTTCGAGAATTTCCGCACCGACAGCGGTGGCCAGACCGGCATTCAGCGCCTGCCCGAGATCCTCCTGATTGGTAATCAGGCTTTTCAGTACGCCCACGCAGGCGGGCAGATCGCCAAGCTTCGCAACCTTTACGCCCGTGGCGGCATAGATAGTGGGGAAGAAGTAAGCCGTGTCGGGGAAGGCAACCGGCTTATCCTCGCCATACTTCGCGATGGCGTCATTGACGGCGCCCTCGGTCAGCCCTGCAACGGCATTCGCGCCGCCATAGATGAGATCTGTTAATACACTCATGTTTTTTCCTCCTTATAACTTGTCTGCCTGCTATAGGAACGCTGCAATCCGTTAATGCGGGAAGTGCAAAAAAAGCGCAGCGCTTCCAACCGTTCAAAATTCCCGCCCGAAGCATCTCCGGGCTAACGAGAAGAATACGCATAGGGGAAGTGCCTGCGGGCGCTGGGGAACGCCCGCAGGCGGGGTGGTGCCGGACGCCGTCTGGGGATAGACGGCGCCCGGCGGTTTTGACCGGGCCGGCAAGGGAGAAATACCGTCCCGATCGGGAAGGTGCCGGACGGAAAAATTAGAAAAACGTCCGGCTGGCTGTCATCCCCCGCCCGGCGCAGGGAGAAAACGCCGGTCAGGGGAGCGTTCCGGCCGATCACATAAAAAGCTCAAAAGAAAATCGGCCGGAACAACCAGAAAGGAAAATAAAGGAAGGAAAACGCAAAATCAGATTTCAAGATAGCTGTCGGAATACAGCTCGTTGTTCTTGAAAATATCGCAGGACTTGATGGTCTCCATCAGTCGCAGGTCATTGGGGTTAACAATAGCCGAGGTCAGGCCCTGCATCATGCACATTGCGACCAGCGCGGAGTCCATGATCGGGCGGACGTTCTTCGGTGCGCCGTTGGAGTTATTGGACAGACCGCCCGTGGAGTTGAGGCCTTCGTCGGAGAAGAGCTTGATGGCGTTGAGAACGTCCATCTGCTTATCCTGCATACCCTTGACGACAAGGAACAGCGGGTCGAACCAGAGGTCGCCTGCATCCATACCGAGTGCCATGCCGCGATCGAGCATGGTGTGGCAGTGGTGCATACGCTCATCGTTGTCCTTGGCAATACCGTCGGCAGAGCAAAGTGCGATACAGATCGCGTCGTTCGCAGCGGCAAGGTCAATGTAGGAGATACGGGAACCGGCGTCGGCGGAGTTGACGATGGGCTTGCCGTTCGTGCGGTTGTAAACATGGATACCGGCTTCGATAGCCTTCTTGTTTGCGGTATCGAGCGCCAGAGGAACATTATTGAAGTTCTCCTGCAGGAGCTTGACCGCCCAAGTCATCAGCTCGGGGCCGTTGGACTCGGCGGGGCCGATGTTCACATCCAGGTAGGTCGCGCCGGCCTTGATCTGCTGCGCGGCACGCTCGAGGATGGGATCGGGATTGAAGGTAGCCATAGCCTCGCGGATAACCGGGCTGATGCAGTGGATGCGCTCGCCGATGGTGACAAACTTCTTCGACTGCACGTTACGAGTACGGTAGGTAACGCCCATATCCTTCTTGACGATCTCGGGAATGACGATCTTCGAGAAGTCCAGCGGCGCATTCTCGTCTACGACTTCCTTCTTGGCCTCTGCAGGCTTCTTGGCGGCGGCAGCGGCCTCGGCAGCCTTGATATACTCGCCGTCCTTGAGGTACTTGACGATTTCGACGGCCTCGCGGGTACCGACGACAACATTCCACTCGGGCAGCTTATCCTGAATCTCGCCCTTCATAACGGCAACCTTGCCGGGGATAATCAGGGTACGGTTGTTGATCTTACCGGCGATATCGAACTCGTCGAAGAACTTCTTGACGGAGCTCGATGAGAGCTTACCGGCAGCCCACGCGGTCAGGACGGACATACCGGATGCGTCGGTGATGAGCAGGTTCATCGGTACGTTGGAGCGCTCAAGCTCGCCGGAGACGAGGAAGTAGGTCAGAGCGAAGTCAACCGTCATCATGCAGGGATCGTCGGGGCCGGCACCGTTCATCGGGTAGATGCCGGGGGCGACCTTCATGGGCTTCTGCGGGTCGGTAAAGATATTCTGACGCAGGCCGTACAGCGGCAGCGCCTCTGCATAACTCATGCGCTCCATCACAACGATGGAACCGTATTTGACGGTGAACAGCGCGGCCAGAGCGGTTTGCAGGTGCATATCGCCCTTGGCGAGCTTGGCCAGATTGACAATGGAGGGATAACCGAAGGTACGGTCGCCGTCATGCAGCGCGGTACGGCGCACAAGGACGGTATTGGCAAAGGTCTCCTTGATGGTAGCGCCGGTAACGTCGAGAACAAGATTCTTGTTTCCGGCAGCCTCGAGCTTGGAAACGGTATCGTGCAGCTCGGAGAGGTTTTCACCCTTCACCCCCAGGACGACGCCCGCTTCCTTCGCAATGGCGTTCATCTCCTCGAAATTCTGCGCGTTGGCGCCGTTGAGGATGGGCTTGGAGTCCTTGCAGATGGCGAGAGCCTTTTTGGCACACTCGGGACACTCAACGTCAAGAATGAGCGTACGGCCGGTGGCCATAGCCTTCTTCACAAGCTCCTCCCAGCGGTCGGCCGTGTCCTTCTGGCAGCGGACAAGGATGAATTCCACATACTCGCGCTCACCGATACGCTCGTAGTCAACCTTCACGGCATCGGCGAGCTTCTGTTCGGCAACGGCTTCCTCCATGCAGGTGCAGACCGGCACGGCATAGCGGGTGCGGGAAACAAGGGTCTTCTCGTGGCGGAACAGGACGGTCTCGCCGCCGAGCTTGATGTCGTCGGTGCCGACGGAGATGGTCTTCATGGGAGGCGCGGTGGCCTCGGAGAGCTGAGCGATGGCTTCCGGTGAGAAGTACGGGCACTTATCCAGCCCGACCGCGCCCTGCGCAACCTTCATACAGAAAGCCATACAGGTGGGGCTGCCGCATTCCTTACAGTTCTTCTTCGGGGAGAGCTTGAAGATGTCTAATCCTTTTAATGCCATTTTATATGTCCTCCTTTGCTCAGACCAGCGCGCGGATCATGTCGGCGATCGCCTTGACGGAGGCGGGATGGCGCATGATAACGGCGTCGGAGCCGCCTGCGAGGCAAGCCGCAGCGGTCGTGGTTTCCATTTCGATGCCGCGATCCTCGGCGGGGCCCCACTCGGGCATATCCGCCTCGGACATCATGGCTTCCTTCACGCCCCAGGTCTCCGGGGAGATGGGGGTGATGATGGGCATCTGGAGCTGGTTATCGCTCTGCGCCAACGCAGCGGCGCGGATACGATCGAGGGTGGAGGCAACGTATTCAAAGCCGTAGCCGGCAGCGGCGGAGCCGGCATTCATCACGATGGAAGAAGCGGGTACGCCGAGCTGAGTCATCAGCACGTTGAGCTGCTTGGCCAGGTTGATGTCAACGGCGGATTCCGCACCGACCTTCTGGCCGTAAGCCAGAGCGGCGGAGGCGCCGACGGTTTTATAGTTTTCTTCGCGGGCGGAGAGCACAAGGATGTTCTTGCCCTGCAGTGCATCGGAAATCTTGTTGAAGATCTCGGCGTCCTTTTCGATATTCTTGCAGCCCATGATGACCAGCGGCATGGTGATGGCGTCGGCCACGGACTTGGCAAGCTCGACGCATTCCTCAACGGACTTGTTCTCGCCGTTGGGGTCGGCGCCTTCCAGGTGCAGACAGATGAAATCGGCGCCGTACATGGTCTCGGCGCGCTTGGCCATCTCTGCGGGGGTGGTGCAACCGGCGTAGAACTCCTGCAGGCCGGCCTGCGGATAGGCTGCGAGACCCTCATCGGTAATCTCGATACCGATCTTCGGCGCGTTGGTAATGGGCGCGTCGAAGGAGTAGAAGGGCAGGACATTGATGCCGCCCAGGGTCACGGCCTTATCGCCCGTGCCGATGGTGACGGTCTCGATGCTCGAGGAGAACGCCTGCGTCTTGGGTGTGAATGCCATTTTCTTTCCTCCTAATGTGTGCATAATGCTTATGTGTTGCGAAAAATGCTTCTCCGGGAAGATCCCGGCGGGAAGTACGGGTTTTGCGGAAGGCACGATACAAGGCGCGTGCTCTCCGACGAGGACGCCGCGGATCGCGAAACGAGCGGCTTCAGCATGTCATTGCCGGAAGAGAGACGACGCAGTTTCCGCGCAGTCTCACAATGACATCGCCGCTCCGCGGCGGGCGGCCGCGGGAGCTGATCCCCTGCTCCCACGGACATATGCCGCGCGAAAACGCCGCGCGGCGCGGCTCAGAGTCCGACGGATTGCAGCACGCCGTGCAGAGCCTGCTTCATCGGGCTGGAATCGGGCAGCTTGGAGCTGGGCTTTCCGTCGCAGTCGGCCTGATAGACGCCGTCGTCCTGCGGCAGCACGCCGAGCAGCTTCAGCCCGTGCGCCTCAATTTCTTCGCGCACGCCGTCGGACAGGACGCCGCCGGGCGCGCGGTTGACAATCAGCCCCATCGTACCGGGGTTGAGCTTCAGCTCCCCGACCATCTCGGCAATGCGGGCAACGGCCTGCACGCCGCGGCGCGAGGCATCGGACACCAGCAGCAGCGTATCGACATGCGGCAGTGTGCCGCGCGCGATATGCTCCATACCGGCTTCGTTGTCGATAACGGCATAGCGGTAGGCGCCGAGATATTTGTCCACCTGCGTTTTCAGAACGCCGTTGACAAAGCAGTAACAGCCCTTGCCCTGCGTGCGGCCCATAACGAGCATATCAAAGTCATCCTCCTCGGCGAGCGCCGAGTTGAAACGGAATTCGGCCCAGTCGGCCTTGGTCATGCCCTTCGGCACGTCGCCGTGCAGCTCGGCCTGCGCCATTTCCTCACGGATGGCGCCGAGGGTCGTCTCAACCTGCACGCCGAGCACCTCATTGAGATTGGAATTTGCATCGGCATCTACCACGAGCAGCGGGCCTTTCCCGGCCTTAACAAGATAGTCGATGATCATGCCGCAGACGGTGGTCTTGCCCACGCCGCCCTTACCGGCCACAGCGATGGTATGGGTCATAATAAGTCTTTGCTCCTTTGCAGGGGATACCGCCGCCGGGAAACCCGGCAGCGGATAAACGTCTAAGGTCAGACAAGATCAAGCAGACCGGCTTCCTTGGCAATACGGGCAACGTCGTCGTACTTGTTCAGCGCATACAGATGGATGCCGTTGATGCCGCAGGCGCGGTACTGATCGATCTGACGGATGGTATACTCGATACCGGCTTCCTTGAACGCCGCCTTTTTGCCCTCGACGTCGGCGTCAAACGGCTCTTTGTCGAAGGGATTCGGGAAGATCCAGTATTTGGAGATCAGGCGGCACAGCTCGCGATCCATAACGCAGCCGTTGTGCGACAGAGCCATGTTGATCGTGGCGGCCTGATCAAGAATGGGCATAATGCCCACGTCGACGGGCATCCAGACGCCGGCGGCGCGGATGGCATCGAGCCAGTAGCGGAAGGCATCCATATCCCAGCAGAGCTGCGAAATGATGTAGTCGGCGCCGTTGTCCTGCTTCTGCTTCAGATAGGCAATGTCGGCCTCCAGAGAGCGGCAGGCAATGTGACCCTCGGGGGAACCGGCCACGGCGATGGTAAACTTGTCGTCGAATTCCTTGCGGATGAACTTGACCAGCTCGGTCGCATAGTGCAGGTCACCGCCGGTACCCTTCCAACCGAAGGGTAGGTCGCCGCGCAGGGCAAGGATGTGATCGATGCCGTTGTCCAGATAGGTCTGGAGCTTTTCGCGGATATCATCCTTGGTATTGCCGATGCAGGTGAAGTGCGTGACGGGAGTGGTTTTGCCGTCGGCCTTGATCTTCTTCAGGACGTCAAGGTTCTTGCCGACGTTTGTGCCGCCCGCGCCGTAGGTGCAGGAGATGTAGTCGGGATTGAGGGTATAGAGCTTTTCCAGCACGCCGCCCGCGCCGCACAGCTTGTCCATACCGACATCGGTCTTGGGGGGGAATACCTCGAAGGAAAACGTATTGCGCTGCTCCATAATCTCAGCAACATTCATGATGGGATAGCCTCCTGTTTTTATTTTTGCCTCGCGCCTGCCCCTTGCAGGCGCGAGGCGTATTCCGATACAAATTTATCGTATCACAAACCGCGCAAAATAGCAAGATGGAAAAACAGGATATTTGCAATTTTTCATAGAATCCCGATCTCAGCGGATAGATTTTTCCCGTCTTTTTACAAATTGTTCACTCAAAGAGTTGTCGCGGGGTTATAATGAAGACAAGAATTCGAGAGAAAAGAGGTTTTTTCTGTGGCTGGCACAATTCTGATTATTGAAGATGATAATAACATTGCGGATCTTCTGCGGCTTTATCTGGAAAAGGAGGGCTACGAGGCGGTCATTGCATCGGACGGTCTTCAGGGCGTCGAGCTGTTCCGCCGTCTGCATCCGGAGCTGATCCTGTTGGACGTGATGCTGCCCGGTATGGACGGTTGGGGTGTCTGCCGCACCGTGCGCAATGAAAGCAAGACCCCCATCATCATGCTTACCGCCAAAAGCGAGACGGAGGACAAGGTCAACGGCCTGAAGCAGGGCGCAGACGATTACATCACCAAGCCCTTTGAAATGAAGGAGGTGCTCGCGCGCATCGAGGCGGTGCTGCGCCGCAGCGGTGTAGAGCCTGCGCGGCAGTCGCGTAAGGTTGTCTACGACAAGCTCGTCGTTGATATGGATGCCTTTGAGCTGATCGTTGACGGGAAAAAGGTTCCCACGCCGCCGAAGGAGCTGGAGCTTCTGTATCATCTGGCTTCCTCGCCCAACCGCGTATTCACACGCAATCAGCTTCTCGACGAGGTTTGGGGCTTCGACTACTTCGGCGACACACGCACCGTGGATGTCCATGTCAAGCGTCTGCGCGAAAAGCTGGAGGGCGTCTCGACGCAGTGGGAACTGAAAACGGTCTGGTCCGTCGGCTATAAATTTGAGGTCCGCGAAGGATGAACACCTTCCGACGCCAGCTCACGCTGGTGGTCTGTCTGTTCCTCGCAGCCACGATACTGCTCGGCGCCGCCTTCTGGCTTTTGTTCACACGCTACGCCCTGCGCCAGCAGTATACCTCCATGCGCGCAACGGCGCAATCCGTCACCGATCTGATCGGCGCCTTCTCCGGCAGCCGTTTCGGGGACTGGGAGCTGCATACCGACCTGGCACTCGCCGCCTCCGCGTCGCAGACGGACATTCTCATCTGTTCCGCACAGGGAGAGGTACGTATTTGCGCCGACGAAATCCAAAGCTGCCCGCACCTGAACCGCCGCCTGTCGGCGGAGCTTGCCGAGCAGCTTTTTGCCGGTGAACAGCCGGAGCTGACGGCCGAAGTCTCTGAGATCTACGGCGAAAGCCGTCTGGCCGTTGCGCAGGCAATTACGCTCAACGGCAGCCCCTACGTAATCGTAGTGGTCTCCGTACCCCGCGAGCAGCAGGACGCCCTTACAGCCGATATTTTGCGGATTTTCTGCATTGTCGCACTTATCGTACTGGCCGTCCTGCTGCTGGCGCTGCCGCTGCTGACGCGCCGCGAGACCGCCCCCATCGGCACGATGGCCGCCGCCGCACGGCAGATTGCCCACGGCAACCTGGATGTGCGCGTTCCTACCGGCTACCAGAATGCCGAAATCGAGGAGCTGGCTGTCGCCTTCAACAATATGGCCGATGCGCTGCGCCGCTCCGAAACGGCACGGCAGGAGTTTGTCGCCAATGTCAGCCATGAACTGAAGACGCCAATGACCACCATCTCCGGTTACCTTGACGGAATGCTTGACGGAACCATCCCGCCCGAGCACCAGCGCGAATACATGGAGCGCGTCTCCGCCGAATCGCGCCGCCTGTCGCGGCTGGTGCGTTCGATGCTGGATGTTTCCCGTCTGAAGGATCAGGGCGTAGAGCCGGACCGTATGACAAGCTTTGACCTCTGCGATTCCATCGGCACCGCGCTTTTAAGCTTCGAGCAGCGTATCACGCGCAAGAACCTCAACGTCGACGTTGATCTTCCGGAGCTGGGCATTCCGGTCGTCGCTCTGGCCGACTCAATCACACAGGTGATCTACAATCTGCTGGATAACGCCGTCAAGTTCGTCGACGAGGGCGGACGTCTTTCCGTCCGCGCGGAACGGCGCGGAGATCAGGCCTTCGTCGCCGTCGGCAACAGCGGCGCAGGCATTGCGCCGGAGGAGCTGCCGCTGGTCTTTGACCGCTTCCATAAGACGGACAAAAGTCGCTCCGGCGACCGTGATGGCGTAGGGCTCGGCCTGTATATCGTCAAAACGATCGTCCTTGCCCATGGCGGCGATATTTATGTAACAAGTCAGAACGGGTGGACGGAGTTCTCGTTTACACTCCCCGTCAAGCCCACAAAGAAATAAGCCCGCCCCGCGGGGAGAATGCCGGGCAGAAATCCGTACGGAAAGGAGCATGAACATGGACGGCACGAACCCGATGAGCCCGGAATACCGTGAGATACCGCCGGAGAAATCCGAATCGGAACCCGGTTATTACGGCACCGGCCGCCGGCCGAAGCCGCCGCGCAGCAAGCTGACGGCGTTTCTGTCGGTCGCGCTTCTGATTATGGTCGCCAATATCGTCGCCTTCGTCGTGCTCCAGGAGCAGATGGATCGGCCGCAAACCTCCACCGACGGCAGCGCCGCGCCTTCCTTCTCCGACGCGCTGCACTCCGGCGAGATCAACAATCCGCCGGACTACAAGCGCTCCGTGCTGACACTCGCGCTGCCGCGCAGCGTGTTCATTTCCCGTGCACAGATCTGTCGGAAGCTCTGTGAAAGCCTCGCCGTTGTCAGCGGCGGGCAATCCGAAGGAACGGGCGTGGTCTTCCGCGCCGACGGCTATCTTCTGACCAACGCCTCCGCCGTAAGCGACGCGCAGACGCTCACGGTCCGTCTGTCGGACGGCCGCAGTCTGTCCGCACAATGCGTCGGGATTGACGAGGCCAGCGACCTTGCCGTCCTGAAGGTAGATGCGGTCGGTCTGATTCCGGCGGAGTTCGCGCGAAGCGATTCGCTCGAAGCGGGCGACGAAGTCTTCGCCCTCGGCGTATCCTCCTCCGACGCGGCGCAGGAGTTTTCTCTGACCTCCGGCCGGCTTTCCTCCGTCTCCGGCGAGGTGGCGCTCTCCGGATACACGCTGCGCCTGCTGCAAACCGATGCCTCGGCCGACACAGCCACCTCCGGCGGGCCTCTGGTCAATGCCGCCGGGCAGATCGTCGGCTTCAACATCCGCGGCGTCGGCAGCTATGTTTCCTTCGTTACAATCAAACGGCTCGGCTTTGCGCTGGCGGTCGAGGATGTCGACCGGATCGCCGCAGAGCTGGTTGAGTTCGGTTATGTGCACGGCCGTGCGGGGCTCGGTGTGGAAGTCAGCGAGGTAGCGGATGCGATGCGCCGGTACTGGTCTCTTCCGGAGGGCGTGTTTGTTGACCGCGTAGAGAGTGACGGCAGCGCGGCACAGGCCGGGATGCAGCCGGGCGACATCATCCTGCAGATTGCCGGACTGACCGTACACAGCCTTGCGGACTACCGGGAGGCGCTTAACCGCGCCAGCGTCGGCGAGGCGGTATCCGTGACCATTTACCGCCGCGGAGAATACTATACCGCCCGTATCGTGCTCATTGAAGAACGCCCGAGCATCTGAATCTCCTCGGCCCGCTTGCATTTACGGCGGAAATGTGATAAACTGTCCTTGATTTTTCTAATTTCTTAAGGAGGCAATTTACGATGCAAAACAATCAGCCTTTGGTCGGTGCGGCCGTCATCGGTCAGTCCGGCGGTCCTTCTGCCGTCATCAACTCCAGCGCCTACGGCGTCATCAAGACCGCCCTGGAGCAGAGCTGCATTACACGTGTTTACGGCGCGTTCCACGGCATCGTGGGCATTCTGAACGATAATCTGATGATTATGGACGAGGAGGATCCCCGCGAGCTGGAGCTTCTGCTGCATACCCCCTCCTCGGCACTCGGCTCCTGCCGCTATAAGATCGCCGAGCCGGAGGCCGACGATACCGACTACCGCCGAATTCTTGAGGTCTTCCGCAAGCACAATATCCGTTACTTCTTCTACAACGGCGGCAACGACTCCATGGACACCTGCAACAAGGTCAACCGCTACCTGAAGCAGGCCGGCTATGAATGCCGCGTCATCGGCGTTCCCAAAACAATCGACAACGATCTATTCGGCACCGATCACTGCCCCGGTTTTGCCTCCGCCGCAAAGTACATCGCCACGTCCATCATGGAAGTAAGCTGCGATTGCGGCGTCTATGACAAGGGCATGATTACCATCGTCGAATGCATGGGCCGCCACGCCGGCTGGCTGACCGCCGCCGCCGCGCTGGCGACGGATCGCGGCCACGGTCCCGATCTGATTTATCTGCCCGAGGTTAATTTTGACATGGATCGCTTCCTTGCAGACGTCAAGCGTATCTACGCCGAAAAAGGAAGCTGTATGGTCGCCGTTTCCGAAGGCATCCACTACGCCGACGGCTCGTTTGTTTCCGAAGCGCAGACCTCTGCAACGGACGGTTTCGGCCATGCCCAGCTCGGCGGCCTGGCAGCACGTCTGGCAGGCGTCGTCAAGGCGGCGACAGGTGCAAAGGTGCGCGGCATCGAGCTGTCACTGCTCCAGCGCTGCGCGGCGCACTGTGCCTCTCAGCGCGACATCGACGAGGCGTTTGCCTCCGGGCGCGTCGCCGTGGAGTCCGCCGTTGCGGGCGAGAGCGGCAAGATGGTCGGCTTCCGCTGCGAACGCGAACCGGAATACGTTTGCCACTACGAGCTGTTCGATCTGGAAAAGGTCGCAAACTTCGAGCAGAAGGTGCCGACGGAGTGGATCACCGACGGCTTTGTCACCAAAGACTTCCTGCGCTACTGCGAACCGCTCATTCAGGGCGATGCGCACACCGTCAACGAAAACGGTCTGCCGCGCTTCGCGCAGCTCAAGCGTGTCTTCGAAAGGTAATAACTCGTATCAGGCGCCCGCCGGGGCTTCCGGCGGGCGCCTACGCGTTTTTTGCCCGCCTTTTTCATTGCATTTTCCCCGCTCTTCTGCTATAATTTCTTCGAAAACGCAGAAAAACCGCTCGGAGGAACGTTATGGATTTGCAGAATTTTTTTGCGGAAAACCCGCGCGTCGCGCTGGCCTTTTCCGGCGGGGTCGATTCGTCGTTCCTGCTTTGGGCGGCCGTGCGCCAGGCTGAGCGCGTGAAGGCATATTACGTCCGCTCGGCCTTTCAGCCGCAGTTTGAACTGGACGATGCGCTTCGGCTGGCACACTCGCTCGGCGTAGAGCCGGAGATTTTGGACGTCGGCATTCTGGACGACGGGACGGTTGTCTCCAACCCGCCCGACCGCTGCTATTATTGCAAGCGCCGTATTTTTTCAACGATCCTCGCAGCCGCGCGGCGCGACGGGCTTGACACCGTACTCGACGGGACAAACGCTTCGGACGATGCCTCGGATCGCCCCGGAATGCGCGCACTGCGCGAGCTGGGCGTGCGCTCACCGCTGCGCGAATGCGGCCTGACGAAGCCGGAAATCCGCCGCCTGTCGGAGGAGGCGGGACTGTTTACCTTTGACAAACCCGCCTACGCCTGCCTTGCCACGCGAATCCCTGCGGGCGAACGTATTACGGCGGAAAAGCTGCGGCGCACCGAAGCCGCGGAGCGCTACCTGTTCTCGCTCGGGCTGCGCGATTTCCGCGTGCGAAGCATGGGCGATACCGCAAAGCTGCAGGTACCGGCAGACGGTCTGGCAACGGTGCTGGCACACCGTGAGGAGATCCTGATACGGCTGAAGCACGATTATTCCGGCGTTCTGCTGGATTTGGAGGTGCGCAAATGAACACGGACATCCGCAAATTACTCGAGGCCGTCCGTGACGGGAAAACCAATGTGGACGAAGCGCTTCTGACATTAAAAAAAGCCCCCTTTGAGGACATCGACTTTGCCAAGGTCGATCTGCACCGCCGCCTGCGTCAGGGCGTGGCGGAGGTGATTTACGGTGCGGGAAAAACACCGGAGCAGATTGCAGGCATTCTGGATACCATGCAGCGCAACGGACAGACCCGTGTGCTGATCACGCGTATGAGCGCCGAGGCGGCCGCCTTCGTCTCCGAGCGGCACACGCTGGAGTACCATGCGCAGGCGCGAATCGGATTGATCGGAGGTTTTCCCGTTCCGGACGGGCTGGGACGTGTCGTTGTCGCCACCGGCGGCACGAGCGATATCCCCGTCGCCGAGGAAGCGGCGCTGACGGCGCAAGCGCTCGGCAGCGAGGTCGTGCGGCTGTACGACGTGGGCGTAGCCGGTCTGCACCGGACGCTGGCGCATCTCGACGAGCTTATGAGCGCCTCCGTCATTGTCGCCATCGCGGGCATGGAGGGCGCACTGGCCAGCGTACTGGCCGGGCTGGTCGACTGCCCGGTTATCGCCGTACCGACAAGCGTGGGCTACGGCGCGGCCTTCGGCGGCGTGGCGGCACTGCTGTCCATGCTCAATTCCTGCGCGGGCGGCGTATCCGTCGTAAATATTGACAACGGCTTCGGCGCAGGCTTTCTCGCCAATCGGATCAACCATATGGAGGTTCACAAATGAGAATGCTTTATCTGGACTGCGGCATGGGTGCCGCAGGCGATATGCTCGCCGCGGCGCTTCTGGAGCTGCTTGACAACCGCGAGAGCTTCCTGCGCGAATTTAACGCGCTCGGGATTCCCGGCGTGTGCGCCGCTATCGAGCCGAGCGAAAAGTGCGGGATCATGGGGACACACTTCTCCGTGCGGATTCACGGCATGCAGGAGGAAGAGCATACGCATGAACATCCGCACGAACACGAGCACCGCCACGGTACAATGTCCGAAATTCGCCATATTGTCGGCCGTCTTCCCGTCGACGCGGAGGTCAGGCGCGATATTCTGGAGGTCTACGAGTCGATCGCCGCTGCGGAAAGCCGCGTGCACGGCGTTCCCGTGGAGCAGATCCACTTTCATGAGGTCGGCAGCATGGATGCCGTAGCGGACGTGACCGCCGTCTGCCTTCTAATGCACCGTCTCTCCCCTGACCGCGTACTTGCCTCGCCCGTTCATGTAGGCAGCGGCAGCGTGCGCTGTGCGCACGGCATTCTTCCCGTTCCCGCCCCGGCCACCGCCGAACTGCTGCGCGGCGTGCCGATCTGCGGCGGCGAAATCTCGGGCGAACTGTGTACGCCGACCGGCGCGGCGCTTCTAAAGCATTTTGTTTCCGATTTCCGTGAACTACCCGCGCTTCGGCTGGAAGCCGTCGGCTACGGCATGGGCAAAAAGGATTTTGCCCGCGCCAACTGCGTGCGCGCCCTGCTTGGCGAAACGCAGGAGCAGGCACAGGAGGTTCTGGAGCTGCGGTGCAATCTGGATGATATGAGCGGAGAGGCCATCGGCCTTGCGCTGGATCGGCTGTTGGAGGCCGGAGCGCTCGATGTGTTCACGCTGCCCATCGGTATGAAAAAATCCCGCCCGGGTGTATTGCTGACGGTGCTGTGCCGCCCGGAGGATCGCGAGGCGCTGATACGGGCGCTCTTCCGTCACACGACGACGCTCGGCGTGCGCGAGACGCTCTGCGGCCGCACCGTACTCACACGCCGCATGGAAACGGTACAAACCGCCTTCGGCCCCGTCCGCCGGAAACTTGCGGAAGGTTTCGGTATCCGCCGCACCAAGTATGAATACGACGATCTTGCCCGGATCGCACATGCATCCGGTCTGGCTCTGGACGAGCTGCTACGCCGTCTGCCGCCGGACGAGTGCTGACCCGCTCACCGCATCACCGGCAGAAATCTTCAAAAAACCGAAAAAAACGGTTGACTTTCCGCACCCGGATAGGATATAATAGCAGATGCTATGTGCAGAAATATTTTTTGATTGCTACGGCGTCTGTGCGCCGATGAGCATAATCTTACAGGAGGTGTACACGAGATGCTGCGTACCTATCAGCCCAGAAAGCGTCACCGCGCAAAGGTTCATGGATTCCGCAAGAGAATGGCTACCGCCAACGGCCGCAAGGTTCTTGCCCGCCGCCGTGCAAAAGGCAGAGCTGTCCTGTCCGCATAAGGAACCGTGACCGCACCTGCTGGATCGTTATCGATAGGATGAGGGCGAACGGAGCAATCTGTTCGCCCCTTTGTTTTCCGGAGGCAGCCGATGGCAGAGTCGATCAAAGAAAACGCCGTCTTTCGGCGGCTGTATTACCGCGGCGCAAACGCGTCGAACCGCTACCTTGCGGTCTACTGCCGCCCGAATCGGCTCGACCGTAACCGTCTGGGTCTGACGGTCAGCGCCAAACTCGGGCACGCCGTTGTACGCAACCGGACGCGCCGCCGTCTGCGCGAGCTTTTCCGCGCGTTGGAGCCGCAGCTCAAATGCGGCTACGACATCGTGGTCGTCGCACGCGGCGCCGCCGTGGAGGCGGAATTCACTGCCCTCGGTCATGCGCTTTCCGCGCTTTTCGACCGGCTCGACCTGCTGTCCGCTTCGGAGACGACCCAATGAAACACATCCTTCTGGCCCTGATCCGCTTCTATCGGCGTTTTATTTCGCCGGCTTTCCCCGGAAAGTGCCGCTTTATTCCCACCTGCTCGGAATACGGCATGGAGGCGATCGAAAAATACGGCGCAGCCAAGGGCGGCTGGCTGACGATCAAGCGACTTTTGCGGTGCAACCCTTTCAACCACGGGGATTTTTACGACCCGGTGCCGTAAACCGATCCCCCCGCTCCCACTTCAGGAGGAAGCAATGAGTCTACTCGATATTATCCGCATCCCTTTCGGCTATGTGTTGGAGTACCTGAACCTGTTCTGCAACAACTATGGCCTCGCGCTCATCCTTTTCTCGCTGGTCGTGAAGCTGATTCTTCTGCCCGCCAGCGCCAAAAGCAAAAAATCCATTATGAAAACCTCGCGGCTCCAGCCGCTGGTCAAGCAGATCGAAATCGCCTGCGGCGATGACAAGCAGAAGTATCAGGCGGAGGTTCAGAAGCTCTATAAGGAGGAAGGCGTCAGTATGTTCGGCGGCTGCCTCTGGAGCCTGCTGCCGCTGCTGTTCCTGATTCCGCTGTTTACCGTCATCCGCGAGCCGCTGACCTATCTGCTGCACCTCGACGCAGAGAAGGTCGAGGCCGTGAAAAAGGTCGTTGCTGCCGCACAGAACGTCGAGGTCGACAAGCTTGGCTACTACTGGCAGTATACCGCCGCATCGAACATCGAGCTTTACGGTCAGGGCATCGTCGAGGGCGTAAAATCGCTGAATTTCTCTTTCCTCGGCATTGACCTCGGCCAAACGCCGACTTGGCAGGTCTGGACGCTCTCCGGCTGGAGCCAGATCGGCGGCGCACTGGTTCCGATCCTCTCAGGCGCGGTCAACTATGTTTCAATGTGGCTGAGCACAAAACTCAACAGCTCCGTCATCACGGACGGAAACGGCCAGATTGACGAAGCCGCCGTCGCCAACAGCCAGAAGAACAACAAAATGATGCTTGTCATGATGCCCGTTCTGTCCATCATCTTCGGTTATATGTACCCGCTCGGCCTGTCGATCTACTGGCTTGGCCAAGGCGTATTCGGCATGATTCAGGACGCCGTTCTGACCGTTCACTACCGCAAGATCTACGACGCGGAGGATAAAGAACGTCAGGAGCGCGCCGCCAAGCGTGCCGCCGAGGAGGCGGAAAAGGAACGCATCCGCGCGGCAAGACGCGCCGCAAACCCCGACGGCATTGTTGAAAACACCAGCAAAAAGAAGCAGCAGCTCCGCGAAAAGCAGGAACGCGACGCCGCTGCCAAGGAATATGAGGCACGCCGCAGCCCCGCTTCGGACACCGCTACCGGCAATGCCGGCGGCGAGGAGAACCGTCCCTATGCCCGCGGCCGCGCCTATGACCCGTCCCGTTACGAGAACAACGAAGAATAAGGAGTCCCTATGGAAAAAAGTATCGTCACCACCGGCAAGACCATTGAGCTTGCCATCGCGGCGGCGCTGAGCCAGCTCAAGCGGGATCGCGACAGCGTCTCCGTTGAGGTGCTGGAAAATGCGCGTTCGGGCTTCCTCGGCATCGGTGCTTCGCCTGCAAAGGTGAAGGTCAGCTACCAGGCGCCGGACGAGCCCGTCGCCCCTGCTGCGCCCGTGGATACCGCGCCGAAGTCCGCGCTGTCGTCCGCCTCACGCTCCAAGCCGAAGTCCAGCGTTGAACTGCCCGTGCAGTCCGGCGGCGTCATCTCCCGTCCCGGAAAGAAGCCCGAAGAACAGCCCAAACCCATGCCGCAGCCGCGCCCCGAGCGACGCAGCGATGCGCCGCGCAGCGAACGGAAGCCGGATGAGAGCCGCCCGCAGCGCACGGAGCGCAATGCAAACGGCCCCCGCCCCAACAACAACGGCAGCGCAAAGAACAACGCCCAGCGCGGCGACCGTAAGCCCCGTGGTCAACGCACAGAGCGCACCCCGCGTCCGTCGCTGCCCACCCGCGAATACGAAGCTGCAGCGCCCGGTTCCGTCGAGGAGCAGATTGAGCAGTTCCTCACCGGCCTGCTTAAGCACATGGGCACTGAATGCGTCCCGCATGCCTACCGTCTTGACGAAGAAAGCTACCGCGCCGACCTGATCGGCAACGACGTCGGTATGCTGATCGGGCGCCGCGGCGATACGCTTGATGCAATCCAGTATCTTACCGGCTACGCCGTCAATCGCGACCGCGAGCCCCGCCTACGCATCAGTGTTGACGCCGGCGCCTACCGCGCAAAGCGGGAAGAGGCTCTGCGTCAGCTTGCCACCAAAATGGCCGCCAAGGTAACCAAGTACCACCGCAACTTCATGCTTGAACCGATGAATGCCTATGAGCGCCACATTATCCACGCGGCGCTTCAGGATTATCCCGGCGTGACCACCTTCTCTACCGGCACCGAACCGCGCCGCCGCGTCGTCGTCGCCGTCGCCAAAGAGAATTCCTAAGCTGCAAAAAGGGAGATGCATACCGCCTCTCCCTTTCATCGCTAAGAAAAGTGCCCTGCCAAATGGCAGGGCACTTCGCATTCGGAGCGTCTCAGGCGCGCTCCAGCGGCATACTCATACAGCGAGGGCCGCCGCGTCCGCGCGACAGCTCACCGCTGGGTATGCGGAGCACAGTAATGTTTTCCTTTTCCAGCAGCTCATTGGTTACATAGTTGCGGTCATACGCAATCACAACGCCGGGGCGGATACACAACGTGTTCGAGCCGTCATTCCACTGCTCACGCTGCGCCGCGATCTGGTCGCCTCCTCCGCAGCGCAGGAGCTTCGCCTCGCCGCAGCCGACGGCGGAGCCGAGCGCACGATCAATGGGATCGGTCATTAGGCTGACATGCACACCGCCATGCTTTGCCGGCGTCAGCTCATAAAGGCGGAGCTGTTCCATAATGGAAGGATGGACGAGGAATTTGTCAAAATCAATCTGTGTCAGAACGGTGTCCAGGTGCATGAATGCGCGGCGCGACGGAATATCCACCGCCAGCACACGGCGGATCGTGCTTTGCTCGTCGCGGAAGACGTTCCGCGCAAGACGTTCGACTGCCTCCGGCATGGTACGCTGCGAAATGCCGACCGCAATGGTGTCCGCGCTGACATTCAGAATGTCGCCGCCCTCCAGGGAATACGGCTCCTCCGGCGTGTAGTAAAACGGCACTCTCCCGGCATAGTCCGGATGATAGCGAAGAATGTACTCGCCGTACAGCGTCTCGCGGTTTCTGGTAACGGAATACATCCGGTGTACCGAAACACCGTTGCCGATGGAGGCAAAGGGGTCGCGTGTAAAATACAGATTCGGGATCGGATCGAGCACAAAATGCGTCCGGTCGTTGCGCAGAGCGGCCAACGACATCCGATCCAGGTGGCTCAGTTCTTCAAAACGCACGCCGGTCATCGTTTTATGGATCATTTCGGCTGCGGTGGGCTGGCTGAGTAGCAGCTCCGTCAATGACTCACGATAGCTCTCGGCAATGCAGCCGGAGCGGCGGATAAACTCCGCAACAAATCGCGCGCGCAGCTCACAGTTGCATTCCAACGTCTCCGCGATCAGGCTCGACAGGTAGACAACCTCAACGCCCTCCGTGCGAAGTGTACGGGCGAAAACGTCGTGCTCCTGCTGCGCGCCTCGCAGATAAGGAATGTCGTCAAACAGCAGCCGCTCGAGAGAGTTCGGGACAAGCTGCTCAAGCTCCATTCCCGGTCGATGCAGCAGCACCTTTTTCAGCGGAAGAACCTCACTCTTTACGCAAATTGCCATAACACCTCATCCATTCTGCCATGCGGCCTTTTTGCTTAGTTTAGCACACATTTCAAAAAAATGCAAGCATTTTCCGAACTTTTCCGCCTCAAAAGCTGGATATATTCATCCATTCCTTTGTAATATTCAATTATATTCACATATTTATTCGTCTGACGTGCCTGAGACTGACGAAAAAGTGCGGACTTCCTCCCGATTTCCTGCGAGATACGGCCGTCGCGCCAATTTGTCGGCGAAAAAAAATACAACGGCACTCTCTGCTCGCAGAGAGTGCCGTTGTAGCTCGCCCCGCACACTCAGGTCGAAGCCAACGCATTCTAACGTTCGTAAAGCTCCACCATACGGCGCAGGCGTGCCGCCAGCTCGGAAGTAAGCGCATCCTCGGCAAGGCGCCAGCTCCAGTTATCGGTGCTGACCGTGCCGGGCAGATTCATGCGCGCGTCGGCCCCCAGCTCCAGCACATCCTGCATCTGCACAATAAAAGTATCGGCAACACTAGCCATACCCGCACGGATGAGTGCATAAACCAGATCACTCCCCGGCTCAACGCCCAGATACTCGGCGACATAGGCACGCGTCTCCGGTGCAATGGTCGAAAGCCACTGTACCAACGTTTCGTTATCATGCGTACCGGTGTAGCAGATACAGTTCCGCTCGTAGCGATGCGGCAGATAATTGCTCGGCTCCCGCGGATCGAAAGCAAACTCCAGAACTTTCATGCCGGGGAAACCGGAATCGCTCTGCAGGCGGCGTACAGCATCCGTCAGGAAGCCGAGATCCTCGGCGATCAGAGCAAGCCGGGGGAAGCAGCGGTGCAGCATCTCCACGAAAGCGTGATCCGGACCGGGCAGCCAGCGGCCGCCGCGAGCGGTCGTGTCTCCATAGGGAATGGCCCAATAGCTCTCGAGGCCGCGGAAATGATCCAGCCGAGTCACGTCATACAGGTGCGAGGCAGTATCGATCCGTTGTTTCCACCAGGCAAAATCATCCTGCGCCATGCGTCCCCAATCATACAGAGGGTTCCCCCAAAGCTGTCCGTCCGCCGAGAAGCAATCCGGGGGGCAGCCGGCTACGGCAGTCGGCCTGCCGTTTTCGTCAAGCTGGAACAGCTCGGGATTCGCCCAGACATCGCAGGAGTCATACGGCACATAGATGGGAATATCACCGATCAGGAGAACACCTTTTTCATGTAGATAGGCACGCAGCGCGTTCCACTGACGGTAGAACAAAAGCTGTAGGAAGCAGAAAAAGCTCACGTCATCGGCATAGCGTGTGGCGTAGGTCTCCACGGCGCCGGGGCGGCGCAGGCGGATTTCCTCCGGCCAGTGCTCCCACGACTCCATATTACGGCTGCACTTAACGGCCATATACAGAGCGTAGTCCTCGACCCACGGATTCTCGCGGCGGAACTGCGCAAGCGCCTCGACATCCCGATCGCGGCCACGCTCGTAGGCACGGCGCAAGAGCGGGAATCGGGCGGAGAACTGGAAATCATAGTCCACGCGCTCCGTGTGTGCGGACCAATCGACAGCCTCCACCTCGCTCCGGGTCAGGTAGCCCTCCGAGATTAACGTGTCAAGGTCGATAAAATACGGGTTTCCCGCGTGGGTGCTGAAGGTCTGGTAGGGGCTGTCGCCATAGCTTGTCGGGCCAATAGGCAGGATCTGCCAGTACTTCTGACCGGCAGAAGACAAAAAGTCGGCAAAGTCATAGGCGGCCTTGCCCAACGTTCCAATGCCGTAGGGCGAAGGCAGCGAGGAAATATGAAGCAGAATTCCGGAGCTCCTCATAAAAATTACAACTCCTTCTGTGAATCTCCCACGGAACAGACGCTGTCCTTGCACTTCAGGTCGAAGGGCACGGTCAGATGCCGCGTGGGGCTGTGTTTTTCAATGGTATCCAGCAGCAGCCGCACACCTGTGCGCGCCAGCTCGTCGGCGTTCTGGTGGACGGTGGTCAGGCGCGGAACGGAGAACTCGCTCAGCTCCAGCCCGTCATAGCCGACAACGGACATGTCCTGCGGTACGCGCAGCCCACGATCGTGCAGGGCACGCAGCGCACCGAGCGCCATCACATCCGAAACGGCAAAGACCGCCGTAGGCACGGGCTCACGGTCCAGCAGCCGCAGCATGGCTGCATATCCGTCGGCAAGCGAGTAACGCGCGGTCTGCGGCGGTTGGCAAAGCGTCAGTCCGGCTCGCTCGAGGGCGCGACAGCAGCCGTCATAGCGCAAACGGCTCGGGGTCGACAGGCATAAGTCGCCGCAAATGAGCGCAATGCGCCGGTGCCCCTGCTCGATGAGGTACGTAACCGCCTGTTCGGCCGCAGAGCGGTCGTCCGTCGTCACGGAGGAGAGCTGCTCTATCCCGAGCGCCGAAGCGTCTACGGTCAGCAGCACGCCGGGCAGTCCAATGGAGGCGTAGCGCTCGGTAAAATAGCATTGGTCGCCGCCGAGAAAAACCAACCCCTGAGGCTTCAGCTCACGCACGCGGCGCTGCGCATGCGCGACGGCGTTGCCGGTCTCCTCCAGATAATCGACCGTAAGCGCGTAATCGGTTCCGGCAAGGTATCGCTGTAAAAACTCCAGCATCCGGGCAAACAGCTCATTGGAGCTGCCGGTCACAACGGCCAGGATGCCTTTCCCGTGCTGCTGTCGCAAATGCTTCGCGTTGGCGTTGACCTCGAAGCCGCTGCGTTCAATGCATCGTAAAATCTCATCCCGGGCATGTTCGCTGACATTTGGATGTCCGTTAAGCACCCGTGACACGGTTCCGGTAGAATAGCCGGTCTCGCGAGCCAGATCCTTGATGGTCATCCCTTGACAGCGCCCGCCGCGACGCCCTTGATGATATACTTCTGGCAGAACAGATAGACAATGATGATCGGCAGGATGCTGAGCATAATCGCCGCCATCGTTGCGCCAAGATCGACCGTACCGTAGCTGCCCTGTAAATACTGAATGTGAATCGGGATGGTCTTGTAGTCGTTGATGTCAAGTACGCGATAGGGCAGCAGAAAATCATTCCAGATCCACATGACCTCCAGGATGCCCACGGAGATCAGCGTCGGGCGCAGCATCGGAAGCACGACCGAGAAGAAGGTCCGCACGGGGCCGCAGCCGTCAATGGCTGCCGCTTCCTCGATCTCCAGCGGCAAGCTGCGCACAAAACCGGTAAACATGAACACCGCCAGTCCTGCTCCGAAGCCAAGGTAGACCACGGGGATCGTCCACGGCGTATTGAGTTTGAGCATATCCGAGGTCGTTGTCAGCGTGAACATGACCATCTGGAACGGCACAATCATGGAGAAAACGCACAGCATATACAGGAAGCGCGAGAAACGGCTGTTGACGCGAGCGATATACCACGCCGTCATGGACGTACACAGCAGAATCAGAAAGGTCGAGCCGACGGTAATCACAACACTGTAAAAAATAGACTTGATCATCGGGTAGTTGCCGAAGGTCATGGTCTTGATATAGTTACCCAGTCCGGCAAAGCTCTCCTTTGTGGGGACCTTGAACGCATCAAGGTTAATGTAAGCGTTTTCCTTAAAGGAGTTATACGCGACGATAACGATTGGCATGACCCAGGCCGCACAAATCATGATAAAAACAAACGTGACAATACGGCTGGCATAATTCTTTTTACGGATCATTGCTGCACCTCCTTCGAGCGCGTCGCACGGAGCTGGAGCAGGGCGATAATCGCGACAAAGACGAAGAAGATAACTGCCTTTGCCTGCGCAACACCGTGCCAGTTACGATTGATGTTGTAGGTGGAAAGAATATTCAACGCAAGCATTTCGGTCTGGCTGATCTGCTCACCGGTGGGAAGCGTCGTAACCGGTGCGCCGCCTGTGAGCGCCATATTCTGATCGAAGAGCTTAAACGAATTGGTCAGGGTCAAAAAAACGCAGATGGTGATCGAGGGCATCACGTTCGGGATGGTCACACGCCAAAGCGTCTGCCAACGGTTTGCACCGTCGATCTTCGCAGCCTCCAGCATATCCTCCGGGACGGACTGCAAGCCGGCAATGTAGATAATCATCATATAGCCGATCTGCTGCCACGCCATAAGGATAATCAGGCCCCAGAAGCCGTAGGTCGCATTTGCGGTCAGGTAGGTGCCGTAGCCCTTGAGGATGGCGTCAAAAATGAGCTTCCAGATATAACCCAGAACAACGCCGCCGATCAGGTTCGGCATAAAAAACACGGTACGGAACAGATTCGATCCGCGCAGCTTCTGCGTCAGCGCATAGGCGACGGCAAAGGCGCAGACATTGATCAATACGATGGACACAACGGCAACAAGTGCGGTGTTTTTAAACGCATTGAGAAAACTGGGATCGGAAAATGCGCGGACGTAGTTGGAAAAACCCGTCCAAACCGCATCGCGCGGGGTGTTGAAGGTGGTAAAGGAAAGGTAAATGCCCCAGATAAACGGGCCGATAAAGCCGATGCAGAACGCCGCAATGGTCGGCAGCACAAACAGCGGGAACCATTTCTGGATCGGCCGCCGGATCAACCGGCTGTTGACGGAGGCTTCGCCCTTGGGCAGACCTCGTTTCTTTTTTTTGATTGCCATGGGCGATCCATCCTTTCTGGTAATTGAAGATACGCGGGAACACGGCACGGCGGTACAAGCCACCGCAGCCACACGGCGAAAAAGCAACGGGGCGGGCTTTCGCCCGCCCCGAGGTTGTCGTAATTGCTTCCGCCGAAGTCCGGGCGGAAAAGATCAAGCGAGTGCGGAAGTCTTACTTGCTGTGCTGGAGCTTATACTGCTGTTCCCAACCGGCGACAAACGCGGTAACAACGTCACCCCACTTGGAGTTGTCGGCGGAATAGGCAGCCAGAGCGGAAACGACACCGGCGCGCCAGTCATTAACGTTCGGAGTGTGGTTGAAAGCCCAGGTCATGGTGTAGTTGCCCTTGTTCATGAGCTCGTTGGCGTCATTGAAGAAGACGTTGGCGGACTTCTTCGCCTGCTTGAAGGGGATGGGGCCAAACTGCTCGGCCATCATCTTGGTGCCCTCGTCGGAGGTAACAACCCAGTACAGGAAGTCGAGCGTGGCCTTCTGATCGGCCTTGGAGACCTTGGAGTTGACGGCCCAGCAGTTTTCGGTGCCGCAGTTCAGGCCGGCCTTCTCTTCACCGGAAACGCCGGAGTAGGTGGGGATCATAGCCAGATCGTTCGGATCCATCTTGAACTTGCCCTTATCGCTGGTATCGGTCAGGTTGGCAAACTCCCAAGTGCCGTTCTGATAGAACACGGCCTTGCCTGTGCCGAATTCGGCCTCAGCCTCGTCGCCGGTCTTGGTGGTCAGCTCGTTGGGGTTGGTCGCGGAGTTGTTAATGTAGAGATCCCAGATGTTCTTAAAGTTGTCGAGGTACTTGCCGGTGATGGTGGCAGGCTGCTCGGTCACGTTGTTCTCACGGAACTCATAGAACAGCGGAACATTGGCAAGGTGGCCGGAGAAACGCCAAGAGGAGCTGCCATCCAGGCCGGAGGAGGTAAATGCATCGAAGCCCAGCTCGGAAGCGCGCTTGTGGATGTCCTCAGCGATGGTCTTGAGAGAGGCAAAGTCCTTGATATCGGTAATCTCATAACCGGCCTGCTTCAGGAGCTTCTTGTTGACGATGATGCCAAAGGCCTCATAGCAGTAGCCGGCAGCAAGGGTCTTGCCGTCCTTCGTAAGATTGAACTCACTGGTGGTCATTTCCTTGAGGAAATCGCTGCCGGTGAGGTCGAGGCAGTAGTCGCCCCAAGTCTGGAGTGCGGAAGCGTTGCCGCACTGGAACAGGGTGGGCATGCTGCTCTTGCCCATCTCGGCGGTGAGGGTGGACTCATACTCGCCGGAAGCGGCGGTGACGACCTTAACTTCGACACCGGTCTTCTCGGTGTAGAGCTTCGCCAGCTCCTGCCAAGCCTGATCCGCCTCGGGCTTGAAGTTCAGGAAATAGACGGAGCCTTTGCCCTCGGTCTTGCAGCCGGCAAACAGGCAGGCAACAGTCGCGAGAACGATCAGCAATGCGATGATCTTTTTCATTGTTTTCTTCCTCCATTTAAAGTGCGGTGCAACACCGTTTCGCTTTGGAAACGTTTCCAAAGCTCATGGCAACAGTATAACGTCGCCTTCATAGTTTTGCAACGATTTTTTGTCATTCCGGGAAAAATCTACGTTTTGAACAAATTGTAAACGTCCGTTTTGTGCACTTTTAAGGCTCCTCCGGCACAATAACCGTCCCGAATACGCCGTCCGGATGCAGCGCGGTGATGCATACGTCACGCAGCCGGTTGTGCAGCGCCTCACCGGGTGCATAGACCTTCACGCCGCAGGGCGCGTGTCCGGTAAAGCAGTCTCCCTCCGGCTGCTCAAAGAGCACCTGCTGTACGGTGCCGAGCAGTGCGCGGTTAAAGCGCGCCCGCAGCTCGTTTGCCACGGCGCCGGCTGCCGCCGCGCGCTCGGCCTTCTGCGCGGCGGAAAGCTGACCTGGCATGGCTGCGGCAGGCGTCCCCGGCCGGCGGGAATAAGGGAACACATGCATCGCCGCAAAACCGATATGTCTTGCAAAATCCAGCGATTGCGTAAACTCCGCGTCCGTCTCACCGGGAAAGCCGACAATCAGATCGGTCGTCAATGCACAGCCGGGGAAGTATTCCCGCAGCAGCGAAACGGATTCCATGTAGCGCGCGGTATCATACTTCCGCCGCATCCGCTTGAGCACGGTATCGCTGCCCGATTGCAGACTCAGGTGGAATTGCGGGCAAAAATTATCGAAGCGTGAAAGCGTTTGGCAGAATTCGGAGTCGATCACACGCGGCTCAAGCGAGCCGAGCCGGATGCGTACGCCGGGCGCGGCTGCGCAGACGGCGGCGATTAACGAATCAAAGCGCGGACGCCCGGGCAGCTCCTGCCCCCACGAGGCAACCTCGATACCGGTCACAACAATTTCCAGATACCCTTCGGCGGCAAGCTGTGCGGCCTGCGCAGCAGCTTCCTCCACCGGCAGGGACCGGACCGGTCCGCGCGCATAGGGAATGATGCAGTAAGAACAAAAATTTGTGCACCCGTCCTGCACCTTCAGCATCGCACGGGTACGTGCCGCCAATCCCCCTGCAGGCAACCGCTCAAAATCACGGCGGCGCAGTGCCTCATCGACGACGATCGTCGGCTCACCGCTGCGCTCGCGCCACGTCTGCAGCAGTCTCTGAACAAAATCCTCTCTGCCCGCGCTGCCGCTGACCACATCCACTCCGAGCGCGGCGACCTGCGACGGCTCCAGCTGCGCATAGCACCCGCACACACCCAGCACCGCTTCCGGGTGTTCACGGCGCAGGTGGCGGATCATACAGCGGTTTTTTCGATCGGCGACAGCCGTAACGGTGCAGGTGTTGACGATACACAGGTCAAAGTCGTTTTCGTTCCCCGCCTCTGCGCCCAGCGCGGTCAGGAGCTGCTCCATCGCCTGTGTTTCATATTGGTTTACTTTACAACCGAGGGTGTAACAATAGAATTTCATAATCTTCTCCAAAAAAATCCGGCGGCCCGGCAAGAATTTTGCACAAAAACCGAATTGATTTTTTGTGTATTCTGATAGTATAATTGGCAATACGTCAGAACAACGATCCATTATACTTTATTTTTTCTAAAATGTATAGTCCCAACTTTGGAGGAAACCGCATGACCGTCCGCTTCCGTTCGCTTGATGAGGTTCGTGAATTTGTCTGTCTGGCAAGCCTGCAGCCCTATGCCATTTCCCTTTCGGACGGCAGTCGCTGCGCCGATGCCAAGAGCTTCATGGAGCTGTTTACGCTCGATCTGAGCGGCCCCATCGGCGTCGCCGTTGATGGCGACAACGGCCCGTGTTTTGCCCGCTGCGTAAACAAGTTTCTTGTCTGAAAAAACCGCATAGCCTTCCCCTCCGCTTCATATCCTTCTGACAGAAAGGAAGCGGAGGGGATTTTTTATGAAAAAACGACTGTTCAGCCTGATTCTGGCCGCTGCGATGCTGCTGCCGTGCTGCCTGACGGCGCATGCCGCCGGACCGGAAATCGCTGCGCCGAATGCAATTCTGATGGACGTTGCCACAGGAACGGTACTGTTTGAAAAAAATGCCGACGAAAAGCACCCGCCTGCATCGGTAACAAAGGTAATGACGCTGCTGCTGGTCATGGAGGCGCTTGATTCCGGGCGAATCGGCTGGGACGACGTGGTAACGGCCTCCGAAGCAGCCGCCGCCAAAGGCGGCAGTCAGGTCTATCTGGAACCGGGCGAGCAGATGACCATGGATGAAATGCTCAAATCCGTCGTCGTCAGCTCGGCAAATGACTGCGCCACGGCGCTGGCGGAGCATATTGCAGGCAGCGAAGCCGCCTTTGTAGAGCTGATGAATCGCCGCGCCGCCGAGCTGGAGATGAACAATACGCATTTTGTCAACTGCACCGGCCTGGATGATGGCGAGAACGCCGCCGAACATCTGACAACCGCCCGTGACATTGCAATCATGTCGCGTGCGCTGCTGAAGCATTCCGCCATCAAAAAATACACGACGATCTGGATGGACACCGTACGCGGCGGCAAGTTCGGCCTGTCGAACACGAACAAGCTCGTCCGATTCTACGCCGGGACGACCGGTCTGAAAACCGGCTACACTTCAAAGGCCGGACATTGTATCTCCGCCAGCGCAGAGCGCGACGGCATTGAGCTGATCGCGGTCGTACTGCATTGCTCCAGCTCACCGGAGCGCTTCCAATCCGCGAAAGCGCTTCTGGATTACGGTTTTGCGAATTATGCGCTCGTCCGTGCCGAAACGGATGACGCACTTGAGGCCATCCCCGTCAAGCTGGGACGGCAGAGCTTCGTGCAGCCTGTTCTGCAGAAAACCGATCCGCTGCTGGTGGAAAAGGGCATACAGGCGCGGGTAAAACGCACCGTAACAATGCTTCCGGAACTGACGGCGCCCGTGCAGGCAGGCCAGCAGGTAGGTACGCTGACGCTGGAAACGGATGCAGGTGTGCTTGCAGAGATTGCAATCGTCGCCCCCGCCGCCGTCGAACGGTTGAGCTGGTGGGAGCTGACGGTTCGCCTGCTTCGGAAACTCTGTATGGGTTGACAGGGTCTTTATTGTCTGCGTGCCATACGGCAGCAGCATCTGCCACTCCCGCACACCGTTACAAGGAGGGCGCATATACAAAACGGTTCTCCCTTCTGGGAGAACCGTTTTCGTCCATATTACTCCGCTTCCTTATCCTTTTCCGGGAAGGTACGAAGCTCGCGGAAGGAATACTCTGCGACCTCGATGCTGTCGTCGTCCCGCAGGATCACGATATGGCTGTCGTCCTTGACCAAAAAACGCAGGATCGCCGCGCCGCTGTTGCCGCCCAGCGCGGAGCAGTTCATGATCTCGTGCGTCGTTCCGTCCGTCCGCACAAGACAGAATTCCGTCTTCTCTATCTCGCCGCTTTCATCGTACCAGTTAATGCTCTGCATATAGTAGCAGTATTTATCGTAATCCGCATAGAGAGAAAACTCCCCCCAGCCTTCGGAGACCCACTCGTATTCTCCTTTTTCATTAAACAGATAGATGTCCGATTTGGGAATGGGTCGAACGTCTCCGGGATTGTAAATGGTGGTATCCAGTTCCGGATCATAGATGTATAGATTGCCGTTCATTTTGATAAAGAAGTGTGCACCGTCTCTGGACGGGAAAATGCAGACCCCCTCGTTATCCACATACATCAGATTTCCGAGGGCGCCGAACAGATGCCCATTGTACTCCGTGAATTCGTAGTATGAGCCCTTTTTCCCGTTGTCCTTATACCCTGTTTCGGTTCTTTCGAAGCCATCCACCCGCTGTTTTTCACCCTCAAAGAAAGCCCCGTAACGCCATGTAGTAGCATAGCGAAAGAAGACGCCCTTCGATGTGACTGTTAAGTAATGGAACAGGCGCGGTTTTTCGTCGATATTCCAACTCAGGCGCTCCCAAAAGCCGTCGTCGTCCCTCGTTGCGAAGAGCTTTTCCCACTGCTCCCCGGCGCTGCGGCGGTTAGAAAAGTTTTCATCCAGCAGGTAAAGCCCGGAATGGGTCAGGATGATATAACCGTCGCCGTACTTTGCAATGTCACAGATTGTTCCAATTCCGGTCAGCGCCTCCGTCATCGGGCCCTCCGTCGTAGGAGGAACCGTCGGCGGCGCAGTCAGCCTCGTCGGCTCCGTCTGTCCCCCCGACGGCGCACAGGCACAGAGAAGTAAGAGAAGCAGAGCCAGCGCAGTCATCGCGATTCTGTGTTTCACTGTCCTTTTCCCCTTTCTGTTTCGTTGGTCTTTGCGGAAAACTCGGCAATTCCGATCCTGCTACCTGACCCCAAATACAAAATATGATTATCGTCGATGACAATTATACGCATCAGAGTGTGGCCAAATTCGTACAGTTCCCCGCAAACGAGTTCCTCAATTTTTTCTCCGTCAAAGCGTTTCAAAAAACCGACCGATATTAACTCCTCATTCTCAGGTTCGTAATCCGGCTCTCTTTCCGGCACCTCCACCTGATAGTAGTAAATGAAGCCCCCGCTACATGACAATTTCCATGACTGTTCCATCGGCCCGCAGATTTTCTCCCCGGTCTGACCATCCGGTTTCAGCGCATAAATACCGTCGGCACCGATCTGACAAGGCTCACCCTTGAAGACAAACAATTCCTCGTTGAGGACGTAGGGGTCGTACTCCCGTTCGTGCCCATTTGCGGTTATGTAGTAGTGAGCCGGACTTCCTGCCGGCGAATACCTCCATGAAGCATATACGATACCGTCGACTTCCATTACTTTGGAAATCGTGTAGTCTCCCCGTTCGACCGCCTCGCCGTAAATGTAGTAAGAGCCTGTCGGAAAGCAGCCATATATTATGCCTTTCGAGGTAACAAACAAGGAATAAAACATCGGTTCCTCATAGTTCGGCTCAAAGCTCAGTCGTTCAAACAGAGTACCGGACTCTTTTTCAACAAAAGGCTTATTCGCCGGGTCGTCGAGAAATTGGCGGTTTTCAAGGTTTTTGTCCACGGTGTAAAGCCCGGTATGCGTCAGAAGAAGATAACCGTCCCCGTACTTTGCAATGTCACAGACCGTCCCGATTCCCTCTAACGCCTTTTCTTTCTGACTGAGCGTGGTGGGAGGCGCAGGCGGCGGCGCGGTCAACCGTGTCGGCTCCGTCTGTCCCTCCGACGGCGCACACGCGCAGAGAAGTATGAGAAGCAGACAGCAGAAAAGAAGCAGAAGCACTTTTTTCATAAGATTTCCTCCTTTGGCTTGATTTCGAAGTGCACCAATGCCCCGGTTGTATCAAAGCGGCTATTCTTTTATCACAGAAAATTCTGCGATATCTGCGGAATTATCATTTCTCAGAAGCAAAAGATGACTGTCATCCACAACAAACCAATTTTTGATCATGTTTTCGCAGGCCGCTTCCCGTAACCGTCCGCAGCTCAGCCTCTCGACCGTCTCCCCATTGGAACGAGTGAAAATAATATCGACTACGAGAGAACCGATATGTTCGTATCCGAGTTCATCCTCATAGACGTATTCTTCGTATTCGAAATCCAGAAAATATCGGTAGTCTCCTACCGGCTCCGCAAGCAAGCTATCGTCCGGGCTGTCTCCGAGCCGTTCACCCAGAAGGCCATTCTCTCCGATCGCATAGAGTCCGGCAGGACCGCCCAGGCAGAGCTTCCCGTCAAACCAGCAAAAGCAGGGAAGATCCAGGTCAATCTCCTGTTCTACACCGTCTTTTGATAAGAAAATATCCTGTGGGTCATAGTAGTTGACCCACAGCATATAGAGAGACCCTTCGTATTCCTCCAGTGATTTAAATCTGAAATTCCTTCGAAGCTCTGTCGGTTCACCGCAAAAATAATAGGAATTCGTAGGCTTGCAAATATAGAAAATCCCTTTTGAGGTAACGTTCAGCCCGTAAAAAAAGTTTTCCTCATAATTCGGTCTATAGCTCAGGCGTTCAAAGAGTGTACCGGGTTCTTTTTCAACAAAGGGCTTGTTCGCCGGGTCGTCGAGAAATTGACGGTTTTCAAGGTTTTTGTCCACGGTGTAAAGCCCGGTATGCGTCAGAAGAAGATAGCCGTCCCCGTACTTTGCAATGTCACAGATCGTCCCGATTCCCTCTAACGCCTTTTCTTTCTGACTGAGCGTGGTGGGAGGCGCAGTCGGCGGCGCGGTCAGCCGTGTCGGCTCCGTCTGTCCCTCCGACGGCGCACAGGCACAGAGAAACACGAGAAGCAGAATCGCCAGAAATACGGCAAAGTAACGTCGTTTCATGCATCGTCCTCCTTTTTTGAGCGCGTTTCGTATTTGTGCAATGTTATATATTATCCTTATCCTTTTCCGGGAAGGTACGAAGCTCGCGGAAGGAATACTCTGCGACCTCGATGCTGTCGTCGTCCCGCAGGATCACGATATGGCTGTCGTCCTTGACCAAAAAACGCAGGATCGCCGCGCCGCTGTTGCCGCCCAGCGCGGAGCAGTTCATGATCTCGTGCGTCGTTCCGTCCGTCCGCACAAGACAGAATTCCGTCTTCTCTATCTCGCCGCTTTCATCGTACCAGTTAATGCTCTGCATATAGTAGCAGTATTTATCGTAATCCGCATAGAGAGAAAACTCCCCCCAGCCTTCGGAGACCCACTCGTATTCTCCGCCGCCATGTAACAAGTAGATATCAGACTCATCAGTGGCACCACCTGCATCATAGATGTGCAGGTTCCCATTCATTTTGATAAAGACAATAGAAGAACGGCTTGGGATTCTGCATACAAATTTGTCATCCAAAAATAGCAATGCACCTGTAGCACCAAACAGATGACCATTATGCTCAGCTACATATCTTAATGTTGTTTCACTTTCTATCGTATTTCCGGACTCGTCCTGCCATTGGAACGGCAACATCTGCGACTTTCCGTCAAAATAAGACTCAAAGCGCCATGTGGTAGCTGTACAGAAGAATACTCCCTTTGACGCTACGATTAGCTCCTTAAACAGGCGCGGTTTTTCGTCGATATTCCAACTCAGGCGCTCCCAAAAGCCGTCGTCGTCCCTCGTTGCGAAGAGCCTTTCCCACTGCTCCCCGGCGCTGCGGCGGTTAGAAAAGTTTTCATCCAGCAGGTAAAGCCCGGAATGGGTCAGGATGATATAACCGTCGCCGTACTTTGCAATGTCACAGATTGTTCCAATTCCGGTCAGCGCCTCCGTCATCGGATCTTCCGTCGTAGGAGGAACCGTCGGCGGCGCAGTCAGCCTCGTCGGCTCCGTCTGTCCCTCCGACGGCGCACACGCGCAGAGAAGTATGAGAAGCAGACAGTAGCAAAGCAAAGAAGCATATACTTTTATCAGCGTACCTCTCACCTTGGAAATTTGCGCGATCATTCATCAAAGCTCCTTTAAGTCACTATTCTTAACAAAGTACTCGTCAACAGAGTAGGCTAACCCTTTTTTCACATAAACGACTGCTCTAATCCATAAGATATTCGATGTTACAACATATTTTACATATGCTCCTTTGGGTAGCGAGCCAACTGGAGTGGCATTATTGTTCCCATATTTATCGAGATCAAGCAATGTGTAATAGTTCGTCGACTGGACATCGACCACTCGCATTTTCGTTGCGGGGACAAGATTCGTTCCTTTGATATAGCCCGTATCCCCCGGTGCATTATACTCCATGCTGATACAGGTATACCCCGTTGTTTCTACCGCCGTAGCACCGTCAAAGGTGTAGACGCAGCTAAACAGCGGTGCGCCGGCAATTGAGTCTGCCGTGTCGCTTCCACTAACGCGAACGGGAAGCTCTGGTGTGGAAATAAGGTGACCATTTTGAGGAACAACGACATAGGTCTGGTTACGTGGGGGCATAAGGACGACCGCAAAGGCCACGGACGAAAGGATGGTCGCAAAAATGCAGACCAGAACGATTGCGCGAGCGAGCTTTTTCATGTTGGCTCCTCCTGAAAGTATGTATTTCAGAACATTTCTGCTCTGATATATCGAGTATATCAGAAGCCTTTCACATTGTCAACCATTGGCATAAATATTTTCTGCAAATAAGTATTCATTTTTGTGCAAAAATATTCATTGTATGCAAAAGATCCGGCAGGCTGCTTGCCTGCCGGATCTTTTTTTTAATCATTCGTATAGTTGTCAAAGTAGCCCTGAACAAGCACAACCGGCGTGCCCTTATCGCCGGAGCCGCTGGTCAGGTCGCACAGTGAGCCGATCAGATCGGTCAGGCGGCGCGGCGTCGTCCCCTCGGAGACCATACTGCCCACAAGATCGCCGTCCTTTTCCCGAATCTTTGCCTCAATTGCCTCACGCAGCGCCTCGCCCGTGAGGCTGCGGAATTCGTCATCGGCCAGATATTTGAGCTTCAGCTCGTTCGGCGTACCGATCAGACCGTCCGTATAGGCCGGGGAGACAACCGGGTCGGCCAGCTCCCAGATCTTGCCCTTGGGATCCTTGAATGCGCCGTCGCCGTAGACCATAACCTCAACGTGTTTTCCGGTCGCGTTCAGGATGCGCTTCTGGATGTCAAGCACCAGCTCGCGGCAGTCGCGCGGGAAGAGCTTGATACGATCCTCGGCGGCTTTGTTGGAGCCGAGCAGACCAAAACGCTCATTGTAACCGCTGCCGTTGACGGGCGCGGTAAGAATATCGTCCAGACCGCAGACCGTTTTCGCACCCGCCGCCCGCAGAATACGCTTTGTGCGGTTGCGGCTGTGAATATCACAGGTCAGAACGGAATCGACATAGGGCAGGATTGCCGTGGGGCGGTTGGCAAAGAAGATCTCCGCCTCCGCGCCGGAGTCACGAATAAGCTGTTCATAGTAAGCAACGTAATCCACGCCGGTAAACTCGTGGCAGTTCACGCCGAACAGCTCACGGTAGCGCTCCAGCGTAAGAATATCGCGGTAGGGATCGATACCCTTTTCGTCCAGCTTGTCCGGGTCGATGAGCTGATTGCCGACCTCGTCGGTGGGGTAGCTGAGCATCAGCACGACCTTTTTTGCGCCTGCGGCGATACCGCGCAGGCAAATGGCAAAGCGGTTGCGCGAAAGGATGGGGAAGATTACGCCGACGGTGCCGCCGCCAAGCTTCTCCCGCACATCGGCGGCAATATCCGAAACGCTCGCATAGTTGCCCTGCGCGCGCGCTACGACCGACTCCGTAACGGAAATAACGTCGCGGTCATGCAGCGAAAAGCCTTCGGACTGTGCCGCCTCCAGTACGCTCTCGGACACCATCGCCGCAAGATCATCGCCCTCGCGGAAAATCGGGCAGCGGATGCCGCGCGATACCGTACCGACCCGTCGTTCGCTCTGTTTCATGGTAGATCCCTTCCTATATTAGATTTTCAGGATAGTCGCCGTCCCCCTGAATCGGAAAACAACAACTCGGAAATGCTACCACAGTTCCTTGAAAATTGCAAGTAAAACATACTTTTGTTAGACGACAGGTTTTTATGCGAAACGACGAAGAACGCGGCCGCTGCGCAGCGCGGTTCGTTCGCCGTGCAGAATCGCAGGCTGACCGTTGACGAATACGCTGTCCATTCCTTCGGAGAATTGCCTTGGCTCCGCAAAGCTTGCGCACTCATGCAGCGCCTCCGGACGGAAAACGCAAAGGTCCGCATCCATGCCCGCGAGCAGCACGCCCTTGGTTGGCAGCCGCATGGCGGCGGCGGGCAGACCTGTCAGCTTGCGCACGGCCTGCGGGAGCGTCAGCAGGCGCTCGTGCATGACATAGCGTTCCAGCAGCCGCGTCGCATTTCCATAAACGCGCGGGTGCGGCAGACCGCGCGTGGGATAGGTCGCGTCGGAAATCACGGAGGAATAGTCCTCCTGCAAAATCATCCGGATATCGTCCTCGCAGTTGATGCGGTCGATCATCGTCACGGCGCAATCCTCATCTGCGAGAATCCGGCACAGGCAGGCGACCGGCTCCATATTCAGCGCGTCGGCCGTCTCGGCCAACGTTTTTCCGGTGAAGTCCGCATATTCCGGCCGGCGCAGCGTGGAAAGGACGATGTTGTCCCATCCGACCATCTGCGCGATATTATCGAAATCCCGCCCGTTTGCAATACGCTCGGCGAGCAGCGTCACCTGTGACGGCTCGCGCAGCCGGCGGACAATGGCAGCCGTGCCGCCCTCCAGGAATTCCGGCGGCAGGAGGTGCAGAAGCTGCGTCGAGCCCGCCTCATAAAGGTACAGGTCGCAGTCTGCCTCCGTCCCTTCCGCGCGGGCGCGGCGCAGAAGCTCCAGCGCTTCCGGGATCCGCTTGCGCCAGTTACGCGGACCCATCGCCTTGAGATGGCTGATGTGCAGCGGCGCGTCCACCGCCCGCGCAACGGTCAGCATTTCACGGATCGCGTCGCAGACCTTGTCGCCCTCCTCGCGCATATGTACCGTAACGGGAATATTGCGTCCGCGCAGGACGCTCAGCACGCGAATCAGTCCTTCGGTAGAATAAAAGCACTCCGGCGCGTAGCCCAGACCGAGCGAAACCGCCAGCGCACCCTCGTCCAGTGCGCGCAGCAGTCTGTGGGAGATCTCATCGGGATTATGCGGGTCGCCCGCGGCGTAGCCGCACACATCCGTGCGCACCGTTCCGCCGCCCGCCATCATGGAAACGTTCAGCGCGGGCGACGCGGCCTGCACCGCGTCGAGATAGGCCGCCATGGACTCCGTTGGAAAGTCCGCCGAGGCGGCGCCCGTAATGGGCAGCAGATAGCGCAGCAGCTCCTCGCGGTGCGCCGCACCGAAGGGCGCCAGCGACAGGCCGCAAGCGCCGTTGACCACCGTGGTGAGTCCCTGACGCAGCTCGGCCTCGCCGAAGTCCGCGCGGAACACCGCCGCATCACCATGACGGTGAATATCGAGGAAGCCCGGCGTGACGCACAGCCCCCGGGCGTCCAGCGTGTGCGCCGCCTGACCGTCAACGCGCCCAACGGCAGTGATTTTCCCGTCCTTCCATGCGACGTCGGCACAAAACGGCGCTGCGCCCGTACCGTCGATCACCGTCCCGCCGTAGAGTATCCAATCCAGCATTTGTATTCCCTCCTTTGTTTCCATCATACAACATTTTCCGTCAAAAGCAAGTCCGAAAAAGCACGAAAGAAGGTTGATTTTTGCGGACAGACGGGCTATAATAAGAGCATCGAACACAAGGAGGCTATCAAAAATGGCTGTTAAAATTGAAAAGTCTACCATCATCGGCGATGTGCTCGACATCGCGCCGCAGACCGCTCCCCTCTTTATGGCGATCGGAATGCACTGTCTCGGCTGCCCCGCGTCCCGCGGCGAAACGGTCGAGGAGGCCTGCATGGTCCACGGCGTTGACCCCGACGCTTTTCTGGCCCAGGTCAACCGCTTCATCGAAGCCGCCGAGGAAGCCAAGAAGTAAACCGACCGGGCGGGCAGACCTTCTGCCCGCCCTTTTTGTTCCGAGTCTCCGCACAACGTACATATTCCCAAAACTCTTCCGAAAGGAGTACACGCCTTATGAAAAAATGGCAAATTGTTCTGATTGTTGTTTTTTCTGTCGTCGCTTTGTATTGGGGTGGTTTGGCGCTTCTGTTCTCAACTCTTGACAGAAAAGCGGATGAATCCTCACGGTCGGCAGCCGCACGGAACGGCTGGACAGAGTTTCTGATTTCTCCGGAGGTCAAGGATATCGATTTGTCAAGGGTCTGCGGATATATCAAGGTCAAAGGCGCATGGTTTCCCATCCACCAGGGGAGTTGTATAAGTGACGCTTTGGAGAGCATTCCAAGTACTAAGGGTTTTAATGTTTTTTCCACCGATTCCGGCTGTACGATTTATCTGATTCCCCACAGCGACAGCTGCGTAATCGATGGAAGTAAATAGCTGCTTAGGCACAGAGCGATTTTGGGATACGCAAAGGAGGCCCTATGACCCATTCTCCTCCCCTTTCTGCGCGGCTGCAGTGCTGCGCGGAATTTGTGCGCCCTGGCGCGCGCGTCGCCGACATCGGCTGTGACCACGGCTATCTCGGTATCCGGCTGCTGCAAATCGGCCGTGCGGCAAGCGTCCACGCCTGTGATCTGCGTGAAAAGCCGTTGGAAAAGGCACGGGAAAACGCCGCCCGCTGCGGCATGACGGAGGAAATGTGCTTTTCTCTGGCTGACGGGCTTGCCGCCGTGGCGCCCGGCGAGGTTGATACCGTGATCGTTGCCGGCATGGGCGGCGATGTGATCGCCCGCATTCTCGGCGACTGTCCGTGGACGTGTGACCCCGCCGTCGACTTTATCCTGCAGCCGCAGTCCTCCGGCAACGACCTGCGGCGCAAGCTGCCGCCGCTCGGCTTCCGCATCGAAGCGGAACGCCTTGTGCGCGACGGCGGATTTCTCTATCAGGCAATGCTCGTACGCTTCGGTGATGCCGTGCCGCTCACACCGGGGCAGCACTACGTCTCCCCCGCGCTGCTCGGCAGCGGCGATCCGCTGCTTCCGGATTACTTCGCGCGGCTGATCCCCTCTCTGGAGCAGACCGTCGCAGGACTGCGGCGCGGAAACGAGCCGCTGCGGCTGAAATACTACGAAACGGCTCTGTGCGAGCTATGCGAAATGAGGAAACGTTATGGCAACCGTCGGTGAAATTCTGCACTTTGTTGAGCGGCTTGCGCCGCGCGATATGAAGATGGACTGGGACAATGTGGGGCTGCTTTGCGGCAGCCGTGGACAAAAAGTAACAAAGGTGCTCGTCGCGCTGGATCCCTTTGAAGGCGTCTGCCGCGAGGCCGCCGACCGGGGCGCAGAGCTGCTGGTAACACACCATCCGTTGATCTTCCGTCCGACGTCAAGCATTACGGACGAGACGAGTGTCGGCCGCGCCGTTATGCTTCTCTGTGCAAACGGCATCAGCGCCGTCAATGCGCACACGAATCTCGACTGTGCCCCCGGCGGCGTCAATGACATTCTGGCGCGGACACTCGGGCTGAAAAACATCCGCGTCGCCGCGCCGAGCGGCACGGACGCACAGGGCAGACCGTGGGGGCTTCTGCGCTGCGGCGAGATCGGGCAGCAGCCCCTCGGCGCTTTTCTTGCTCATGTAAAGCAGGCGTTGGGCTGTCCCGGACTGCGCTACGTCTCCGGCGGAAAGCCGGTCCGTTTCGTCGCCGTCGGCGGCGGAAGCTGCGCCGACGGAATGCTCGACGCACTCAACGCGGGCTGTGACACCTTTGTCACGGCAGATGTGCGCTATAATCAGTTCTGGGACGCGCATGACCTCGGTCTGAATCTGATCGACGCCGGACATTTTTACACCGAAAACCCAGTCACGGCGTATCTGGCCGCAGAAATTGCGGCACAATTCCCGCAGCTTACCGTCAAAATCTCCGAAACACACACCGACTGCATGAAATTCTATTGATTTTTGTCCTCATCGGTGCTAGAATAGGGTGAATAATTTTCAGACTCTTTACGAAGGGAAGATATACCATGTCCGGACATTCCAAATGGCATAACATTCAAAAAACCAAGGGTGCGCAGGATGCCAAGCGCGCGGCAACCTTCACCAAGATCGCAAAGGAAATGTACGTTGCGGTCAAAGAAGGCGGCGGCTCGGCCGACCCGAACTACAACTCCCGTCTGGCTACCGTCATCACCAAGGCGAAGGCTGCGAATATGCCCAATGACAACATCAAGCGCGTGCTGGAGAAAGCCGCAAGCGCCGGCTCCGGCGACGCTTACGAATCCATCACCTACGAGGGCTACGGCCCCGGCGGCGTCGCGGTCATTGTAGAGACCATGACCGACAGCCGTAACCGCACCGCAGGCAACGTGCGCCACCATTTCGACAAATACGGCGGAAAAATGGGCGCCTCCGGCTGCGTTTCATGGAACTTCGGCAAGAAGGGCGTTCTTGTGATTGACAACGAAGACGGCGACTATGAAGAAGATGCCGTGATGATGGACGCAATGGACTGCGGCGCAGACGATTTTGAGGCCGAGGAGGATTGCCTCACCGTCTACACCACGCCGGACGACTTCAATGCCGTAGCCGACGCGCTGGGTAAGAAGGGCTACTCCTTCGTCTCCGCGCAGATCGAAATGGTTCCGAACGAGTACAAGAAGCTCGACAGCGACGACGACATCGCCAACATGGAAAAGATGCTCGACATCTTTGACGACGATGACGATGTGCAAAACGTCTGGCATAACTGGGATCGTGACTGAGGATTTAACCCGCTCCTCCGATGCGTTTGCATCGGAGGAGCGGGTTTTGTTCCGGGAGCCGGACAACAAAAACGAGGTACCCAAAGCGGGTACCCCGTTGGATTACCGACAAACTCCGCCGCGGCCGTTTATTTCGCAACCGTCTGTCTTGCGTGATAGGTCAGGCCCTTCGGGTAGAAGAAGCGCACCGCCTGCGGCACAACCTCAAAAACCGCCTGCTTCGCCATGAGCAGCTCGCCGTCAAGATTGATCTCACTCGGCCTGTCGCAGAGGACCTCGATGCGGCGGCAGCGGAAGTGCTTCACCAGTTCGGGAATGTCCTCGTAGCGCCCGGCCTTATATTTTCCGATTACATTCGCCACGGTCAGGCGCGAAACGGCCTTGACCAACAGCACGTCAAGCAGGCCGTCGTCCGGCTCTGCGACGGGTACAGGGTTGAAGCTGCCGCCGTACCAGCGGCCGTTCGCGATACAGATCAGCGATTGCCGCGCATCAAAGCGCTGCCCGTCGAGATCAACCACGAAGTGCTGGTGCACACCCTTGATCAGGTTGATGCCGGTCGAGAGGATATAGGCGCCGTTGCCCGTAACCAGCGGCAGACGCTTGTATTTCCCGATGGCGGTGCCGATCCGCGCGTCAAAGCCCATCGAACAGACGTTAAGCGAATACATCCCGCCGCAGCGAATCAGATCAAAGCGCGCCTGCTCCGCATTGAGCAGACGATCCAGATCGCGGAATGCGGCCGGCTCGGAGAAAATCTTGACAAAATCGTTGCCCGAACCGCCGGGAAAATGCGTCGCGGCGGCGTTCTCAAAGCCCGCAATGCCGTTGACGACCTCGTTGAGCGTGCCATCACCGCCGCAGGCATAGACACGCAGCTCCCCGCCCTTTGCAGCCGCATCACGCGCGATGGCGGTGCAGTCGCCACGCGCACGGGACACAAAGATCCCATAATCCAGTCCCTTTGCACCGCAAACGGAATGGATTTTCTCGCTGAATTCACCGGTCTGGTCATATTTTCCCGCAGCCGGATTGATGATAAACACATGCTTCATTTGCTTCGTCCCTCAAAATACATATAAACATTGCATTGCAGCCTGCCATTATACATCTTGCGTTTTCGATTGGCAGGCTTGTCGAAAAAGTGTTCAAATTCAGGATCAGAGGAGATAATATACTTACTCCAACGGTCGGCAAAGCGCAGATGCCGGCCGAAATCACGCATGAGCCGCTGTGCGTCACGCACCTCACCCATCCGTTCTCCATAGGGCGGATTACAGACAATGATGCCGCTCTCCGCGGGCAGGCTGCGCTTTGTCGCGTCGGCCTCGTAAAAATCAATGTACTGCGCCACACCGGCTTTTTTTGCGTTGGCGATGGCGATGCCGAGGCTGGCCGGGTCAATGTCCGTGCCGAGGATGCGGTAGTCGCCGCGATATTCCAGATCGCGGGCCTCATCACGCGCCTGCTGCCAGACTGTCTGCGGCAGGAAATCCCAGCGCTGCGCGGCAAAGGGACGGTTCAGGCCGGGTGCGCGGTTGAGTGCGGTCAGCGCCGCTTCAATGGCAATCGTACCGGAGCCGCAGAAGGGATCCCAGAAGAAGTCGCGGCCGCGATAGCGCGACAGATTGACCATCGCGGCGGCCATCGTTTCGTGCAGAGGCGCCTCATTGCCTACGGCGCGGTAGCCGCGCTTGTGCAGACTGACGCCGGAGGTATCGAGAAACACCTCACAGTGATCCTTCAAAATGGAAAACCGTAACGGATAAACCTCACCGTTTTCCGGGAGCCAGCTCACGCCGTAGTGCGCGCCGAGGCGGTCAACCGCCGCCTTTTTGGCAATAGACTGGCAATCCGGTACGGAATGAAGCTGGGAATCCAGGCTGTAGCCCTTGACAGGAAACACGCCGTTGAGGGGAATGAAGCGCTCCAGTGCGATGGCCTTCACGCCCTGATACAGCTCCTCAAAGCTGCGCGCGGAAAACGCAGCCAGACGGATCATAACACGCTCGGCCATGCGCAGGCGCAGATTTGCCCGCGCAAGATCCATCGCATCGCCGGTAAAATAGACGCGGCGATCCTCCACGCGCACATCCTGCATGTCCATGCGGCGCAGCTCGTCGCCGACCAGGCCCTCCAGCCCGAACAGGCAGGGCGCCATCATTGTAAAGCGTTCCATAGGCTCTCCTTTGATCACTGCAAAGCTAATGATCATTATACCGCGCCACGGCGCTGTTTGCAATGACGAATTTGTAAACCCGGAAGAAAGTTTCAATTTCCACAGATTCCTATTGACTTTTGCGTCATTTCATGTCAAACTGGTATCAGGCAGGAAAGGAGGAAGAAAACGATGAATTCGGAATGGATCTGGCTTGGGCTGACGGTGCTCTTCGCCGTGGCCGAGGCCGCAACGGCAGCGCTCGTGTCGCTGTGGTTTATCGGCGGCAGCCTTGCCGCACTTGTTGCAGCGCTGTGCGGCGCGCCGCTCTGGCTGCAAATTATACTGTTTTTCGCGGTGTCCGGACTGCTGCTGCTCCTGCTGCGGCCGCTGGTGCGCCGCACGGTTGATACGCGCAAAACCGTAACGAACGCTGAAAGCAACGTCGGCAAGGTCGTTCTGGTCACGGAGCGGATCGATAATCTGCGCGAAACGGGCGCGGTAAAGATCAGCGGCGTGGAATGGAGCGCCCGGAGTGCAGACGGCTCGGTGATCGAGGCAGGCACGGCCGTCCGGGTCACAAAGCTTGAAAGCGCAAAGGTACTTGTAGAACGTGCCGGGGTGCAGGCCGTCTCCCGCGGAGATTAACAAATCACAAAGGCGCGTCGGACGTTTTTCACGAAGCTTAATTCACTTTTTCACCATACAACAAGGAGGATCATCTATGGAGCCATATCAGTGGATCATTATCGGAGCGGCGGTGCTGCTGGTGTTTATCGTCATCATCAAAAACATCTGCATCGTCCAGCAGTCCCGCGCATGGGTCGTGGAGCGTCTCGGCGCGTTTTCCGCCGTCTGGGGCGTCGGCCTGCACTTCAAGGTGCCCTTTATCGAGCGCATCGCGCGGCGCATCAGTCTCAAAGAGCAGGTGCTCGACTACCCGCCCCAGCCGGTTATTACGAAGGACAACGTCACCATGCAGATCGACACCGTGGTCTATTTCCAGATCACCGATCCCAAGCTCTACACCTACGGCGTGGAAAACCCCATGATGGCGATGGAAACGCTCACCGCCACCACCCTGCGTAACATCATCGGCGATCTTGAGCTGGACCAAACGCTTACCTCCCGCGACCTCATCAACACCAACATGCGCGCCATTTTGGACGAAGCCACCGATCCCTGGGGCATCAAGGTTACGCGCGTCGAGCTGAAAAACATTCTGCCGCCGCAGGATATCCAGAATTCCATGGAAAAGCAGATGAAGGCCGAGCGCGACCGTCGTCAGGCTATCCTGCAGGCTGAAGGCACGAAGCACTCGCAGATCCTTGTCGCCGAGGGCGAGAAGGAATCTGCCATCCTGCGCGCCGATGCAGAAAAGCAGTCTGCCATCCTGCGCGCACAGGGCCAGGCCGAGGCCATTCTTGCCGTGCAGAAGGCAACCGCCGAAGCCATGCGTCTGCTGAACGAGGCCTGCCCGAACGATCAGGTAATCAAGCTTAAGGCGCTTGAAGCCATGCAGAAAATCGCCGACGGCAAAGCTACGAAGATTATCATTCCCTCCGAGCTGCAAAGCCTGGCCGGTCTGGCGACCGGCCTGGTCGAGACGGTCAGGGAAGTCAAAGAATAACCCCCGCATAAAAGCCGCCCTGCCGGATTCTACCGGCAGGGCGGCTTCGTTTTTTATCCTGCAAACACTTCGTTGCAGGAATCGCAGTCCGGCGTCTTGCCGCCGGATGTCCGTGTATTATTTTGTGATTCGGTACCCCATAGAAAGGATCATCTTCAGGGTCTCCGCCGCCGTGCGGCGGTCATATTCCTTTTCCTCTTCGCTCAGCGCCGCGTATGGGACAAGGCAGGGCGTCTGCCGGAGAGTATCGTTTCGCCTCGGGCCATGGCTCCACCCTTCGTCGATCCGTCCTCGCGCCCAAACCTCATGGACATTTTCTGCCATCCGCTCCATCAGCTCCGACAGCTCCTCCGGTAAGACAACGTCGCTTGTATCGATCGGTTTCGGTTGATACATGGCTATGCCCTCCCCTTCCCGCCCGCAGGCACCGCATTTTTCTGATTCATTGTATCATGTATTCATCGCCGGTGCAAGACGCGGCAAGCCCGTCCGCCGAAAAATTTCGAAAAATGGCTTGACATTTTCACACTAGTGATTATAATCTAGTAGTAGATATTCGAGAAAGGAGTTGCCTATGAATACGCAATACAAAAAGGGCGTGCTGGAGCTTTGCGTGCTGTCGCTGCTGCACAAACGCGACCGCTACGGTTATGAGATTTCCGAATACCTCTCCCGGCACATCGATATTGCCGACGGAACGGTTTACCCTATTTTGCGAAAGCTGAAGGCGGACGGTCTGCTGAACACCTATTTGCAAGAGGAAAGCGGCGGCCCGCCGCGCAAGTACTACCGGCTCACCACACTCGGACGCGAAACTTACCGCCGCGACTGCGCAGAGTATCTCAAATTTGCGCAGACGGTCAGAAATCTGTTGGAGGAAACACAAAATGACGAAGCATGAGTTTATGACGCAGCTTGCCGATGCGCTGCACAAGAAAAATGTCGCGGATGCAGCGGATATTATGGAGGAATACGAGCAGCACTTTGCCTTTAAACTGGCCGACGGCTACTCGGAGGAAGAAATTGCCGCCGGACTGGGAGACCCTGTCACGCTGGCTGCGCAATTCGGCGAAGCCGACACGTCCGTGCCGAACGGCGGGCGCAAGCCGTTGGTCGTTACAGGGCTATGTATCGCCGATCTGTTTTCGGGGCTTCTTTATGTGCTGCTTGCCGCATGGGAAATCGTCCTGGCCGCCGCATCCGTGTCGTTTGCGGTGGTTGCCGTCTGCCTTTTGGGACGGCTGGAGCTGTACGGAATCCCGACCGTTCCCTACGGCTGTGCAGCGATTCTTGCGGTTGCCTGCGCGGCGCTGGCCGCACTCGGTACCGTCGGATGCATCTACTACGCCGCTTTTCTGCGGCAGCTCGCCCGTGCCTATGGACGTTTCCACCGCAATGCGTTGGCCGGTGCCTCCGGCGGCGCAGCTCTTCCTCCGCTGCCGGTCGCACCGCAGTTTCTGCCGAAAACAAAGCGTCGCCTGCGCGCAGCCGCACTGATCGCTCTGGCCGTATTTGCAGTCGGATTTGTTCTGGCCTTTATTGCCTGCAGTCTCTCTGCCGGAACGCTGCAATTCTGGCACGCATGGAGCTGGTTTGGCAGGCATTAACAGGAAGCGATGCAGTCCTTACGGACTGCATCGCTCTGTTTTACTTCTCTGTTGCATGTGTGGTGTCCGAGGCAGTCAGGATTCCCATGCCGCGGCGCATAAAAAACAGCAGCTCCACAAAATGCGGCGAAAGCGGGAGGAACGAACCGTCCGCAAGCATCTGCAGGACACGTTCCCGGTCGGCCCAGCACGCCGCCTGAACCTCTTCAGGCTGGAGTCGCAGCTCCGACGGGTTCACATCGCATTCGATCAGATAAAAATCGTCAAATCCACCCTCAAAGTTAACCGTCAGCGCCGTTTGGAACTGCTCCGACGGCAGCAAAAGGCCCAGCTCCTCGAAAAGCTCCCGCCGCGCTGCCTGCGCGCTCGTCTCTCCGGAGATCGCACTCCCCCCGGCCGACACATCCCAAAGATTGGACCATCCGGCCTTAAAGGGCTGGCGCTGCTGGATCAGAAGCTCTCCTCCGGAATTGAACACACAAACGTGTACGACAAGGCGAAATGTGCCCTCCGGCTGTGCGGCGCCGCGCACCATCGTCCGGTGCAGCTTCACACGGTTTTCATCATAAAGATCCCACAGCTCCATCGTACTTCCTCCTGACCGGGAAAATAAAAAGCTCACCGTAACAGAATTACGGTGGGCTGTGTATCGCGCCGCCAAAAAAGATATTACTCGAAAATCCTTATGGCATAAGGGATTTCAGCGTTTTTTAATGTTTTTTTCGCTACCTCCGCGCGGTTTAAACAAAACCATAGGAATTATTTTCTGTCAGCCAAAAAAGATATCACTCTTTTTTAAAGGCAGTTTTCAAAGCCCCTGTATTATGGTGGTCAGAAAGTTGAGTTTGTTCATACCGTGACACACCATGTTCCCTGAAAAATAAAAGGTAGAGCCTTATTAATGCAGAATACCAAAAAAGAGCTTACAACTAATACATCTTCCACTATACACATCACCTCTGTCATTTTTAGTATAATTGTCCCCCATTCAGTCCGTAGACCCATATACTAATGACATCAGATTTTTTAGGAAGGTGTGCGGGGATATTTATATTGTATCACCTTTCATGGTCTTTTTCAAGAGCCTTTTAAATAACTTTTGTCCAAAATCTTCTCATAGTAAACGCAACCATGGTTGCATTTAGTCCGAGAATTCTACCTCTCAGGCTTTTTTCTCACGCTCTTTTTCTGCGTTTTCGTCGCTTTTTCGCTCTTTTCTCATACTTACTGCTACCGTTTTCTCATTCTAAATGTAAGGACTTCGCTACTGTTGCATTTACTTTGAGAATTTACGCTGAACATGAAAGCGATTGATAACCGCACCCGAATTTACAGAGTGGGAGTGGAGCGTAGCGGAACGAAGGATATTCAGGTGCGGCGCGGCGATGTCAGGCGACCGTCTGCGCGTTCGCTTCAGCCCATAACCGAATGCTGGAAAAAACAGGTTATACAAACCGCAACCGTCTGATGATCGCAGCCGTCGGCAAACGAATGGTGGTACCCGGGAGCTGGCTTGATGAGCGCGAAGAAAAACGATAAACATGCCGTAAAATGATGCTTTATGCATTGCGGCGTTTTTGAGGGACTGTTAAGAACACTTGGTTTTTAACAGTCCCTTTTTCCGCTGTCCGGAGGAAAAAGGGCGAGAGTTCATAATATATTTACAATTCAACCGGCATTTGTCCACACTTTTGAGGACAGACAGAGCCTTTTTTTCTTGATATAATGATGTCGGAAAGTAAGATGAAGTAGATTCATCAGATATATCATGAAGGAAAAGGAGGAATGGCCCGATGAAAAAAATCGTGGTCGATATGCAGAATTTTCTGTTCGGCGATTCCATAGCGGCTGCTTTCAAGAATTCGGACTATGATATTGCTGTGGTTCGTGCGGAGACACCGCAGGATACCGTCGAACTGTGCCGTGTGTACAAACCGTTTGCCCTTGTAATGGAAGTTACCGCCTATACGCCCTGGCTGCTCTGTGAAAGAATGAAGCTGCGGGACGAGGTAAAGGCGACATGTCCCGACTGCAAGATAGCCCTCATCGTGGATTCCAACACCGAAAAACAGGCGGCAAAGGATATCCGGGATGCGAAGAAAAACGGTATTATAGACCAGTTTTTCTACGGGTCGATGACCGCTGAATACCTGATGGATCAGATTTATGCAATGTGACGGGGTCGCGCGGAAAGAGGGAAAAAGCATATTGAAGAAAAGAAAACGGCGGGGTTTCCTGTATGTCTGAAGGCGTGCATATGACCGGCTTCGCACCTGACCGGACTCCGGCGGGGCGTTTTGTCGGAGAACACGACTTCGGTGCATGAGGCGATCTCTCCATACCTGTGATGCCGCGGGCGGAGTGTGAGCGGTTTCCGGGGCGAAACAACACAAAAGGAGGAAAAAATGCGCAATTCAAAACGAAGCGGCAGTTTTTTTCCTTGTCTCTTCATCAATATGCTGATGAACATTGAGGGACTGCTGCCGGCTGTGAGTTTATTGGTGCTACATTTTTGGCTGAAAATATCGGTGTGGTGGTCGGTCGGTGCATTTATCGCGTGGCTTTTATATTTGATCATGTGGATGGCCTTTATCGGCTGGGCAAGTAAATGCGGCTCGGCGCGCGATTTGCCGAAAGAAAACAAAAATCCGTATTCCGCAGGGAGTATGGAAAATAAACGGTGATCTGTCGGCTTCAGTCGGGGAATATACAGATCTTTTTACAATTGGAAAGGAGCAGTTATTATGGGACTCATTAAGGCAGGTATCGGCGCGTTGGGCGGCACTCTTGCCGATCAATGGAAAGAATTCTTCTACTGCGAGTCTATGCCCAAGGAGGTACTTGTTACCAAAGGGCAAAAGCGCGTCAGCGGACGTTCCTCCAACACGAAAGGCAATGACAACATCATCTCCAACGGCTCCGGTATTGCCGTGGCGGATGGGCAGTGCATGATCATCGTGGAGCAGGGAAAGGTCGTAGAGGTTTGCGCCGAACCGGGCGAGTTTACATACGATACCTCGACCGAGCCGAGCATCTTCACCGGTTCGCTGGGAAAGGGAATCCTGGATACGTTTAAGACGATCGGCAAGCGCTTCACCTACGGCGGTGATACCGGCAAGGATCAGCGGGTGTACTATTTCAACACCAAGGAGCTTATCGACAACAAGTTCGGTACGCCGAACCCCATTCCCTTCCGTGTGGTGGATTCCAAGATTGGGCTGGATCTGGATGTCTCGGTGCGCTGCTCCGGTGTTTACTCGTATAAGATCGCAGATCCCCTGCTCTTCTACACCAATGTCTGCGGAAATGTGGAGAAGGAGTATACCAGGGACGAGCTGGATAGCCAGCTGAAAACCGAATTTGTCAGCGCGTTGCAGCCGGCATTCGGACGGCTTTCCGATTTGGAGCTTCGCCCCAATCAAATCGTGACTCACAATACCGACCTTGAAAACGCCATGAACACGGCGCTCTCCGAAAAATGGGGAGCGCTGAGGGGATTAAAGGTCGTCAGCATCGCTCTGGGCTCGGTCACGCTGCCGGACGAGGATGCGGATATGATCAAGCAGGCACAGCGCACGGCTATTATGCGGGATCCCACCATGGCGGCGGCAACACTTGTGGGTGCGCAGGCAGATGCCATGAAGACGGCGGCAGGCAACCAGGCGGGAGCCATGACAGGTTTTTTGGGCATGGGGATGGCCATGAACGCAGGCGGCGGAATGAATGCGCAAAATCTGTTTGCTATGGGCCAGCAGCAGGCTCCGGCGGCACCGACAGCCCCGGCAGCGGGCGTCTGGAAATGTGCCTGCGGCGCAACCGCCACGGGTAAGTTCTGCCCGGAGTGCGGTGCCAAGAAACCGGAACCCGTACAGACCGGCGCATGGAAATGCAAGTGCGGCGCTACGGCCACCGGCAAATTCTGCCCCGAATGCGGCTCTCCCAAGCCGGCGGATTCCGAGGGCTGGACTTGCTCCTGCGGCACGGTGAATAAGGGAAAATTCTGCCAGAGCTGCGGCGCCAAAAAACCCGAGGGCGCACCGCTCTACCGCTGCGATAAATGCGGCTGGGAACCCGAGGATCCGACTAATCCGCCGAAGTTCTGTCCCGAATGCGGCGACATTTTTGACGGCAAGGACATAAAATGAGTCATGCGGCGAGGGCGCTGACCGTTATCGCGCTCATGATCACGGTTTCGGCTGTGACAGGCACCTTCTTTTCGGTGCTGCGCCAGCATTTTTCTGGACGCCGGAGGACGGGACGGAGCGGTAAGGGAAAACACATCCCGGCGGTCAGTGCCGAGCCGCGGAGAATTCCCGAGGGTGCGTGGCTTATTCGTCTCAACTGGTGCCAGAGCTCGTCGAACGAATATGAATGCTTTGCTTTTGATCTGAACAGAGACGGAAACTCCTGCAGGATCTCCGGATGGTTTGTCGATCCGGAGGGCGGCAGGAGGACAGACGCTGAGGCTGTGCTACTTGACGACGGGCAGCTGAAAAGCATTGAAGGATGCCTGAAAAGCGGCGGCTTCCGGGTCTGCGGCGAACGTGAACCGGAAGAGGGAATTTATGACGGGGTCTCCGGGATGCTGTGTGCGGGCTGGAGATTGCCGGACGGCAGCACCGTTCTGGTCAGATACAGTGGCAGGGGTGAAAAAGAGCTTCTCGGGCTGCTGAAGCTGTTTCTGAGGCAGTAGGGCAAGCTGGATATCGTTGTCCTGACGACAGCAACTCTTGGCGGCGCGAAGACATGGGAGTATGCCGACGATTACTTTGACTATAACTCGTACGGATACGGCATGAAAAGGGACGGTCTGCTCCTTCTCATCAGCACCGAGGAAAACGACTGGTACATATCCACCCACGGCTACGCGATATATGCCTTTACCGATGACGGTATAAGCTATATCGGCAAAAAGCTGAAGCCCTACCTTTCCGGCGGGGATTTTGCCGGCGCGTTTGATGCCTTTGCGGAGCTTTGCGACGATTTTGTCTCTCAGGCAAGAAACGAAACGCCCTATAATTCGTTCAATCTTCCGAAGGAACCCGTTTCGTGGATCTGGATACCCATTTCGCTTGTGATAGGACTGCTTCTGGCGACCGGCACGGTCAAAAAGATGAAAAACAAGCTGAAAACGGTGCGCTTTCAGTCTGCGGCGGGCAGTTACATGAAGAAAGAAAGTCTGAATATTACCGAAAAACGCGATCTGTTCCTGTACAGGACGGTTTCCCGCACCGCCAAGCCGAAAAACGAAAGCTCCGGAGGAAGCAGCACCCATACCTCCTCCTCGGGCTCCACACACGGCGGCGGCGGAAAATTCTGATCGGTGTTTCCGGAAAAACAAAAAAGAAAAGAGGCAAACATGAAGAAATTTATCGCGTTACTGATGATAGCACTTCTTGCGGCGGCAATGCTTGTGCCGGTGTCGGCAGCCGAAAAGCCGGTCATTACGCTTCAGCCGCAGAACTACGTTTATCCGGAGTTTGCTTCCGCTCTCTGGAGTGTCAGAGCAACGGGAGAAAATCTCTCGTATGACTGGTATATTGTTTACAACGGTACAGCCTACCGTACCGCGGACGCGTTCGCGGAGAACCACCCGTGGCTCAACGGCGTTACCGGGTCGGGATACGGCTCCAACGAAGCCGGGGATGCCTTCTTTATCGAAGGCATCGGAAGCGCACTTGACGGCGCGCTGATCTATTGCGTCGTGTCAAACGAAGCCGGGAGCGTGACCTCCGCGTCGGCGTATATCTCGGTCAGCGGAAAGAAATCTCCGCCCTGGCTGAACGTGCCCGCCTCGGTCACGGTGGAGCAGGAGACGGTCTTGAAGCTGTTCTGCGAGGCTGAGGCTGCCGAAGGTGACAGCGTCAGCTCATACACATGGTTTGAGACCCCCACGGGACAGCTCAAGGACATTGTTGCCATGGGATCTTACGGCGATCAGCCGGAGGAGGACCCGGTGCTTGTCTGTGACACGTCAACTCCCGGGACCAGGTATTATGTCTGCTATGTGATGACAAAGCTCGGCGGCTGTGCATATACAAGCGTGATTCCGGTGACCGTTACCGAAAAGACGGTTGTCACCCAGCCGCCGTCGGAGAGCTCGGATGTGACCGCCCCTCGGGCGACATCCGTCCCTGAAGATACATCGGAACCGGCGGCAACACTGCCGGCAGGCAGTGAAACATCTCCCACAGGCTCCGGCGGACATACCGGAACCGACAGGGCGCCGGGAGAAAAAGACGGCAGCAGGGGAACGGTTATAATCGTGCTTGCAGCCGTCTGCGGAGTGCTTCTCGGAAGCTGCATTGCGTTAGCCGCGGCGGCATTCCGGAAGAAAAAATAACCGGAGAAAAAGGAGGAAAATCGGATGAAGAAAAGAAATCTGATAAGCGGAGGGGTGCTTCTGCTTTTACTGACGGTTGCCGCGGTGTTTTTTGCGGTAAACTCTCTGGCGGCGCCAAATTATCCGCGCGGAGTTGCCGATATTAAGAGCGGAGAGGTCAAAGTCGTTTTCGAAAACCTTCCGACGGAATACATAGAAGTAAAAGAGCTCTATTCGCTGCGGTACTATATGGAAAAGTATCCCAAGGCAAAAGAGATCATGGGCTATTACGAGGGGACGCTTTACTACTGGACAAAAGACGAGAAAAAGGTTCTTTGCCTCGGCGGGCTTGAGGGACAAAAGCTGACCCTGAGTATCGAGTCGGGCGATGTCAAAATGGGTGCGATATATGCGCCCGGAGTGGACCTGACCATTGATACCGGCTCGAAAAATACGCTGACGCTTACGCTCGGCTCGAATTATAAGTACATAGGAGCGGCAGGAGCGGCGGTTGACCTTTCAAAACCCAACACGACCTCATCGGAAAGCGGAAACCTGACCGTTACCGGATACGGCATTCTCCGTGTCGATACGACCGGATCCGGCAAGGACGGCGCAACCTACGGACTTTATGCCAAAACGATAACCATCGGCGAATGGAGCAACATCGAAATGCGGATGGGGAACAAGAAGAAAGAGGTCTCCCATGTGATGCTGTCAAGCGACCTGACGTTTGATACGATGGGTTATATCGACATCAAGGTCTTCAATACCAAAACCGTCGCGTATTCCTGGAGCGTCAACAGGGAAAGACTCCGCCTTCTGAACGCGAGGTATCTGCAGGTTCAGTTCGAAAGGCATGAGCTGTGGGGCGAATTCGGTACACACCCCACCAAGGAAGCACGGTTACTGTGGACGGAACTGAACGTATACGGCAAGATTCATAAGGCGTGGCTCGTGGATACGTTTTATTCGGCACGAAGCTCCAAAGACAGTCCGTATACGATCAGGATGTCGCGAAGAGGCTCCATGCCGAACAAAGAAGATATGGACATCAAGATAAACGGTGCCGAGATAAGCAGCGACGGAATGGTTCCGCTCTATGCCGGCAAGCCGTATTCCTTCAGCGTCAGTGTCCCGCTTCCCGACTGGTTCCTCCAGCTTGAAAAAGAGGGACGGGTCAAGCAGAATTTCTTGATATCCGTATACGACGGAACCAAGCTGCTATACGAATCCAGAGGCAACAATACCTTCAAGGTGCCGAAGACGGGGACATACACGCTCTTTGTCGAGTGGTACTACAGGAACCCCGGAACCCTGATCTGTTGGGACGGACTCAGCTGCATAACCAAGACGCTGACAACGGTTGCGCTTGAGGAGGGCGTTCTGCTCAAAGGACCGGTCGAGTATTCCAAGACCGACGCGTTCTACGACGGCACCATCACGGCTACACTGCCGAACGTTACCGACCTGAGCGGAGTTGTGTATCAGTGGAAGTATAACGATCCTGAAACCGGCGTCGGCAAGGATATCAAGGGCGAAAACGGTCCGTCGATCAAGCTGAACAAGGCTGAATACGTCAATAAGTACGTGTATCTGTCGGTTTACGGCAAGGACGGCACCAAGTACTACGGAGCTATTCACGGAAAGGCGCTCAAAGTCAAAAAGGGCTACAATCCCGGAACACCCGCACCGCTTGATGTTGTTGCGACAAAGTCAAAAGACTATTACGACGGATACAGGATCACAAACTTCGACAGCACGAAGTACGATTACGTTGTAAGCAAAACCAATTACTCTGACCTCAGCGAGATCGACTGGAGTAAGAAGCTGACCTCGGCGACGGGAAACGGGTACTATACCGGCGACAGGCTGTACTTCTACTACCGTCTTGCCGAAACCGATGTGAAGAAACCGGGCTTCATTATCCATTCCCGGGAGCTTCTGATTGACGAAATAGTGCGGCTGGGAAGCATCACCCTTGACGGGGTTGAAAACGGCACGGTGTTTATACAACCCGGTCAGACCATTAATCTCAGGGTGAAGCTGAACCCTGCCACGGCAAACCAATTCACTTATTTTGAAGTCAGGACGCCGACGTCGTACGACACTCAGTTTTTCGAGATCGTTTCTCCGAAGAACAAGGTGACGGATCTCAACGGCTTTACCACCATAACCATCAGGGGAAAGAAGGTGGGCTACGGGTCGTTCGCACTGTACTATCCCGGACCTTCAGGTCCTATGCAGAACACCTACGGCGGTGCGCAGGTCGTTGTATATACGCCCACGGACATGGGACCAAGCTCTCCCATTCTGAGCTATAAGCCGGATTTTGGCGATGTTACTCTTGAAGAGGGCGAGGCGTATACCCTTCCGACCGACCTTCCGTCGATCCTTCCGCGCGATGTCCAGGGATATTCGCTGGTATGGGGAGTCGGAAAGAAGGCCAAGGATAACCTCGGCTACACCACGTATATTTACGATTTTGAGAACGAGTACGCCAAGATAGAGGACGGAAAGGTTGTCGCGAAGAAGAAGACCACAGACCCTGTCGCGGTGGTGCTCTGTATTCTCAAGCCCGGCGAGAAACCCTCTGCCGCCTACCGTGCTCAGTTCATGCTGACCGTCAGGGAGACCCCCGTCGTAAAGCCGACCGGCGTTACCGTCAGCGCAAAGTCGCTCTCGATGCACGTCGGAGGCGTCTGGAAGCTGAATGCGGCAATAGCGCCCGTTAACGCTGTCGGTACCTTCACCATAAAGTACAGCAGCAGCAATCCCAAGGTCGTGAAGGTCGATGAAAACACAGGCTTCATTACCGCCGTCGGAAAGGGCAGTGCGACGATAACCGCCAAAGCCAACAACGACAGCTCGCTTGTCGGCACCTGTACGGTGACTGTCAACAACCACAGCTTCGGAAAGTGGACGCCTTCAACGATGGGTTCGCTGAACCATCAGCGCGTCTGCTCCTGCGGTATGCTTGAAACAGAGGAACACACCTACGGCGCATGGACGAACGACGATTCAAAGGGCAAGCACGTTCATAAATGCACGGTCTGCGGGAACAGCGAGTATGCAGAGCATACCGAAAGCCCGTGGATAACCGATACCGAGGCGGGTGTCGGAGTTGAGGGAAAGAGGCACACCGAGTGCTATGACTGCGGCAAGGTAATGAAAACCGACGTCGAGCCCGCAGTTACCGACTACGAGATAAGCGTTGCCGGAGGCAAGGCTGTCGATTCCGCCGGAAATACGCTTGCAAGAGCCGCTGCCGGCGAGAGCATAACGGTGACAGCCGATCCCGCTCCCGAAGGCAAGGTCTTCGCCGGATGGGCTGCGGAGGGGATCACTCTTGAGGATGCGTCGGCGGCAACCGTCACCTTCACAATGCCGGAGGGCACGGTGAAGCTTTCGGCGGAGTACAGGGATGCCGAAGGACCTCACAACCACGAAGCCGATACCGGCAAATGGTATTTCGATGAGAATTACCACTGGAACGCCTGCCGCGACAAGAGCTGCTCCGAGTATCTGAACAGGGAAGAGCACAGCTTTGTCTGGAAGACAGACAAACCCGCAACGGACACCGAGGACGGTATCAGTCACGAGGAGTGCACCGTCTGCGGAAAGAAGCGGAACGAAAACACCGTTATCGGGAAGGGTGAAACCAATCCCTCGGGCGGCGCGGAACCGAAGGATCCCACCGGAACCGGCAAGCCCGGCGGAAATACCGGCACGGAGAACAGGGATTGGATTCTTCCGGCGGCGGTTGCGGCAGCTTCGGTAGTTGTCGGAGCCGGACTGACCGTACTGATCATTGTGCTGGTTAAAAAGAAAAAGAAAAAGACCGACGGCAACACTCCCGGTAATCCCGGAAGCGTCGGCGGCGCCGAATAAGTAAACAGGCGGTACCGCACCGTCAGGATAAGACCCGCGGTGCGGTACCGACCGGAATATATTTTTGGAGGACAACGGAAAATGAGTATCTTTGACAAACTGAAAAGCTCGGCAAAGCAGGCGGTGAACACCGCGGCAAAGTCGGTCGGAAGCAAGAAAGAGACATTTACCTTCAGGGCGCTTCCGGAAAGCCTTGAGGAGCTTCAGGCGCTTCCCGAAGCAAGCCTTGACACTCCCTTCAAGGCAGCGGCTCTTACGGTTCTTGCGCTCTGCGCCTATGCAGCCGACAAAAACATCGGAACCGAAATGCTGAACTGGCTGCGCGGTCCCCGCCCGCTGAACGGACAGGAGATTTCCTTCATCAACGACCGTTTCCGTGACGGCAAGACCTACCTGCCCTTCACCTACTTTGTCGGTTCGACTCCGGACAACGATTATACGCCTGCAGAGCCGTACACGATCACGGTCGAAAGCAATCATGTATCCGGAGAGGAGCAGGGCTACATGAAGCTGTTTATCCCCTGCGGCGGTGCGGACGATCCCCGTCCCATCAAGCTGCGTCTGCGTCCGTCCGACGGCAAGTGGTTCCTGTGGGAGCAGTACCTGCTGACAGGCGTCCGTACCCCCAAGTCCGCCGACCCGTGGGCATGATTAAATTTAAAAGATGCCATATGGATATTCGCGGAATCTGGAAAGTAAAAGAAGCCCATGTACCGACGCCTGAAGGGGTCAGGATCTTTACTCCCGACTCCCCTCCCACGGAAGACAGGTTTGACGGTTTTACGGAGATGATGCAGTACCTGACCGAGTTTGCCGACGGCGGCATTCTCAACACGCTCATGCGCGTTCCCGAAGAAATGAAGGAAGAAGCGGCAAAGCACGGTGTTGAGATGCGTGATGACGGCTATGCCGTAATCGAAGCAACCGAATGGAAGGAAGAGAACGGCAAGTACTTCTACAATACCAAGATTGAGGGAGAGGTCCTTGGCGAAAAGTGCGATCCCTTTGCAGAGATCCCGGTAAGGGACGACGGCTGTCTTGAGTTCAGTTGCGGAATGCTTGTTCTTGAACGGGTCTGATCCGGACTGATTTTGTCCGGCGGTGTCTGCCGCGATGTGGGGAAGCGTGTTTTCTGACGCGCCGATGCCGTATCGCGGAGATTTCGCCGGGAGGCAGAACATTTGACGGTGGAAAATACAGTGAATACAGATAATCCGTACAATCTTGATATGGAATCGACGGAGCCGCAGGCCATGTGCAGCGGGCGTGCCGGCGAGGAGGTCCTGAAGGAGACGTTCAGGGATTATTTCGGCGGACTGAACTATTTCTTTGCCGCGGAGCAGGCAGAGCTTACCTATGCGGATGTTGTTGCACATATCGGTGTTGACCCGTCGGAATACCGTTACGACGCCGACCGCAATGCTCAAGATTTATTCGTGGTATTCCGCCGAAAGCAAAGCAAGAGTCATGCACGTCTGGTTCAGGGACGGAAAGCTCTATACCTGCGGTGTCTATAACCTCGGGTTTCCGAAAATGTAATTGTTGTTCGTCTGAGGCTTGCGTTTGCAGGCCTCTTTCCGAAAGGTACCGGGCGATGTCCGGTGCTTTCCGGAAGGAGAATGATGAAGGTCATTCAGGCTTATGCCGCGGTGCCGGGGGCTCGCACCGGCTGGCTCAAAGGAGGTATTTCTATGGATTTCAGCAGCTTTAAGCTGACAGAATGCGGCACATCGGCTCAGATCCGTGTTGCGGAGGGACGCCGGACGGAAAGCGGAGTTCATGTAGAATATTATATCAGCACTCAGATATGGGATAACGGAAACCGCGATTATCATGAGTTCCGCCGGATTGTCCGCGCGTTTGACGGAGACGATATCCTTTACCGGAGGCTGTGCGGGCTGTTCGATAACTGTGGGGTAGGCGGTTGGGCGAACTTTCACGGGAAGAATCCCCCGTATGTTCTTGACGGAGAGTCGATGAGCTTCTGTCTGGTTCTTCCGGACGGAACGGAAATTAAAGCCGGCGGCACAAACAACTTTCCCAAAAACTACGGCAGGATTTCCGAGGAGCTTCACGAGATGATAACGACCGAAAAAATAAGCAGTACGGTTTTTTCGGACGGGACATATCAGATCACGCTTCCCGAAAGCTGGGTGGGCAATGTCAGCGCGGAATTCTCGGACGGTATGGTGACGTTTTCTTTTGACAGGGACGGCGGAGGCAAGCAGATATTCTTTATCATCGACAACGACAGCAACGGTTATTCGTCGCCATCCTATAAGGGCAGGACGGAGGTCGGGCGGCTTATATCAGGCGGAGATGTCAGGTATGTCACGATGCGCGACCATTATCCGATAACCTCACCTGCGGCAGTTGTTCCCAAGGCGCTTCTTGAGTTCCGGAATAATTATAAAAATGACAGGCTTGCCATAATCGAAAGTCTCCGCGGTGTAAACGGGTATGAGTTTTTTCCGGAGGACGGGGCGACCCTGTACTACAAAAATGCAATGGATCTGGCTGATAAGGCGAGAAGTCTCTGGCTGAGCCTGAATTTTGCCGGTGAGTATCCCTGCAGTGGGAAGCCCGTAAGGTTCAGGCGGCGGAATTATGTGCCGATGTTTCCTCCGTATGATTATACAGACACCGTCGAGAAGGTGCGCAAAAAATTCCTTAAGGTTTTTTCGGAGGAATTTACCGACAAAACGCTGAACCGCGCCGTTGCCGACAGGGAACTGATTGAACGCAAGGGCAATGTCTATGTGCTTTGCAAAAAACGCAGGGGAGAGGCCTCTTACAACAGCAGTGTGGACAGCGTCCGGGATGAGGGCGGCGGGAAATTTACCGTCGTGATTGCCGTAAGAATGCCTCCGGACGGAAAAAAGCACTTTGTCGATCTGCCGGCAGAGAAAAATGCCGCAGGAGAGTTTGTGTTTAAGGATTATCCCTACTGGGAAAAAAGCGAATGACACTCCCCGTCCGGGATGAGGGTTTGAAGACCGGAGATCCGGAGAACGAACCGGCACACATCCGTCGGACGGGGTATTTCCTTTCCGGACGGTATCCGGGAGGTCATTGCGTAGCTGAAAAACCGCGGTTATCAAAAAAGCCGCGCTTTGCCTGCCGAAATTGTTTACATATTACTTTACTGATTACGTTTTAACTGATATAACAAGTATGTGTACTGATCCGCAAAGGGGGAGAGCATATTTCTACGCGAAGAGATGGTAAGGAATGTGCAGTCGAAAAACCCGAACATTTCAAGCGGCATCTTCAGGTTCACAATATCAACCGCCTCATCACTGTCAAGACCGATTTTGCGCCGCGAAACCCTCATCACAACGGCAAACCATTTGCGGCTTCCCTTGTGGCGCACAATACCGCCGTCTCGAAATCCTCAGCAAACGGATAGTCCGGCTCGGTGCCGAGCTCGGCTCCGCAAAACGCCAAAAACGCTTCTTTTGTCATGCCTGCCTCCCAATTTACAACCGCCGTAACGTGTCGTTGCGTATGTTTCACTACGATTATACCACACTATAGCCCAACTCTTTCAACAGCGGACACGCGCGATTTTATCCTTTCGCGCACTTGTTGCCTTTTGCCCCGCCGTGTGATATAGTACAGGTGCAACGATAATACGAGAGGAGCTTGACCGACAGATGAAACCTAAAAACACAGCAAAAGCCATCGGCGCAATCACCATATCAATACTCCTTTTAACCTCATGTGTCACCTTACCACCCGAATCTGTTTCCGATGTGACAGACAGCGTCGCAACTGAGCAAAGCGACTCCTTTTCTGCGGTCCTTCCGCCCGCGGATAACGGAAAATACGGTCAGCGTGCCTCAGAAATTGCCGACAGCGCGATACGGAACGCAATCGTCCTGCTGGCGGCGCACCCCGCCGCCGAAATATCCTCCGGCGCACCGGTACCCACGCTCCGCCGTGACCGGCTCTCTGCCCCCGTACGCGATATTTACGATATGCTGCTTGCCGCAGTTGATTCCGTCGGAGCGTATGAATGGGATTCCGTCAGCTACGGAAAAACGGCGTTTTCTGACTTTATGGAGGCGGACGAAGCGCTGAGAGCCGACAACCCGCGCTGTCGAGCTTACTACTACCCCGATGTCAGCGGAAACACCTATCGCCCCATATACTTCCTGCCCGGCACCTCCAACGACCAACCGACAGATGACACGCAAGAAATAACAGCCCGTATGGAGCTTTTCGACGCCGTATGCAAGCGTATCGTCGAATGTATGCCGGACGGTCTCTCCGATCTCGGAAAATACCGCTATTTTGCCGCCGTGATAACCGGACGGTGCGAATATGACAGCTCTCTTTCTACAATGAGCCTTCCCTACCCCGCCTATAACGCACTGGTAAACGGCAGTGCTGTGTGTAGCGGCTACGCCTCCGCCATGGAGCATCTTTGCGGCGAGGCAGGTCTTTTCTGCGTGCGCATAGACGGCACAAAAGACGGCGGAAACCATGCGTGGAACCGGATCTGCCTTTCCGGCAGCTATTATTACTGTGATCTGACCGCCGCCGATGCCTCAGTGCCCGGCTCCGATGCGTGGCTTGAATGTATCGCAATAACCGCCAAGCGCGCAAAGAGCGGAAACTACGTCCCATTCAGGAAGGATATGACAGCTGACGGCACGGATGATATCCGATAAACCGCCGCGGTTTTGTCATCGGAAGCCGTCAAAAGCCCTTTTCATTTGAAATAGAGAGTGTCTTTTCTCTTCCTCAAAGTGTTGTTTTTATCAGAACGGGCAGTTTGCAGTATTATTTATCTTCACTTGTTTCTAAGCGGAAATGCGATAATAGCATAGTTTGCTGTCTCCTTTCAGAATGTGTATGTCGTAACTTCATTCTACCGGAGTCTGCAAACTATGTCTTCTTTTATGTATTTTCCTTTTTGCGCAACTTATTGTACCTTATCCGGAAACGGAAATGCTTAGTAATATGTGTCACGGAAACAATTTGATTTTTCTCTGCAACCTTTTGATAAATCTATCTACTTTTTGATTTTTCTCATTAGGGGGTGCAAAGCAAAAATCAGCAGCGCACCTTCGGTAAAATAGGAAAAACCGAGCATTGAGGACTTTTGCACCCCCATACTCGGAAAACTGCTTGATATAAGGACTTCTTCGACAGAAAAATAAAAAAGTACGGTAGCCCATTGTATCATGGACTACCGCACTTCGTGGCAGCGGGTGAAGGATTCGAACCCTCACAAACGGAGTCAGAGTCCGGTGTGCTACCTTTACACAAACCCGCTATGCCGTCTGCGCCGAAACGCAAATGTTATTATACGCATTTTCTTCGGAAAGTCAAGCCTCTTTTTGCATTTTCCGAAATTTTTTCACAGAATTCCCCGCAGCTCCGCCAGCGAACGGATTTCATAGTCCGGTTTCAGCTCCGGACGGCCGGGTTTTCCGGCAGGATTAAACCAGCAGGTTCGGATTCCGGCGTTTTTGCCGCCCTGAATATCGCTGCTCAGGCTGTCACCGACGATCATCGCCTGCTCCGGGTCAAAGCCGTCGATGCGTGCAAAGCAGTAGTCAAAATATGCCTTTTCCGGCTTGTGGTGGCCGGTGGTCTCAGAGATGAAGATCTGCCGGAACCAGCGATACAAATCCGCGCTCTCCAGCCGCGCATACTGTGTGCGTGCTACGCCGTTCGAGGCCAGATACAGCTCATATTTCGGAAACAGGTACTCCAGCAGTTCCGGTGCGCCGTCAACAAACCAGTGGCCGACGGCCAAATGCGTTTCGTAGACCGCATTACAGTGCACCGGGTCGATTGCAAGTCCGCGTTCCGCGAAAAGCGCCGCAAAACGCCCCGTCAGCACCTCGCCGCGCGTAATCTCGCCGCGCTCCATTGCTTCCCAATAAGCGCGGTTGATCTCCTTATAACGCGCCAGAAGCGCGTCCGTCGGCTCCACGCCGAGTGCACAAAACGCTTTTTCCAGAGCCACGCGCTCCGCTGCGCCAAAATCAAGCAGCGTGTCGTCCAGATCGAGAAATACAAATCGCATAGTCATTCACAGGTCTCCGCAACGATAAAGCGCGGACGGTCCTTAATCTCCTCGTAAATATTGCCGATATAATAGCCGATGATACCGAGACTGATCATAATCAGGCTACCCATAAACAGCAGCAGGATGATGACTGTCGTAAAGCCGCCGAGCGCAACGCCCGCGATCTTCTGCACAAGCGCAACAATACCCATCACGATTGAGACGATCAGTGCAACAATGCCGAGAACGGTCACAAGATGCAGCGGCATGGCCGTGAAAGCGGTAATGTTCGACAGCGCATAGCGGACCAGTGCCTTCGTGGACCATTTGGACTGCCCGGCGGTACGTTCACGCACCTCATAGGGCACCTCGGCAGTGGTAAACCCTACCCAGGACGACAGCGCACGGAAAAAGGCGCGCTTTTCACGCATGGTCAGGAGCACATCCACCGCTCTGCGGTCAAGCAGCTTAAAGTCCGACGCACGGGACATATCGATCTTTGTCGCGCGGCTGATAATGGAATAGAAGGTCCGTGCCGCAAAGCGGTGCGCCGCCGACTCCTTTCCACGGTCGGCCTTGACGCCCTCAACGACCTGCGCACCGCCCTGCCACAGCCGATACATCTCCACAAGCTTCTCCGGCGGATGCTGTAAATCGCAGTCGATCACGGCGACGCAATCGCCCTTCGCATGGCTCAGGCCGGCAAAGATTGCTGCTTCTTTACCGAAATTTCGCGAAAAACGCACGCCGCGCACGCATTGGTCAGCCGTGCGGGCGGCAGCGATGGCCTGCCAGGTGGCATCGCGCGAGCCGTCGTCCACAAAAACAAGCTCATATGCAATGGAGGCCCCGCGCAGCACGGACGCAATGGTCACGGCTGCCGACGGGACGGTTTCCTGTTCATTAAATGCCGGAATGACAACGCTCAGCATGATGCTGCCTCCTCGGTGAAAAAATCTTCTGGTTTATTTTATTACAATGCGGGGAAAATGTCAATCGCCCATTGCGAAAATGCGGGGTTTATGCTATGATAGGAAGACAATCGGACACAAAGGGAAGGAGCTTTTGCCTTGAAAAAAGTTCTGATGCTCGGCACCGGCGGCACCATTGCCTCCGGTCTGACCGACAGTGGCCTCGCGCCGCAGCTTACCTCGGAGCAGCTCGTGCAGAACGTGCCGGAGATCTCGCAGCTCTGCAATGTGACCTGCCGGCAGCTTTTCTCCATCGATTCCACAAATATCACTCCGCAACACTGGCTGACCATTGCAAAGGCCATCCGCGAGAACTTCGACGATTTTGACGGCTTTGTCATTTCGCATGGGACGGATACCATGGCCTACACGGCTGCAGCGTTGTCGTATCTTATTCAGAAGTCCGGCAAGCCCATCGTGCTGACCGGCGCCCAAAAACCCATTTTGTTTGAAAACACCGATTCCAAGGCGAATCTCGCCGACGCTTTTCGCTGCGCCGTTTCGGATATGGCCGGCGTCGTGTTGGTCTTTAACGGCCGCGTCATCCTCGGGACCCGCGCCAGAAAGACGCACACAACCAGTCTGCAGGCCTTTGCCAGCATCAATTATCCTCCGCTCGGCGTGCTGCAAAACGGCCGTCTGCTGGAATACATCCGGCCGGAGGCATCGGAGCGCCCGGTCTTTTATGATCGGCTCGACGACAAGGTCGGCCTGTTGAAGATGATCCCCGGCACCCCCTGCGGCCTTTTGTCGTACCTGCTCGACCATAATGACGCAGTGATTATCGAAAGCTACGGCGTCGGCGGCCTGCCGTCGTATCAGGGAAGCGGCTTCTTTGACGTGATCCGCGGCGCCATCGAGCAGGATAAGACCGTCGTCATGACCACGCAGGTGCCCAATGAAGGCAGCAATCTTGCCGTGTACGATGTCGGTTTCCATCTCAAACATGACCTGCGTCTGCTGGAGGCCTACGACATGACCACCGAAGCAGCCGTCGCCAAGCTGATGTGGATACTTGGGCAGACGAAGGAGCCCGAGCAGATTCGCCGTCTGTTCTACCGCACCGTGGCGCATGATCTGCTGTATCTCAAGGAGGGACAGTCTTGAATCGCGCGCTGCTGGAGGCGCAGCTCTCCGAGCTGCCCATCGTCCAATATGAATTCTTCAAAACGGATGTGCTGGACTTTTCCGAGCGCATCCGTGTCGTCTGCAAAACCGAGTGCCCGCGCTACGGCAAAAGCTGGGCCTGTCCGCCCGCCGTGGGCACAGTGGACGAGTGCCGCGCTCGCTGTATGGGTTACACCGATGCACTGCTGATTGCCAGCCTTGCCGAGACGGACGATATTGCCGACCTTTCCAAGACGCTCCCGCTGCGTTACCCGCACGAGGAGCTGACGCGCCGGGTCGCCGAGCTGCTGCGTGCGCAGGGACTGGAGGTCATGGGGCTTTCCACGGAATCATGCGCTATCTGCGGCGAGTGCAGCTACCCGAGCGCCCCCTGCCGCCACCCCGAGCGGATGTTCCCCTGTGTGGAGAGTCACGGTATCGTCGTGACCGCTCTGGCCGAACGCTTCGGCATCGAATACCAGTACGGGAACAATATTGTGACGTGGTTCTCACTGCTTTTGTTCCGCGAAAAATAGAAAATTACTCCCGAGGCGCATTTCAGAGCGCTTCGGGAGTTTTTTCAGCCCGCGCGTTTCGGCAGGCGGATGGTCAGAACGATCTCCTGCTCCGTCTCCTCCTGCGAAGCCACGGCGTTGATGCCTGCGCTGCGCACCAGCGTCAGCGAATGATTGACACTGTTGAGAAACAGCCGCACATCGCGCACAATCAGCTTTCGCAGACCGCGTTTCGGCTCCTGCGTGCGCTTTTTTTCCAGAAAAGCGTCGATGAATTCCTCCGTTTTGGCCACATTCATCTGCTCCTTGGCAATTACGCTGAGCACAAAGAGCCGGTCGTCCTCCGTCGGCAGCTTGAGCAGCGCCCGCGCATGCCGTTCGGATAAATGATGCTCCCGCAGCTTCGCCAGCACCGCCGGGCTCAGCCGCAGCAGCCGCAGCTTATTGGCCACGGCGCTCTGACTCTTGCCGACGCGCTCGGCCGTCTGCTCCTGATTCAGCCCATACAGGCGCATGAGCCGCAGCAGGCCCTCGGCCTCCTCGATGTAATCCAGGTCGCGCCGCTGAAGGTTTTCCACCAGTGCAACCATACCGGACTGTGCATCATCCACCGAAAGGAAAATGCACGGCACCTCCGTACAGCCCGCAAGCTTTGCGGCGCGCAGCCGCCGCTCTCCGGCGACCAGCTCGTATTCGCCGCCGCTGCGGCGAACGGTCAGCGGCTGCAAAATTCCGTAGCGTTCGATGCTTGCGGCAAGCTCACGCAACGCCTCCGGTTCAAAAATCTTGCGCGGCTGCGCCGGGTTTGGACGGATCTGCTCGATGGGCAAATACTGGATCCGTCCGTTCTCCAGCAGCCCTCTGTTTCTGCGCATGGGGCAAGCGCCTCCTTTCCATGATGTTCTCCCCGTTCTCTATTGTAGCGCGCCGCGCTGCGAAATCGCTCGAAATCGGGTATCATACCACAAGAAATTGCGATTTTTTCAATTTCCCGCCACAACATATTGGGAAATATACGGGAAATAGCAAAAAATCGCGAAGTGGGTCGGGAATTTTCCGCTTGTGCTTTTCCCTTGTCTGCGCTATAATAACGCCCAGAAATTACAGAAGGAGTACATCATGGATAAGCTGATCGTGCTGCTGGCCGAGGAGCTGAAGCAGCCGCAAACCTGTGTTGAAAACGTCGTAACCCTGCTCGACGAGGGCAACACCATTCCCTTCATCGCACGCTACCGTAAGGAGCTGCACGGCGCAATGGACGACACCACTCTGCGCACGCTCGCCGATCGGCTGCAATATCTGCGCAATCTGGCACAGCGGCGCGACGAGATCCGCCGCTCGATCGATGCGCAGGAGAAGCTGACGCCGGAACTGGATGCGTCCATTGAAGCCGCCGCAACACTTTCGGAGTTGGAGGACCTCTATCGCCCCTATAAGCCCAAGCGCCGCACACGCGCAACCGTCGCCCGAGAGAAGGGTCTTGAGCCGTTGGCGCTGACGTTATTTGCCCAGAGCCGCGAGCTGCCTGCCCCCGAGAACCTCGCACTGGACTATGTGCGTCCCGACGGTGCACAGAGCGTCGAGGAAGCGCTGACAGGCGCGTCGGACATCGTGGCGGAGATGATCTCGGATGATGCCGAAATCCGCAAGAGACTGCGTGAATTGATGCAGAAGCAGGCCGTTCTGCATTCTGTCGCCGCCAGGGGCAAGCAGGAGGAGACCTCCGTTTACCAGATGTATTACGACTTCCGCCAACCCGTCGCCAAGCTACAGGGCTATCAGGTGCTTGCCGTCAACCGCGGCGAGCGCGAGGAGTTTTTAAAGGTTACAATTGAGTTGGACCGCGACGCTGCGCTCGTCTGCGTGCGACGTGCGGTTCTGATCCCCGGCGGCGGAGCGGGGGAATTCGTCCGTGCAGCAGCCGAAGATGCCTACGACCGTCTGATCGCGCCCAGCATGGAGCGCGAGCTGCGTACGTCGCTGACCGACGCGGCCAACGAAGGCGCGATTCACAACTTTGCTCTGAATCTGCGTCCGCTGCTCATGCAGCCGCCCGTGCGCGGCCATGTGACAATGGGGCTGGATCCCGGCTATAGCCATGGCTGCAAGGTTGCCGTCGTGGATGCCACCGGTAAAGTTCTCGACACCGCCGTCGTCTATCCCACCTTCTCTAAGGCTAAACGTGAGGAGGCCATTGCCACACTCAAGCGTCTTATCGTCCGCCACGGCGTGGAGCATATCGCCATCGGCAACGGCACGGCCTCACGCGAAACGGAGGCTGCCGTGTGTGAGCTGCTGCCGCAGGTAAAAGGCGTGTCATATATGATCGTCTCCGAAGCGGGTGCCTCGGTCTATTCCGCCTCACCGCTGGCCGCGGAAGAATTCCCGCAGTACGATGTCAATCTGCGCTCCGCAGTGTCCATCGCGCGACGGCTTCAGGATCCGTTGGCAGAGCTGGTGAAGATTGACCCCAAGGCCATCGGTGTCGGACAGTATCAGCACGATGTGCCGGAAAAGCGGCTCGATGAAGCACTCGGCGGCGTCGTTGAGGACTGCGTGAACGCCGTCGGCGTAGATCTGAACACCGCCTCGCCCTCGCTGTTGCGCCGCGTCGCGGGATTGAACGCAACCACCGCAAAGAATATCGTCCTCTATCGCGAGGAAAACGGCGCGTTTACTACCCGCAAACAGGTTCTGAAGGTTCCGAAGCTCGGCCGGAAAGCCTATGAGCAGGCGGCAGGCTTCCTGCGTGTGCCGGAGAGCGCTCAGATTCTCGACCGCACCGGCGTGCATCCGGAATCCTATGCCGCCGCAGAAACACTGCTGTCGCTATGCGGCTATACGACCGCGGACGTCGCCGCGGGCGGCGTGGCAGAGCTGCCAAAGCGCATGGAGACCTTCGGCACGGAAAAGGCGGCGCAGGCTTGCGGAGTCGGTGTTCCGACGCTTCGCGACATCGCAAAGGAGCTGTGCAAGCCCGGCCGCGACCCGCGCGATGAGCTGCCGCCCCCCCTGCTGCGCACGGACGTTCTGGAGCTGAAGGACCTCAAGCCCGGCATGGTGCTCCGCGGCACGGTGCGCAACGTTATTGATTTCGGCGTATTTGTAGACATCGGTGTGCATCAGGACGGACTGGTTCACATTTCGCGTGTCTGTGACCGCTTTATCAAGCATCCGTCCGAAGTCGTGCGCGTCGGCGACGTCGTCCGTGTCGGTGTGCTGGAGGTGGATGAAAAGCGCAAACGCATCAGTCTGACCATGCGTGATCTGCCGAAGGAGCCCGCCGAAGGTTAAGTGCGCACGGTCTCCTTCTCGCGTTACTGCGGCATGTCACCCCTACTCTGTGTCATTGCGGGGAACGGCGCGGCACGTCCCGGTTTGTCATTGCGAGGAGCGAAGCGACGCGGCAATCTGATGCAAGAGCCCGCAGGAGATTGCCACGACCCCTGCGGGGTCTCGCAATGACAGGCGTCGGCACACGAGATTGCCACGGGCGGCAAAGCCGCTTTGTCAAAAAGGACTGTCTCATTTTTGAGGCAGTCCTTTTGGTTTCCTATTCCTGATGTTGATTTTTTTGCCGCAGGTGTGCAACGACTGCAGAAACGAGCAGCACGTCCTGCTCCGTCAGACCGGCAACGCTGAGCGTAGCTTCAGAGGAAAGCCCGAGCAGAAAATCCGTCGAAACGCCGAACAGTGCCGCAAGCTCCACGATATACTGCGTCGAGGGAACGGAGATCCCCATCTCCCACGCGTTAACGCCTGAGCGCGTCAGGCCGAGACGTTTGGCAAGCTCGGTCTGCGTCATATTGTGCTGCGCGCGAAGCGCACTGATCCGGTCAGCGATCATCGTCATGCACCCCTTTCGTGCCCGTATCATATGATAACCGAAAGGATATTGCATTATCATTTTGATAGTTGTACTTGACAAACGGAAATTTTCCTGCTAGAATAGAGCCATCGTCGGCCGATCGGATTCGAGTCGAGCCGACAGACTATTTCTAAGGAGAGTATCAACATGAAAACCCATCGTAAAAAGGGCTTTACCATTGTAGAGCTCGTCATCGTCATCGCCGTCATCGCGATCCTCGCAGCAGTGCTGATTCCGACGTTCAGCAATGTGATCTCGAAGGCTCAGGAATCGAATGCGCTCCAAGCCGCGCGCAGCTCCTGGAATGCCTATATTGCCGAGCACGCTCAGGATTTTACTGGCAAGGATGCTTATATCAAGGTCACCACCGGCGATAAGGACTACTGGTTCAAGGCTGAAAAGGGGCAGTTCTCCACAACTATCGTTACGCCGAAACCTGATGTTTCGACGAGCTACAAAATTGTTTGGAACGGCTCCACAGAGGGCGGCAAAGTGAATACCGAAACTGCCACCGGTTCGACACAACCGACTGAAATGATTGAAGGTCTGCTTAACAACGTTTCCATCTATGTCTCTACGAAGTAAGCCATCTATCTTTACCTACTCGGAACTCTTTTTAATAGCTTCATCCCCGCGCGGGCGCCCGGCTTTGCCGGGCGCTTTGCATTTGCCGCATTGGAAGGTCATTGCGGCGGCAAATGTGTCATTGCGAGACATGCGTCAGCAAGTCGTGGCAATCTCGTGCAAGACCTGACTTTAGATTGCCGCGTCGCTCCGCTCCTCGCAATGACACGTTATGAGCGCCGCACCCAAAGCCTTCCCCTTGAGGGGAAGGTGGACGCGGAACGGAGTGGAGCGGCCGAATGAGGTGTCCGCCGAAGGCGGCAGGATTTTGGCACGCCCACATCCGTGGGCTACACCTCATCAGTCAGCTCGCGTTGCTCACTGACAGCTTCCCCTTGAGGGGAAGCCCTGCCGCCGCTGTGCGGCGGTTATGTCCTTGCGCGGGCGGCAGGAACGATATGTCATTGCGAGGCCACGCCAGTGGCCGTGGCAATCTCTTGTACCGAACACCTGTCATTGCGAGGGCGGCTCTGCCGCCCGTGGCAATCTCATGTAGAATCCCGCATCAGATTGCCGCGTCGCTTCGCTCCTCGCAATGACAGGTAAACAGGCTGTGTCCCCCTCGCAATGACCGATCAGGCTTTTTTGACAGCCTGAGGCCGTCCCGGAGGACGGCCCGCTTTCGGTCACTGTTCCGCTTTTTCCGGCGTTGAATCCACCTCTCCGCCCTCGGGCGGGCGCTGCTTGCGGTCACTCCAGCCGCTCCTGGCACTTTTGGCAAGCTGTGACAGGAGCTGTGACACGCCCCTGCGCGTCGGTTCGTCCAGACTGCGCAGCGTCCGGACAATATTCTTTGCGCTGCCGAACGGATCCTCCTCCAGCTCGCGCACGCTTGTTGCATTCGTCTCGGTCAGGACGCGGTAGACCACCTCCACAAGCTGTGCACGCTGCTGCGCGTCCATCGCCGCCAGCCACGACTTGACCGTCGAGTCAATAAAGCGGCTGCTGTTGGTCAGTGCCTCCAATGTGGCAAAACGTTTGCCGACAATCTCCCAGTTATAAATGTTATGCTGCGATACACCGCCCATGCGCTCGCTATGTACGATCAGGCAGCGCTCCGGATGTCCGAACAGGCGTCCGACCACCGACGACTGCGGGATAAAGCTGACGATCCGGCTGCAAATGCGGCGGTAGGCCGTCTGTACAAGCACAGGATCGTCAAAGCCGGGGCCGTCGTAGTTATAAATCCGCACAATACGCGACTGCACAGCCTCCGGGCTGAAGGCCGAAGCGTAAACCGCCAGGTTGCCGCCTTTGGAATGCCCGCCAAGGCGCAGCGTTCCCTGCGCAGGCTCCGCGCACAGATAGTCCGCCGCCATGCTCTGCGCCGGGACCGGGCAGGTAAAGCCCATATTCAGATCCTCCTCCCAGCCGACAAGGGAATCGTCCGTGCCGCGGAAGGCAAGAAAGCGCTCCTGCGGGCCCGTGCGAAGCGTCATGGCAAAAAACTGTGTTTTTTCATCCATACGGCTTTCAAATCGTTCCACGGGCAGCGCAGCAAAACGGGCGGTTTTGCACAGCGCGCGCAGCAGATGCAGATCCTCCGGCTGCCAGACAAGCGACCCGATCCCGGGAAGGGCAAACAGTGCCTCCGCCGCCTGCGTGAGCGTCCCTCCGGTGAAATCCGTTTTCTCAATCGGGAGATAGGCCAATCGCGCAAAAATCACGCCGTCCACCGCATTCACGGGGTCGGCCTCAAAGGACAGATCGCCGCGCCATGTGAGATAGTCATAGAGATTCGTCATCGGACATTCCTCCTTTGCGCTCAGGCCTCCGCCGCGCAGAGCCGCCGCGCGATGCATTCCAGCGCCGCCGTGACGGTCGCAAGCGGAAGCGAGGCGACGTTCGGCCGCTGTGCGGCCTGCGTACTGAGGTAGGGTACATGGACAAAGCCCGCCGGGATTTCCGGACGGCCGCGAAGCAAGTCCAGCAGATGGTACATCGTACTGTTGCACACATAACCGCCCGCCGAAAGGCTCAGGTAAGCCGGAATTCCTTCGGCGCACAGCGCCTCGGTCAGCGCACGGACGGGCAGCGTAGAAAAGTACGCGGCAGGTCCGGCCGCATCGATCGGCACCCCGTCGTAACGAATGCCGTCGTTGTCGGCGATTGCACCGCTGCGCCAGTTGACGGCCACCAGCTCCGGCGTAACGGCAGTGCGTCCCGCCGCCTGACCGACACAGACAACCGCCCGCGGCCGCAGCTCGTCAAGCAAGGCAGTAAGACAGTCGCGCACGCGGTCGTAGACGACCGGCAACTCCCGTTTGTAGATTGTTACATTCCCGATGCGGTCGGGAAGTGCACGAACCGCCTCCCACGAACCGTTTACCGTATCCGACCCGAAGGGCGCAAAGCCCGTAAATAAAATTCCGCTCATACTTCGATCCTTTCTGCAAATTCTGCTTTTTCTCTATAGGCGATCGTTGCCGAAAACGCTCCAAGCCGAGCCGCTTGGAGCGTTTTGGAACAATCGTTATTCGCCGTCATGCGGCGTTTCGGAGGTCTGCTCATGCAGCAGCGGCTCCGCCTGCCCGGGCACGGGCTCGCCGCGCATCACGGCCTCAAACTGGCTGCGGCTCATTGTCTCATGGGCAATCAGATACTCCGCAACCTGACGCAGCTTGTCGTAATCGCCGCGCAGAAGATCCTCGCACTCGGCATACGCCGCGTCGATCAGGCGCTTGCGCTCGGCATCGATCTCGCCGGCGACACGCTCGGAATAGGAGCGCATGCGCTCATAGTCACGACCGACGAAAATCTCGTCTCCGTCGTCATAGCTCACTGCCCCGAGCCGTTCGCTCATACCATAGCGGGCAACCATATTATAGGCAATCCGGCTGGCGCGCTGGAGGTCGTTCGACGCACCGGAGCTGACATCGTCAAATTCCAGCGCCTCGGCGACGCGCCCGCCGAGCAGCATAACCAGCGACTCCCGCATCTCGTTACGCGTATAATGCGTACGGTCCTGCTCCGGGAAAGAAATGGTCATTCCCAATGCGTTCCCGCGCGGTACAATGGTAATCTGACTGACCGGGTCCTGCGTGGGCAGATGGTAGGAGGCAACGGCGTGTCCCGCTTCGTGATAAGCGGTGACACGCAGGTCGCGCGCAAGCTGGGTGCGGCTGCGTTTTTCGGGACCTGCAACAACCTTCAGAATTGCCTCTTCGACCGTTGCCATACGGATAAACTGCTCATCGCGCCGCACGGACAGCAGCGCAGCCTCATTCAGAAGGTTTTCCAGATCCGCACCGGTAAAGCCGGCAGTCGCATTGGCAAGGGTCCTGAGGTCGACATCCTCCGCCAGCTTCTTATTGCGTGCATGGACGCGGAGGATCGCCTCGCGGCCCTTCGCATCCGGCATACTGACATAAATGCGCCGGTCAAAGCGGCCGGGACGCAGCAACGCCGGATCGAGCACATCGGGACGGTTCGTGGCGGCCATGACGATCACGCCGTCGTTGGGCGCAAAGCCGTCCATTTCCACCAGAAGCTGGTTGAGCGTCTGCTCACGCTCGTCGTTTCCGCCGCCCAGACCCGCGCCGCGGCGACGGCCGACGGCATCGATTTCGTCGATAAACACGATGGCGGGCGCAACGCGCTTGGCCTGTTCAAACAGGTCACGCACACGGCTGGCGCCGACGCCGACATACAGCTCCAGGAAATCCGAGCCGGAAATCGACAGGAACTGCACATTCGCCTCTCCCGCAACGGCCTTGGCAAGCAGTGTTTTACCGGTGCCCGGAGGGCCGGAGAGCAGCACGCCGCGCGGGATCTTCGCGCCGATGGCGCGGTATTTGTCCGGATTCCGCAGGAAATCAACAATCTCCTCCAGCTCGGCTTTTTCCTCATCCGCTCCGGCCACATCGTCAAAGCGGTAACGGCGGTCTCCCGTGCCGACGCGGATATTGGCGCGGCTGAACTTGACCATGCCGCTGCCGCCGCCTCCGGCAGCACGCGAGAGCATCAGATACATAAAGACAAGCATGAGTCCGATGAGCAGCACATAGGGCAGAAGCTGCAGGAACCACGGCGTCTCGGAGACCGGGACATAGTTGAAGCTCTTAAGCACACCCTTCTGCTGAAGCGCATTGATGGTCGGATCCATATCCTCGCGGAAGGTGCGGTAGTCGGCAAGCTCATGGGCGACCTTGACCGCACCGTCGAGCGGCCTGTTGAGCTGAAGCGTCAGCAGGCCGTTCTTCCATTCAAAAGACTCCACCTGCTCGTTCAGGAACAGCTCCCGCATCTGCGAATAGGAAACACGGGGCGTGGTATCCCGACTGAGCACGGAAAACACCAGCAGCAGGACGGCCGCAACGATCAGCACATACAAAAGAAGAGACAGAATCTTATTTCGTTTTGTCAAAGCAAAGCTCCTTTTACTTGTTATATACCTCCGGCTTCAGGATACCGACATAGGGTAGATTGCGATAACGCTCGTCGTAATCCAGGCCGAAGCCGACGACAAATTCATTCGGGATGGTATAGCCGATGTAGTCGGCGAACACATTGACCTTGCGGCGCTCGGGCTTATCGAGCAGGGTGCAGATCTTCAAAGAAGCGGGCTGCATTTCCTTCAGGTGGCGGCAAACATACTCCAGGGTCAGACCGGTATCCAGAATATCCTCAAGAATGACAACATGGCGGCCTTTGATGTCGCAGGTCACGTCCTTCAGGATCTTCACGGTACCGCTGGTGCTGGTGCCTGCCCCATAAGACGAGGCAACGATAAAATCGAACTGACAGGGAATCTGCGTCGCACGGACCATATCGGCGAAGAAAACGATAACGCCTTTGAGGATTCCGATGAAAATCGGCTCCTTGTCCTGATAATCCTCGGCGAGCTGCTTACCCAGCTCGGTAATGCGATTGCGAAGCTGCTGCTCCGTCAAAAGGATACGTGCAATGTCATTGTGCATGTTGAATCTCCTCTTTCTCTGTTACACAAATTATCCACGCCGCCTGTCCCTCCGCCGGCAGGGCATCCCGGCTTGCGCCGAGGCCGGCCGCCGCCAATACCACGCCGCCGCACTCGAAAACGGGCAGTGCGTCGCGCAGTGCGCGGGGGAGCTTGCGGTCAATGAACAGCTTTTTTACCGTAGCGTGCGAGCCGTTTGCCAGCATCAGCCGGTCGCCGGCACAGCGCGGCCGCAAAAGCACGGTCTTTCCTCGTATCATAGCACACGACAGCGAAAAAAGAAACGGGGAATTTCTGATTTTTTCCGGTTTTTCTTCAAATTTGCATTGTACCGTCCAGCCGCTTTCCAAAGCGACCGCGCCGGGCAGCAAAAGCACCTGCGGCGAAAAGCGCCGTACTTCAGACCGCGTCAGTAAAAAACGGTCGTAGCGCCGTTCGGCAAGAAAGCCGCCGGGCAGCGTAAGCCGCGCCGATGGGCTGGGGTTTGCCAGAAGCGCACGCAGCGCTTCGATATGCGCCAGCGAGACGTCCTGCGGGTAGACCGTCGCAAGCACCTGCCGCAGCGCACGGCGCTGCAATACGGGCGGCGCGTTTAAGATCGGCGCAACGGCCCAGCCTTCCGCTTTCGGCCGCAAAAGTGCAGCCGCCTGCACGTCAAGGAATGCATCCTCCTCGCGCAGCACGGCGCAGCGCGGCGTCAGTCTGGCCGCGAAACCCGGCGACTGCCGCTCCAGTTCCGGCATAACGCGGTGGCGCAGACGGTTTCGGGCGCAGGCGTCGTCAAGATTGGTCGAATCCACGACCCACGTCTCCCCCCTTTCGCGCAAATACGTCTCAAGCTGCGCGCGGGTAACGCCCAAAAGCGGACGGACAAAACGCCCGCGCGCTGCGGGGATTCCGCTCAAACCGCGCAGACCTGCGCCGCGCAGGAGCTGGAGCAACACCGTTTCGGCATTATCCCCGGCAGTGTGCGCAGTGGCGATGCGGTCGCTGTCCAGCGTGTCGAAAAACGCATAGCGCAGGCGGCGTGCCGCCGTCTCCGTCGACAGCCCGCTCCGCGCAGTCAGTGCGGCAACGTCACCGCGTCCGACGGTCAGAGGGACATTCAGCCTTCCGCACAGCGCACGCACAAAGCGCTCGTCGCGCTCGGATTCCTCTCCGCGCAGACAGTGATTGAAGTGCGCCGCCGTCAGTCGGAGCTCCAGATCGCCGGACAGCTCGTGCAGTACGGTCAGCAGCGCCACGGAGTCCGCACCGCCGGAAACGGCGCAGCAAACGCGCTCGCCGGGAGAAAACAGCGCGTTTTTCCGGCAGAAGGCCAGAACCTCAGCCCTCACTGTGACGCCACTCCCGGTCGGCATATGTGGTAAACTGCGGCAGCCATTGCAGCTCGACGGTGCCCGTTTCGCCGTGACGGTTTTTGGCAACGATGCACTCGGCAATGTTCTGCTTTTCGGTGTCCTTGTTGTAATAATCCTCGCGATAAAGGAACAGCACCTCGTCCGCATCCTGTTCGATTGCGCCGGATTCGCGCAGATCCGAAAGCATCGGGCGCTTGTCCGAGCGGCTTTCGTTCGCACGTGAGAGCTGCGACAGGCACAAAACCGGCACATTCAGCTCCTTGGCCATAATTTTCAGGCTGCGGGAGATATCCGAAACGACCTGCTGTCGGTTCTCGCCGCTGTAGCTGCGGCCGCCCGCAGAGGTCATAAGCTGTAAATAGTCAATGATGACCATCGCAAGGTCATCGATCCGGCGGCATTTGGCGTTCATCTCTGCCACGGAAAGACTGGGATTATCGTCAATGCGCAGATCGGTCTGTGCCAGAGCGGCGGCGGCCGTGCCGATCTTCGTCCATTCGTCCTCGCTCAGACGTCCCGTGGTCAGCTTGCCGAGATCAACAAAGCTCTCGCCTGCAATCAGGCGAGTGACAAGCTGCGCCTTGGACATTTCCAGCGAGAAAACGGCTACGGTGCGCTTCGGATTCTTTTTCGCCACACTCATGGCCATATTCAGCGCCATGGCAGACTTTCCCATGCCCGGACGGGCCGCAAGCAGGATCAGATCGGACTTGTTCAGTCCGTTGATGGCACGGTCCAGATCGCGCAGACCGGTGGAAAGGCCGGGGATTTCGCTGCCGGACTCGGCCAACTCACTCAGGCGGTCAAAGACCTTGAGCAGGATGGTGCCGACATGCTCCAGCGAATCGTTGGAATTGCCGCGGCGCAGCGCAAAAACCTTTTTTTCCGCCGCCTCCAGAATGTCCTGTGTGCTGCCGACGCCTTCATAGACCATTTCCGTAATGTCTGCGGCGGCAACGGAAAGATTGCGCAGCACGGCCTTATCGTGGACGATCTGCGCATATTGCCTGACATTCGCCGCCGTCGGGGTGATCTCCATGAGCTGCGCAACGTATTTCGCGGAGCTTTGTTCGTCGAACACGCCGCGCTCACGCATCTTATCGAGCACCGTAACGGGGTCGATCACCTGCGAATAGGCAAACATCGCATAGATGGTTTCATAAATCTCGCGATTTGTCTGTAAATAAAAATCCTCCGGGCGCAGCAGCCCGACGACTTCGTTGACACATCGACTGTCGATAAGCATGGAGCCGAGCACGGCCTGTTCCGCTTCCAGCGAATGCGGCGCCTGCCGCGCCAGAAGATCCTCCGTCGGCATGGGTCTTTCCTCCCCTCTGTGTTCTTTCGGGGCGTTTACTGCTCCTCGATGACGATCTTCAGCTCGGCGTTGATTTCGTAGCCGAGCTTGCACTTAACGGTATAGCTGCCGACGGTCTTGATCGGCTCGTCGAGCACCAGCTTACGCTTATCCAACTCGATACCGGTCTGTGCACGCAGCGCATCGGCAATCTCCTGCGTGGTAACGGAGCCGAACAGACGTCCCGCACCGCCGCCCTTGGCAGTCACGGTCACGGTCAGCTCCTTGAGTTTCTTCGCCACGGCAAAGGCCTCCTCGCGCTCACGCTGGCGCTTTTCGGCGTTGGCCTTGTCGGTCATATTCATGGTATTGACGGCATCGGGAGTCGCCTCGACGGCAAGCTTGCGCGGAAGCATATAGTTTCGGGCATAGCCGTCCGAAACCTCAAGCATCTGGCCGCGCTTACCCTTTCCGCGGACGTCCTGCAATAAAATCACCTTCATGGTATTTCCTCCTGTCAGTTGTAATATTTGTTGATGGAAGTGATGAGCGCGTCATAGGCGGCGGGCACGGTGGTGTTCTTCATCTGTGCGCCCGCCGTAGCGGCGTTTCCGCCGCCGCCGAGCGGCTCAAGGATGATCTGCACGTTTGCGTCGCCGATAGAGCGCGCGGAGATATTGACCTGATCGTCCTGCGGATACAGGACGAACGACGCCTCCACACCGGAGATGTTCAGCAGCTCGTCGGCTGCCTGTGCAGCCAACGTGCGCGTCACGGTGTAGTCCAGCGCGGCAATGGCAATATTGGCGCGGTAGAGCCGCGCAGTCTGCACAATGCGGAAGCGCGCAACCGTAGCGGACAGATCGTTCTGGAACAGTTTTTTGACCTCCACGGTATCCGCACCGATGCGCCGCAGAAAGGCCGCGGCTTCAAAGGTGCGGCTGCCGGTATGCAGACTGAAGTTTTTCGTATCAAGCACGATGCCCGCCAGAAGCGCGGCGGCCTCGTTCGGCAGAATGTCGGTCGGCTCGACGGAATACTGCAAAAGCTCCGTGACCAGTTCCGAAGCGGAAGAGGCTGACGTCTCGTGCAGGCTCAGCACGGGCTGCTCGATATAATCGGCGGCGCGGCGGTGGTGATCGATCACCACGACACGACGGACGGCCTCCAGAAGCGATTTACACTCCACCTGATCCGGCCGGTTCGTATCGACCACAACCAGAAGGCTGTTGGGATTGGCGGCAAGCAGCGCTTCCTGATCGGACACGAAGGTCTCGGCGTACTCCGGCATCTGCCGCAGCAGGCTAATCAGCGATGCCGAAGCGTTGCGCTGCAGATCGATCACGATATGCGCCGTCTTCCCCTTTTTACGGCACAGGCAGCACACGCCTACGGCGGCGCCCACGGCGTCCAGATCCGCCATCTTGTGCCCCATGATGAACACCTGTCCGGATTGCGCGATCAACTCGGACAGCGACGAGGCCATCACGCGGGACTTGACCTTTGTGCGGCGCTCATTCTGCTGAATCCGTCCGCCGAAGAACGCAAAATCGTAGCGATCCTTGACGACGGCCTGATCGCCGCCGCGCGAGAGCGACATTTCGATGGACAGAGCCGCAAAGTCATAGTCCTCGCGGAAGTCCACGCCGTCCTTACCGATACCGATGGATACCGTCGCCGCCACACCCGCCGGGTTCGTCACGGTACGGATGGATTCAAGCAGAGAAAACTTCTCCTCGGCAATGGGCGCAAGCGCCTTCGCCTCCAGCAACAGCAGATAACGGTTGCGTTCCAGCCTGCGCAGCAAGCCGCCGTAGCGGTCGGCCCATTCGTTGATGAAGGTATTGAGCTGTGCATTGAGCGCGGAGATGGTCGCATCCGGCAGATTGTTCGTCAACTCCTCGTAATTGTCGATCAGCACAATGGCCACCATCGGGCGCGAACGGATGTATTCGTCGCGCACCTGCAAAAGCTCGGTCAGATCCTGAAAATAAAGCATCGCCATCGGCTCTCCCGCCGAAGCGTCGCGCACGGGACTTCCGCTCACGCGGAACCGGCGGCCGTGATAGCGCAGCTCCTCCGGCGCAGCCTGCTTACCCGCGCTCAGCCAGTCAAGCGAAAAATCCGGAAACAGCTCGCAGAAGCTCCGTACCTGCGCACGGTCAGCCAGCTCCGTCAGCTCCTCAAAGGGCCTGTTGTACCAGATCAGCTCGCCGTCGCCCGGCCGCAGCATGGCGACCGGAAACGGCACCTCTCCGCCGGAGGTGCGGTTCATCATCTCGTTCGTCGCCAGAACATAGTCGTTGATCGCCTTGCGGCGGCGCGCCTCGCGCCAGCGATAACCCGCAAGACAGGCCGCCGTAACCGCCGCCTCGATGCCCGCCAGCCAATAGCTGCGCACGGCAAAGGCTGCGCCCACAAACAGCAGAAGAATGACGAAGTAAACGGCCATGCTCGGCTGGAGCAGACGCCGCAGTTTTTTATTCATTCCCGTTCCGTCCTTTCCATAGCAGGATAGACCCATTCTATTTTATCAATTATAGCAAATTCCCGCGCGATTTGCTACTGTTTTCTTCCCTGTTTTTTCTCATTTTGAAAAAAATGTGTACTTCTTCAAAAAACCGTGCTATAATAAGCCGTAACGGGCAAGGATAGAAGCGGCTCTGCGCCGCTGAAGATAGGATACTTACAACAAAAAGGAGTTTTATTATTTGGCAGAAAAACTGAAAATCATTCCCCTCGGCGGCCTCAATGAGATCGGAAAAAACATGACCGCGCTGGAATATGGCAACGATCTGATCGTTGTCGACTGCGGTCTTGGTTTCCCGGAGGACGATATGTACGGCGTGGATCTTGTGATTCCGGACGTCACATACCTGGCCAAAAACCAACAGAAGCTGCGCGGCTATTTCATTACGCACGGGCATGAGGACCACATCGGCGCCCTGCCCTATGTGCTTCAGGCGGTCAAGGCGCCCGTCTATGCCACGCCGCTTACGCTCGGACTGATCAAGCTCAAGCTTGAGGAACACAACCTTCTCAAGCAGGTCAAGCTCGTCACACAGAAGCCCGGCGACGTCGTAAAGGCCGGCTGCTTCTCGGTAGAGTTCATCCACGTCAACCATTCCATTGCCGATGCGGTGGCGTTTGCCATCCGCACTCCGGTCGGTACCGTGGTGATGACGGGCGACTTCAAAATCGACGCAACCGCCGAGGATGGCATTACCGACCTGACTCGTCTGGGTGACCTCGGGCGTGAGGGCATCTATGCGCTGCTGTGCGACTCGACCAACGTCGAACGACCGGGCTATACGCCCTCCGAATCCGTCGTGGCCGAGGGCTTCGACCGGCACTTCAAAGGCTGCCGCGAGCGCATTATCGTCACGACCTTTGCCTCGAATATGCACCGTATCCGCTCGATCATCGCTATTGCACACCGTCACGGGCGTAAAGTCGCCGTGACCGGCCGGAGCATGGAGAATATTCTCAAGGTCGCTACGGAGCTGGGCTATCTTGACCTGCCGGAGGGCGTTCTGGTAGACATCAACCAGATCAAATCCCTGCCGAAGGAAAAGATCGTTATCGTCTCCACCGGTTCGCAGGGCGAGGATATGTCCGCGCTGTACCGTATGGCGTTTTCCAGTCACCGGCAGGTGGAAATCCAGCCGGGCGACAAGGTCATTATTTCCGCCTCAGCCATCCCCGGCAACGAAAAAGCAATTTCGCGCATCGTCAATGAGCTTTACCGTAAGGGTGCGGATGTGGTCTACGACAAGTCCGAAGGGCTGCATGTCTCCGGCCACGCCTGCCAGGAGGAGCTGAAGCTCATTCATGCGCTGACACGCCCGCGTTTCTTTATTCCCCTGCACGGCGAGCAGCGCCACCTGCAAAAGCACGCCGCTCTGGCACGGCAGATGGGAATGCCTCCAAAGAACATTCTGATTGCAGATATCGGCCGCGTCATTGAGTGCACGACGAAAAGCTGCAAGCTGGCCGGCACCGTTCCGGCAGGCAAGGTGCTCGTCGACGGCGCAGGCGTAGGCGACGTAGGCAGCGTGGTGCTGCGTGACCGCAAGCATCTGGCACAGGACGGTATGATCGTCGTGTGTGTCAATCTTTCGAGCGAGGACGGCTCGGTGCTCTCAGGACCGGATATCATCACCCGCGGCTTCGTGTATATGAAGGACAACGACGATCTGATGGAGGCGATGAAAATGGTCGCCACGCGCTCTTTGGAGCAATGCCGCGGCAAGCACATCTCCGACTGGGCTACCATCAAATCCACCATTAAGCACGATCTGAGCCAATTCCTGTTCAAAAACACAAAGCGAAACCCCATGATTCTGCCCGTAATCATGGAAATCTGAAAAACGTTGTAAAACGACGGAGCTGCCCCGCGTGCATTGCACGCGGGGCAGCTTTATACTGTTCGATCATAAAACCTTTTTCAGAAAATCCTGCAGTCTGGGGCTTTGCGGGTCGGCAAAGATCTGCTCGGGCGTGCCCTGTTCGGCAATCACACCACCGTCCATAAATAATACACGGTCGGAAATCTCGCGTGCAAACCGCATCTCGTGCGTAACAATCACACTCGTCATGCCACCTGCAACCAATTCGCGGATGACCTCCAGTACCTCGCCGACCATCTCGGGATCAAGCGCACTGGTCGGCTCGTCAAACAGCATCACACGCGGCTCCATCGCCAATGCACGGACAATCGCCAAACGCTGCTTTTGCCCGCCGGAGAGGCGGCCTGGCAGCTCGTCTGACTTATCCGACAGCCCGACACGCGCAAGAAGCTGCCGCGCCTGTGCCTCCGCCTCCTCGCGGCTGCGTTTTTTTACCAGCATGGGTGCCAACGTCACGTTGCGCAGCACAGACAGGTGCGGAAACACATTGAAGTGTTGGAACACCATGCCCATATGCTGCCGGATCTCGTCGAGCTTCGCGCCCTTAGCGGTCAACTCCGTACCGTCAAAGAACACGCGCCCCTCATCCGGCATTTCCAGCAGATTCAGGCAGCGCAAAAATGTACTTTTGCCGCCGCCGGAGGGGCCGATGATGCTCACCGCCTCGCCGTTTTTGACGCTTTCGGTGATACCGCGCAGCACCGTAAGCGCTCCGAAATGCTTGTGAAGTCCCTCGACACGGAGAATCTCAGTGTGCTCCACGTGCCAGCCTCCTTTCTCCCCATGCGACCAGCCGGCTCAACGGATACGTCAGGCACAAATACAACGCGCCGACGATCAGAAGCGGTTCCAGATTCAGATAGGTTGCGCCGTTGATTTTCTTATACACCGTCATCAGATCGCCGATGAAGAAAGTCGAGGCGAGGGAAGTCTCCTTCAGGATCGTGACAAACTCATTACCGAGTGCAGGCAGAATCGTTTTGACGGCCTGCGGAAGAACGATACGGGTCAGCGTCTGCGCGCGGCTCATACCGAGGCTTCGCGCAGCCTCGCTCTGTCCCCGGTCAACCGACTGCAATCCCGAGCGAAACACCTCGGAAACATAGGCCGAGGAATTGAGGCTCAGCGCAACGGCAACCCACGCAAATGCCGACAGATTCAGAAAAGGCAGCAGCTCGGGCACGACGAAGTAGAAGATCGTGAGCTGGAGCAGGATCGGCGTGCCGCGCAGAACCTCAATGTGCAGCCCGGCCAGAAAGCGCAGCGCACGGAAGCGCGAGCATTTCATGGCGGTCACGACGCTGCCCAGAATCGCACCGAAAAGCACGGCGATGGCAGTCAGCAGCAGTGTGTTGACGACGCCTTCAAGCAGAAAAACCTGCCAGTATTTTGAGATAAGTCTGCCGATATTCCGCACGACCGTTGAAATGTCCATGCCCGGTCCCCTTTCCGATCCGCCGACGCATTTTCATGCGCCGGCGATGTATATTTATTCTCCCGCAGATTCCGTAGGTACAGGATTGCCATTTTCGTCGTAGCCGACCTCGGCTGCCGTTTTGGACCCGGCAAGCACCTGTGCCTGTGCATACCAGACCTCATAAAGTCCGGCATCTTTTGCCTTTGCAAGGATGGCGTTGACCTTCGCGGTCAGCTCGTCGTCGCCCTTTTTCAGGATGACCACATTGCCGACGTATTTGGGATCGACCGTAAAGGCAAAATCACACAGCGCAACGGCATCATCGTTGGCCATGAACACCCCCGCCTGACCCTTGGCCAGGGCAACGGCATCGAAGTCGCCCTTTTTGAGCTGCATGAGCGCCGTGGAAAGATCGGGCACCGGAACAATGGTAGCGCCCGCAAGCTGTTCCTTGCACAGAGCTTCCTGGAACGAGGCGCTCTGCGCACCGACCTTAACGCCGTTAAAATCCTCGGCGGTCTTAAACTTGTCTTTGTTTTCCTTTAGCGTGACAACTACCTGTTCGGTTTCATTGTCTCCCGCAAAGTAATAATCCGAGAGGTTGTAGCTTTCGGCGCGTTCCGGCATCCACGAGAATCCGGAAATGGCCAGCGTCGCTTTGCCGCTGGAAACCGCACCGGGGCAGGCGTCAAAGCTCATCGGCAGGATCTTCAGCTCCATTCCCAATTCATCAGCAATGTACTGCGCCAGCAGCGCGTCAAAGCCGACATACTGCTCCTGCCCGGATTTGGACATATCGCAGAAAATCATCGGTGCGAAGTCCGGTGAGGTTGCCACGGTCAGAACCGGCTTTTCTTCGGATTTGCAGCCTGCCAGCAGCGCGCCGAGCAGTGAAAGCATCAGCAGAATACTAACGATCTTTTTCATGTTTCTTTCCCTCCTGTTGCGGATTTTTATCCGCGACTCGTTTGACGTATCTCACTATACACGAATATTTATTCATTGTCAATAGGATATTTATTCATTCTCGTGTTTTTGTCGCTTTGGCCAAGGCGGACTTCGGTTTTTCTCGGAAAGCGGTGAAAATGCCGAGCAAATGGGAAAAGCGGTCTGCGTCCTGACAAAAAAATGAGGTATCCCGGAAGGGATACCTCATTTTCGACGGTTACGCCTCAAAGCTGCACCGTTCAGTCGTCCAGAGCAATCCGGATATGCACGTCATCGAGCTGCTTCTGATCAACAACGGACGGAGCGCCCATCATGACGTCCTGCGCATTTTTGTTCATCGGGAAAGGAATGATCTCACGAATGGATTCTTCACCTGCCAGCAGCATGACAATGCGGTCAATGCCGGGCGCAATTCCTGCGTGAGGGGGTGCACCGTAGCAGAAAGCATTATACATGGCGGGGAACTTCGCCTTGACATCCTCCTCGCCGAGGCCGACCAGCTCAAAAGCACGGATCATGATCTCGGGATCATGGTTCCGCACCGCACCGGATGACAGCTCCACGCCGTTGCACACAAGATCGTACTGCTGCGCGGTGATGGTCAGCGGATCGAGCTTGCCCTCGATGGCTCTGTCCAGCGTTTCGGCGCCGCCGCCGGGCATGGAGAAGGGATTGTGGCAGAATTCGAGCGCACCGCTCTCCTCTCCGATCTCGTACATCGGGAAGTCGACAACCCAGCAGAATTCATAGCGTTCCCTGTCCATATGTCCGGGCACGAGCGCGCCGAGCTTGTTGCGCAGTACACCGGCAGTCTTGACCGCAGCGGTGCGCTTCCCTGCAGCCACGCCGATGAGGCAGCCGGGAGCCAGACCAAGCGCCTCCGTGATCTGCTGCGCGTGCGGTTGAAGGAACTTGGCCACGCCGCCGGCAAAGGAGCCGTCGGCTTCCACCTTGAACCAATAGGGCTTGCTGCCGGACTGCACTTCCACATCCGCGCAGAGCTTGTCGATCTGCTTGCGCGTCAGCTCACAGCCGGGTACGACAACGGCCTTGACGACATTCCCCTCGGCAAAGGGCGCAAACTCGCTGCCCTTGACGAGCGCGGTCATGTCCTGAAGCACCAGATCAATTCGCAGGTCGGGCTTGTCCGAACCGTAGGTCTCCAGCGCATCACGGTAGGCAATGCGGCGGAAAGGGGCAGAAGATGCAATGTTATACTTGCCGTATTTCGCGAAAACAGGCGGCAAAACATCCTCAATGACGGCGAATACGTCATCCTGCGTAGCGAAAGCCATTTCCATATCGAGCTGATAGAACTCGCCGGGACTCCGGTCGCCGCGCGCGTCCTCATCGCGGAAGCAGGGAGCGATCTGGAAATAGCGGTCAAAGCCGGAGGTCATCAGAAGCTGTTTGAACTGCTGCGGCGCCTGCGGCAGGGCGTAGAACCTGCCGGGGTGCTTTCTGGCGGGCACGAGGTAGTCGCGCGCGCCCTCCGGGCTGGAGACGGTCAGAATGGGCGTGGTGATCTCCAGAAAATCGTGGTCCATCATCGCCTTGCGGATGGCGGCAACAACGTTGCAGCGCAAAACGATGTTCTGCTTGACCTCGGGGTTGCGCAAATCAAGATAGCGGTACTTCAAGCGCACGTTTTCGTCCGCCTCACGGGAGCGGTTGATCTCAAAAGGCAGCGAGTTGTAGATGCACTTGCCAAGCACACGCAGCTCGGTCGGAACGACCTCAATTTCACCGGTGGGCTGCTTGGGGTTCTTGGAGGTACGCTCGCGCACCGTGCCGGTGATCTGGATTGTGGATTCACGGTTGACGGGCTTGACGGCACGCAGCATCTCTTCGCTCTCCAGTACGAGCTGCGTGGTACCGTAGAAATCACGCAGGACGGCGAAGGCCAGGCTACTGCCGACCTCGCGGACATTTTCCAACCAGCCTGCGAGCGTAACGATCCTGCCTGCATCGGACAGGCGCAGCTCACCGCAATTATGGGTTCTGGACTGAATCATTGGTATTATTCCCTCTCTTTAGTCTAGGATTACTTTCCCGGCCTGCGCTTCGGCGACACCCGCCGCGATCAGCACAGCGGCTTCATCGGGCGTGCAAAGCGTCTGTTCGCCGGTCTTCAGCGCCTTGACGGAGCATTTGCCCGCCGCAATCTCGTCCTCCCCAAGAAAAACCACATAGGGGATCCCAAGCCGGTCGGCATAGCTCATCTTGGCCTTGAATTTCTTTTCTTCGCAGTAGAGCTGCGTGCGGATACCCGCTGCACGGAGCTTTGTCGCCAACGCAACAGCAGGCGCAAGATCCGCCGTCATGGGCAGAAGCAGCGCGTCGGCCGGCGCGGTGGGAAGCTGCGGATTGAGCATTCCCTGCTCGTCGAGCACATAGAACAGGCGTGTCAGACCGATGGCCACGCCTACGCCGGGCAGGCTGCGCTCGGAATAGTATTCCGCCAGATTGTCATAGCGGCCGCCGGCGCAGATGGCGCCGATTTCCGGATGCTCGGTCATGCGCGTTTCATAGACCGTTCCGGTGTAGTAATCCAGACCGCGTGCAATGGTCAGATCGACGGCAAAGTTTTCCTGCGGCACGCCGAGCTCCGCCAGATACCTCGTCACGGTGCTCAGCTCGTCAAGGCCAATGTCGAAGGTCTCATTTTTGCCTCGGTAGTGTTCCAGTGCGGCGAGTACCTCGGCATTCGTGCCGCGGATGGCAATGAACTGCAGGATTTCATCCGCGCTTTGCTCGGGGAGCGACAGCTCCTGCGTCAGCAGCTCTCGAACCTTATCCGGCCCGATCTTATCGAGCTTGTCCACGGTGCGCATAATGTCCTGCGACTGCTCCGTCAGACCAAGCATGGCGTAGAAGCCGTTGAGGACCTTACGGTTGTTGACGCTGATGCAAAAGTGCTTCAGGCCGAATTCCGAGAACACTCGGTAGATGACGGCAGGGATCTCCGCCTCGTTGGTAACGGAGAGCTTTCCGTCGCCGATGATGTCGATATCCGCCTGATAGAACTCACGAAAGCGGCCGCGCTGCGCGCGCTCACCGCGGTAAACCTTGCCGATAGCGTAGCGCCGGAAGGGAAAGGCCAGCTCGTTTTCGTGCAGCGCGACATACTTGGCCAACGGGACGGTGTGGTCGAAGCGCAGCGCCAGATCGGAATCGCCCTTCTGGAAACGGTAGATCTGCTTTTCCGTTTCGCCGCCGCCCTTGGCCAGCAGAATATCCGCTGCTTCGATGACGGGAGTATCGATGGGGGTGAAGCCGTAGAGTGAGAAGCTGCGGCGCAGAATCTCCAGCATCCGCTCAAATTTCTGCTGGGGTGCCGGGAGCAGCTCCATGAAGCCCGACAGCGTGCGGGGTTTGCGTTTTTCCATGGTATATCCTTCTTTATGCGTTAAAAATAATCTCCTCCAGAGAATAGAAGCCGGGAGCGCGGCCACAGATGGCGCGCGCAGCGCGCAGCGCGCCTGCGGCAAACACACGGCGGCTGGTCGCCTTGTGCGTCAGCTCCAGCGACTCGTCCTGTCCGAAGAACAGCACGCTGTGTTCTCCCGCAACGGTGCCGCCGCGCAGAGAAAACACTCCGATCTCGTTTTTTTCTCGCTTGCCGCACAGGCCTTCGCGGCCGTGAACGATCAGTGCCTGTCCCTGCGGGTCCAGCTCACGCAGAAGCTGCTTCGCCGTACCGCTGGGCGCATCGACCTTCTGATTGTGGTGTAATTCCAGGATTTCCTTATCCCAATCGGCAAGCACGGGCGCATACTCGCGCAGCATCCGCCGCAGGACGGCGATACCGGTGCTGTAGTTTGCCGTCCAGAGCACGGCGTTCGTCCGCGCAAGTGCGTGCAAACGGTCGAAATCCGGCTCGGTCAGGCCGGTAGTACCGCTGACAAGCGCCGCGCCGGTGCGGGTCAGGTAGCGCTCCAAATGCGGCAGCGCACCGACGCCGGAAAAATCCAGGCAGACCTGCGCTGCCGGAGCGTTGTCATAACGCTCCGGGCAGTTCAGATCGGCGTAGCCGACGATCTCGTCGCCGGCGGCGAGGGCAAGTTCTTCGAGCATCCTGCCCATCCTGCCGTAGCCGCTGAGAAACAGCTTCATTCGCCCGCGCCCTCCTTTACGGGCAAACCGACCTCACGCATGAGCCGTGCAAGTCTGGCGCGGTTTTCCGGCGCCATCGGATACATCGGCATCCGGAAGGTTCCGGCCTCGAGCCCCATCAGATTCATGGCCTCCTTGACCGGAATGGGGTTAACCTCCATAAACAGGCCGTTGATAAGGTCAAGGCAGCGAAGCTGCTGCGCGAGCGCCTGCTCGCGGCGGCCCTCGAGGAAATCGACCGTCATTTCATGCACCTCACGGGGCATGATATTCGCCCAGACGGAAATAACGCCGATCGCGCCGACGGACATCAGCGGGACGGTAATGTCATCGTTGCCGCTGTACATCACAAAGTCGTCGGAAAGGTAGCGCGCGACCTGCATCGCGTAAGACATATCCCCGCTGGCTTCCTTGATGCCCATAACGTTCGGATGCTCCGACAGGCGACGAACAACATTCGGCGAGATGCGGCAGCCGGTGCGGCCGGGTACGTTATAGAGAATGATCGGAGCGCTGGCGGCATCCGCCGACATCATAAAGTGGCGGTACATACCCTCCTCATTGGCTTTGACATAGTACGGACTGATACACAGAAGCGCATCGGCGCCCATGGCCGAGTACACAACGGACTTATGCTTCTGCATATCGCTGGAGTTGGAACCGCTGCCCGCAATGACGGGGACACGGCCTGCAGCGCGGTCAAGCACACACTCAAGCGTCTTGATATCCTCCTCAAGCGTGGTTGAGGCGGTCTCGCCGGTGGTGCCGAGCACCAGAAGCGCGTCGGTCTTCTGCTCGATATGCCAGTCGACGAGCGCGCGCAGACGGTCGTAGTCCACGGAACCGTCGGACGTAAAGGGACGGACCAGCGCAACAATGGAACCGGTAATTTTTTTCATGGGTCAGACCTCCTGTTCAAAGTTCATGCTGCGGATTCTTTTCCATCTAAACAATAGCATTTTTTCCTTCGAATTGCAAGGAATTTTTCATTCCGTTTCGCAGAAAAGCTCATTTACATTTCCCTTTTGGCGTGCTATAATCGAAAAAAAGAAATCGGAGGGTAAACTATGGATTCCAATTGCTTCGTTTCCTGGCACGACCGGCTCATAGACGCCTGCTCGCAGGCGATTCTCGGAAAGCGGCAGGAGCTGTCTCTGATCGCCGCCTGCTATCTCTGCGGCGGCCATGTGCTGCTTGAGGACGTCCCCGGTACAGGCAAGACCATGCTGCTGCGCGCCTTCGCACGCGCCACGGGCGGCAGCTTCCGCCGCATTCAGTTTACGCCCGATGTAACGCCGAGCGACATCACCGGCATCAATTTTTACAATCTCAAGCAGGGCGAGTTTGAATTCCGCCCCGGCCCGCTGTTTGCCAATATGGTCCTTGCCGACGAAATCAACCGCGCCACGCCACGCACGCAGTCCAGCCTGCTTGAAGCAATGGCGGAGGGGCAGATATCCGTTGACGGTGTGACGCACCCGCTGACCGGCACATTTATGGTCGCCGCCACGCAGAACCCTATCGAATCCTACGGCACCTTCCCGCTGCCCGAAGCGCAGATGGATCGCTTCATGATGCGCCTGTCGCTCGGCTATATGCCCCGCGAAGCGGAGATGCAGGTCGCTCTGCGCCGCGACACGGCGGACATCGTCGGGCGCATCGAGCCGTGCGTCACCGAGCAGGAAACGCTTGCTCTGCGGGAACGGTTGGACGAGATCGAGCTGAGTGAAACGGTTCTGGATTATCTTATGCGGCTCATTGAGAAAACGCGCAGCGATGAGCGTATCCGTATCGGCGCCTCCCCGCGCGGCACCATCGCCCTGTGCAAAACGGCGCGGGCATGGGCGGCCTTCCATGGCAGATGCTTCGTGCTCCCGGAGGACGTCCAGTTCCTTGCGCCCTATGTGCTGACCCATCGGCTGCACTACCGCACGAGCGTCCATTCCGCCGAAGCTTCGGAGATTTTTGCATCGCTTCTGGCGCAGGTCTCCGTTCCGACCGAGGCGCGCGGATGATCTGGTTCTTTTTTATCGTTCTGGCGGCGGGCGCTGCCGCGCAGCTCCTGTCGCTGCGGCGCGCGAAGCGCAATGGCAGGCTGGAATACCGCTGTGCGCCGTCCGTTGCGGCCTGTGAGCCGGGCGAGACGTTTACGCTCTATAGTACCGTGACAAATCTGTCGCGGCAGCGCTCGCCCGTCCTTCGCGTCGAGGAGCATTTCCCGCAGCGCATGGAGATTCATGAAGCGGAGCAGTTTTCCGTGCGGCACTATGCAGGCGACTATCGTCTCTATACGAGCACCGTCCTGCTGCGTGGGCGACAGCGCGTGCGGCGCTCGCTGCGGGCAAGTCTCCCGGCACGCGGTGCATATGAGTTTTCCGACGCGATCTTCCGCGCGGGCGATTTTCTGGGGTTTCACGAGTACAGCTATCCGCGTGAAAACAGCGAAACGATCGTTATCTATCCCGCGCGGCTGGAGCGCGAGGATTTTACACGCACCTTTACCAACGCGCTCGACGAGCTTTCGCCCATGCGGCGGCTTCTGGAGGATCCCATCTCCGTATGCGGCTATCGGGATTATACGGGGCGCGAGCCCCTGCGTTCGATCAGCTGGAAGCAGACCGCCGTGCGCGGCGAACTGACGGTCAAGGAATATGACCCGACCTGGCGTCCCGCGGTGGCGATCGCGCTCGATCTGGAATTCCACGGCGAATTCGATCTGCACCGTGCGCGGCAGGAGTTCTGTTTCTCCATGGCGCGAACAATCTGCGAATATCTGGAAGACCGTCAAACCGAGTATCGCCTGAGCACCAATGCCATCCTCTCCGGCGAGATCATGCGCTTTTACAGCAGCGGCGGGCGCGGCGCGGGGTGGTCGGATCTGCTCTACGCTCTCGGCGCAGCAAAAAGCGGCGAATGCTGCTCGCTCGACGCCCTTCTGGCCGCCGCCTGCTCCGACGCCTACCGCGAACGCAGCCTGCTGCTCCTGACAACCCGGCCGAGTGAAGCCGTACTGGAGGCCGTTGCCCGCGCACAGGCGGCGACGGGCGTGAATATCACGCCGCTTTACGCTTCGGACTTTATTACGGCAACGGCAAGGGAGGCAACGTCATGACGATCTTTCTCTGTATCGGCTTTTTTGTTGCCTTTGCCTACGGTGTCGTTTCGATGGTTCTCGGAACCTTTACCGGCGCGCCGCTGCCGGCGGCGGCATTCGTCTGTCTTTTCGGCGGCGTGCTGTTTGGCAGGCTGCCCGACGTTGCGGAAAAGCTGAAGCGGCTGCGCACCCTTTCCCTTCTGGCGGGCACGGCAGCGGCACTGGCAGGCTTTGTATTTCTGCCGTCTCAGGCGGCGCACGCCCGCAGCTATGCGCTTCTGCTCGCGTTGGCGGTGCTTCTGGTGTGGAAGCTGCGCTATGAGCCAAGGTACTACCGCTTCGTCAGTGCGTTCCGCTTTGTCTGCGCCGCCGCACTTGTGCTGATCGGCACGGTCTTTGTGCTTGCCACGGCGGACGGTCTGAGTTCCCGGCGTGAAAACGCCATCGCCGCGCTGAGCGACGTGCTGCCGATTCTTGTGGTGATGCTGGCGTGCGGCGTTCTGGCGCTGCGTGGGCTGCGTGCGGCGGACTCGGTCGTCGATCGCGCACGCTTTGACCGCCGGCAGCTTCGCGATACGCTGGTGTTTTTCGCCTTCTGCGCACTGTGTCTGCTGGTGCAGCCGTGGCGTTGGCTCGTTTCGCTGGCCGACCTGATCTACCGGGGGATTGTTGATCCCGTTTCACAGGGTGCGGATTCCTTCGGCGACTGGCTGTTCCGACTGCTGCGCAACCCCAATCCGTCGCAGGCACAGCCAAGCGGCGGAAATTCCGGAGGGAGCGGCAGCGCCGCCCCTTCTGCAGCCGCCCCCTCCGGCGGCGAGCTTCTGTCCCCGGAGGAAACGTTTGAATCCGGCAGCATTCCGATGGCATATATTTTCGCAGCGTTTCTGACCGCGGCGCTCCTGATCGCGCTGGTGGTCCTGTTCTTCAAACTGCGCAAATTGCCCCGACGCCCGCGCCACGGCTACCCGAACGAGGCGCTGGAGTCGGTTGAGGAGGCCGAAGCTCCGGAAGAAAAACCGATCTCCCGCTTCCGGCGCGAACCGCGCATGAAGATCCGCTTCTACTACCGGAGCTTTTTGCATCGGTTGAGTGCAAAGCATGTCGATCTTCCGCGCAGCGACACCTGCGAACGCATCTCGCAGCGTGCTGCCGCCTATTGCGCCGACGGCGAGGCACTCGAAGAATTTACCGAGCTTTACCGAAAAGCGCGCTACTGCACGCAGGAAACACCCACGGCAGAGGATGCCGCCCGCGCCAAAGCGCTGAGCCGGCGGCTGTAATGAACAGCAAAAAACGCAGGGCTAGTGCCCTGCGTTTTTTGGGTGTCGTATTTACTTGGAAACATCCATATTGACTACGCAGAAACGGTCGCCGCGCAGGAATGCATTCCGCACCGAACCGACGTAGTCCCTGCCGAGCAGATCGAAGAAGTCTCCGCCGATGTTCAGCTCCGGCAGCTTGCCGACAAGTCTGCCGTTTTCCAGCAGATAGGCAAGCTGAACGGGCGTGGCAAAGTGGCCGTCGGGCGTGGTATCGCCGCCGGAAGCCATGACGACAAGAATCGCCTTACCGGGAACCAGCTCGGCAAGCGTTTCGGCCGTAGGCGCAACATACAGTCCGCGCAGACCCGGAGAGGGCACGCCGTCATATTCCGCCACAGAACCCTGCGAGACCGGCAGGCCGAGCTGCGCCGCGGTGTTTTTCGAGGTCAGAACACTCTTCAACACGCCGTTTTCCACAAGCAGCGGGCGGAAATCCGGTGCAATCTGACCTTCATCGTCAAAGAAGCAGGCGCCGGGATGCGTTTCTCCGTTGGCGTCGCCGCCGAAGGTGAGCTTCTCGGAGAAGCACTTCCGGCCGAGCTTGCCGCTGACAAGCGAAGCGCCGGAGACATAAAGCTCGCCGATAAAGTTGCGGATAAAGGTTCCGAACAGCGCGCCGTAGTCCAGCACAACGGGCATCCTGCCCGGTTCCACACCCACCGGAGTGAAGAAGGCGTCATACTGCGCCTTGCAGGCGGCAACAAAAGCCTCCTCGTCGTAGCAGCGGCCGCTGATTTCGAAGACGCCGTCCATCAGGTTGCCCGCACCGCGGTTCTGGAACAGCAGCCCGATATCCAGCCAGCGGTCGGCAAAGCGCAGGTGCCGCCCTTCGGAATTGCGATACTCGCAGCGGCACTCGTTCATCAGAATCTTGTTGCTCAACGCAAAGCGCGGGCATTCCCTGCCCAGGCGATCGAGCAGACGCTGCATGGCAGGAATCAGCTCACTGTTCGGGATAATTACATCCGTATGCTCCACGGTCTGCTCCAGTGCACCGTCGAGCTTTGCGGAATAAGGGATGCCCAGCGCAAGCGCAGCCTCGGCGCGGGGCGCAAGCTCCGCCTCCGGAACCTCGCCCAGAGCACCTGCGATGCCGATCTTTCCGTCGCGGTAAACGCGCACGGTAGAGGTTGTTTCTTCTTTTTTTCGATAACTGTCGATTCGACCTCCGGTGACATTCAGCGTCACGGAGCTGTCGGTTTTTACGATATACTCGCGATCCATTTGTCTCACCTCACTGCACATTCATTTCCGAAACGCGTACGTAGGGGCCGCCGAAACCGACGGGAAGGCCCTGCTGCTCCATCTTACCGCAGCCGCCGGTCACAAAGGACAGAAGCTTCACATCCCTGGTCAAGCCGTCAATCAGGCCGAGCGTTTGGAACACATTGCCTGTAATGACACTGATCTGCACCGGACGGCCGAGCTTGCCGTCAACGATCTCGTAGGCAACGGAGGGCGCAATGGTGAAAGTGCTCATGCCGCTGCCATGCTTGATGCTCTTGATAAAGTAGCCCTTTCCGATGGGCGCAAGCAGCTCCTCGAAGCTCAGGTCGCCGCCTTCGATGTAGGTAGTGGTCATGCGCACGATCGGCTCAAAGGTGCAGTCGATGGCGCGGGCATTACCGGTCAGGCCCTCGTCGAGCGCAGCGGCGGTCAGGGCGCTGTGCAGCCGCCCGGCAAGCACACCGTTCTTGATCAGATAGTTTTTACGCGCCTTGGTGCCCTCATCGTCATAGGGCACATAGCCGCTGCCCTCAAACTCGCCGCATTCCGCGATGGAGAGGATGGGCGAGCCGACGATCTTGCCGAGCAGCCATTCCTCACGCATGGACTCGTCGGAGAGCATGAAGTCCGACTCGGACTTATGACCAAAGGATTCATGGGCAAATACGCCCGCCGCCTCCGGCGAGAGCACGACCGGATACTTGCCCGGCTCGACGGGCACGGAATTGCGCATAAAGGCCAGCTGCTCGGCAATCGAGGCGCGGATCTCCTCCTCGCGGCCGCCGAGCCTGGAAAACTCCGTCTCGCCGCTCATCCAGTTGGCGGAAAACTTCTTTTCCCCCTCGACCATACTGCACGCAAGCACGATGCCGCAGGTCTGATAGTCGTATTCCAGCTCCGCGCCGAGACTGGAGCGGAAGCGGAACAGGCTGTTGCGGTCAAGATAAATCCCGCGAGGCATAGTGCAGCAGGGATCCTCGGACAGCAGCGGCAGATAACTTTGCAGCTGTGCGTGCTTCGTCTCCAGCGGAATGTCGCGCACGGAACGGCCTTCAAACCGCAGGCATTTGTCACGATTGCGCTCCAGGCGGCGCACGACGGGATCGGACAGAATCTCCGGATTCGGCGTTGCGGCGGCATACAGCTCATCAAGCTCCCTCTGGAGGTGCTGCACATCCGTCACGGATGCATAGTACCAAAGCTTGCCGTCATATACGCGCAAAAAGGCGCGCGTTTCATTGCGTACTTTCATTTCGTCCGGCTTTCCGTTGGTATAGGAAATAACCGTGCGGAAGCGGTCTTCTACGCGCACATCGGCGTAGAAGCCTTCGCGAAACTGGATCATGGCGTTTTGTCCTCCTTAGAGTGGATTTACTGTTAAGATTATACCGCGCGCCGCACAAAAAGTCCATCGCGCGGCGGTTGAATCGGTTTTCAACCGATGGTTGAAACGGGAATCATGCTTTGGGCCCGAAGCGCAAAGGCTTATCCGATCAAATGGTCCTCAGAATTGATGCGCAGGCAGTTGTCGGATTGCCATCGAAGCTTCGTGCGCCGCGCCTCCAACCATCCGCCGACGTATATCTTACGCGGCGGCTTCTCCAGACGCATCAGCGGCACGGGGATTTGCACAGACGTTTTATCGTACACCCATACCTCCGTCCTGCCGCCAAGCGCACCTTCGTCAAATTCAAGCAGCTCCGCACAGTATGTCCCGTTCGGGGAAGGAAGCGTCTGCAAGACGGTCGTCTCCCCAAACCCGCCGCTCAGCTCCAGAAATCCGATCAAAACAGCCGGCTGTACCGCCAGCGCAGCCAGAACCATACAGGTAATCCTAAACCCGAACGGCAGCCCGAAGCGCACACAGAGATACACGCACGAGGCGTCCATCAGGAAAAGTGCAGCCATCGTCCAGAACGTCACGGTACCGCGTATCAGAACAAAAAAGGTGAACGGCAGCAGCGACAGCGGTGCAATCAGTGCCAGAAGCACGCACGACACGCCGTCCGTCGGCAGCGCATCGCGCCGGACGGAGCATAAAGCAGCCAGCAGCGCAGCCACTGCGGCAGGAGCGGCGGCGCTGAGCGCCGCATTTGTCAGCACGAGGCGGTACCCGAAAAAATGCGCCGCCACCGCTCCCAACGGAAGCAGAAGCTGAAGCCCGGCCAGAAGCCACAGAAGAGTGCGGATCGTCTTTTTCATTTTGACTCTCCTTCCACCCGGCAAAGACGGAGTGGTCGCCGTCCCGCTCTCTCGCAAGGAGCGGTTTTACGGATTCTGCTGCTCACTCTTCTGCCGAATCAGATCGGAAATATCCAGCATGGGCAGTGAACCGTCGCCGGTCATGAGCGTGGGCAGCTTACCGTCCCAGCGCTGGGCATAGGTGTAGGCGATCAGCTCCTGCGTAAGCGACTGGCTGATCTTGCGGTTGGCCTCGGCCTCCGCTTCGGCGCGTGTCTTCAGCTCGTACGCCTCGGCATCCGCTTCGACCTTTTTAATCTCTGCGGCGGCCTTTGCCTCCAGCACCTTCTGCTCGGCCTCGGTCTGCGCACGCAGCTTATTCTGCTCGGCAACCTGCTTGGCCTCAACGGCATCGGTGAAGGCATCGGTGAAATCCATGTTTTCAATGGACGTGCCGACCAGCTCAATGTTATACGCTCTGAGCTTCTGTTCCAGAACCCTCTCAATCTCCTCCGCCATCAGGCTGCGGCTGGAAACGAGCGCCTCGGCGCTGTATTTGGCAGTGACGATCTTGACGGACTCGGTAATGCACGGGGCGATCACGGTATCGAAATAGCCGGTGCCTATGGTCTTGTAGATTGTCATGGCATCGAGCTTACTGATCTGGTAATTGACCGTATAGGTCATGCTGACCTCCTGGATATCGGAGGAAAAGCAGGAAAGATCCTGCGTGTTTTTCTGCACGCGGTTATCCATCTTAATGACCTCCTGCCACGGCAGCTTGAAGTGCATACCGGCCTCCAGCGTGTAGTCCTCCACACTGCCGAAGGTCGTTACCACACCGGTATGGCCCGTCGGGACGGACACATAGCACGACAGCGCAATCACCGCCACCCCCAGGACGGACAGAAGCTGCTTGGCATTCAGTTTCCAGGTAACGCGCGTGCCGCGCACAAAGCCCAGACCGACGAACAGACCGAGCGTCAAAAGCAGACCGACGGAAAACAGTACCATATTTCCTCCTTTAGTCCACGACGCGGATCCACTCGATCACAGGCTGCTCTCCGGCCTTGACGGTGCCGTTGCTGTCCGTGACCTTCACGGATGCGCAGACCTGATCCACAACGTCGATGCCCTCGGTCACATAACCGAAGCAGGCATAGTTGCCGTCGAGGAAGTCCGAATCCTTATGGACGATGAAGAACTGCGACGAGGCGCTGTCCGGTGCGCTGGAACGCGCCATGGAAATGGCGCCGCGGGTGTGCGAAAGCTTATTTTCCACGCCGTTTGCGGAAAACTCGCCCTTAATGGTCTTGTCCGAACCCCCGGTACCGTTGCCCTTGGGGTCGCCGCCCTGCATCATAAAGCCGGAAATAATGCGGTGGAATGTCAGGCCGTCATAGAAGCCGGAATCGGCCAGACGCATGAAGTTTTCAACGGTGATGGGTGCAACATCGCCGTCAAGCTCCAGGGTAATCTTGCCATAGTCGCGGATCATAAGCTCGACGTGATGCTTGCCGGTAAAATCGAAGCCCTCCGTCAGGACGCCGGCATTGGGCTTCGGCGTGTTATCGGCGCAGCCGGCCAATACGGCCAGCGCCAGAGCCAGAAGCAGTGCGATGCTGAGAAACTTTTTCATGTTTGTTTTCCTCCAAATATCGTTTATCGTTTTGTTTTCGGTTCGTCAGACGCCGCAGAGTACGCCGCCGCCCAACACAACCTCGCCGTCATAGAGCACGGCTGCCTGTCCGGGTGTTACAGCCCGCTGCGGTTCATCAAACAGCAGCGTCACGCGTCCGTTTTCCTCCGGCGTCGCCGTCGCCCATTGCTCCGGCTGGCGGTAGCGCAGCTTGGCCTTGCAGCGGAAGGGCTTCTGCGGCGCTTCCCCGGAGATCCAGTGAAACTCCTCCGCACGCGCCGTGCGGGAAAACAGCTCCTGTTCCGTGCCGAGGACAACGGTATTGTCCTGGGGGCGGATGCAGCAAACAAAGCGGCGCTCCGGCAGCGACAGGCCGAGATTGCGGTGCTGCCCGATGGTATAGCGGATAATGCCCGCGTGCCGCCCGATTACGCGCCCCTGCGCATCTACATAGTCGCCCGGTTCCGCTTTTTCCCCGGTAAGCCGTTCAATGGCGGCGGCATAGTCACCGTCCGGAACAAAGCAGATGTCCTGACTGTCCGGCTTGTCGGCATTGCGGAAGCCGCCGGCCTCCGCCAGCGCCCGTGCCTCCGGTTTGGACATCCCGCCGAGCGGAAACAGCGTGCAGGCAAGCTGCTCCTGCGTCATGGAATAGAGCACATAGCTCTGATCCTTCGCGGGATCCAGCGCCTTTTTCAGCCGGAAACGGCCGTTTTCATCGCGGTCAATACGGGCATAGTGGCCGGTAGCAACAAAGTCGCAGCCCATCAACCGCGCCCGCTCAAACAGCTTATCGAATTTCATATAGCGGTTGCAGTCGATACAGGGGTTGGGCGTTACGCCGCGGCTGTAACAGTCAATGAACTTTCCGATGACCTTTTCGCGAAAATCGTCGGAGAAATTGAACACATAATACGGCATATTCAGTGCCCGTGCGACCCCCCGCGCATCCTCCACATCATCCAGCGAGCAGCAGGTATGGCTGCGCGAAAGCCCCGCATCCTCGTTGGAATAGAGCTTCATTGTGCAGCCGATGCACTCGTTACCCGCGTCGCACAGCAGCTTCGCGGCGACGCTGGAATCCACGCCGCCGGACATGGCGACAAGTATCTTTGCCATAGCCTCACTCCCTTCTCCCATAGAATACATGATTTTTGAGAAAAATGCAAGGTTGACCTGTACGGTTTTCGTGCTATAATGAATATGACAATCAATAAAGTGGGGTTTTTATGCTGAACTTTCGCAAGATTATTCCGGCCGACCGGCCGATTCTCGAACCGTATCTGCGCAGTGCGGGCAATCGCGCCTGCGAAGACACCTTCCCGTATCTCTGCCTCTGGGGTGAGCAGAGCGTCTGCACCGATTATGACGTGCCCCTGATCTTCGGCACGGTCGATCACGTCACGAGCTACGCGCTGCCGCTGCGCGGAGATCGCGCCGCGCTGATCGAACTGCTGCGCCGGGACGCACAGGAGCGCGGCATCCCCTTCCGGCTGTACTGCCTGCTGAAGGATGACCTCGACCTTTTTGAGACCGCATTTCCCGGCCGCTTCCGCTTCCTGCCGGTGCGCGAATACTATGACTACATCTACTCCATCGACCGGCTGTGCGACCTGCACGGCAAAAGCCTGCAGTCCAAGCGTAATTTCTGCAACCGCTTCGAAGCGGAGCACCCGGATTACCGCCTGCTGCCGCTGACGGGCGACCTGCTGCCGCGTTGTGCGGCGTTTACGTCGCTGTGGTATGAGCGTCACGGCGAATCCGGCGAGGACTACCGCGAAGAGCAGACCGCTCTGGAGCGCGCCTTCGCGGACTTTGACGCACTGGGGCTGGAAGGCGCCGTTATCGAAGACGGCGGCACGATTCTGGCCTACGCCATCGGCAGCCGCATCAGCGACGATACCTTCGGCATTCACTTTGAAAAGGCAATGGCGGACGTGCCGGGCGCCTACCCGATCATCAACCGCGAATATGCCCGAAGCATCCGCGAACGGCACCCTGACGTGCGCCTGCTCAACCGCGAGGACGACATGGGGCTGCCCGGCCTGCGCAAGGCCAAGGAAAGCTATCAGCCGGATATCCTCCTGGAAAAATGGCTTGCGGAAGAGATCGTATGACGGTGATAACCGCCGAACGCGGCGACCGGCCCGCACTGTCCGCACTCTGGCGCGAATGCTTCGGCGACACGGCCGCCGAGCAGGACTGCTTCTGGAACACCGCCGGTAAAACGGCGCAGGCATTCTTCGTTCGCGAAAACGGCGCGCCGCAGGCGATGCTCTGCGCACTGCCCGTCGATTATATCGGCGGCGACGGAGAAGTCATCCGCACGGCGTACATTTACGCCGTCTGTACGCGGCAAAGCGCGCGCGGGCGCGGGCTGTGTACGCAGCTTTTGGTGCAGGCGGAGCAGATACTTCGCACGCAGGGCTTCGCCGCCTGTGTGCTGGTGCCGGCTGACGCTTCGCTGGCACGCTTCTACGAGATGCGCGGCTATCGTGCGGCTTTTTTTCGGAACCGTATAGAAATCGGACGACAGGCAGTGCGTGCCGACGTGCGGCGGATCGGCGCGGCGGACTACCGCGCCCTGCGCGAGATGCTGCTCACGGCAGATTTCGCTGCATTTTCCGAGGATTTTCTGCGCTGCGCGCAGGGCTATGGCGAGCTGAGCGGCGCAGGGCTTTACCGGATTGAAACCGCCGACGCTCTTTGCTGCGCCGCGGCAATGCTTGTTGACGGCGCGCTCCACATCAGTGAGCTGATCCCGGACAGCCCAGCCGCAGCGGCGGCACTCGCCGCGGCGCTGGACATACAGGAAGGAACCGTCTCCTCTCCCGGCGGCGGCGTGCCGCAGGCATGGGGCAAGCCGCTGCGCGGCGCGCTTCCCACAGGCTATTGGGGCCTGTCGCTCTGACGCAAGCGGTATCGCTGGATAACAGCCGCCGGTGCCGCGACCGGTTCGTCTCTTCTCAGCACGATTGCAAAAGAGCCTCCCAGTGGGAGGCTCTTTTCGGATATTATTCTGCGGAGATCAGATAATAATACACCGGCTGACCGCCGTCGATGAGATTCACCTCGGCATCCGGACAGGCGCTGCGGAACAGCTCCGCCGCCGTTTCCGCCTGTTTGGCGGTCGTATCTGCACCATAGTAGACGGTGATAAACTCACTGCCCTGCTCACGCAGACGTGCAGCCAACGCTGCAAGCAGCTCCTCCAGATTCGGACTGCTGCCGAACAGCGCACTGCCGTAAAGCGCCAGATACTCACCGGCGCGGATGTCGTGGCCGTCAAACTCGGAGTCACGCGCAGCATATGTGATCTGCATGGTATCGACGTTGCCGAGCGCCTCGGTCATCGCATCGAGGTTTTCCTCGGCGCTTGCATCGGGATCGAAAACCAGCAGCGCGCTGATGCCCTGCGGAACGGTCTTGCTCGGCACAACAACGACCTGCTTATCGCACAGGTCAGCCGTCTGCTGCGCCGCCATAATGATGTTCTTGTTGTTCGGAAACACAAACACGGTATCTGCCGGCGTGCGCTCGATTGCCTCCAGAATATCCTGCGTGGAGGGATTCATCGTCTGGCCGCCCTCAATGATGTTGTCTGCGCCCAGCTCGCGCAGCAGCTTCGCCAATCCCTCGCCCGCGCAGACGGAAACAATACCAAAGGGCTTGTGCCCCTGCTCTGCCGGAGCCTTCGGAGCGGCCATGCCGTGCTCAGCCTCCTCCATATCCAGATCGTCCGCCGTTTGCACGCGGCGGCCTGCGGCCAGCTCGTCGTGCTGCGTACGCATATTCTCGATCTTGGCAATCTCCAGTGTGCCGTACTTCTGTGACTCGGTCAGGGCGCAGCCGGGGATATTCGTGTGAACATGGACCTTGAACGCCTCGTCATCCTCGCCGATCACAAGGCTGTCGCCGATGGATTCCAGATAGTCGCGCAGCGGCGTCAGATCGACATCCGGCTCGTTTTTTCGCACGATATAGACCGTATCAAAGGCGAAGGTGATGTCCTCGGTGGCAAACTCCGTGAAATCCGCCCGCTCGCGCACGCGGACGTCGGCACGCTCGATCACGCCGCCCGCAGCCAGCGTCTGCATGGCCTGAAGCACATACAGCCAGCCCTTGCCGCCGGCATCGACAACGCCCGCTTTTTCCAGCACGGGATTCTGATGCACTGTTGCGGCAAGCGCCTGCTCGGCCGACGCAACCGTCGCGGCAAGCACCTCCCCCAGATCCGCGCCCTCGGCGGCAGCCTGCTGCGCACGGGCGGCCGAAACACGGGAAACGGTCAGAATGGTCCCCTCCGTGGGCTTGCCGACGGCCTTATATGCAGCCTCTACACCTGCCGCCAACGCATCGGCAAAGGCGGCGGGGGTGCATTCCTGCATCCCCTTGAGGCTTTTGGCAAAGCCCCGGAACAGCAGCGACAGAATTACGCCGGAATTCCCGCGTCCGCCGCGCATGGTGGCCGAAGCGGTCAGATCGGCGATTTTGGTCAGCGAGGTCTCGCGGGAGTTTCGCAGAGCGTCCGCAGCGGCGCCCAGGGTCAGGCTCATGTTGGTACCCGTGTCGCCGTCCGGCACGGGGAAAACATTCAATTCGTTGATCTGCTGCTTATGCTGCTCAACCAGAGCGGCTCCGCCCAGGATCATTTCGCGAAGCAGCGCTCCGTCGAGGGAATATCTCAAGGTGGACACCTGCCTTTCAGTCGAGCATCATGGAGTCTACGAACACGTTGACTTCCCTGACCTCGGTATCTGTCTGCTGCTGCACGACGAAACGTACCTCAGAGACAATGGATTTGGACAACGCGGGGATATTCACGCCCTGATCGACCATGATATGCAGATCGATGGTGACGGAGCCGTCGTCGTGGGTGTGGATCAGCACGCCCTTTGACATCGACTCGCGGCGCAGAAGATGCACCAGCCCGTCGGACACGGTGCGAATCGCCATACCCTTCACGCCGAAGCAATGCGTTGCGGCGTTGCCGGCGATCTTTGTAAAGACGTTGTTGGACACGCTGATGGCGCCCAGCTCGTTGTTGCGGCGGATCATCGATATTCCTCCTTCTTGTTATGGGAACCCCAAAGCGACCCGGCTCGGGGTTATATGCCATTGCGAAAGCATTCGTCGGATTGCTGCGTCGGGCTTGCGCCCTCCTCGCAATGGCGAGCGACAGAATTGCCGTATTTTTCTGCTTCTCGCAAAGGCGACATGCTTACTGCGCAAGCATTCCTTCCTCCCAGCATTGGGGCGGGACGATGCCGAGAAGCTGCGCAACCGTGGGCGCAACGTTGGCGAGTCCGAAATGGCCCTGACGAAGCGTATGCGTCACGCCGGGATCATAGACGATAAAGGGAACCGGATTCAGGCTGTGTGCGGTACGCACGGAGGTCTTGCCCTTCTTCGTTTCGGTCATCTGATCGGCATTGCCGTGATCGGCGGTGACAAGCACGGTATAGCCCAACCGCTCGGCCGCCTCCAGAATGCGCGCGACGCTCGCATCGACGGCCTCCATTGCGGTAATGACGGCGCTCAGGACACCCGTGTGGCCGACCATATCGCCGTTCGGGTAGTTGCAGCGCAGGAAATCATATTTCCCGGACTCCATTGCAGCCAGCAGATGGTCGGTGATTTCGCGCGACTTCATCTCCGGCTCCTGATCGAAGGGAATCACGTCCGAGGGGATCTCCTCATAGGTCTCCAGCTCCGGGCAGACCTTGCCGGAGCGGTTGCCGTTCCAGAAATAGGTCACATGACCGTATTTCTGCGTTTCGGAAACGGCGTACTCGCGGATGCCGTGCGCGCACAGCAGCTCCGTGAGCGTGTTTTGAATGACGGGCGGCTGCACGAGGTAGTGCTGCGGAATCTTCAGATCGCCGTCGTATTCCAGCATACCGGCATAGTGCACGCCGGTGTAGTCGCCGCGGTCGAACTTGTCAAAGTCCTTGCGGTCGAAGGCCAGAGAAATCTCCTGCGCACGGTCGCCGCGGAAGTTGAACAGCACGACGCTGTCGCCGTTGGCGATGCGGGCGACCGGCTCGCCGCCGTCCTCCACGACAAAGGCGGGGAGATCCTGATCGATGCAGCCCAGCTCGGCGCGGTAGGTTTCAATGGCCTCGCGGGCGGAAGGGAAGCGGCGGCCGAGACCCTGCACATGAGTGCGCCAGCCGGCTTCGACCATCGGCCAATTGGCCTCATAGCGATCCATGGTGATCTGCATTCTGCCGCCGCCGGAGGCGATGCGGTAATCGCAGCCGTCCGTGCGCAGCTCGGAGAGCACCTTCTCCAGCGCGTCCACATAGTCCAGCGCGGAGGTTGCGGGCACGTCGCGCCCGTCGAGCAGGATATGGCAATACGCCCGTTTGACGCCCTCGGCGTGCGCATGGCGCAGCAGGGCGAACAGGTGGGCAATGTTGGAATGGACATTGCCGTCGGAAAGCAGGCCGAGGAAGTGGAACGCGCGGCCGCTGCGCGTACAGTTGATCACAAGGTCCTTCCAGGTCGCGCTTTCAAAAAGCGAGCCGTTTTCGATGGATTCACTGACGAGCTTCGCGCCCTGCGAATAGATCTGCCCGCAGCCGAGCGCGTTGTGGCCGACCTCGGAGTTGCCCATGTCGTCGTCCGTGGGCAGGCCGACGGCGGTGCCGTGCGCCTTGAGCCAGGTATAGGGGCAGGTAGCAAATAAACGATCGAGCGTAGGCGTTTTGGCCTGCGCAACGGCGTCGCCGGGACCGCCGTCGCCCTTGCCGACGCCGTCCATTACGATCAGTACGATCGGTTTGGTCATGAAAATGCGCCTCCAATGGTATTCTATCCGGGTATTATACAGGAAAATTGTTAAAAATTCAATCCCTGTTTTCACTTTTGTGCAGCGGACGGGGATTTTTTCCGCCGCTCACGGCGGTTCTGCCGCCGGATGCCCCCGGCGGGTAGAATCTGTCATTGCGAGACCCCGAAGGGGTCGTGGCAATCTTTTGTAAAACCTGACATTAGATTGCCGCGTCGGGCTTGCGCCCTCCTCGCAATGACAGGTAAACAGGCTTGCGCCCTCCTCGCAATGACACATACCCCCCTGTCATTGCGAGTCCACGCCAGTGGCCGTGGCAATCTCAAGCAGCGCACCCCCAAAGCCTTCCCCTTGAGGGGAAGGTGGACGCGCAGCGAAGCGGAGCGGCCGGATGAGGTGTCCGCCGAAGGCGGCAGGGTTTTGACTCGCCCACATCCGTGGGCTACACCTCATCAGTCAGCTCGCGTTGCTCACTGACAGCTTCCCCTCAAGGGGAAGCCCTGCCGCCGCGCGGCGGTTCTGTCATTGCGAGACTTGCGGCAGCAAGTCGTGGCAATCTTTTGTACCGAAAACTGTCATTGCGAGGGCGGCTTTGCCGCCCGTGGCAATCTCTTGTAAGATCTTGCATCAGATTGCCGCGTCGGGCTTGCGCCCTCCTCGCAATGACACAGAGGAGGCGCGGTTCTTTCATTGCGCGGCGCAGAGAAAAGGCGGGCGGCGATTTTCGCCGCCCGCCCCGCCAGGGAAAGAAGAGAGCAAAATAGAAGATGTCAATTTACGTTGTTTCAACCATCCATGTGCCGGTTGATGCACGGTTAATTGGTGCGTTCAAGAACGATTTCGAATGTGGGAGAAGGAGCGCCGAAGACCTGCCATACATTGGACATCAGATAGCCGTGCTGTATTGTGAATACAAAGAATTGATTCGTGTTCGTAACATTCAGTATCTGACCCTCGGATGCCTGAATATGAGAATACAGCTTAACTCCGTACTCCGTAGAAACGCCGGACTTCCAGTCCTCTGTATCATATTTGTAGAATCTATTAGTAGGACTAGGAGACTGTGAGGCATTGATGAGTGATGAAGGATCGTTGTTTGAAACACCGACAAAGGCAACCTGGTTATAATAATGTTCCAGAGCAAGAAGAATAAATTCAGGCTCTACCATCCGGTGTCCCAAACAGTTACCGTCAAAAATTCCGTGCGATTCTGCAGTATTTGTGCTCGGCCATTTTCCAGCAAAAGAGTCATAGTAGTTTACTCTTGCACCCCAGGGCAGATTGGAAAGCCGCGAAACACCATATTTATTTTTCAGATATGAAACATATGTATTTCCGCTTGCAATCGCGTCAAGGTATTTCTGATAGTCCGCATCGGCAAGCGTCCCACTAGATTGCAGATTCTCGCCGAAAGTGCCCAACCAATACGCTTTGAAGTCGTCACTTGGCACCATCTGCGGATAGCAACTTTCGTCAATGCCGTACTGTGTCTTGATGGTTTCCAGTATTGTGCTCGTATCGCCGCTGTTTACAGCATTGCGCAATGCGTTGATTGCTGCCTTCAGATTATCCAAGCCCTCCGCTTTTATGCTTACAGTCGCGTAGTTTGAAGCGTTAGTAACCTGAATCTCATTTCCGCCGAATGCGCCCGGCATAAGATAATCATTGCAATCATCAAAAATCAAAATAACTTTATTGGTCAAAAATGCTTCGTCTGTCGGGATATTGAAAGTAAGCTTTTGATCCATAGCACTTCCGCTATTCGTTGGGGTGCCTTTAGTTCCGGTTAAGACAAGATGTCCGTCTCTGAAGGTATAGCCCTTGTCAGTGCCTGTCAGTGGCTCGTCATCTTTATAGTAGATTCCATCGACAAGGCCGTTTTTCTTCCCGGCAGGGCTGGTCGGCGTATTTCCGCCGGTGGAATAGCCGCAGACGGTGCAGGGGTTGCCGGTATGCGCAGCCTCGTTCAGGTGGGTATGCCCCGGGTTCAGAGCGCAAACCTGCCAGTGCTTGCTTTCATCGTGCTGCCATGCGCCAAGCTGATGCGCATTGGGGTCAATATCGGTCGGCTCAAGCGGATCATCGGCACTCACGGGCCGCGTCGCGTCCGCGTTGTGGTACGCCCTGCCGCAAACTCTGCAAACCCAATACGCCGGGTAGCCGTTTGTAGAGCAAGTTGCCGGAACCTCGGCAATCTCGTCCAAATCCGCCGCCGTGCAGGTATGCTCCGGCTGTCCGCCCTTTTCAAAGCGCGCCAGAACGATCTTATAATCCGCGCGGAGAACCATTTCCTCGGGCTTGAAGTTCAGCCCGGTGACAACCTCCTCCATCTTGGACGGATGCCACCAGTCGGTCTCGGTCGGGCGCGGGGTACGCAGCGTCAGCTCGCCGTTGGCCAGCATCTTTTCCAGCAGCTTCTTCGCCTTATCCTCCAGCGTCTCTCCGTCGATGCTCTCTGCGTCCACGGGGTTGCCGTAGTATGCCAGCACGCGGCCTGCCTCGGCGGAATAGCCGTAGACGTAAATATCGTCGCCCTTCTGATTAAAAATCACAAGATCCTTTGCGTCGTCGCCGCGTGCGAGCAGGTTTGCCAGCAGTTGGTTGGCCGCGTTGCGCGCATTGGCCAGCGCCGAGGCTTCGTTTGCTTTGCGAATGAGATTGGTGAACGTCGGGATCAAAATGGCTGCTAAAATAGCAATTACCGCGATTACGATCACCAATTCGACCATCGTAAAGCCCTTTTTTCTGCTGTGGTACATAGGTTCACTCTCCTTTTATCATTCCGTGCTGCCATGCCGCCGGGGCGGCATCGTGCGCCGCTTTTTCCGGAATCCTTAAACTAATAGCAACACTATTACAATTATAATAGTGTTGCTTTGTGTTTGTCAAGTGGACCTTCCGATAAAATATAGAAAAAAAGGGAGGATTTTCCATGCGCGAAAAGAAAGAATTGAACGTTCAAATCGGGGACCGGATCAAGCGAGCGCGCGAACGCGCAAAAATTACGCAGGAATCCATGGCAGAACAAATCGAAGTATCGCCGCAGTACGTTTCCGATTTGGAGCGCGGCGTAGTGGGCATCTCGGTGCCGACGCTGCGGCGCGTCTGCACGGTGCTCTGCGTGCCGAGCGACGAGCTTTTGTTTGACGCCGCCCGGCGGCCGCAGCCCGGCTCCACGTCCTCCGGCGTATGCCTGAACAGCAGACAGACCCAGCTCCTCGACGAGATCGTCAGATGCTTTCTGGCGGCAGTCGCATCCGATTAACGCCCGCTCCGAAACCGGAGCGGGCGTTTCAGCGTGTCGGAAAACCTTCCCCGCGTCATTGCGAGGAGCGCAGCGACGCGGCAAGCTGACACATAGCCTTACAAATTGCTACGACTTGCTGACGCAAGTCTCGCAATGACCGCTGCTTGAGATTGCCACGGCCACTGACGTGGCCTCGCAATGACACATTCGCCGCCGCATCTCCCGTGTCATTGCGAGGAGCGCAGCGACGCGGCAAGCTGATGTCAGGTCTTACAAACGGCAGCTCGGACGTTTTGGGGCAAAGAAAAAACCGGCGGAGAGACGCTCTCCGCCGGAAATCATATCGTTTAGTCCGCGCTCCCCGTCAGGTAGAAAAAATCGTTTCCGACGACGGGCTCATGCCAGGCATCCTGCCGCTGCTTCTCAACCGCAAAGGCGTGGAAAACCGCATAATCCGTCAGCTCCGGCAGCACAAACTCCAGCTCCAGCACGAGCTTTTTCCCCTCCGGCACCCGAAGCGACTGCAGCTCCGTCAGAGGCAGGCTGATGAGCTCGCGGTTATAATACAGATAGATCGAAAAATCAGACTCCGCAGGCCACAGATACTCAATGCGAATCCGCGAAGGCGTACCGGTTTTATACCCGTAGCCCTGCTCAAACGAACGCGCGCTGCGGCCGTCAACCGTCAGGCAGAAACGCTTACTGCGCTCCGTACCGTATTCCGCGCTGTCAAACGTCTCGTCGCAATCCTCATAGCGCAGGCTCAGGATGCGCGGAACGACCGGAGGGTCGGCTACCGTAACCGGCTCCTGCTGCGGAGGATCGGCCTGCATTTCCAGCGTAAACGCGAGCACCTGATAGCCCCGGAAATCATCGAGAAAGGGATAGGCCTGTTTGTCACGGGGCGACTGGTCGAGCTGCGGATAAGCGACGAGCGCACAGCTCAACTTCTCCCCCTTCCGACCCGTCACGGGGATAAAGTGCAGCTGACCGGAAGCGTAAATCGAAAAGGCCCGATCCGCCTTGAGGCGGCAGCGCAAAGAACACTCGCCTTCCTCGCCGAAGCGGAAGGGCTGCGGCTGCCCGTTGACGAACAGCACAACGTCGTAGGCATCCGTCGTGCGGAGCGTTTCGCCTCTCAGCGAAAGTGGTACCTCGGCCTCGCCGCCCCCATAGCGCAGAGACTGCGACTTTCCCTGCTTGTCGTACAGGTAAATAATTTCAAAGTCCTTCAGCTGCGAAAAAAGGATGCCGTTCATTTCCGTAGGAGGTACGGTCACATAGGGCGCGAGCGTGGGCTCGGGATCGCGAACCGTCGTCTCCGTTGTCGGCAGCTCGGTCCCGGGCGTCCCGGACTGCGACGGGTCCGGTACGACCGCACAGGCACACAGCGCCAGAACCGCTGCAAGAATCAGCAGAAAACAGACTGTTTTGCGCATCGGAATTCCTCCTGCCGTAAAATTATGTCAACTCCAATATACCATGATTCCGCGCCCGTGTCAAGCCTCCGATTCGGCATTCGGGAAGTGAACGCCGTTGAATTTCAGCAGAAAACGGGTGGGATAGTAGCGATCCAGATAGTTTTCCGCAAACCACTCGTAGGTGGCGGCAGGCACCTGCCGCAGCTCCGGCGCTTCGGCGCGGAAACGCTCAAAAACGGTGCGGTCTCCGCAAAGCAGCCCCGCGATCAGCTCCGTCCGCCCCTCGGCGGCCAGCCGGTCAAGGCAGGCGTCAAGCAAAACGGCACAACCCCGCTCCCGCTCGTCCGCGCGCTCGTGTTTTCCTGCAAACCAGTGCAGGAAATCCGCAGCGGTAAAGGCCTTGCGCGTAGTAACAAGCGCGAGCTTCTGGAATTCGTCATCCGCGCCGCGTCTGAGCACATCGACCAGATAGCGGAACAGAGGCTCCTCCAGACAGCAGCAGTCAAGCAGCACCTCACAGGCGCTGCGCGGGCCGTCCGGCTCATCGATCTGCGGCGGCGCATCATCCTCCTGCGCTTCCTCCGGCGGCTCGGGCCGCTGCGGCGTCTGCATGGCGGCAAACAGCGCATCGGGCGTCAGCCCGTCAAGCACGGACGCTTCAAAGCTCTGACCATCCTGCGCGGCGCAGCGCCGCACAAATTCCGCCAGGCCGAGCGCGGCAATCTGCTGCCGGAGCTGCGCGGCACGCGCCATCGGCTCCGTTTCGGTCAGGCAAATGCCCTCCGGCGGCTGCCGCGTCCCCTCAAACAGCTCGGAAAGATATTGCAGTACGGCTTCAACCGGTGTCATAGGGCATCCTCCAGTTATGATTTCTCTGCGTAAATTGTAGCATAACCGTCTGCCGCTGTCAAGGAATCACGCGCCGTGTATGACAGATTTGCGTGGTTGACAGGGGCATATTGCTTGACTTTACCGCATTTTCAGGATATAATGGAAATGACGAATCCGAAAGGAATGAGAGAAATTATGAATATTAGGATCACCGCAGACAGCACCTGCGACCTCTCCCCCGCGCAGGTCCGTGACAATTCCATCGAAATTTTCCCGCTGTTCGTCAATATGGGCGGCAAGAGCTACCGCGACGGCGTGGACGTTCAGCCGGCGGACATCTTTGCACACGTTGCCGGAGGCGGGGAGCTCTGCAGCACGGCCGCCGTTCCCGTGGGCGTCTACCGCGACCGTTTCGAGGCGCTGAGCGAACAGTTTGACGGCGTCGTTCATATCAGTCTCGGCTCGGGCTTCTCCGTGTCCTACCAGAACGCCTGCATTGCCGCCGAAGATCTGCCGAAGGTGCGCGTCATCGACTCGCGCAACCTGTCCACCGGTCACGGCCATGTTGTCATGGAAGCCGTTCGCATGGCAAAAACCGCACAGGATCTCGACGAAATGGCCGCAGCCCTGCGCGAGCTTGCGCCGCGCGTGGACACGAGCTTCCTGCTTGACCGGCTGGATTACATGGTCAAGGGCGGGCGCTGCTCCTTCGTAACCGCACTGGGTGCAAATCTGCTTCGCCTGAAGCCCTGTATCGAGGTCGTGGACAACAAAATGATCGTCGGCAAAAAATACCGCGGCAACTACACCAAGTGCATGGAGCGCTATGTGCGCGACCGTCTGGAGGGTAAGGACGATATCATTTACGATCGCATCTTCATTACGCACACACCCGTTTCGCAGGAAATTCTCGACACCGTGTGGAAAACCGTCCGCGAATGCGGCAATTTTGCCGAAATCGACGAGACAAACGCAGGCTGCACGGTCTCCTGCCACTGTGGCGAAGGCTGCCTCGGTGTTTTGTATATTCATAAGCAGTAATATGACAGGCCGCTGCAGATATGCAGCGGCCTTTTTTCGGAATATAGGAAGTTTTTGGCGCTGTTTTTGCAAAATTCCGAAAGTTGGAAACGATTTCATCGAAGATTAGTGAAATTTGACCATTGCGAAAACTCCATCCCGTATATATAATAAAAATGCAAACAATACAAAGCAACAACATAAATATACGGTCAACGGCTTCTCGGCCGCACCGAACCGGGAGGAATTATCATGTCAATCAAAATCGGTATCAACGGCTTCGGCCGCATCGGCAGAATGGTCATGCGTGCAAGCGCAAATTTCCCCGACATTGAGATTGTCGGCATCAACGACCTGTGCCCGCCTGACTACCTGGCGTATATGCTCAAGTACGACACCATGCACGGCACGTTCAACGGTACGATTGATTCCACCGATCATTCCATCATTGTCAACGGCAAGGAGATTCCGGTCTACGCCGAGCGTGATCCCGGCAATCTGCCCTGGGGTAAGCTCGAGGCGGAATATGTCGTTGAATCCACAGGCCTGTTCCTGACAAAGGAAAAAGCACAGCCGCACCTCAACGCAGGCGCAAAGAAGGTCGTTATGTCCGCGCCCAGCAAGGACGACACTCCGATGTTCGTCTGCGGTGTCAACCTCGACAAGTACACGAAGGACATGAACTTTGTCTCCAACGCGTCGTGCACCACCAATTGCCTGGCACCCATTGCCAAGGTTCTGAACGATAGCTTCGGCATTACCGACGGTCTGATGACCACCGTCCACTCCACCACCGCCACGCAGAAGACCGTAGACGGCCCGTCCCTGAAGGACTGGCGCGGCGGCAGAGCTGCCTCCGGCAACATCATTCCCTCCTCCACCGGCGCGGCCAAAGCCGTCGGCAAGGTCATCCCGAGCCTGAACGGCAAGCTGACCGGTATGTCCATGCGTGTTCCGACGCTGGACGTCTCCGTCGTTGACCTGACCGTCAATCTGGCAAAGCCCGCGACCTATGAGGAGATCTGTGCTGCCATGAAGAAGGCCAGTGAGGGTGAGCTCAAGGGTATCCTCGGCTACACCGAAGACGCCGTTGTTTCCTCCGACTTCCTTGGCGATACCCGCACCTCCATTTTTGACGCCAAGGCCGGCATCGCGCTGACCGACACCTTCGTCAAGGTCGTTGCCTGGTACGACAACGAGATCGGTTACTCCAACAAGGTTCTCCAGCTCATCGAGCATATGTACTCTGTGGACCACGCCGAATAATTTGACACTTTCCATCATAGGTTATCCAAATAAAGAAGAGCCCGCCGACGGCGGGCTCTTCGATTTTTTTGCAGCCACAGGCCTCGCAATGACACATATCCTCCCCGTCATTGCGAGACTTGCATTAGTCGTGGCAATCTCCTGTAATATCCCGCGTCAGACTGCCGCGTCGCTGCGCTCCTCGCGATGGCACAGGACGGCCACGTCGGGCTGTACCCTCCCCGCAATGACGCAGGGCAAAAGCGCTTCGCCGCTCTCCGCAATGACAGGTGAAAGATTCCGCTGCTCACAAGAACAAGGAGAAGGCTTGCGCCTTCTCCGCAGTGGCACGCGGGGCTTCCCACGGCGGCACGACCACCATAACGCAACGGCGCCGGGCTATAGCGGCAGCGGCAATCGATTTACGTAATCTATATACCGGAAGGATATCCCCTGCCATTCCCGCTCCGGTGAAACCGTCGTACATTCCCAGCCGGGCAGCGATTCCAGGTTCGGAAAGAAGCGGTCGGCCCTGAAGCTGCAGTGCGTCAGCGTGACGAGTGCACCGTCGCAATAGGGTAAAAGCGCACGGTACACGCTCTCGCCGCCGATCACACAGATCGACTCACGCGGCAGGTCGCGCAGCTCTGCCAGAAGCTCCGGCAGACCGTGAAACACCTCCGCCCCCTCGACGCGATAGGCCGGGTCGGTCGAAAGCACCAGATTTCTGCGGTTTTTCAGCGGCTTTCCGCCCGGAAACGTCTCGAGCGTCTTGCGTCCGAGAACCACGGTCTTTCCCTCGGTCAAAGCACGGAATCGGCGCAGATCTTCGGGGACAGACACGAGCAGGCGATTTTCAAAGCCGATACCCCAATCCGGCGTAACGTTTACAATGGCGTTCATCTTCTTTTCCTCTCTCAGATCGCGACCTCGATCTTCTCCGTAAATTCGTGAAAGCGATAGTTCTCCAGTCGGATATCATCGACGGTGAAGTCATAAAAATCCGTCACCTTTCGGTTGACATAAAACTCTGGTGCATCGTACGGCTCGCGTTCGAGCATTCGCTCGACGAGCGGCACATGGCGATCGTAGATGTGACAATCAGCGATAACATGCACCAGCTCGCCCGCTTCCAGTCCGCTGACCTGCGCAAACAGATGCACAAGCACCGCATACTGTACCACATTCCAGTTATTCGCCGTAAGCATATCCTGCGACCGCTGATTCAGAATCGCGTTGAGGCGGTTTCCGGACACATTAAACGTCATAGAGTAGGCACAGGGATAAAGCGCCATTTCGTGGAGGTCGTTAAAATTATACAGGCTCGTCAGAATCCGGCGGCTGGCAGGATTATGCTTCAGGTCAAACAGCACGCGGTCAACCTGGTCGAACATGCCCTCCGGGAAGCGGTACTTTACACCGAGCTGGTAGCCGTAGGCCTTACCGATGGTACCGTTTTCGTCCGCCCAGCTATCCCAGACATGGCTGGAAAGCTCGCTCACGCGGTTCGACTTTTTCTGCCAGATCCACAGCAGCTCGTCCACCGCCGAGCGCAGGTATGTGCGCCGCAGCGTCATAATGGGAAACTCTCTGCTCAGATCATAGCGGTTGACTATACCGAAGCATTTCACGGTATGCGCCGGCGTTCCGTCCGCCCAGTGCGGACGCACCTCCCGGTCGGTGTCCCAGACGCCTTCGGACAGGATTTTTTGACAGGTTTCTCGATAGATCAGGTCAGCATAGCTCATAAACAGATACCTCCGGAGCTAGGATAGCAGATTTTCGAACAAAAGTCAATCAAATCTGCCGTCCGACCTCCGGAGGCCTGATATGGAAGGAAGAGAAAAGGAAGGAAAATCGTTACTTGGCGGTCACGGTCGTACCGTCATTGCCAACGGTCACGACATAGCTTTCGCCCGCGATCAGTCCGGGGAGACTGATAATGACGATCCCGAAGGGATTGTTCGGCGTAAAGCTGACCAGGACATTGCCCTGCGCGTCGGCCACGGAGACGGTCGTTCCGGCACTCTGATTGCCGGTCGTCAGCGTCAGTACACCCTGGCCGGAGCCGGTCAGCGTCTGCGCCATACCGGTCGCACCGCTTCCGAGGAAGATACCGCCGGTGATGGTCCCCGTCGTGTCGTAGTCCAGTGTTGCCGTATCTCCCTGCGTGGGCGTATAGACCTCAAGCTTGCCGCCGGTGATGGTCAGCGACCCGTTGGAATCGATCCCGTCGCCGCCTGCATTGATGAAAAGCGTTCCGCCGGAAATCACGATGGTACCGTTCGAGCTTCCCATACCGCCGGGGTTGCCGCCGTCGCCGCCCGGCTGCCCGTCGGGCGGCGTCTGGCCGCCCTGGTCGCCTGACGGAGGCGTCTGGCCGCCCATGCCGCCGGGACGTCCGCCGCCGAAGCTGCCGGGATCACCGAACTGTCCGTTGTCACGGCCGCCGAAGCCGCTGGAGTCCGCGCCGCCCGCGGCATTGAGTCCGTCGTCCGAAGCGGTGATCTTTATATCACCGCCCGAAATCGACAGGTGCAGCGCTTCCATGCCCTCATAGGAGGTCAGGATCGTGATCGTACCGCCGGAGACGCTCAGCGCCTCGTCGGCATGGATGCCGTCGTCCCCCGTCGAAAGCGTGAAGCTGCCGTCCTCGATCACGGCGGAGCCGTTGCAGTGCAGACTGTCATCCGCCGAATCAATCGTGAAGCTGCCTCCGCGGATAAGCAGGCTTGTTCCGGCCTTAATGCCCTTCATACTGGTCGAATCCGTATCGGTCTGTGTATCGGTCTGCTGCCCCGGGCGACCGCCGAACTGCCCCCAACCTGAGGAGGAATGCTTTGTACCGTTGGTATTTCCGCCGCCGGCCGTGATTTCATACTCGCCGCCGTCGAGCTGTACCCACGCGCTTGCGCTGATACCGTCGCCCTCGGCCTCAATGGTAAATGTGCCGCTTTCCACATAGACGAAGCCCTTTTCCGTATCCTCGTCATTGTCGGCGTGGATGCCGTCCTTGCCTGCATCGAGCGTCAGCGTCGAATCGGTCACTCGCACGGAGTCGTTTGCGTCAATGGCGTGCGAAGCGGAAGTGATGGCGTAGACACCTCCCGCAAGTACCAGATCGTCCTTGCAGACGATGCCGTGTCCCGCGGGTGAAGTGACGGTCAGCGTGCCGGAGCCGTTGAAGCTCAGATCCTCCTTGGAGAACACCGCACCGTCAATGTTGTTGTCGTCAACGGCGGTAAAAACGCCGCCGTTTGCCAGCGTATTGTCCGTCCCCTCCGCCAGGGTAACAAAGACCTTATCCGCCTGGCGGATATACAGTGCCGCGCTTGAAGCGCTTGTAATACTTACGCCGCAGAACACAAGCTGAAGTTTGGCATCCTCCGGCGCATCGACAAGCAGCATTCCATCGCTCAGTGTGCCGGTAATGACGTAGGTGCCTGCCGCCGTGAAAGTAACGGTCGAGCCGTCAACGCTCACTCCGTCGCCGTTTACCGTTGCCGTGCTGCCGTTGAGCGTTACGCTTATGCTGTCCGCAGCGTCGTAATCCGTGCGCTTATCGCGATTGGTGAACATTTCGTCCGCCTCCTGCGCCGTCGGCTCGGTCGATTCCGTACCGTCCGTCGTACCTGCACCGCCGGAGGACGGCGGTGCCGTCGGACTGTTCTGTGACGCGCAGCCGCCGAGCAGTCCGAGCAGCAGCGCAAGCGCCGTCAGTATTGCAAGTGTTTTTTTCATAAATCGTTCACTCCTTTCATTTGTCAAAGCTCCGCTGCACCGTTCTCCTGTGCGGAAACGGAAATCTCCAGGTTTCCGTTTCGGCAGCGGAGCTGATCGATCATTTCCTTTTCACGCGACGCATCACGCAGTACGATGTTGTATGTCAGGCGGAACATACTGCCCATGTTGCTGGTCTTGACCTGCACCAGCTCATGGCCGGTGGTGTAGTCGCGGAAAATATCGTCAAATACACCCGTATAGTCCAGATCCTCCGGAATGGTCACACTCAGGCGGCGCTCGGCGGGCGTACGCTTCCCCGCGCCGAAATTCAGCGCGGTATAGAGCAGCAGCACGCCGCACATAATCGCCGTAAACAGCGCCGCATAGCCCAGATAGCCCATGCCGCACATCAGTCCCGCGCCCATTGCAAGGAAGATCGTGCCGATCTCCTTGGCCGTTCCGGGCGCAGAGCGGAAGCGCACCAGGCTGAAGGCTCCCGCCACGGCGACGCCTGCGCCAATGTTTCCGTTGACCATCAGAATCACCACACATACCACGGCCGGAAGCATGGCCAGTGTCGCGACAAAGCTCCTGCTGTAACGTGTGCGGAACATATAGCACAGTGCGACGGCCAGGCCGAGCACCAGCGCCGCTCCGAGGCACAGGAGGAACTGTCCTACCTCCACACCGGAGGCGCTCTGTGTGTCAAACAGGCCGGTAAAAACGGAATCAAGCATACTGTTCAAGCCCCTTTCTTTGAGAGAAGATCATGCGGCGGTAGGCCTCGCCGTATTTGGAAAACGGTGTCCGGTAAATGTGCTGTGCGCTGAGTACCTGCGTCATCCACAGCGGGATCGCGCCGGGGCATTTCAGCTCCATGAGCACGGTCCCCTGCGGTAAAAGAGGGACGCCGCCTGTCCCGGTATCGAGCGTCAATCCGTCGCGGCGGCAGAGGATCTCATCGTCAAAGGTCACGCGGAACGCACTGCCGTCCGTTGCGTAAAATGCCTCTCTGGAATAGGACAGGAACACGACCGGCTTCACGGGTGCATAGAAATCACGGAAATATCCGATCTCCGAGGCGATCTGTCCCTGCGGAGCGGGTATTTCACTGCGCAGCCACGCCAGCGCCTGCTCCTGAGGCAGCGCCAGACGGCGCTTGCAGACAACGCCCTCATATTTCTTTTTCAACTCGACGAACACCTGCCCGTCCATTGCCGCGCGGCCGTAGCTGCGGACACGCAGCTTTTCCTTGTAGCTTGGGCTTTCAATGGAGCGGCGCGCCAGACGAAAACTGTCGGTATCATAGTAGAGATTGCGGATACCCGAGCGTCCATACTCGTCAAGCGCCATATGTCCCTGCATCGCACGCAGGATGCGCATCTTCTGCGCGTCCGTGAGCAGATATTTCAGCTCATATCTTCGGAAAACGGTTTGAATCACCATATCTGTCGCCTCCTTGTGCCCATAGCATAATGCATCCGGATTAAATGGACATTAAAGGCAGAAAAAAATACTTGCGGCACGCAAAACTCGTCTTTTTTTGATTTTTAATACTCAATTAATCCCTGCGTATTATACAGGAATTGCAATCGCGTGCGCGATACTGTATAATAAATCAATCGGAACGCTACCCGAAAGGAGTCGGTTTTCATGCGCATTCTTGTCGCCGAAGACGAACGGCCACTGGCTCGCGCCATCGTCAGGATTCTGGAAAAAAGCAACTTTTCGGCCGACGCCGTGTATGACGGCGCAGACGCAATCGATTATCTGCAAAACGGCGGCTATGACGCCGCCATCCTGGACGTCATGATGCCCAAGGCCGACGGCTTCACCGTCCTGCGAACGATCCGTGCAGCCGGCAGCGCCATTCCCGTACTGATCCTCACGGCGCGCAGTGAGGTGGACGATAAAGTCACGGGGCTGGATTCCGGCGCGGATTACTATCTCACCAAGCCCTTCGACGCGAAGGAGCTGCTCGCCGCCCTGCGCGCCATTACACGCAGCCGCACCGCGGCGGACTCACACCTGAGCTTCGGCAATCTGACGCTTGATCGCGCAACTTTCGAGCTGAGCTCTCCCTCCGGCCGTTTCCGACTGGCCAATAAGGAGTATCAGATGATGGAGCTGCTGATGTCCAATCCGCACCACATCATTTCCGCCGAACGCTTCATGGAAAAGATCTGGGGCTACGACAGCGAAGCGGAAATGAACATTGTCGCGGTCTACGCCTCCTATCTGCGCAAAAAGCTGACCGCGCTGGGCGCGGACGTGCAAATTCGTTCGCTGCGCAACGCGGGGTATTCTCTGGAGGAGCTGACATGATAAAAAAACTGCGCAGGCGCTTCATCGTGCTTGCCGTCGCCGCGCTGTTTGCGCTGCTGGCCGTACTTGTGACCGGAATGAATATTATCAACTATTGCAGCGTTCTCAAGGAGGCGGACGGCATTCTCTCCATTCTTTCGCGTAACAAGGGAGATTTTCCGCGCGACGATCGTCCGAACGATCTGCCGTCGGGAGAGCAGCCCACCGAACCGGATGGTCAGAACAAGCCTCAGCCGCTTCCGGGGCTGTCGCCGGAGGCGCCCTATGAATCGCGTTATTTCTCCGTTCTTCTGGACGCAGACGGCAACGCGCTCTACACCGATACGAAACGAATTGCCGCCGTAGACGAACAGACCGCCGTCGAATATGCGCAGACGGCCGACGCTGACGGCAAAGAAACCGGCTTTCTTGGCGTCTACCGTTATATCCGCAGCGCAGAACCGGAGGGGACGCGGATCGTCTTTCTGGATTGCAGCCGCAGGCTGGACGCCTTCCGGAGCTTCTTTACGGCAAGCGTCGGCATTGCGCTGGCAGGGTTTGCGGTCGTATCGCTGCTGTTTGCCCTGCTGGCCGGACGAATCGTGCAGCCCATCGCCGAAAGCTACGAAAAACAGAAGCGTTTCATCACCGACGCCGGGCACGAGATAAAGACGCCGCTGACGATCATCCGTGCAAACACGGACCTTCTGGAGATGGAGCTCGGGGAAAACGAAAGTCTGCACGACATTCGCACGCAGGCGGAGCGCCTGACGGCGCTGACAAACGATCTGGTGACGCTCTCACGAATGGAGGAGAGCGCCGAGCTGCCAAAGGTCGATTTTCCGCTGTCGGAGGTCGTTTCGGAAGCGGCGGCGGACTTCCGTGCCCCGGCCAGAGCGCACGGACAGACGCTCGTATGCAATATCACGCCCATGCTCACGCTCCACGGCGACAGCGCCTCACTGGCAAAGCTCGTGGCCCTGCTGCTGGACAACGCGCTGAAGTATGCCCCCGACGGCAGCACCGTTACGCTGACGCTCGCGCGGAGCGGAAAGAACACATCCCTCTGCGTGGAAAACCCGACGCTCCGGCCGTTGGAGCGGGAGACACTCCCGCATCTGTTTGACCGTTTCTACCGCGCGGATGCCTCGCGGAACTCCGGCACGGGCGGCTACGGCATTGGCCTTTCCGTGGCAAAGGCGATCGTTACGGCGCAGGGCGGAAAAATTCAGGCGACAATGCCCGACGGAAACACGTTCCGCATCACGGCAACCTTCCCCGCCTGAGCCTTCCCCATGCAGGACGGAACCCAAAGCCTCCCCTGTAAAGGGGAGGCTTTTTTCTGTCATTGCGAGACCACGCCGGTAGCTGTGCCAGCCTACCGATATGTCATTGCGAGGCCACGCCAGTGGCCGTGGCAATCTCCTGCCCCCATTGTCATTGCGAGACTTGCGTCAGCAAGTCGTGGCAATCTCTTGCCCCCATTGTCATTGCGAGGCCCCGCAGGGGTTGTGGCAATCTCCTGTCAAATCCCACATTAGATTGCCACGTCGGGCTGCGCCCTCCTCGCAATGACACGGGAGAAGCCCTTCCGCCGCGGGGCGGCGAAAAAAGCGCGGGGCGGCAATGCCGCCCCGCGTAGTTTCAGGGACTCGTTGGAGAGAAATGAGGTTAGTTAAGAGTCACTGTCCAAATACCGTTGGACTCGTTGGCTGTGTAGCCCGTAGCTAAGTAATCCTTCGGGTTAAGGTTAAACGTACCGCCCTGAATGGAGAGGGTTGCCTTCTTAAGATCAGCGGTCATAAAGCCGTCACTAAGTTTAAACGTGCCGCCCTTGACGGTGATTGCTATAGCAGCTTCATCGCTCGCATTCCTGCCCACAAGGTAGTTGCCGTTAAACGTGCCGCTCTCAATTGTGACCTTCGCGCTAGCGTTGGAAGAAGCAAACAGGCCTCTCGTCCCGCCCGTCTCAGACTTTGTAATACCGCCGTTACCGGCAGAATCCTTGATTGTCAGACCCTTTGATCCGACCTGAATCGTTGCGTCGCCCCTGAGAGTAATCGTGTGACCGTTCAGGTCAAGTACCACTGGTGCATTTCCGCCAATAGTTGTCAACAAAGTCTCAACAGTAAAGTTTCCTCCGAGTTTAAAATACAGTGCCAGTGACTCCGATTTACACGTGTTAACGTTGCTCCAGTCGGCCGCAGTTTTGACTACAAACGGATGAGTAGCCGTGCCGAAGCCCTCGAATTTCTCGAGCGCAGCCGCAGAACACACTTTACCAATTTCATTTCCGTTACCGGCCTTCGAGACGGTGGGCTTGTTATTGGTAGTATAACATATCGGCGTCTTGTCGTTGCCGGTAATCGTAATAGTACCAGAAGAAGCCGTGGAAACAATGGCTCTGGCCGCCTTCTTTGTAGTATTGATGATTACTGTAACGCTTCTTGCCGTTGCAACTTTCAGCAAACCGGTTACTGTTCCGTTTTCAATGTAAGTGGCTGTGCATTTGTTGTAACCAACTACAACCGTATCGGCCACGCCATAGTGAGTTACGGTACCCTTCTTAACGGTCAAAGTGCCACCGTTAGTACGAACAACAATTGCGCCACTGTTAACCATTACAGTAATGCCCGTAATGCTCGTATTATTGCCAACATCAAGTCCGGTGTATATTCCGCTTGTCGAATTTGAAGTTGAGCCCTTTATTTCGGTTACACCCTTATAATCATCTGCCAAATAATGACTATATTTACTGCTGATATACTGTGAAGTAATCTCCCAGAACTCGTACTTCTTTCTCGTCGTATCCTTAAGTCTTGCAGTAACCTCATCTTCCGTGCAGAACTCATTCTTGAAGCTATCCCACAGGAGGCCGTAGGTCTGTACATCAGTTTTATAGCTTCCAATAGCCGTCATTGCATCGTGCATCGTCTTGGGGGTGCCATTGTTCGATGCATAATTCACAAGAGCCGCATTGACCGTTGCAATCAGCTTTTCTTCCTCAGTCTGCTCCGGTTCGCTAGACGGTTCGATTGGTTCCGCAGTCTCCGTGGGCGTAGGCGCGGGCGTCGGGTTGGTATTCCCGCCATTGTTGCCGCCGTTGGACGGCTCTCTCGCGCCGCAGACGGAGCACACGCCGTTCACATAGGTGTGCCCGGTGGGGTTTT